>JAFUDJ010000018.1 GCA_017459445.1 Prevotella sp. | reverse complement strand
GCCCTACGACGAGATGTTCGCCCACAAGTCGTACGTGGTGAAGCACGACGGCGTGGTCTATCACTTCTACTGCGCCGTCAACAACGACCAGCAACGCGGCATCGCCGTAGCCACCAGCGTGCCCATGGGCCGCAGTGACGTGCGCTTCCCCGCCCCCGAACCCACAGGCCGCCGCACCGTCACCCCCCTGAACGACGGCTGGACGGCAGCCACCGTGCCCGACGGTTCTTTGACCGATGGTCAAAGTGTGGCGTTGCAATCTCCGTCGGGCGTCACCACAGTGGGTCGCGATTCGGTCGCGACCGCCGTCACCCTCCCCCACAACTTCGACGACTACTACGGCTACCGCCAGCTGCGCCACGGCAACCTGCACGGCTCTGCCGTCTATCAGCGCTCCTTCACCCTCCAGCCCCGGCAGGGCAAGCGCTACTTCCTGCAGCTGGAGGGCGTCGGCACCTACGCTACCGTCACGCTCAACAACACCCAATATCCCCGTGAACTCGTCGGCCGCACCGTCTATACCCTCGACGTCACCGACGCCCTGAACACGGGCAAAAACACGCTGCACATCCTCGTCAATCACCCCGCCATGCAGACCGAGTCGCCGTGGGTCTGCGGAGGCTGCTCGTCGGAGTGGGGCTTCAGCGAGGGCTCGCAGCCCTTCGGCATCTTCCGCCCCGTGAGCCTCATCGAGACCGACGCCGTGCGCATAGAGCCCTTCGGCGTCCACATCTGGAACAACGCCGCGTGCGACAGCCTTTTCATCGAGACCGAGGTCAAGAACTATACCGCCGAGCCCCAGCAGATGGAGCTCGTCAACAAGTTCACCCTCGCCAGCGGCAAGCAGGTATTCCGCCACGTCCAGCCCGTCACCCTCGCCCCCGGCGAGACCCAGACCCTCCGCCACGCCGAACGCATAGAGAACGTCCACCGCTGGACCCTCGACGACCCCTACCTCTACACCCTCACCACGATGATTAAGCGCCCCGCTGCCAGTGTGTCCAGTAGTGTGTCCAGCGGTTCGGCCGCTGGAATGCTCACCACCGACGAGCTACGCACGCCCTTCGGCATCCGCAGCATCCAGTGGCCTATCCCCAGCGCCACCGTGCCCAGCGCCCGTTCCGTATGTCGCGATAGTATCGCGACCTCCCCCGACCACCGCTTCCGTCTCAATGGCACCCCCGTCTTCATCAACGGCACCTGCGAGTACGAGCACCTTTTAGGTCAGAGCCACGCCTTTACGCCCGAGCAAATCCGCTCCCGCGTCAAGCAGATTACCAACGCCGGCTTCAACGCCTTCCGCGAGGCCCATCAGCCCCACAACCTGCTCTACCAGCAGCTCTTCGACCAGCAGGGCATCCTCTTCTGGAGCCAGTTCTCGGCCCACATCTGGTACGACACCCCCGCGTTCCGCGACAACTTCAAGCGCCTGCTCGTCCGCTGGGTCAAGGAACGCCGCAATTCTCCTTCTGTCATCCTCTGGGGCTTGCAGAACGAGAGCGTGCTGCCGCGCGACTTCGCCGAAGAGTGCTCCGACATCATCCGCAGCCTCGACCCCACCTGCCGTGACCAGCGCCTCATCACCACCTGCAACGGCGGCGAGGGCACCGACTGGAACGTCATCCAGAACTGGAGCGGCACCTACGGCGGCTCCGCCGACAACTACGCCGATGAGCTGCGCCGCCCCGAGCAACTGCTGAACGGCGAGTACGGCGCCTGGCGCACCCTTGACCTGCACGGCACAGACAAATACAGCGAGGAATCGTTCACCGCCCTCCTCGAAAAGAAGGCCCACCTCGCTGAGAGTGCCTTCACTATGGCCGGCGAAAACGCCTCAACTGTGGTCGGCGAGAGCGCCTTCACTGCCAGTCCCGTAGGCGACGGTTTTTCCGTCACCTCCTCCCTCGGCGTCTGCGGCCACTTCCAGTGGCTCTTTGCCTCGCACGACAACCCCGGCCGCGTGCAGCCCGACGGCGCCCTGCGTCGCATCGACAAGATTGGCCCCATCAACTACAAGGGCCTCACCACCATCTGGGAGGAGCCCACACCTGCGTACTATATGTACCGCCAGCGCTACGTTCCCGCCGGTTCGGTAAACCGAGGCACTGCCTCGGTCACTACTCCCGCCTCCGTCCCCACTGCCGCCGACCGCAACGTTGACTTGGTGAAGGCCGCCAACGGCTACCACTACCTCTACCGCATCAACTGCGGCGGTGACGCCTATGTGGATGAGTTCGGCCAGCAGTGGCAGGCCGATGACAGCCTCATCAGTCACTCATGGGGACAGGACTTTGAGGGCATCCACCCCTTCCAGGCCTCGCAGCGCCATATCACCGAGCGCATCCATGGTACCCAAAGTCCCGAGCTCTTCCAGTTCTTCCGCTTCGGTCGCCACCGCCTGTGGTACGACCTACCTGTCGGCACCAGCAATGAAACCACTGTCCATACTGTGGTCGGCGATTCTTTGACTAATGGTCAAAGTGTGGCGTCGCAATCGGTCGCCGACACCGCTACCTATCGCATTGAGCTATACTTCGTCGAGCCGTGGCATGGCCGTGATGTCTCTGAGACCGCCGACTATGAAGGTCTGCGCATCTTCGACGTCGCCGTCAATGGCGAAACCGTCATCGACGACCTCGACCCGTGGGCCGAGGCTGGCTACTGCGGCGCCCTGAAGCGTGTCGTCTATGCCAAGGCCAAGGACGGCCGCCTCCGCATCTCCTTCCCCGAAGTCAAGGCAGGCCAAGCCATCATCTGCGGCATTGCCGTGGCTTCTGCCCAATCTGCTGCTGTACCACAGCAACAAATGCGCCCCATAAACCTCGCCTCCTGGCATGCCCTCGACACCGACACTATAGCCAAGTTGCCGAAGGAAGAACTGCCGCAAGATACCGAGGCACGCCCTGCCTCCATCTATCAGCCCGCCACAGGCAAAGGACAAGGAATAAAGACCACAGGTACTGCTTTTATCATCAAGCCCGGCCTCGGTCAAGAGTATGCCCTGCGGTTCAAGTACAAGAATACCACTGGCGAAGCCCAAAAGGCCCGCATGACCATCACCGACTCGAAGCACACGGTACTGGTAGACCGGGACATCACCTTTCCTGCAACACCTAATAAGTTCAAGATGCTTTCTACAACAACCGGCACACAAATCAATGCTGGCACCTATACCATAAAGATAGATAACAGCAACGTAGAATTTAAGGAACTGGAGATACAATAGCTGAAGCTATCGGGGCTAATCAGCCAAGGTTTTCTTCCTTGATATTATCCAAGACCTCCTTAATGAATTTCCGTGCTTCGTAGCGTGCCATGGGCAGGTCGTGAAGTGTCCAGTTGCCACAGTCGCTGGCCTTGGCACCGGAGATATCACCATCGTAATTGGCAATGAAAAGAAATGTCCGCTTGATAAGGTCAATGATGTCACGGCTTTCATAATCACCACGCAACAGGAGGCAGTTGCCTGTCAGGCTGCCCTTCGGTCCCCAATAGAGAACACGGTCGGCCCATTCGATGTCGTTGCGCAGATAGGCAGCTGCCAAATGTTCAATCGTATGGAGGGCTCCGCAATGCAGTGAAGGTTCACGGTTAGGCTCCTTCATGCGGATTTCAAAAGTTGTAACAATTTCACCGCCAACCTCGTCCTTGCGGGAAACATAGATACCACGAAGCTGGTGGTCGTGATTAGTGGCAGCGAGGGGATTTTTGTCCATAGTACTCGTATTATGTGTGTTAGTTATCGCTCCAGACTTTCGATATAGTTCTTCGTAACTTGAAAAGAGTGTTCGGCGATGGTATCCCAAAAATTATGGTACTGAGATGCATTTGTGTCGCGAAGAGGAATATCACTAATGACACGAAAAGAGATGAAGGGAACATGATGGATGTAGCACGTCTGAGCAATGGCACACGACTCCATGTCTACGGCAAGGGCATCAGGGAATTTGTCAACAATGGCACGCATTTTCTCCTGCGAATCAACAAACCAATCGCCAGTGACAATAAGTCCGGCATGCACTCGACAATTAAGGCTCAGAGCTTTCTCCAGCAATACAGGGGCAGCCTGATAACGGGCGGGCAGCCCTTGCACCTGACCATACTGTGTCGTGTTATCAATGGCTGTACCACAGTACACATCATGATAGGTCAGTTCCTTACTCACCACTACATCCTGAATATTCATATCGTCACCATTACCGCCTGCACATCCCGTTGAGATGATGCAATCAGGATGAAACTCATTAATCATGCGCTGTGCTCCAAGTGCAGCATTCACCTTGCCAATACCACACTTACTGACCATAACCTGTTCCTTACTGAACAACTGCTGCAACTGGCGCAGTTCCTTGTCCATTGCTACGATGACACCTATTTTCATAGCCATATTTCCCTATTCGTTTCAAATAACTTTGTCAAGAAGAAAATCCGAAACAGCCGTTTCAACCATTCCGGATTTTCTTGTCATTCCTTTGCCTATTCAATGGCATTATGCCTTACAGGCGAATTTTTATCACCTTATTAGCAACCTTAACAATATAAAGCGCCTTGCTGTCGAGTGCGATGTCTGTCTGACGTCCGCTAAGCGTCTGCGATGAAACCATACGGCCATCAACACCATAGACTTCCAATTTGTCGCCGGCCTGTGCTCCAACGACACGTATGCCTCCTGCAATACCGAGCAGCTTCACCTCAGAGCCAGCCTGCTTGACGGCCTGCACTCCGGTGTCTTCCTTATCCTCTTCAAAAGCAACGAAAAGCGTATTCAGCCTTGAGCTGACTTCTGGTGTAGTATAGAAGCCCTTTTCTGTTACGTCAGCCGTTACGTCCTGATTGTTGAATGTCACGCTGTGAATTTTCCAACCCACGGCCGGCTCCAGATAATAAGTGTATGCCTTGCCGCTCTCCACCTGCTGCCAGATGCCGCCATTGTCGGCTGTCGACAGGATGATGAAGGAGTCGTTGTCGACGTCCACCTCTGGCTTCTCTACATTGATGTCGCTGTCGTCGCTATTGTCATCGCCGTCAACCCACAATGCCGAGAACGTATAGCGGTTCTCTATCATTGAGAGGCGTGTAGCGTCACCTGTGGTAATATCCACCTCATAGAGACAGGTGTCGTACTTGCCGTTGGTCTTCCAGTCCTTGTCACTCAAATCACTCCATGAGCCCCAGGCATTGATACCCTTGCCACTGTTAAAGTAGCCTACCCAGTACATCTTGTTGGGATTGCTTTTGGAGAAGCAAGCTGCCTGACGCTTATATTGCGAGCAGTATCCCGTGCCTTGGCTAAAGCTGCTGACATAATCAGTATAGACTTCGCCATTCTCGTCAATGGCCTCAATAGGAACGAGCACCTTCCTGCCCGTCTTAAGGTCAAACTCATAAAGCTGTGCACCCGTCTGCTTGCCATTGATGTCGCGTACCTTTCCGTCAGCCTCGGGAACAGCACTTGAACCGCCGCTGGTCAAAGCAAAGGCACGGCCTTCACTATTGATGGCAAAAGTAATAAAATTATCGTAATACACACCCGGCGTAATACGCGTCACCTGCATCGTTTTCAGGTCAATGGTGCAAATGGCATAGCCTGCATCGCCGTCAGTCATGTCATCATCCTCATCCTCGAAATAGTCAGGGTCTTCGGTAATCTCTGTAGGCAAGGGCAAACCCGTAATATAGAACAGGCCATACACTTTGCCGTCCTTGGGATTGTACGCCATACCTGCCGACTCCAAATTAGCCGACTTGGGGAACGTCTCGCTGGAGAGCAGGTTGCCCGTCTTGGCATCCCACTTGCGGACAGCGAAGAGTTCTTCATCTGTGGTTGACTGTTCATCGCGTGACATAACAGTAACTATCTGCCCATTGACATAGACAGCACCGGAATTGCCGACCATCAGATTGAAGTTATTAGCCCACAAAGCCTTGTCGTTGTCGGTATATTCTCCACCAACAACACCACCATACTTATTAATTTCTCCTGAATGGAAATCGCTCAGTTCTACGGCGGGTTCTTTATAAGGAGCGGTAGGTGAATTCCCATCATAATCCATAGCATAAATACCTTGCGACACAATGGAAATAGCTCGATTCAACGCATAGTTCCATCCTACATAGGTTGAATAATTGTGGTCAGCATGGTCATCAAAGCGATTGTTCTGATAGACACCTTTTAGCTTTACATTTTGTGCATTCAATAGCGTGCAGCCGAGAAGAGCCGCAGCAAACAATAAGCTTCTTTTCATAGACTTTTCTTAATGATATTAATAATTACGGTTGCAAAAATACAATAATTTCAGCATATCGCAAAAATTACAACCGTTTTTTAAGGAAATTATACAAATTCTTTGCAAACCGAAACTGTGCCAAAATACTGTTTTCTATCCCGTACAAAGGCCATGTACAGTCAGTACAAACGCCTTGTACTAAATGATAACAGCATTTTGGCACACCTTCACGTTAGTCATCTGGATTACCCTTGTAGTGATAGGGCTTCAGATTAGGATTATCACCAATATATTCGTCAGGAATAACCACATCTGGTATCAGTTTCTTGTTGTAGTCGCCACGTGCCGGCCCAATGTCAAGCACAAGGTCCGTATAGCGCACGGTAGAAATGACAAAGCCGAATACGCCGATGCCGACCCTGACGCCCTGTGTGTTGAGGGTATTACGCAGATAAGTAGTAGCAAAAATGTTGTGGCGGTACACTTCCATCTTATTATACTTCTTGTAAGCATCATACACCTCGCGGTTAGTCAGCGTGGTATCAGCATGCGAGCAGGTGCGTCCGATATTCTGGAAGAACTCGTCGATGCCGTCGCTCTTAATGCTGTCATTGTCCTGTAGGCACTGGTGTACGTTGTCGTTCGTCTCAAAGCGCATTTTCTCGTCATTGGGAACGGTCATGGCTGCGACAATAAAGAGTATAATGCCGACAACGGCGAGGATGATAACCTTTCCCAGGCAACTGTGATAGAACTGCTGAAAGAGTGTTTCTTTCTTGTAGGTGTTTCTGTTAAACTGGTCCATATTATAAAAATCTAATGTATTAAGCAATGTAGTTACTGACGGTTATGGATAAGATTCATAAACTCCTGCCGTGTCTTTGCCTGATTGAAGGCGCCGCAGAAGTCGCTGGTAGTCGTGATACTGTTCTGTTTCTCCACGCCCCGCATCTGCATACACATGTGCCGCGCTTCGACAACCACCATGACGCCTAACGGGTGAAGCGTCTCCTGGATAGCCTCCCTGATTTGCTGTGTCATCCGTTCCTGAACCTGCAGACGATGGCTGAAGATGTCCACCACCCGGGCTATCTTGCTCAATCCGGTAATATAGCCGTTCGGAATGTAGGCCACGTGTGCCTTGCCATAGAACGGCAGCATGTGGTGCTCGCAAAGGGAGAAAAAGTCTATGTCCTTGACAATGACCATCTGCGAGTAGTCTTCCTTGAAAAGAGCATCGGTCAGCACCTTGCGGGCATCCATGGCATAGCCGCGAGTCAGCACCTGCATGGCCTTGGCCACCCTCATGGGAGTTTTCTGCAAGCCCTCTCTGTCAGCATCCTCCCCCAACAGCGTCAATACGCTCTTGTAATGCGCTGCCAGTTCTTCGAGTCCTTCTCTGTATGTTTCGTTCTCAGGGTACAATGTTCTAAAGAATTAATGTTGCGTGATGATTGTTCTTTGTCATTTCTCAATAGGCCACCGTTATCTTCCCTTTGACGATGGAGGCCTCCCGATAGCCCAGATTACGCAGGCTGGTCAGCATCTGGTGCGCTTCCTCATAGGTGCGATAGTTACCCACACGGCATATCCATCGCGGAGAATAGAAATGCACATAGACAGGAACGTTGGGGAAGTGTTGCCTGATGCTGTTGCCCGTATACTCTGCCTGCTGCCGGTCCTTCCGTGAATTGCCTCCTGCGAAAGCCTGGACACGATAGCCCATCACCTTATGCCCGCCGCGCATCACTTTCTTGCTGGCGTCACCTTCCACATCGTCGTCCTGCTGGGAAGCTGCCGTCGCCGCTGTTGCGGTATTGGACTTGTCAGGAGTACTCTTTGCACTGGTTCCCGTCGCTGCCGCATGGTCATTCTTGTTAGCGGAAGCATTCGGGCGCTCAGTCGACAGCACCGTAGTATTCACCAACTGGTCAATGGCAGCATTCTGATGGATGGTCACACGCCCTTTCTCCGTCGGTTGCTGGATGCGCTGCGTGAAAGTCTGTGCTGATAAAGGTAAAAAAGTAAAAAGGTAAAAAGGTAAAACTACCAATACCTTTCTGATGATTTGATATTGTCTTGTCTCCATACGCTCTACTTTCTACGCTTTTACTTTTTTACCTTCTTTATCCTTACTTATTTCCACGCGTCAATAATTCCCTTGAAGTCGGCACACTTCAGGGAAGCACCGCCAATGAGGCCGCCGTCGATGTCTGCTTTCGCAAACAACTCAGGAGCATTGCTGGCCTTGCACGAACCACCATACAGGATGCTGGTGTCATCGGCTACAGCCTGACCGTACTTCTCTGCCACGATGCTGCGAATATAGGCGTGTATTTCCTCTGCCTGCTCTGCGGTAGCGGTCTTGCCCGTACCGATGGCCCAAATCGGCTCATAGGCGATGACGATATTGCGGAAATCCTCCTCGCTGAGGTTGAACACCGAGCCTTCCAGCTCTGCCTTCACTACCTCGTTCTGCTTGTTGGCCTCGCGCTCTGCCAGCGTCTCACCGATGCAGAAGATGACCTTCAGGCCGTTCTTCAGGGCCAGCAGCACCTTTTCCTTCAGAATCTCCGGTGTCTCCTTGTAGTACTCACGGCGCTCACTGTGGCCCAGTATTACGTATTGGGCACCGGTAGACTTCACCATCTCGGCGCTTACCTCACCGGTGAAGGCACCCTTCTCCTTGTCGGCACAGTTCTCGGCACCCAGCCAGATAATGTTCTGGTCAATGACGCCAGCCACTGATGCCAGGTGGATAAACGGTGTGCAGATGACTACGCCGCAGTTGGGTTTGTCAGCTGTCAGTGCCTCATTCAGTTCCTTGGCCAGATTCAGGCCCTCCTGCAGGTTCAGGTTCATCTTCCAGTTGCCTGCTACGATTTTCTTTCTCATTTTTTCCTTTTTTAAATAATTGATATACTTTGTTTGATTCCTTTTTCTTCTTCATCCACCGTGTCCATGCCCACAGGCGGTCGGCAATGGTAAGCACCATCAGCGGCAGCACATACCATAACAGAATGAGTAACACCTTCCGTGGCACGGAGTCCGCTGGCATTTTGCCTATCTCCAGCAACGCCAGCGGCTTGGTCAGCTCCTGTTCGCCGGGCAGTCGGTTATGGCTCCATTTGCGGATAATCTTTCCGTCCTTCAGCAACAACAGGCCGGGATTGCTGCGAATCATTGTCTTGAGCACGATGTCATCCGTCTGACAAAACGGATACTCGGCACCCGTAGCGCCTATCCACCTTGATATACCTTTCTCGCCGCTGGCCGTCAGGCAATAGAACGGATAACCCTCGTCGTCGGCATATTCGTATAGCTGGTTGATGAGGTCCAGCTGCGAGTCGTCGGCCTGTTCCAGATGTGGCGATACCAGTAAGAACGTATAGCCGCTATAGGATAGCATCGGCTCCGTAATATCCTCACTGTCCACCAGTTCCAGCTTGTCGCCATTACCCTTTAGCGTGACACGCTCCGCGAAGAAGTCACTATAGGGCGACTCTTCGCCATCCATCATGCGCTGCCACCCCTTACGCAAATCCGTCCCCACATGGTAAGGCCGGAAGTCGAAGTACGGCAAATCGTATAGCGACCACCCCGACACGGCGAGGATGAATACAGCGGAGTAGTTCACTACTATCCATTGGTTGCTGCGCGACACGAAGCGCATCATTTCCAGCGGCCACACGGCTACCGTGATGGCCATGCCCAGCAACAGGATGTTCTTCCAGAACGTCTGCCAGTTGGTCAGCACGATGGCATCGCCGAAGCACCCACAGTCGCTGATGGGATTGGCCACGGCCAGCCATAGCGTGAGCGGGGTCATCACCGCCATCATCAGCACCACAAGCCGCGAAACCAGTCGGCGGCGGATAGCAAACAGCAGGCAGATGCCCAATCCGAACTCTACTGCTGAAAGCAACACCGACATCCCCAACGCCATGGTGTCGGAGACATAGTCGCCCAAATGCAATGCCTGCAAATAGTCCGTTATCTTATATTGTGTGCCTAACGGGTCGACACCCTTGACAAAACCTGAGAATATCAAGGATACGGCCAGTGCCAGCCGGGCAATATTTACAGCAACCTTCTTCAATGTCCCTTGTCCTTATGACCTGTCTTCTTCTGTCAACTTGATAACGCCGAAGACGGCATAGTTGATGATGTCCATATAGTTTCCGTCGACTCCCTCGCTCACAAGCGTATCGCCGCCGAGGTTCTCAATTTCTTTGACGCGCTCTATCTTGGTGAGGATGAAATCGGTATACGAACTGACGCGCATGCCGCGCCAAGCCTCGTCGTAGTCGTGATTCTTACGCTTCATCAGCTCCAGGGCCTCCTTGGCATAGTTGTCGTAGAGCGCCATTGCCTCCGCGTTGCTCACATCCACCGTATCGCTGAACCCCTTCGCAACCTGTATCAGGCCCACAATGCCATAGTTGACAAGGGCCACGAACTCAGGCCTGATGCCGTCGCCGACCAATGTCTCCTTCTTGATTTCCAGAGAACGGATGCGCTTGGCCTTGATGAACAGCTGGTCGGTCAGTGACTGTGGGCGCAATATGCGCCACGAGGCTCCATAGTCGTGTAGCTTCTTTTCAAACAGGGAGCGGCATTCTGCGATGACCTGCTCGAACTGTTGGTTGGTTTTTGCTTCGTTGCTTTGCATAATCGGCGACAAAATTACATATTTCTTGCGAAATGACCAAATTATTGCAATTCTTTCTGTTTCCTAAGGATGTATCTAACCTTTGCGCCCTGCACGTCGAAAGCCGTTTTCAGCGAGTCTAACCGGATGCGTTGCTGTACATCCAGCGAGTCGGCATCCGCCTCGGCCCGTTGCAGCAAGCTGTCGGTACGTGCCAAGAGCGCCCTTGCCTTTTGCAGCTCCTCGGCATAGAACTGGGTACGCATTTCATGGCGCAGCTGTTGCTGCTGCTCCTCATGCTTGTTGCCGCAAGCGACAAGGCATACGCTAGCCAATAAGAATAGGATATGTCTGTACATATTTTGCTTTTTCGGCGGCAAAGGTAGCAAAAATTTCTTAAAACATCACACACTTCCTGCTTCTTTTTCGCCCTATTGCCTACCTTTGCACCCATGAAACTCTATTCTGACCAGGCTTTAGCAAAGATATTGGACAAGGATGTGTTCCACCTCATCGGCGACGTGGCCGACAAAATGGGCGTGGAATGCTATGTAGTAGGAGGATTCGTGCGCGACATCTTCCTCGAACGCCCCAGCAACGACATCGACGTCGTGGTCGTCGGCAGCGGCATTGAGGTGGCTACCGCACTCAAGAAGCGCCTGGGCCGCAAGGCTCACCTCTCCGTATTCCGTAACTTCGGAACGGCACAGATAAAGATAAGGAGAAGGGCTGACGCAAAAACGACCGACGTCAAAGATATAGAAATCGAGTTCGTCGGCGCCCGCCGCGAGAGCTACAGTCATGACTCGCGCAAGCCCATCGTGGAGGACGGCACGCTGGAGGACGACCAAAACCGCCGCGACTTCACCATCAACGCCATGGCCATCTGTCTGAACAAAGACCGTTTCGGCCAGTTGGTGGACCCCTTCAACGGCATTGCCGACCTGGAGGACGGCATCATCGCCACGCCATTAGACCCGGAGGTGACGTTTAGCGACGACCCGCTGCGCATGATGCGCTGCATCCGCTTTGCTACACAGCTGAACTTCCAGATAGAGGAAGCTACCTTCGACGCCCTGCAGCGCATGGCGCAACGTATAAAAATAGTCAGCGGAGAGCGCATCGAGGTGGAGCTGAACAAAATCATCATGGCCCCCCACCCCAGCATCGGCTTTGAATACTTACAGCGCTCCGGCCTCTTGCAGATTATCCTGCCTGAGTTGGCCGCCCTCGACATTGTGGACAAGCGCGACGGACGTGCTCACAAAAACAATTTCTACCATACGCTGGAGGTGCTGGAGCAGTTAATCACCAACACCCAGCACCCATCAGCCAATACCCAGCTCTGGCTCCGATGGGCAGCCCTGCTGCACGACATCGGGAAGACGAAGTCAAAACGGTGGGAGCCTGCCGCAGGATGGACGTTCCACAACCATAATATAGTAGGTGCCAAGATGGTACCCGCCATCTTCCGACGCCTGAAACTGCCCATGGGCGCAGAAATGAAATACGTGCAGAAACTGGTCGACCTGCACATGCGGCCTCAGGTTATTGCCGACAGCGAAGTCACCGACTCTGCCGTCCGACGCCTGCTCAACGATGCCGGCGACGACATTGACGACCTCATGACACTCTGCGAAGCCGACATTACCTCGAAAAACGAGGTCAAGAAGAAAATGTTCCGCGAAAACTTCCGTATGGTGCGCGAGAAACTGGCCGACCTGAAGGTGAAAGACTATAAGCGGTTGCTGCAACCCGTCATCGACGGCAACGAAATCATGGACATGTTCCACCTGCAACCCTCCCGCGAGGTAGGTGTCCTGAAGCAGTATCTCAAGGATGCCGTGCTTGACAACAAGGTGGAAAATAAACGGGAACCACTCATGGCACTGCTCATGGAAAAAGCCCGCGCCATGGGCCTCACTACACAGGGTTAATACCCAAGATTCTCGCCAACCAGCACTACAACGTGACGCTCCTTGGGTGAATTCCTGAGGAAGTGGACGTAGTTGCAGATGGATTCCGGGGAGTTGCAGTTGTGGCACACGCCATCTGTCTGACAAGGAGTCTTGATGTCAAACCGCGCGGCATTGACGGGCGATGCCGTCCCCCTTGCCCTTGAAAGAGCAGCCTCTACCGTCTGGGCCACTTTGTTCAAGCCGATGACGAAGATGACCTTCTTCGGCCCCCATGTGATGGCTGCCACGCGATTGCCGTTTCCGTCGATGTTCACGATGACGCCATCCTCAGAGATGGCATTGGCACTGGTTAAGTAGACATCAGCCGAGAAAGCCCTGAGATACATCGCCTGCTTTTCCTCCGGAGTCTCCACTAAATCGCGGTCAAGCACTTCCAAGGTTCCCCGTTTTCTCAGCGCATCAGGTATTCCCAGGTCGCGAATAGTCATCGTGCCGCCCCATGTCACGGAGCTGCCGTCTGCTATCAGTTCCTGCACTTTCCCTACAGCCTCCTGCCCCGTAGGGCAATAAAATCCCTTGATGTGGCGGCGCTCCAGATGTTTGATTATCCGTTCTGCCAGCCTCTGGTTTCTTTTCTCTTGTGGTGTCATATTTCACTTTATTTATTTCAGTTTATCATACACTTCGTCAGCCACGGGCTCAAGCCACTCGTTACTTGCTCCCTCTTGCACATCCCGATGATAGGTCAGGTGCTGGAACCATGAGTCTTTGGCGGCTCCGTGCCAGTGCTTCGTTTCTGCGGGAATGGCGATGACGGTGCCGGGTGTCATCTCGACGGCTTCCTTGCCCCATTCCTGATACCAACCACGGCCAGCGACGCAGATGAGTACCTGCACGGCCTTGTGGTGGATGTGCCAGTTGTTGCGGCAACGAGGCTCGAAGGTGACGTTCATCACACCACCGCCAACGTCGGCCAGATAACTCTGTCCGATGAAGTACGTTCCATAAGAGTTCGGCTCGCCTTTCGGCCATTTGCTGCGCAGGGTATAGCCTTTGCTATCGAGCCAAGCACAGAGTTCATCGACCAGTTCCTGTGAGTTTCCCATGTTCACGGCTCCCTGTTTGTGAGCTGCCAACTGTGGGGCAACGCCTTCGAGACCACTCAATGCAGCAACGGTCACTATCTCGCGGTCAGCAGCCATGAGTTGGTCGCCAGCGAAGATGTCACCGAAGAGGTGCGACTTCAAGTAATAGTCGTCCTGCGGACAGAAATCATAGTTGAATGCACGGCCAGAGAGTTTCGTCTGCACCTCCGTACCCTGCTTCAGCGCCTTAGCAGCATCATCCCATATTGCAGGGCGTGTCCAAGGCTTGCCCTCCTGCCAAGAGGGTTGTCTGTTTTCCAACACCTTGTTCAATACTCCAAGTGCATTCAGCGAACGTGGGAATCCCGTGTAGGCATAGAGTTGTGAGAATGCCTCTTTCAGTTCGTTGATGGTCACTCCGTTGTCGAGTGCCGTCTTTACGGCAGGCTCCAGACGTTCCAAATCACCCTGTGCCATCAGGCAGGCACATGCTGCCAATCCTTTTTGACGCTCCGTCAGCGTCTGACTGTTTACTGTTGCCATCATCATGATTGCTATTACAAAAAAACGATTCTTTTCATACCAATGTTGTTTAATATGTCGAAGCCCGCTGCTCTACGAACAGCCAGCGGCCATTCTTTTTGACGAGCGTTGACTTGATCTGGAGTCGCCATGTGTGACGGCCACCACCATAGACGGCGGCATTTACACGGCTACGACCAGTCGTCGTCGCCTTGTCACCATTGACCTCGATGATAATCTCGTCATCCTCCACGTTATAGTAGTTCAGCGTACCATCCTTGATGGCACGTAGGTAGTCATGTTTCGGCTGACGAGTGCCGGTCATGTGGATTAGCACGGAACTGTCGTCCAATAGAGAGCTGAGCGTCGCCGTGTCCTTGGCTATCATCGCCCTATACATCTGCTTGTAGAGGGCTTCTATCTGCTGTTTATCGTCCATCTTCTTATTCTTTGGAAAAGTTGCGCTCTGCGAGACGCGACTTTCATCGGATAAAGTTCGTTGCGATACGCTGGGGTTCTGTCTCTGGCAGTCCACCCTGCTCGCGTTCACGGGCGAGCCAATGACGATGCCGTCGGCCTCCCTGAACTTCGCCGCCACCTCATTAACGAGGTCTTTATCGAACACGCACCGTCCCAACTCACGACACTTGCCACACCCGATGCATCCACGAATGTCCTTGTGTCCCACGTGAATCATTTCCGTCTCGATGCCGTTCTGCTCCAGCACGCCTGCCACCACGCCAAGGGCTGTAGCCGTACAACCCCTGGCGTGTGGACTTCCGTTTATCAGTAATACCTTGCTCATATTAGTGTGTTGCCTTCAGATACTGTAAGTCTCCATACCAATAGCTGGCGGTGCAGCCACCATCGATGAGCAGGTCGGCACCGCTGATGAAGCGGCCACGCGAGGACATCAGGAACTCGGCTAGGTCGCCCACTTCGTCAGGTGTTCCGGCGCGACGGGCGGGCATACCCTCAATCATCTTCAGATAGCCGTCCTTGCGCGGGCCGTGCAGTTCGTCGTTGGCCAGCGGGGTGATGATGATGCCCGGCGAAATGCTGTTAATAGTGGCACCGCGACGTCCCCAACGGGTGGCCTCGTACATCACACGCAATACATTGCAGCGCTTCGAGTACTGATAGGCCTTCAGCGTGTCGTCGATGGCCTTGATGAACGGCAGTTCCAACAGCCCTTCTACAGGAGTTGTGGCCAATGCCTCGTTCTGTTCCAGCGACAAGGCAGGCAGACGGTGACCGCTTTGCGACGAGATAATCACACCACTTCCTCCCTCGGCAATCACCTTGCCGAACTCCTCCAGCAGCACGCTCGTGCCATAGAGATCAACACGCAGAATCTCTGCCACGGGAGCCTGCGAGGGTGAAACGCCAGCAGCATTCACCACGTTTGTCACTTCGCCCTTGCTCGTGGCAAACTCCACCAACTTCAGAATATCCTCCTTCGAACCGAGGTCACACTTAATCGTCGAGCACTCGAAACCTGCATCTTCTAATGTCTTGGCAGCCCGCTCAGCGTTCTCCACGCTATAGTCGGCCAGCACCACATGCTTACCTGCCGACACTCTGCGGATAATGGCCTGGCCAATACTGCCTGCGCCTACCAATACTGTTACTTTCTTAGCCATAAGTCTCGATTAAATATTTCACAAACTGAGGGTCGGCGAAATCGATGTTTCCCGTGTCGTATTGGTTCATCGTGGCAATCTGCGCCATCTCGTCAGCCGTCAATGAGAAGTCGAAGATGTCGAAGTTCTGCCGCATACGCTCCTTGTGGCTTGACTTTGGGATGGCGACGATGCCACGCTGGGTGAGCCAGCGGAGAGCCACCTGAGCGGCACTCTTACCGTACTTTGCTCCAATGTTGGCCAACGCCTCGCTCTTCACGATGCCGTCAACACCCTGTCCACCGAGTGGTCCCCATGCCATCATCTTCGTGTCGGTCTCTGCCAGAATCGGCTCGATGCCCGTCTGCTGAACCATCACGTTACATTGCAGCTGGTTTACCATCGGCTTCAATTCCACATAGTGGGCGAAATCGAAGAAACGTGCTGCCTGGAAATTGCTTACGCCAATGGCACGAACCTTACCGGCACGATAAGCCTTCTCCATAGCCCGCCATGTGCCGAACACGTCACCATAGGCCTGATGAATGAGCAGCAGGTCGATATACTCCGTCTGTAGTTTCTTCAGGCTCTCGTCAATGCTCTTGGCAGCCCGTTCCTCGCCGTTATTGCTTACCCATACCTTGGTAACAAGGAACAGGTCTTCGCGCCGTAGTCCGCTCTTGCGCCAGGCATTGCCCACGCCCTCCTCATTGAAATAGGCCTGAGCGGTGTCAATCATGCGATAGCCTACCGACAGCGCATCACTCACGCAACGTTCACATTCTTCAGGCGAAACTTGAAAAACTCCGTAGCCCAAAAGGGGCATCTCAACTCCGTTAGATAATCTAAATGTTTCCATATCACGTAGTAGTTTGTTTACTATTTTGCCAAATCAGCTATCTCTCTTGCCTGGCGGTCGGCATTGGCGGCCTCGGCTCCGTGGATGGGAGTGCCGTCATCTACATTGGCTCCAGGACAGAGCTTCTTGATGAAGCGAACACTGCTGCCCATTCCGCTACCCTCGTTGGTGCAGAAGGGAATGATGGTCTTGCCCGTAAAGTCATACGATTCGAGGAACGTATAGACCACCATCGGCATTGTGCCCCACCAGTTGGGATAGCCCAGGATGATGGTGTCGTATTCGTCTATCGACTCCAGCGGATTCTTCACTTCCGGACGCACCTGGTCGTGCAGTTCCTGCTTGGCTTCCTCGATGCAGGTCATATAGTCCTTCGAATACTCGTAGGTCGTGTCAATCTGGAACACGTCGGCATCAGGCAGCAGGGCCTTGATTTTGCCGACGACCACCTCCGTGTTACCCAGCTTCAGGTTCACGATACTTCCGTTCACATAGTTCTCTCCGCGACGAGAGTAATACGCAATCAATACTTTCTTTGCCATATTTATAAGATTTTTGTTTTCGAGTGCAAAATTACAAAGAAATCCGTAAACCGCTGTTACACGATTTACGGATTGTTTTACCAAATTTGCGGTTTAGCGAGTGCAAAAGGAAAATTTACTTTCATTTTGCCGAGCGTGAGCAAATTCGACGGAGTCAGATTTGCGGAAAAGCGATGACTACGGATTATCCGAAGTTGTAGCCGCCATCATTCGAGCCACTGTCACTGCCAGAGCCGGACCCGCTGTCAGACGAACCGCTGCCGCTGTCAGATGACGAACCGCTGCCGCTGCCCGACGAGGAGCCGCCACCTGTCGTGATGGTGCCCACTCCGCCAGATGTGCCGCCGTCCGATGAGCCGTCGGAAGATCCGCCGTCGGGCGTGGGCGTAGGCTTGTCACCGCCGCTCTTGCCACCGTTGATGTAGTAGAGTTTGGCGCGGTCCTCGATGCCGAAGAGCACGGTCGTGAGGGCCGACAGTTCGGCTGAGGGCTGCAGCACGTTCAGGGCGTTCAGGATGTCGTACACCTTGCGGATGGCCTCGTCGGTGGCCTTGCGGGCCGTGGCCAGTTCGCCCTTCACCTTGGCGCTCTCGTTATCCACGCGCACCGTCACCAGCTGAATCACCTTCTGCGCCTGTTGCCGGGCCTTCACGACCCACGGCTCGATGCCCAGTTCCTCGAGCGAATACCCGGTGGCGGCCTGCCACTGCTGCACCATGTTGAGCGTCTTGCGGGCCTCGGCCTCGAAGCCGTCGCTGACGCGGAAGTTGAAGTCCTTATAGAGTTGCACGGCCATCTCTGCCTTGCGGCGCAGCGGCTCCGTCTCGGGC
>JAFUDJ010000017.1 GCA_017459445.1 Prevotella sp. | reverse complement strand
CAAGCCGAAGGGCTATCAGGAGGGAGGCTGGTACTGGTCGGCCTATTGGGACCCGAAGGGGAACTGCTACTACGACTGCGCCCCGGAGTTCCGCATGGTGGCCGGCGTGGAGGTGGCAGAGGCCTACGAGCACGACGGCAATCAGGAGCACCGCTGCCACAAGCTGCGCTACAGCACGGGAAAGCTGAGTCCGCGCTTTTATTTGGCTGATATGTACTTCAACAAACACATCATCATTGCCCGCGACTATCTGGTGGTGAAGACGGACAGGAACCACGCCTATCACATTTGCGGCTATCTGAACGACACCGTGATTGTGCAGAAGGAGGACCTGTCGGGCTTCCAGCAGATATTCCTCGACGGAAAGAAAGGGGAGAGTTTCAGAAAACTTCCGGCGGGAATGACAAAAATCACACCCGTCTCGTATATATACTATCAGAAAGACTTGGGGCTGCAGAACCTATAGTCCAGTCATTATTAGTGATCCCGTTGGGATTCAAACCCAAGACCTTCAGAACCGGAATCTGACGCTCTATTCAGCTAAGCTACGGGACCGTTGTTCGGAAAACGGTTGCAAAGGTACAAATTAAAATTAAGAATTAAGAATTAAGAATTAATTTCTTTTAAGACTAACTACGGCAGTCAAAAAGTTAGCAAAAACCAAGAAATACTATCGTTTTGCAAAAATAATTGGCTTTTTCGTTTGCGCTTTAATGTAAAAGTAGTACCTTTGCACGCAAATCTGCCAAAACGCAGATCGCGTAAGGCGTAAATAAGAAATCGTCAAATTGTAATTCATAACGATGAGTCAACTGATTAAACCGATTGATTACGAACCGCTGCTCGACACCAAGCAAACTGAGCAGGGTATTAAGCTGATTAAGGAATTCTTCCAACAGAATATATCGACAGAGCTGCGGCTGCGCCGTGTGACAGCTCCGCTGTTTGTGCTTCAGGGACTGGGTATTAACGACGACCTGAATGGTGTGGAGCGCGCAGTGACTTTCCCCATCAAGGACCTGGGCGACGCCCGTGCTGAGGTGGTGCATTCGCTAGCCAAATGGAAGCGTCTGTCGCTGGCAGAATACAAAATTGAACCGGGCTATGGCATCTATACGGATATGAATGCCATCCGTGCCGACGAGGAACTGGACAACCTGCATTCGCTGTATGTGGACCAGTGGGACTGGGAGGCCGTCATTACGAAGGAGCAAAGGACGGTGGCGCATCTGAAGAATGTGGTGGAGCGCATCTATGCTGCCATTCGCCGTACAGAATACTTGACTTGTGAGACGTATCCGCAAATCAAGCCTTTCTTGCCGGAGAAGATTCATTTCATCCATGCCGAGGAATTGCTGAAGATGTATCCTGACAAGACGCCGAAGGAACGCGAGGATGCCATCTGCGAGGCTTACGGTGCCGTATTTATAATAGGTATAGGCGGCAAGTTGTCGAACGGCGAGAAGCATGACGGTCGTGCTCCCGACTATGATGACTGGTCGACCATGGGCGAGAACGGGCTGGAAGGCCTGAACGGCGACATCCTGATATGGTATCCTGTACTGGGGCGGTCGTTTGAGTTGTCGTCGATGGGTATCCGCGTGGACAAGGATTCGCTGCTGCGTCAGTTGAAGATAGAGGGTAAAGAAGAGCGTGAACAGCTATACTTCCATCAGAAGTTGCTGAACGACGAACTGCCATTGTCGATAGGTGGCGGTATCGGTCAGAGTCGTCTGTGCATGGTGCTGTTGCACAAAGGGCATATTGGCGAGATACAGGCCTCGATATGGCCTGATGACATGCGGGCAGCATGTAAAGCGTTGGGAATGACGCTGATTTAGTTAAAAGGTGAAAGAAAAAGGTTATCAAGCCAATTCGAGACTTAGAAGTTCCCTCAGTTTTGCGACTGAGGGATTTTCTTTTTCCATCAGCTCGTATTGTTCGCGCCGTGAGAGTATGCGTACATGCTCATGCTGCTCGGCCAGTCGGATGGTGAGTGTGATGTCTTTGTTGTGCAGATACAGTTTCAGCGTGCTGATGATGCTGCCCTTTATCTGCTCCATTTGCTCCAGGGCCAGTTGATTGTCGGCTACCACCTCCACGTGTGGCAGTTCTGTTATCGTGGGGTTCATGTTCTTCATGCGGGTAGCTATGCCGCTCAGTTTCTGTGGCATGCGGTTACACATGGACATCCATTGCAGTTCCAGCTCCTGTTGTGAGAACGCTTGTTGCTCGCTCTTGGGGGCGCTGTTGGTTTCGGTGTCACCCATTGTGCCGGGGAGGATGTTCATCTTCTTGGGCTTTGACATGGCGCGTAGATTGTTCCATGAAAAGCCCACTGCCGACTTCAGTTGCGGACGAGCCGTAGAGGAGTAGGTGGCTGTAGGGGTAGGAGTAGGGGCGGGAGTTGCAGCAGGATGTGGAGTGGCTGCAGGGGTGGGGGATGCAACAGGCTCAGCCGCAGCTACCTGCGGGGCTGCTTTCTTTGGCTGAGCGGTTTGCATCAGTTGCTTGAACAGGGATTTCAGTCGTCTGGGCCTACGCCCATTGCCGGGCACGTCGGCAGTTTCCGGTTGTGTCACCTGAGCTATTTCTATCAGAGTCAGTTCCACCAATAGCCGTTTGTTGGACGACTGGCGGTACTGTATGTCGCACTGGTTCATCAGTTGCAGTGCCTTATACAGGAAAGGTATCGGGCAGCGGGCAGCCTGCTGCTGATAGCGCTCGCGCTGCTGGTCGCTCACTTCGAGCAGGGGCAGCGTCTGCGGGTCGCGGGCCATCAGGACGTTCCGCACATGCTTGGCCAGACCCTGAATGAGCAGTCCGCCGTCAAAGCCCTTGTTGATGCATGAGTTCAGCAACACCATAATGTCCATGGCCTTATTCTCCAAGGCCAGGTCAACAATCTTGAAATAGTTCTCCGAGTCGAGCACGTTAAGGTCCTCGATGACCTTCTGGTACGTGATGTTGCCTTGACAGAAGGAAACGGCCTGGTCGAAGATGCTCAAGGCGTCGCGCATACCGCCGTCAGCCTTTTCGGCAATGACCGCCAGCGCCTCTTCCTCATAGGTGATGCCCTCTTTGTCGGCCACGGCCTTCAGGTGGTCGATAGTGTTGCGAACGGTCATTCGCTCAAAGTCGTAGATTTGGCAGCGGCTCAGGATGGTGGGCAGAATCTTGTGCTTCTCTGTGGTGGCCAGGATGAAGATGACGTGCTGGGGAGGCTCTTCCAGTGTCTTCAGGAAAGCATTGAAGGCTGCCGTGGAGAGCATGTGCACCTCGTCGATGATGAACACCTTGTATTTGCCAACCTGCGGTGGTATGCGCGTCTGTTCCATCAGCGTCTTGATGTGCTCCACGGAGTTGTTGGAGGCAGCATCCAGTTCAAAGATGTTGAACGAGCGCTGCTCATTGAAAGCCTGACAACTCTCGCAGTGGCCACAGGCCTCGCCGTCTTCTTTCGGGGTCAGACAGTTGATGGCCTTGGCAAAGATGCGGGCACAGGTGGTCTTGCCGACCCCTCTGGGCCCACAGAACAAATAGGCATGTGCCAGCTTTCCGCTGCGCACGGCATTCTTCAGTGTGGTGGTCAGCGCCTGTTGTCCCACCACCGTGTCAAAGGAGGTAGGGCGGTATTTCCGCGCTGAAACGATGTATTCTTCCATGTTTTTGATGATTTTGCGTACAAAGGTACAAAATAAATTGTAATTCATAATTCTTAATTCATTATTTTTTTCTATCTTTGCAGTCGAATAACCAAAAGAGACATGAAGAAGATAAAGACATTCTTTCGCCGCATTTACCATATTCCGGCGTTGAAATATATCGTGGTGGCCGTGCTGGCTGTAATCCTTGTCGGGTTTGTCGACGAGAACAGCGTGATGCGCCACATGCAGAACAAGCAGTACATTGGCGAACTGGAGGAAGAGATAGACCGCTATACCCGGCAGGCCTGTCGCGATCAGGAACAGATTCACATGCTGGACAGCGACCCGAAAGCCATAGAGAAGATTGCCCGCGAGCGTTATTTTATGAAGACTGACGACGAGGACATCTTCGTGCTGAGCGACGATATGGACCGTGAAAATCCTTTCCAATGAGGCAGCTTACGAAACTGGAGACCATGCTATTGCTGGTGGGAGGACTGCTGATGGTTGTCGGTTCGGGTGCCAGCATTCTGTTGCAGCCGTGGGCAGCCTACGTTTTTGCCCCCGGGGCATTGTTGTTTGCCGCCATGCAGATGCGTCAGACCTATCACGGCCAGAATTTCCAGGTCCGCCGCCTGCGCCGCATGCTGCTACTGAGCGATGCGCTGTTCTTGGTTGCCGCCTTGTTATTGCTGGCCAACAGGACCAATTTCCTTGGTCTTGACCAGTTGACGTATGTGCGTTATGTGCATAACAACTGGGTAGTCGTCCTGCTCGTGGCAGCCATCTTGCAGCTCTACGCCGGGCATAGAATTGCTAACGAATTGGAAAAAGAGGCAAAAAAACGCTAAATATTTGCGCAAATGTTTTAAAATGCGCAAATATTTTTTCTTATCTCAATATATCGTCGTACATTTGCGAGTGAATTCATGAATAGACGCTAACTCTTATGAAGAATAGTCTGTATATATTCGCCGCTGTTGCCATGCTGATGTCCTCCTGTTCCGCTTCCTATAGTGTTCAGGGTTCTTCCTCTGTCTCTGCTCTCGACGGCAGCAAGCTCTACCTGAAGGCATTGAAGTCTGGTGAGGTGCGCAACATAGACAGTTGCGACGTTATTCACGGCGAGTTCCATTTTGCAGGCCTCCTGGATTCGGTTCGCATGGCAAACCTTTTCATGGACGACGAGAGCATCATGCCCGTCGTATTGGAGGAGGGCGAGATAACCGTCAAAATTGACAATGCTTCGCAGAGTGTCAGTGGTACGCCGCTCAACGACAGTCTCTATAAATTCATCGACAAGCACAATCAGTTGTCGAACCGCATGAGCGAATTGTCACACCGTCAGAGCCAGATGCTCTTGGACGGTGTCGAGGAGCAGGTCATCAATGAGCAGCTAAGCGCTGAGGCGGCCCAGATAGCCCAGGAGGAAGACGAGCTGGTGACGAAGTTCATCGTCAACAACTTCGACAATGTGTTAGGCCCGGGCGTGTTCATGATGATTACCAGTCAGTATCGCTATCCAATACTGACTCCGCAGATAGAGGACATCATGTCGAAGGCCACAAAGACTTTCAAGGCCGACCCCTATGTGCGTGAATACTATCGCACGGCTCAGGAGAATGAGGCTCGCATGAACGGTTTGGATGATGACGGCCAGCAGGCGACAGGACAGCCGTCAGCTCCCTTGACTAACGTACCGCAACAATGATTACCGTCATCCACGGAGGACATCTTGTCAATGAAGGCCGCATCTTCGATGGCGACATTGTCGTCGAAGACGGCCACATCGCAGACATTCTGCCATCTGCCAACAGTCAATCTGCCAATAGTCAATCCGTCAAAGTCATTGATGCTACAGGCTGCTACGTGCTGCCCGGCGTCATTGACGACCATGTCCACTTCCGTGAACCTGGGTTCACCGACAAGGCCGACATCGATAGTGAGAGTCAGGCAGCAGCAGCAGGCGGGGTAACTGCCTACTTCGACATGCCCAATTGCAAGCCGCAAACGACCAGTTTGGAGGCTCTAAACGACAAGTTTGAACGCTGCAAACTTCATAGTCACGTCAACTATTCCTTCTTTTATGGTGCCACGAACGACAATGCCGACAGTTTTGCCCAGCTTGACGGTCGCCGTATTCCCGGCGTGAAGCTCTTTATGGGGTCTTCGACGGGCAATATGCTTGTCGACAAGCAGGCAGCCCTGGAGCGTATCTTCTCCACTTGCAAGCTGCCGCTGATGGTGCATTGTGAGGATACAGACCTGATTAACCGTAACATGGCTGAGGCACGGCGTGCCTGGGGCGACGACCCGCAGGTGGCGCTTCACGCGCTGATTCGCAGCGAAGAGGCCTGTATAGCGTCTACCCGCAAGGCCGTGGAACTGGCAAAAAAATATGGCACTCGTCTGCATGTGGCCCATTTGTCTACTGCTGAAGAGCTGGAGCTGTTTGAGCCTTGTAGGGTGCGCCGTGGAGCCATGATGCCGAACATCACCGCCGAGGCCTGCGTGGGTCACCTCTATTTCACCCAACTGGACCATGAACGCTTAGGTGCCCTTATCAAGGTAAACCCCGCTATCAAGAGCCCTGTCGACCAGTTCCTGTTGCGCGAAGCCTTGAACGATGGGCGCATAGCTGTTGTTGCCACCGACCATGCCCCCCACCTGTTGTCACAGAAACAAGGTGGTTGCGTCGGTGCTGCCAGTGGTATGCCGATGATACAGTTCTCGCTGGTGACGATGCTTGAACTTGTCGACGAAGGGGTGCTGACGCTTCAGCGCCTTGTCGAGCTGATGTGCCACCATCCGGCTCTGCTGTTTGGCGTGGAGCGTCGTGGCTTCCTGCGTCCAGGCTATTGTGCTGACATCACCATCGTACGGCCTCATTCGCCGTGGACGGTAACGAAAGATGTCATCCTGAGCAAGTGTGGCTGGAGTCCGATGGAGGGGCATGAGTTCCAGTGGCGTGTCGAATATACGCTCTGCAACGGCCACGCCGTCTACTGTCAGGGCCAAGTTGATAGCTCCTACATCGGTGAAGCCGTCACCTTTTGTCATCGGTAACACCCCGTAAATATCATGATGTTATGATTGCCCGCTACGCCATACCCTTCTTTTTCCTGATGACGCTGGTCGTCATTCCTGTCGTCATGGCCGTGGTGTTTCGCAGGTTATTGCCGCGCAAGTGTTGGCGGCAGGTGGCCTTCGCGTGTACCTTATTAATATATATGGCTGTGGGCTATGGCACGTTCTTCGGCTATCAGCAGCTGGAGGTGCGCCATGTTGAGTTTGCCAGCAGCGACCTGCCCCAAGCCTTCGACGGCTATCGCATTGTGCAGTTCAGCGATGCCCATGTGGGTACGATGACAGGTTCGCGCCAGTGGATGCTGGCCCGTGCCGTTGACAGCATCATGGCGCAGCAGCCCGATGCCATCGTCTTTACCGGCGACCTTCAGAATATCCGTCCCGAAGAATTGCAGGAGCATGCGCTGTTGCTCAGCCGCCTGCATGCCAAGGATGGCGTGTTTAGCGTCATGGGCAATCACGACTATCCTACATACCTTGACTGCGACGAGGCTGAGAAGGAATCACTGTGCCTGCTAACCGAGCAGATGGAGCGGCAAATGGGCTGGCGCCTGCTGTTGAATGAGCATCAGGTGATACGGCGTGGCGGCGATTCCATCGTCATAGCCGGTATGGAGAACTGGGGCAAGGCTAAGCGCATGCCTCATAAGGGTGACGTCAAGAAGACGCTGGCGGGTCTTAACATCGAGCACTCGTCACCTGATACCCGTCACCCCTTCATCGTCATGCTGCAGCACGACCCTACGGCTTGGCGCGAGAAGATTCTACCGGAATGCCATGCCCAGCTGACGCTCAGCGGGCATACGCATGGTGGACAGATGGAATTTTTCGGATGGTCGCCAGTAGCCTGGAGCTACAAGGAGTGGAGTGGCATGAACTACGAAGGCCGGCGCGCCCTCTATGTGTCGACGGGTCTTGGGGCACTCATTCCCTTCCGGCTTGGACAGCCGGGTGAAATCGTGGTCGTCACCTTGAAAAAGGTAAAAGAGTAAAAATGAAGAAGCCGAAAAAGTAAGAAAAGTAAATGAAATATCTCTATCGCATCTATCAGGTGTTTGTCGCCGTCCCCGTCACCATCCTTGCCACCATTCTGACGGCTATTATCGTCGGCGTGGGCTGTTCGCTTGGCGATGGGCACTACTGGGGCTACTATCCTGGCCGTTGGTGGGCTCGTGCTATTGTCCGCATATTCCTGCTGCCAGTCAAGGTTGAGGGGCGCGAGAACATGGAACCCAACCAGTCGTATGTCTTCGTTGCCAACCATCAGGGCGCTTTCGACATCTTCCTCATCTATGGTTTTCTGGGGCGTAACTTCAAGTGGATGATGAAACATCAGTTGAACAAGATTCCCTTTGTGGGCTATGCCTGCCGCAAGTCGCACCAGATATTTGTCGACAAGCGTGGGGTGGGGAAGGTACGCCAGACCTACGAGGCTGCCCGCCATATCCTACAGACAGGTAATTGCTCGGTTGTCGTGTTCCCGGAGGGAGCGCGCTCGTTTACCGGTCATATGGGCGCTTTCAAGAAGGGTGCCTTCGCCTTGGCCGACGAGTTGCAGTTGCCTGTGGTGCCGCTGACCATCAATGGCTCGTTCAATGTCATGCCCCGCATGAAGGACTGGCATTTTGCCACGTGGCACCCCTTGTCGCTGACCATTCACCAGCCTATCTATCCCATCGGACAGGGGGCTGACAATATCCAGGCCACGATGCATCAGGCTTACGACAGCGTGATGTCGGCCGTGGCTCCCGAGTATCAGGGCTTCGTGGAGAATCCCGACCAATAAGCAATAAGTAGTATCATTTTCCTTAAAACCTAAAAAACTATGCAAACAACAGAACAAGACAAGCAGTTTATGCGTGAGGCCATTCGTTTGGCCGACGAGAGTGTCAGACATGGTGGAGGCCCCTTCGGTGCTGTCATCGTCAAGGACGGTGAAGTCGTTGCCGGCAGTTCCAATTCCGTGACCATCGACAATGACCCTACGGCGCATGCTGAAGTGAACACTATCCGTCAGGCATGTCGCAAACTGGGCACCTTCGACCTCTCCGGCTGCACTATCTATACGTCGTGCGAACCTTGCCCCATGTGTCTTGGAGCCATCTACTGGGCACGCATCGGGCGCATCTTCTACGGTAACACCCGCAAGGATGCCCGCGATATTGAATTTGCCGACGACTTTATCTATGAGGAGCTGGACCGTCCGCTCTCCGACCGTACCGTACCCATCGTGCCGCTTTTGCGCGACGAGGCGCTCCACTCCTTCCGCCTATGGGCTGCCAAGGAGGACAAGACTGAATACTAAAATGCTACGTGGGTGTTCCTGCTACTCCGTGATGGCTGGATACTTCCGTGTCCAGCCATCCCAGCGGAGCCGCATGACACCGAAGAAGGCCTCGCCGAAGATGCCGCCCGACATCTTGCTTGTGCCTTCGCGGCGGTTGACGAAGATGACAGGCACCTCCTTAATCTTGAAGCCAATCTTGTAGGCCGTGAACTTCATCTCTATCTGGAAGCCATAGCCTTTGAAGCGAATCTTGTCCAGTTCGATGGTTTTCAGCACGCGGCGCTTATAGCACTTAAAGCCCGCCGTTGTGTCGTGAACCTTGAACCCTGTTACCAGACGGACATACTTTGAGGCAAAGTAGCTCATCAGCACGCGGCCGATGGGCCAGTTCACCACATTGACACCACTCACATAGCGACTGCCGATGGCCACGTCGTAGCCTTCGTCGGCACAAGCCGAGTACAGCCTTGGCAGGTCGTTGGGGTCGTGGCTGAAGTCAGCGTCCATCTCGAAGATGTAGCCGTAGTCATGCTCCAGTGCCCACTTGAACCCCATGATGTAGGCCGTTCCCAGCCCCTGCTTGCCACTACGCTCCAGCAGGAACAGCCGGTCGGCGAACTCGTCGTGCATCAACCGCTTCACGATGCCTGCCGTCCCGTCGGGCGAGCCGTCGTCGATGACCAGGATGTGAAAGCACTTCCCTGACCCGTGGCCGGCTTGTGGCGTTGCTGTCTCAAGCCCGAACACGGCCCGGATAATCTTCTCGATATTCTCTTTCTCGTTGTAAGTCGGTATGATGACTACGCTGTCGCTGTTGTGCATGATTGGCTGTAATTGTTGTTTTAGTAATTCTCGGCCTTAACCTGGAAGTAAGCCTGCGGATGGTTGCAGACGGGGCACTCGTCGGGAGCTTTCTTGCCAATGACGATGTGGCCGCAGTTGGCACACTGCCAGATGACGTCGCCGTCCTTCGAGAAGACGCGCTCGCGGCGTACATTGTCCAATAGTTTGCGGTAGCGCTCCTCGTGGGCCTTCTCAATGGCTGCCACGCCCTCGAACTTCTCGGCAATCTCGGGGAATCCCTCTTCGCGGGCTTCACGGGCCATGCGGGCATACATGTCGGTCCACTCGAAGTTCTCGCCGCCGGCAGCAGCCTCCAGGTTGCTGGCTGTATCCTTGATGGCGCCGCCCTCCAACAGTTTGAACCACATCTTGGCGTGCTCCTTTTCGTTGGCTGCCGTCTCTTCAAAGATGGCGGCTATCTGTACGTAGCCGTCCTTCTTGGCTTTCGATGCCCAGTAGCTGTACTTGTTGCGGGCCATGGACTCTCCTGCGAAGGCTTCCTGCAGGTTCTTCTCAGTTTTTGTTCCTTTTAGTTCTTTCATAATCGTATTAATCTTTGATTAGTAATTATTATTTCTTACATATAAGATTCAATTTAAGCTCATACCGTGATTTCGCCACGGATACTGCGGTTCATCAGCTCGCGCACCTTGACGGGGTCGTCGTAGTGCGACTGGAGGAACATCAGCTTTGCCACGGCACTCTCCACCGTGGAGTCGTAGCCGCTGACGACGCCAGCCTCCTGCAGGTGATAGCCGGTATCATAGCGTCCCATCTCCACGGCCCCCTGCAAGCATTGGCTGATGTTGACGATGACTTTCCCGTTCTGCGTCCCCTCCTTCAGCGCCTTCAACAGCCAGGGACTTTGTGGCGCATTGCCTGAGCCGAAGGTGCGCATGACGATGGCCTTGAGGTTAGGCGTGTGGATGATGTGCCGGATAAGGTCTTCACGCACGCCGGGGAACAGGGAGAAGATGATGACGTTGTTGTCCAACCGGAAGTGGGGCGTCATCGGCTTGTCCCAGTCGGGCTTGAGCATGCGCTCGCGGTGATAGACCATGTTGACGCCGGCTTCAACGAGATGAGGGTAGTTGAACGACTCAAAGGCGTTGAATTCCTCAGCGCTCTGCTTCGTGGTACGGTTGCCGCGCAGCAGGTGGGAGTCGAAATAGATGCCTACCTCTGGCACCAGGGCGTGTCCGTCGTCGTCCTTGGCGGCAGCAATCTCAATGCTGGTGATAAGGTTTTCCTTGCCGTCCGTCCGTAGCTGACCAATGGGCAGCTGCGACCCGGTGAAGATAACAGGCTTTGTCAGGTTTTCCAGCATGTAGCTCATGGCAGAGGCCGTGAAGGCCATGGTGTCAGTACCGTGCAGCACCACGAAACCGTCGTACAGGTCGTAGCGGTCGGCAATGACATGGCTTAGGTCCGTCCATCGCTGGGGCGACATATCGCTTGAGTCAATGGGCGGCACAAACTGGTAGGTGTCTATCTGCATGTCGAATTGCTTCAGCTCCGGCACGTTTTGCAGCAGCTGTTCAAAGTCGAAAGGCTCCAAGGCTCCCGTCCTTGGGTTACGGTTCATGCCGATGGTTCCGCCAGTGTATATCAGCAATACTTTACTTTGCATGTTGCAAAGTTACAAAAAAAGGTTGTAAAGAACAACGGATTTTGGAAGATTAACGCAATTCGGCCTAAAATAAAGGCAAAACGGGGGAGATTGCATTGTTATAGCAATAGGTGGCATAGCCCGAAGCACCAATGGCAACTTACCTTTCTGACCCGTGGTAAGGTGTGGAAGATGTGGAGGAATAATTTGCAACTTTCCCTTATAGGAAATTATTTAACCCCAAGGCTAAATGTTTTCCTTTATACGAAAGTTTATAATTCTTCTTCCACATCCT
>JAFUDJ010000041.1 GCA_017459445.1 Prevotella sp. | reverse complement strand
GAGGTGATACAGTGCGGGCCGTTCCTGCTGTCGACAATCAGTAGCGGTGACCGAGGCATCGGCTACGGCGGCAAGGACAAGGACGGCACGAAGGACCCGGCGGGCCGTGCGTACTATTACGACGAAGAGCTGGAGGAGGAAATGGAAGAGGAGGAGTTTTGAATGAACAAAGCCTTTCAGTAGTCTGATAGTATTTTAAAAGGATTGCCCCAAAATACATTTTTTTTCGCGGAACTGTTACAAGTTCCGCGAAAAATGTGTATTTTTGCAGCATCAACATCAAACTACTAACAACTATGAAGAAATTATTGATGATGCTTCCCCTTTGGCTGGCTGTTTGTAGCACCGGCGCACAGGAGATATGGGAAGCAACACAGATTACTGACCTGACGGTCGGTGAGCAAACTATTGAGGCTACCGAGAACATGACGCTGACCATTGCCTCCATCCTGAACGAGAAAGACATTCAGGACGGCAAGAGTCCTTGGCTGCTCGACGCCACGGCTAACATCGCGCTCAACACCGACCTTTGTACGCCGAAGTTCACGGCATGTCTGAAGGGTATGGGCAACCCGTACGTAGAGGATGCTGGCGGCCATTGGGAGACGAACAGCAGCGGCGACCAGGTGTGGCGCGAGGATGCCAATGCCGTGCGATGGACGCCCGGCTGTGGCAAGCTGCCCCTGCACGGTATGTACCTGAAGCTGGCGCCGAAGGTGTCGGGTACGCTGCGTATGGGTGTCTATATCAACAAAGGCAACCACCCGCTCTATATCGTTGAGGAGAATAGCGTAGCGGAGCTGCCTTATGGCGACATTGCGGTGGAGTTCTACTACCAGAACAACGGCTTTACCTTCGACGATAACGGCCAGACGGTGTCGATGGTGAAGGGAACGATGCCTGCCGACTACATCATCCAGCATACTAACGGCTATACGCAGAACCGCCCGGTGCTGGGCTATATCACGTTCGACGTGGAGGGCGGCAAGACCTATTACGTGTTCAACCCGTCGAGTCAGGTGGGGCTGTATGGCTACTACTTCACCACAGGCAGCGAGAGCACGGAGGTGACGGCGACGCTCAGCGTAAGTCCGACGGATGCCGGCACCGTGTCGCCCACTACGACCACCATCCTGAAAGGCACCTCCTTCACCGCCACGGCGACGGCCAATGCGGGTTATGCCTTTGAAGGCTGGTACATTGGCGACGAACTGGTGGCTACCGACAATCCCCATACTTTTACGCTGACCGCCGACGCTAATATCACGGCGCGCTTTACGGCTCAGGCTGCCAATACGGTGATGGGATTCGTCAAAACCGGTTGCGAGAACATGGGAACGGTGAGCGTCAGCCCTGCTGGCACGCCAGCTAATGGCGGTGTGAAGTTCAACTATGGTACTACGGTGACGCTGACGGCCACCGCTGCCAAGGGCTTCCGATTTGACCATTGGGAGGATGGCGACGGCCAGGTGCTGTCGACGAGCGAGAAATACAGCTTTACCGTGACTGACGACTGTGAGGTGTGGGCTGTGTTCAAAGGCCTTGAAAACTATGTCGCCGACCTCATCAGCTTCCCCGGTTGTGAGGGTTACGGACGCTTCACCACTGGCGGGCGCGCCATTGACGGGCGCGGTTCGAAGGTGTATTATGTCACCCGTCTTGACGACAGCGACGAGGAAGGCACGCTGCGCTGGGCCGTGACCACGGGCGACGACACGCCCCGCACGGTGCTCTTCAAAGTGGGCGGCACTATCTATCTGACGTCGCGCCTCTCTGCCAAGGGCAATATCACCATTGCCGGACAGACGGCTCCCGGCGGCGGCATCTGCATCGCCGGCTACCAGATGAAGCTTGGCTCCAACAGCATCGTGCGCCACATCCGTTTCCGTACTGGCGACCTGCCTAACGGCAGCATGTCGCCGCTCGACGTGGAGAACATCAACCACGTGGTGCTCGACCACTGCTCGTTCTCTTGGTCGATGGAAGAGAACCTGACGCTTTACGACACCGACTATACCACCACGCAATGGTGCATCTTCAGCGAGGGCCTGTACTATTCGAAGAATGTGAAGGGCCAGCGCAGCTACGCCATGCAATGGGGTGGCGAGCACGGCACGCTGCACCACTGCCTCATCTCCAACTGCAACAGCCGTATGCCGCGCTTCAACGGCGTACGCATGAGCGTCAACGACCGCCATGTGGACAACGAGTTTGTCAATAACGTCATCTTTAACTGGGGCGGCCACAACTCCATTTATGGCGGTGAGCGTGACGCCGCCACGGGCGATGACTCCTACAACCGTGTCTATATGATTAACAACTACTACCGCCCCGGCCCACTGACCAAGAAGAACGGTGGCAACCGCCACTTTGTCTCGGCATCGGCTGAGAAGGCTGAAGACCTGGGCGAGTGGTACTTGAAGGGCAACAAATTTGAACTCAACAGCAAGTGGGCGCCAGCAACTACCATCTGGAGCAATGCGGAGCTGGAGAAGGTCAACGCCGACAACTACTACGGCTTTGTCGGAGGCAATAACTCGCGTGGCATGAACCTCTACCGTGCCGGCTCTCAGATACCGTTGACACAGGAAATTGCTGATAAGATACTATTGAAAGAACTGCCTTATCCCCTGAGTGGAATGAGCCATGACGAGTCAGCCGATGAGGCTTATCGGAAAGTGGTGGCACAGGCCGGTGCCTCACTGCCCCGCTACGACGAGGTGGACGAGCGCTTGCTGGCCGAGGCCGCAGGTCAGCGTGACCCGCAGTTCGGCGGCTCATTAGGCAAATATGGCATCATTGACACGCCTTACGACATAGAACTGCAGGAGCACGACGACTTCGTGGCACTCGACGAGGCTACGGGTCAGGAAATCAACGTTACTTGCTATCCCCGCCTGCAGATGGATGCCACCGACTGCCGTGTCGTAGATAGCGACGGCGACGGTTTGCCCGATGACTACGAGGACGAGGCAGGGCTGGACAAGAACAATGCCAGCGACGGCCAGCAGCTGACTGAAAATGGCTATTCCAATCTGGAACTGTTCATCAATGCCGTGGCTGACGGTACCATCGACATGACCCGCTACACCAAGCGGCAGCCGCAGAGTGCCGGCTTCGCAGGCTTCGATGCCATTGTCGATGCCAATTTCACTGACATTTCGCCTGTTGGTGGCAATGGTATCGCCACATACTCCACCATCCAGGCCGCCATCGATGCCGCCCCCGGCACAGCTCCTTATTATATCTTTATCAAAAAGGGCACCTATGAAGGCCATGTACAGATAGACAAGCCCAATGTGCACCTGACGGGACAGTCGAAGCAGAATACCATCATCACGTGGAACCGCCTGCACAACGAGGCCGGGGGCAACGTAAATACCAACGCCACCATGAACGTAACGGCACATGACGTGAGTCTGGATAACCTCACCATTCGCAACACCCGTCAGGCTGAGGGGCAGGCGCTGGCTCTCTACACCAAGGCCGACCGCGTGAGCATCACCAGTTGCAACTTGGAAGGATGGCAGGACACTTACCGTACCGGTACCCGTGGACAGCGCCACATTGTACGAAACAGCAAAATTAGCGGCACCACCGATTTCATCTACAACGACGGTGAGGTGTTCTTCGACAGCGACACGCTGCATGTCCTGCGCCCGTCGAACGTCATCACGGCTCCGGCCCATCAGAGTGCCAAGTATGGCTATGTGTTCCACGACTGCGTCATCACCGCTGCCGCTGTAGGAGCGGCAACCTATCTGGGCCGTCCTTGGACCGATTCGCCCAAGGTGTCGTTCATCAATACCCGGCTGGCCGCTGGCGTCACCATTCCCGCCGAAGGCTGGCAGGATATGGGGGCCTATCCTGTGCAGATGGCCGAATATAACACGATGGACAGTGAAGGCAATGCCGTGGACCTGAGCCATCGCAAGAAGGCATTCACCGTTGACGGCACCACGAAGGACTGTAGCAAAGCTGTGCTGACACCTTTGGAGACAGAAGGCTATAAGCTTGATTATATGCTGCGCGGCAGCGACGAGTGGGATGCCGACTGGACGGCTTTCATCCTGCCTGCGCCTGAGATGACCGTCGGTGACGGTGAGTTGCGCTGGACAGACCATACGGGCTTGGCCACCCGCTTCCTCGTTGTCGCCGATGGTGAGGCACGTCTGACCACCGATACCGCTTGTGAATACAGTGAGGGACAGACCGTCACCGTACAGGCCATCAGTGCCTATGGTGTGCTGGGCGATGCCGTTTCCGCTGCAGATGCCTCTTCCAGTGGTGTGAACGCCGTCAAGGGCGGGCAGCATGTGGTTATCCGCCAGTTCTTCGATGCTGAGGGCCGGCAGCTGCCGCGCCTGCGTCATGGCTTGAATATCATTCGTGAGACTCATGTTGACGGCAGCGTCACCGACAGCAAAGTCATGGTGAGGTAACAGAGGCTTAGGAAGTTCGGCGGGCAAGTCCGCCAGAGAAAAGAAAAAGGAGTTGCGATTATTTCGTAACTCCTTGATTTTATGTGTGGACCAGATAGGGCTTGAACCTATGACCTCCAGATGATGAGTCTGTTAAAGTAGGATTTTTTAAGATTTCACAAAATATTTTCGTGTTTCCTATTTGGTTGTTTATCAGATATTTACTAACTTTGTAACCGAAACGAGCAACGCTGTTAAATCTTGAAAAACGGCCCTTCGTGTTCGCGTGGTGTTCGCATGGTGTTCGCAAAAATAAAGGAATTAGAGCAACAGACTGTGATTATGAAGGCTTTGAAAACATCCATTAATTGCAACCCGGTAGATAACTGCTGGATTAAACTTGTACTGGACAAACG
>JAFUDJ010000040.1 GCA_017459445.1 Prevotella sp. | reverse complement strand
TCTAGGAGCGTAAAACTCATCAATATGCAAAAATCAACGATGGAATCTGCCTCATGGCAGAGGCCTTTATATGGCTTTAAAATTAGTCAAAATCAGGCCGGAATCCCTCTGAAATCGGGAGTTCTCGGACGGCCTGGGGGGTAACTCCTGCATGGGCGCAAGAGTACATTACCGATGTGATAGTCCTTGGTGATGGTATCAGCGGAGTTAATGCGAAAAACCTGAAGAACGAGTACACCAACAAGGGGTGGACCGTCGTCAATCAAGACCTCAACGAAGGTAACGGTGGCTGGTACGTCTTCATAGCCTACAAGACCAGCAGCACTGCCAACCCCTATTCGGGCTACATTACCGACATCTGCGCGTCGAATAAAAAAGTGGATAAATTTACCTCTGATGGGCGTACCTACTACAAGGCACCGACCAACAAAAGCGACTTCGACGGCGACCTCAACAGAGGTTCTAACGGAAATGAGATATATATTTATTTCACCCGCGACCACAAGAACCTTAGTGATTATGGCGGAGAGAAGCGCGTGATGACCCGCCTGTCGACAACAATCAACGAGAACGGCAATACGGATGACGGCGACAATTCCTCGCTCGCCATCTCTTGGCGCAACAGCTCGTACAGTGGCTACGTCGACACGAACAAAGGAGCTGGAGTACGCGCCTACATCTTCATCCATCAGCACTTCACCACGCAGACGGCGAAGTGGACCAAGGAGCCCACCTACGCCTCGGACCTTACCTACAACGGCAATAGTCAGAAGCTGATAACCTATGATCCAATCAGCGATAACGTCGGCTACACGGTGTTCAGGGTGAATGACGGCAATTGGTCGGGTACTGTGCCCACAGCCACGAACGTAGGCAACTATAAGGTTGACTCTCGTCTTAATGGCACATACTCGGGCAACACCTTTGCCGACAACAGTAATGTGATCAGCAAGACGGTGACCATCAACCCGCCCATTGTCAAGGCCACCAACCTGAAGGGCGTGTTCAACCAACGCGACAAGAAGGTGAACCTCTCGTGGACCGTAGAATCTATCCCCGGCAACTATTCCAACTACAAGTGGGTGGTCTATCGCGACGGGAAAAAGATAGCCGAGCTCGCTCAAAACGTGCGTGCATACGCCGACACTGGCTTCAGCAATGAGTCGAAGCCGGTGTATGACGTCTATTATGTGTCGAACTTCTGGGACGTGACGACACGGCGCGATGACTGCAAGGCCAGCGTCACCGTGAACACCACGCGCACGATGCCCGTCAAGAACCTCAAGGCGGAACAGTTGTCGGACCGCATCATCTTCACCTGGAGTTCCGACGCCTATCCCAAGAGCTTCGGCCACAAGTTCCGCATCTACGTAAACGACGAGAAGGACCCCATCTACACCCTCACGCCGGCCGACAACCAGAGTTCCTTCCGCTGGGAGCACCGCACCACCGACCAACACGCCAACCGGCAGAACAAGGTGGACGCCGCGACTGGTGTGCCCTATACCGAGGAGCCTCTGAGCGCCTGCGCGCCCCGAACCTATCGCATTGAGGGTGTCATTGGCGACGCCGTGCTCAACACCTATAGCGTCAGTAAGAAAGCCATTGGCGAGGCTACGAAGTTCTACGCGCTCGATGCCTCGAAGGGCGTCTATGAGGGTTCGGTGAAGCTGTCGTGGCACGTCGGCCAGCAGGGCGTTACAAATGCCAAGACCTACATCATTGAGCGTCGGCGTGCCGAGCAGGAAAGTGAGGCATGGGAGACGCTGACACGCCTGTCGAGCAGCGAAGAGTATCTGTTCTATACCGACGAGACGTCTCAGCCGGGCATCTACTACGATTACCGCGTCACCGTCGAGGACAAATGCGACGACGGCACCGTCGTCAATAGCGACATGACCAACATCGGCTTCGCCAAGAGCACCGGAACAGTGACGGGTCGCATAGCCTACGGTTCTTCGGGCACCGCCGTGCAGGGTGTCGATGTGGTGATGACGATGACCAACAGCGAGGGCAGCGAGGCCGACCAGTACCACTCCATCTATTTCTCAGATGCAACCGGAGTCGTGACGTGGCCATACCCCTCCAGCGACTACGCTGCCAACCTGTTTGCCGGCGACTTCTCCATTCAGCTGTGGCTCTATCCCGAAACGTTCAGCCAGAGCCTGATAGCCCACCTGGGAGGCAATGCCGGCCTGGGCATGACGGCTTCCGGACAGCTGACATTCAGCAACGGCTCCACTACCCAGACCTTTAACGGCATCACCCTCCAGCAGGAGAGCTACAACCACGTGGTGCTGACCCGCAGCGGTACGACGCTGACCTGCTACGTGCTGACCAAAGATGGCGGCAGCAGCGATCCGACCGTTCAGAAAGCCACGCTGACCATTGCCGGCAGCCAGTGGCCGCTAACGAATGCCAGCCAGTTTGAGCTGGGCCACTTCAAGGGCGCCGCCGACGAGCTGCGTCTGTGGGCGAAGTGCCTCAGCGAGGCTGACATCGTGGGCAACTACGACCATCTGCTTGTGGGCGACGAACAGCAGTTAGAGACCTACTGGACCTTCGACGAGGGTCTGCGCACCCAGTTCTTCGACTACTCGCGCGACGGCAGCAACTATCATAAGCACCACGGACTGATAGGCAGCAATGCCCAGACTTCGACGCTTACGCCCGGCGCGCTAAGACTGAGGGCAAAGACCGACGCCGAAGGCAACTACATCATTCAGGGCGTCCCCTTCACCGGCGCAGGCACCACCTATTCAGTCATTCCACTCTACGGTGTTCACGAGTTCAACCCCAACAAGACGCTGCTCTATGTGGGCTATAACTCACTCGTACATACTGCCAACTTCGAGGACGTGTCGTCGTTCCCCATGGACGGCTACATCTACTATGCCGGCACCAACATCCCTGTTGAGGGCATACCCCTGTATGTCGACGGCGATCTTCAGACGCAAGACGGCAAGATTGTGCAGACCGACGCCAACGGATACTACAACATCTCGGTACCCATCGGCAATCACTACGTCGAGGCCAAATTAGACGGGCACACCTTCGTGGCCGGCGGTCGCTTCCCGACGGTGGGCAAGTACCCTTTCAGTGCCCCCGTAACCTATGACTTCCAGGACTCCACGCTGGTCAACTTCGTGGGCCGTGTCAGCGGCGGTGAGAAGAACGACACGCTGGCCGTGGGCTTCGGCGCGTCGAACAACAACATCGGTAAGGCCCGCATCACGCTGATGATGAACAGCGAGAACCTGCTGTTCAACTACGACGGTGAAAAAGCCGGTACCGTGGAGCGCCCCTTCCAGAGCGACACCACCGCCATCCGCAGCCGCGCATGGGCAGGAGCGGGCTCTGGCGACGCCAAGTACATCTACATCGAGACCGACTCCACGACGGGCGAGTTCTCGGCCCTGCTGCCTCCGCTGAAATACATCACCAAGAGCATAGAGATCATCAAAAACGATGACAACATCGAGTTTCTCACCTTGCCGCAGATAGACCTGACCAGCGTGAGGAAGGAGATGACCGACTCGCTCAAACAGGTCACAGAGACAGGCGACTCCGTGTGGAACTACTACAAGTACAACACGAAGATGGTGAAGACCCACTTTGCCGAACCGCAATTAGTGGTGACGCAGAAAGGCAGCGAGGCCTTCGGCGAGCAGGAGATGGCCGACTATGCCGTGAGCACCACGGAGACGACGACCATCAGCGACATCTGGAAGAAGATGGACGACGGCAGCATCACCTACACCTACGGCTACCCCGTGTTTGCCCGCAACAAGGAATACAGGTTCGACGTTCACGGCTACGAGGTCTATACCAACTACGACAGCGGCAAAGCCGTCGACGACATCGTGCCGCTGAACGGCCAGGTGGTGACCATTGCTAACGAGATGAGCAACACGCAGGACGTGGTGGCGAAGGTGATCGACCCCAGCCTGACTAACCTGAAGGAAGGTGACATCTCCGGGCTGAAGCGCACCCAGTTGCGCCTGGACGAGGACGGACGTAACACCATCACCTTCACCACCGGCTACCCCAACGTGACGGCTCCCTACACGCGCCGCTTCAGCATGACCTTCGAGCGCAAGAACCGCACCTACAGCGGCCAGCAACTGGACGGCATCGTGCTGGGCGAACTGTCCAACGGCAACAACTTCATCACCGCCGGTCCCGACCATGTGGATATGGTGCTGCGCGACCCGCCAGGCTCCAACGGCAAGGTGACGTGGAAGACGGGCCGCAGCTTTACGAAAATAAGCCAAAGCTCAGATGGAGCCTATTGGGACGAAAGTATTAAGTTTGACCTGATATTTGGTACAAAACTGGAACATGCCAATGGTATTGGCATTGCCGTCATCACAAGTGAACAGATCAAGAATGAGAGCGCGGCGGGTCAGAAAGGCTCCTACAGTTGGGAGTGGACTAACGACAGCACCTTTGTTTATACCGAAGCCAAGGACATCAGCAGCAGCACGGGCATGAAATATGTGGGTGCCAAGGGCGACGTGTTCATCGGCAAGTCGCACAACTACATCGTGGGCACCTGCCGCAAACTGGGCTTCCACCGCGAGGCCGGCGGCATCGTCTTAGGGCTGAAGGAGGCCGTGGCCATCAACGACCAGATTGCCACCGACTTCATCTTCTCCACCCGCGAGATAGAAGAGACGATGATACCCAAACTGATTGACACGCGCAACAGCCTGCTGGAATATATGGACGAGGCTGCCGCCAAGAGTTATGAGAACAACAGCGAGCAGGATGTCTATCTGACGTGGAAGAAACCTGGCGAAGACGACTACGGCGAGGAAGGCACCTACGTGTGGAAGCCTGGCAAGAATATCGGTTCGCAAGACATGGTGAAATACTACAACGGTTCGGTGAGCAACTGGAAAAAGCGGCTGGCCGACAATGAGCAGGACAAGATAGAGGCCATGGCGGCGCGCGACAAATACCTGAAGGAGAACCGCTCGTTCGACGGCGGCACCAGCTATACCTACTCTGAACGCCGTGACTCCGCATGGGCCAAGACCTACGACACATCGACCAAGGTGGGGTTCACAGCCGCAACTAAGGTGGGCTTCCATGTGAATGCTATGGGAACCTTTGGCACCAACCTCACTCTCAAGACGGAAGTAGGATATGTAGGAAGCCGTGTAGAAGGCGACTCGCTGGACAACAGGACAAGCTACGCCGAGTTTGAATACGAGCTGAACGACGGCAACTCAGGCACCGACTTCAGTGTCGACATCTACAAGTCGCCGCGAGGGTGGAGCGACATCTTCGTGCTGCGCGGCGGCCAGAGCTACAACCCCTACGAGGGTGAACAGCTGGCCGAATACTACGAGCCTGAGAAGAAGCACGTCATCTCCTACGGCACGGAGCGCATGGAGCAGCCCGTCATCCGCATCAGCACCGACGGCGAGGTAGGGGCCACGAGTGCCACGCTGACCGACATCCCCGCCGGCGGCACGGGGCAGTTTACGCTGCACCTGACCAACGGCACGACAACCAATCAGACGGTGCCGTTCACCTACATACTCGAAGTGGCTGAGGTTTACAATCAGAAAGGGCTACAGATCCTAATGGACGGCGTGCCTGCCGACGGTCGCGGCATCTACATCCCCGCCGGCGAGACAGTGAAGAAGGTCATCACCGTGCGCCAGACCGACCAGAGCGTACTTGACTACGAGGACGTCACGCTGTGGTTTGAATCGCAGTATCAGCCTTTCACCATCTACGACGAGTGTACGCTGAACGTCCACTTCAAGCCGTCGTCGTCGCCCATCGACCTGGCCATCCAGGAGCCCGTGCTCAACAACGACCGCGAGGACGGCATCCTGGACATGAAGCTCTCCGGCTTCAACCGCCAGTTCAAGAACCTGAAGAACGTCGGCGTGCAGTACCGCTTCCAGGGCAACACGCAGTGGACCGACCTGTTTACGTGGTGGGTCAATCCCACCGACACCATCGGCCGCGACACCGTGAGCAACGCCCTGCTGCCCGAGTCGGGCGACCTGCGCTATGCGGCGAAGATGAAGAGCAACCTCTCGTTCCCTGAGGGCGACTACCAGTTCCGTGCCTTCACCACCACGCCCTACGGCACGGAGCTGGTCAGCGTGTACAGCGACCCTGTTGCCGTCACGAAGGACATGACGCGGCCTCGCAACCTCTATACGCCGGCGCCCGCCAACGGCATTCTGACCTACGGCGACCAGCTGGCCATCGAGTTCAACGAGGACATCGTGCCGGGCTACGTCAACGCGGACAATATCATCGTCACCGCCAAACTGAACCAGCAGCCCGTAGACCACAACGTGTCGCTGACGATAACGCCGCTCTTCGAGGCGAAGACGGTGAACCCTGTATTCCTCAACGGCGACTTCTCGATGGAGATGTGGGTGAACGTCAGCGTGCTCTCCGGCCTGCTCTCCAACGGTACCGTCCTGCACCAGGGTGCCGGCACGGACAACTTCGCCTTGGGCTTCGACGAGACAGACCACGCCACGGTGACCATCGCCGGCAAGAAGTTTACGAGCGAGAAGACGGTGCCCACCAACCAGTGGATGTTCCTCTGCATGAACTACAGGGCCAGCGACATGAAGTTCAACATGCTGGCACTGACTGACACGATGAATATAGCCCTCTTCGAGGACGAGCAGGTGACTCTCGGCGACGTGCAGGCCATCAACTACGCCAGTGACAACCACCTGTATCTTGGCGGCTTCATGGGCGACATCCACGGACTGGCACTCTATAACATCTGGCGCGACGTGCACGATATGGCGAGCACCAAGAACCAGGCCAAGGACGGCTACGTCTACGGACTGGCCAACTACTGGGCGATGAACGAGGGCCACGGCACCATAGCCGCCGATGCCCGCCACACCCATGACTTCATCGTGCCCGAGGCATGGAACATAGACCGGACGAACCAAAAGATGACCGTCACTGGCAACGAAGGCGCCAAGGTAGACATCAGCCGCATCGTCACCGGCGTGGGCGACAGCTATGCCATCGAACTGTGGTACAGGTCAAGCGCCCACAAAGACGAGGTGGTCTGGGAGACGGCAACACCGACCGTCGACGGCGACAAGCTGGCTGAGACGTCGAAGCTGCGCCTGCGCTACGACGACAAGCGAAACCTCGTGCTGCGCTACGGCACGGACTCGGTGACGGTGGCCGTACAGAAGGAGTTGCCGACAGCCGACGCATGGCACCACTACGCGCTGAACGTGGTACGCGGACAGGCGGCCTCGTTCTACATAGACGGCAAGCGGACGGCCGTCATCGCCGAGACGGCCGTTCCCAACATAGAGGGCTCGACGCTGATTTTAGGCAAGGCAGACGCTGCCGACATCGACGAGGTGCGCGTCTGGAAGGCATCGCTCTCGGAGAGCCGTCTGCTGAACAATATGTACAACACGCTCGACACCGCATCGGTATACAGCAAGGGTCTTGCCGCCTATTATCCCTTCGAGAAGGACAGCGTGGTGGCAGGTGTCCCCATGGTCATCTATACGGCAGACAATATGGCACCCGGTGCCACCGACAGCTTGACCTTCGACAAACAACAGGTTCTTTTCGGCACGTTTGGTGCGCCCCCCATTAAGCACGCCCCGCGTGAGACGAAGCTTATCGCTTCGCCAGTGGCCTCGGAGCGCAAGGTGGTGGTCAACCTGACCGGTGCCGGCATCTCTCCGCGCGACATCGAGGGCACGACGCTGAACATCACCGTCGACCGCATCCACGACCTGCACGGCAATACGTCACTGCCCATCCGCTGGACGGCCTACGTGCAGCAGAACACGCTGAAGTGGACGAAGGACTCGGTGAACGTCAACAAGAAGTACGGCGACGACTATTCCTTCGACGTCGTCATCGAGAACAAGAGCGGCAACACGGAATATTATACCTTATATAATATGCCGCAGTGGCTCACACTGGTGGACAGCAACACTGCTGACGAGGTGGCTCCGCTCTCGACGAAGGTGCTGCGCTTCCAGGTGAACCCGCTGGTGCCTGTGGGCAACTACGACGTGACCCTTGGCGTGCAAGGCAACAACCAGATACTGGAGCCGCTGCGCGTGGTGATGAAGGTGCGCGGCGAGAAACCTCAGTGGACCGTTGACCCCACGCTGTATGAGCACCAGATGAACTACATCGGACAGGTGCGCATCGGCGGCATCCTGATAGAGAACTCGGAGAGCATGGTGGCTGCCTTCATCGACGGCGAGTGCCGAGGTGTGGCGTCGCCCGAGCAGGTGCGCGGAGCAGCCTACGTGACGATGACCGTCTATGGCAATGGCGATACCGATGTCGGCAAGCCCATCAGCTTCCGCATCTGGGATGCCTCGGCAGGCATTGCCTACACGGATGTCAACATGACCGCGTTCAACGGTTCTGCCGTTGAAAGCACCTTCCAGCTCAATACCGTCAGAGGTTCGTTCGACCAGCCCGTCATCTGGACGAAGGGCGACAACGTGGAGCAGAACCTGAAGCTGACCACGAACTGGAATTGGGTATCGCTGGGCGTGAGACCTGCCGACCAGCGTCCGGCTGCCGTATTCCCGTTGCTGACACCGTGGAATGTATTCATCAAGGACAAGACGTCGGCGATGATTTTCAGCAACGGCAACAACTGGATGCCGGAGGATGCCCGGATACAGGCCGCCACGATGTACAAGGTGAAGATCAGTCCCGCCGTGGAGGGTCAGCAGTTGCCGGAACAGGTGCCCGTCACGGGTGAGCAGCTGAAGCTGAAGGAAACGCCCGTCACGCTGACACCGGGATGGAACTGGATAGGCTACACGCCGCTGACGACGATGACCGTCGACATGGCGCTGGCTGCCGCCAACCCGCAGGTGGGCGACTGTGTCAAGTCGCAGCACGGCATCGCCTTCTACAGCCAGAACGGCTGGGAGGGTAGCCTGAAAGCCTTAGAGGGCGGACACGGCTATATGTACAACAGCACGGCCGACAAGGAGAAGTCGTTTGTCTATCCTGACGCTACAGGCACCAGACGTGCGGCGGCAGAAAATTCTTCGACTAGCGAAGCGACTTCGTCGATTACTTCACTCTTCACTCTTCACTCTTCACTTCTCACCAACTATCCTGACAACATGTCGATGGTGATTGCACTGAAGGACGGTGAGCAGAGCGTGGACACCTGTGAGGTGGCTGCCTACGTCGGCGGCGAGTGCCGTGGTGCTACTCGTGCCAACGGCGGGCTCTACTATCTCATCATAGCCGGTGAGGGCAGTGGCGAGCCGTTAGAGCTGCGCACCTGTATCAATGGTGAGCCGGTGGTCATCGACAATGCACTGACCTTCACCACCGACCAGAACATCGGCACACCGTGGGCACCCTACGTCATCGACCTCAGCGAAGTGTTGACAGGCATCAGCACCATTGCCGCTGACGATGCTGACGACGATGACTGGTGGACGTTGCAGGGCTTCAAGTTAGGCCGCAAGCCTACCCAGCCCGGAGTGTATATCCACCACGGAAAAAAGGTCGTGATTAAGCGAGTGAAGTGAGAGAACATTCTCTCACTTCCGAGCGTGAACGAGCTCGAGCAAAGCTCAAGGTCGTAATTAAACTGAAGAAATAATATCAATTACAACGAGGAGACGGGGTACATCCCCGTTTCCTTTTTAAAAATGAAGAACTGGATAATAATCGTAAACATTAAATCACGGAATTTCATCCAACAATCCGTCTGTGCGCTCTTCGATGCCACGAATGTCTGAGGAGATTTCCTCTATGGAGCGCAGCTGCTTTGGTTTATAGAAGTATTTCGTGAACGAGAGTTCATAGCCCGTTTCGATGCTGCTACGGTCGATGATGGCATCAGGAGCGTATGGCAGAATCTCGTTCTGTACAAAGCCGTCGATGCCTCCTGGGTAGCGGAAAGGAATAATCTCCACGTCCTTGCTCTTCTTGTCGATGACGGGTACACCTTTCTTATATATAATGCTACCTTGCTCGTCACGCTGAGGCTGATAGACCTTCACACTCCAATAGCCAAACTCATCATTGGGAAATATCTTGCTCTGGGGCGTTTCCTCGAAGTCCATCAACAACTTCATTATCTGCTGGCGGTCCGCCTCAGAGGTCTCACAGTTCTTTTCACCAAGATTTTTACGCAGGGGAGACTTGATCTCTGTGGCATCTATCAACTGCACATATCCGCGGCCTGCGACGCACGCTTATTGCCCGTGTCACCCTCCTTGCAGCCCGTCAACACCAGTAGAATGGCTGCTACCATTATTATATATCTCAATACGTGATGTTTCATAACCTTGTTCTCAATAACATCTGCAAAGGTAGTCAAAAATTGTTGAAGAACCGCTCTTCTTCCTCATTTTTAACCTCTTTTGATGACATTTTTCAACCGTACAGGTGAAAAAAAATGTTGAATGATGCTCGTCTTTGACTTTTTTTTCGTAACAAAAGCATCGACAGTAGTGAAATTTTGCTGTACCTTTGCAGCAGAGATTTGGGATTCAAACATAAGTAATGGTTAGTTAGTATTTAAAAATAGTGTGGCTCCAGCTCTGCTGGCTTGCTACCGGAGGGACGCAAGAACTTAAGAGGGGAAATAGATAGTACCTCTCCTAGCTCGGCTTTGCCACTGAGGCGGGACCTAAGCTATCTATCCACCCAGTTATATCTCGTTGCCCGTGCATTACCATGTGAAGCAATCAGTGGCGTTTTGCAGAGACCTTCGATGAGGTTACGCACTTGCTTTTGCGTCAGGATGCCGTTGAATGCTGAAACAAAATCACTCATGGAGGCATCACTATTGCGACGAATCACATGATATACTATTTGGATATGATTGATGTCATATTGCCCAGCGACTGATTTTACATGTGGCTTATAAAGCAGATAATGGGTAGAAAGGACATAGCCGAAATAAGCATCTTCTGCTATCAGGCCCATTTCCAACAATTTCGGGCAACTCTCCCTATAAACAGCCTCTGCGTTGCCTTTCCAAATATAGTGAAGTGTCAGCCAGTCGAATGTGTTCATCTGGCTTTCAAGTTCAGGAGTATGGCAAATGTCCTGAGCAAAGAGGTAGAAAGCATCGTCGGGTATTTCACCGTAGAAGCGCAAATCCACCTGATAATCGTCAGAATAGGAGTAGTCAGGAAGGGGCTTGCCCTCCTTGATGCAGTTGGTGAACATGATGTCAACACCCTGTCCGCTTCGCTCTATCAACCCTGTCTTCTCTATCACTTCGGCCATCAGTCGGCTACGGGGCGAACTGTTGACGGTGAGGATATTGCCGATATTCACGCCGTAGGGGAATCCGCCAGGGTTGGAGATTTCAACCATATCAGGATAGAGAAAGATGAAGATGTCGGATCCCATCTGTAAGCTACGGTGAATCATGGCGTTGATAAGAGCCTCACGAATAGTCTCTTTATTGAATGCCGGACAGTCGAGGATACGCGGCAAATCGTTGATGTGCAGTAACGGATTGCATGCAGGCTGGTCGATGTACTCCCATATCTTCTCAATAGCAACAAACAAAGGCAGACGGTATTCCTGACGGGCACTGTAGCGTACTTGGCTTTGGCTTGTTCTGTATTCTATCACAACATTAGCCTGTGGCAGATGACGATTGATGGCTTCAGACTTTCCCAACAACAAAAGAGTCGCATATTTCAGATTTCCATCATCATCAATCAGCAACAGGTCTTTCAGCAATTGTTGCAAAGGAATGGTATTCGCATCAGCCCTTTTCTGCTTGTCGGCAATAAGTTTACGCATAATTTCTACGGCTTCTGCATCAAGGTCTTCCATTGTAAGCCCTTTGCAGACACGGGAAGAGAAATCCGGGTCTTGCTCAGAAATGACGGAGAAGTATTCGGCATCGTCCATTTCACGTAGACTTTCACCCACTCGCATCAAGGGAACACCCTCGAAACGAAGTGCCTTACCAACAGGACGAGAAGGCACATTGATGACAAGGACACGACGATGTTTTTCATCATACAGTTCCTCGGTACGAACACGTATGTGAAGGCGCTTATAAATCTCGTCTTCAAGATTGCCCGTCTCGTTTTCGGCAAAGTCGCTGCCCACAACCTCATGAGGATAGGCATCGGCCATGCCAAGAACCAGACGGCCCCCTTTCTCATTAGCCAAGGCAGTAACATATCCTAATACACAATGTCTACGATCACGAGGATCGGTCTTCTGGCCTCCAGCAAACGGGTAGTTATGCTCTGCCTTCTTGAACTCTACGTGGTCTTCACGCTCACGGAGTTTCTGCAATTCTTCTACCGTACTCATCGTATTCTCTAATTTTTGGTGCAAAGATACAACTATTTTTTTTAATTGGGCAAGATTCTTGGAATTATTTATTAAAACAGCGTACTTTTTCAACGTAACATACTGATTATTAGAGGGCTGATTTCTTATTTTGTTCATAAAACATATTCTAAGATTCCTCAATATTATCTTTCTCCCAACATCCAAAGACATCTGCCCCTGAATTCGGTAGCTACATTAGTTCTGTTATCTCCTAAGCCTATACTTTGGCGCATGCATAGTCTTGGCCATCTGATGACATCTGAGGGCGAAAGACAGTTTGTCCTCATTGTCTTTCTTCTTGGGCAGTTCGTTATTCCCACCACCTCCGCCACAAGATTCAGAAATAGTGGTAGCCCCGTCAAAGTACCCGAAGAACAGACAGGCAGTCGTTGCAGCCACCTTATCCACATCCTGAAATGCCGCCATAATCACGTCCATCATCGTCATCTTCGTCTTGCCCTTCGCTTTCAGGTTCTCGATAATGGCACCTTAAGTCTTGACGACGCTTCCCGTTTCTCGACCAGTCCCGACGGTTTGCCGAGGCTTGGCCGATCGCCCATGAGGCGGTGGCATAAAAGCCAAAGCAAACAATATGAAAAGACCATCTTCAGGAATTCCTGTCGGAACAGACGAATCTTGGTACAAAGTCATCCGTAGACCGCCTTTACAACCGCTGCATGAAGGCACGGCTGCGAAAGTGACATTGAAGTGACATCAATTCTTTTGTGCTCTTAGA
>JAFUDJ010000016.1 GCA_017459445.1 Prevotella sp. | reverse complement strand
CGCTAAACCTTTGTAGAAGTCTATCTTTTCTTGTTCCATGACCGCAAAGGTAAGCAAAAAAAATAGTTTTAGCACGCTATCATATCAAGTTCTTTGGTTAGGCAGCGGCATCCGTCCGCCACGGACAATCCCCCTTGGGCCTTTTTCTTTTCTACAAAGGCTACATAGTCATCAGCAGGGCTGGGCAAATATTCTACTGGCATAAGTTCGAATGTCGTTCCGTCATTTGTCTGACTATAGCTTTCTCTTAATTGCTTTACGGTAGTAGATATTTTTACGCTCCGGTGTTGCATTCCCTTTGTGTATGTTCTCCAGAGTGCATCACTTTCTTCGTTCAGTGTCCAACACTGCCCATACCACCCTTTACTTATTGGCATCTTAATTCCACAGCAATAATTGTTTGGTAAATACAAGGTACCATCTTTCCAAAGGTTGGATATGTTTTTTTCGTAGGGGTCATCCCAAAGCTTTGGCTTAACAAGAGTATTCTCCTTGCTATCCAACATCTGCAGAAGACGCTCCAAGGGCATTATTCTGTAGAGTCTTGTGTCATCTGGTAGTTCTTTTGCCAATTTTTCTTTCATGAGGCATAACACCGCGTCCCCGCCGTCCCTCGCGCGAACATTATTATATATGTTAGAAGCGTGGAACCGATGTTCTCCACATCCCTTAGCTGCGGTCCTGAGAAAACCGAATATAGAAAGATATAGATACAATCAGTCCACGCTAACTGCGTGAACCGTTGTCATCTCCGTCTTGTCTATATTTGAAATTTCTCAGGTTTCAGCTAACAAGAGCGAAGCACAACGCTTCATTGCCATTATTGGCGAAGCTGCTTTCGTTCGGCAAAATGGAAGCACGCTTCCTTTGCACTCACTTAATCGCAGCTTTTGTCCACAATGTCTGCCGCACAGTATACACCATACGGCGTTGCAAAAGTACAACAAAAAAGCCGAACCGCAAAACGATTCAGCTAATATTTTCAATGTAAACGATTTCGGAGCACGATTTTAGAACAAATTCTCTCGGTTTACCTTTTCAGGTCATCCAACATCGTTTTCAATATTGCTATTAGGTCTGGAATATCCCTTTTTACTGTGTCAAAAATCACTTCGTTTTTAATACCAGTGTAGTGATGAGCGACAATATCTCTCATACGAATAACCTCAGACCACGGAATATCAGAATAATTTTTTAGATACTGACCTTGCGTTTTATTATCAAGAGTTTTTAGTTTTTCCCCGATAACCACAAAGTTCATGCATATAGCATCGAACAACGCTTCATCTTCAAAGTTACCATTTAACTGGCTCTTATGGACTATCCTTTCGGCTCTTGCCTTAGCGGATTCTGCTGCTCTTAGTACCACTTCAAGAGTATCAAATATTTCCTGGTTAGACATAGATAACATCCTTGTTAATGTTGTTCAAAAAAGATTTGGGGAGTCCACTATGCAACAGCGTTAACTGTACCGGAGAACCTATACGCTTTTCCAATTCTATTTCCATTTTTGCAATGGTCATAAGAGTAGGTGATATACCATCAAAGCATACATCTACATCACTATCATCTCGTTGTTGATTACGAGCAAAGGAACCAAACAGTCCAAGTGTGGTAACACCATACTTAGAATTAGCTTCCTCCTTAAAGGCTTTCAATGTCTCAAGAATTTCCTTTCTTGTTCTCATAGCGTTCATTTTACTTCTGCAAATATACAACAAAAAAGCCGAACCGCAAAGCGATTCGGCCAATATTTTCCTGTTTAACGATTTCGGAGGGGAATAAGAACTAACGCGTGAGCGAGAACTTCAGCGAGAGGCCGAAGTCGTGGGTCGTGGTGGGATAGCTGCTGGATGAAAGCAGCGGGGTGTTGGTCTGGCGGTCGTAATAGGCCGACAGCGTCAGCAGTCGCGACAGGGTATAGTCGGCCATGAAGGAAATCTTCAGGGCAGAGTTGCCGCTGGATGCTGCCGACGAGCGCGTGGCAATGTCGCGGGTGATGGCCGCCTGGTCGCGCAGCGACACATCGAGTCGCAGGTTCAGGTCGTGGTTCACGCCGGCGCTGCGGCTCTTGTTGCTGCTCGCCTTGTTCTTGTTGTTATCATTGTCGTTGGCCTTTCCGCCGCGCTGCGCCTTTTTGATTTTCCGCGAGGCGTTGCCGCCGAAGAGGCGGAAGTCGCTCACCTTATAGCCGAATCCGAGCACGAGGTCGTTGGAGCGGTTTTCGTTAATCTGCACGCTGGTCATGGAGAGCGTCAGCACCCGTGTGCGGCGGTATTCCGCCTTCATCGTCAGGTTGTTGAGGAAGGTGACGTCGACGCCAATCAGCGGGGCAAACGACTCGTTGATGCTGACGGTAGGCACGTGCCATCCCAGCATGGATGCCGTCTCGCTGCTGCTGGTATAGCTGCCCACGGCGAACACCGACTTGTAGGAGTGGTTGAGGTTTACTGACTTGAAATGCTCGTTGAACCACTTCAGTTTCGACAGTCCCGAGTAGCGGATGGTCCAGTTAGGCAGCAGCTTGGTCAGCGCCGGGATGAGGTCGAGCGAGCCGCGCCCGCTGCCTGTATAGGTGTCGAGGAATGCCGGTATCATGACCGATGCGCTGTACATGTCCACCTCCGTGCCGTAGTGTGCCGCCACCATCTGCTGGAAGCGTGGCAGGGCGTCGCAGAAGCGGTTGAAGACCTTCGAGGGGTATCCGCTGTTGGCGTCGCCGATTTTCTCGAGCGACGAGGATATGGAGATGGTCGTCATGGAGAATGTTCCCGTCTGCGTCGACGGCATGCCGCTGAACTGATACTGTATGCGGCGCGAACGGCTCTCCGTGCGCGATGCGTTCAGGTCAATCTTCAGGTCGCGCAGCGGTTCTACGGTAGCCTTCAGCTGCAGGTCGCGCGTGCTGTTGGTCGATGCCGGCGAGGCATTTTCCTCACCGAACAGCCACCCGTTGTCGTGCGCCTTGTTCAGGAAGCTGTCGCCCGTGAATCCGAAGGCGAAGCCCAGTCCCGGCGCCATCACGCCGCCTGTGCGCTGTCCGAAGGCGTCGCCGATGTTCGGCATGAATCCGGGCAGCGACATGGAGTACTGGTCGCGATAGCTGACATTGATGGAGCGGACCATCATGAGCAGGCGTGCCGCACTCTGTGCCGGCTTGTACCACCACTGGTTTTCCAGGGGCGGCTTGACGGTGACGAGCAGTTTGATGCTGTCGGGCTTCACGATGCTGTCGGCTATGCTGCGGCGCACCTTCCCCTGCCGGATGGCAATCTTGTTCTGGTCCACCACCTTGTATTTCACCGGATACGTGCGCCCATCCTTCGTCTTGGCGGTGACGATGAGCCGCTTCGACTTCTTGTTATGGGTGATGACGATGGACGTATCGGGCAGCAGCACCACCTCCTTCTGGAACGTGTTCTTATTCTTCGGCAGGTTCTTCTCGTCCTTCGCCGCCTTCTTGTCCACCTTGCCCTTGCCGTTCTTGCCGTCCTGTCCGTCGTCGCCGTCCTTGGCCTCCTTCGTCGTCTTCACGGTTTTCTTGTTGGCGTTCTTCGGAGTCTTGGGGATGGCCTTCTTGAAGCGGTCGTTGACAGCCTTCAGGAAGGGCACGTGGTTATACAGTGTCTCCATGTTGAAGGTGCCGTTGATGTTAATCTGGCGGTTGTTCGATATGGTGTTACCCATGGACGTGCCGTCTTCCCGCTCCGTGCCGCGCACCCAGCTGTAGGTAGCGGTGTAGGAGGCGTCGGAGTTCACCCAGTCGAAGATGGGCAGCTTGTTCAGCGGCAGCTGGTACGACGCGGTAAAGGTCTGCCGGTAGTCCAGCGGGCGTCCGAAGTGCTTGATGCTCTGCCACACCGAGTCCTTCCATGCCGTATAGCGTTCCGGGTAGAGGTCCTTGTTGATAGGCTTGTCGCTGTATGGCTCCTCGATTTCGGCCTGTGTCCCCGACTGGAAATTCATGTGCAGGTTCTTGGTCAGGTCCCATCGGATGGAGAAGTTACGGTTCCAGAGGAACTGCGAGTTGAAGGTCGCCGGCAGCTGCGAACCGCCCAGGTCGTCCATGTCGCGCTCCTGCAGTTCGTAGTAGTTGCGCACCATGTCGGTATTGAAAGTGATGTTCTGCGGCAGCCAGTTCAGGGCAAACGCCTTGGGCAGTGCCATCCATTTCGACTTGCTCTTCGACTTTTTGAACGGCTCCCACGCCTTGTACACCGGCGTATAGGTGTAGCTCAGTGCGCCGCGCCACTCGTCGTCGCGCTCGTATACGGTTGTCTCGCCCGACTTCTGCGTGTGGCGGTGACTGTATGAGAACGAGAAGTTGGCGGGGTCGTAAGGCATGGGGTGGCGCTTGGTCTTGATGCCGAAGCGCACGTTGCTGAGCGAGAAGTTGGTCGTCGTGGTCTTGGTGACGGCGATGCTCTCGATGGAGTCGCGCTCATGCTGGTCGATGGTGGCGTCGAGGGCGTCGTCCAGTTCCATGTCCGTGTCCAACGGGTTATACTTCGGGCGCGTCTCCTCCTTGGTGAGTGAGTAGTACAGCGGTGCCGACACCTTCAGCTTGTCGGGGAAGAACTTGCCCAGCTCGACGTTCGTCGTGACGGAGTAGGTGCGGTAGTTCTCGTTGGTACGGGCGGCCACACCGTCCTCCAGTCCGCCGAATCCCTCGGTGATTATCTTTCCCGTGACGTTGACCGTTGCCACGTCGCTGAGCTGCATGTTCAGCGCGCCTGAGGCCGCCCATCCGCCCTTGTTGACGACATCCTGCAGTCGCAGCTCGTTCACCCATATCTCACCCGACTTCAGCGAGCCCGACAGGTTGCGCACACCAATCATCATCGTCTTCACCTCTCCGAGCGACGGGTTACCCATGATGCTCACCTGATTGTTCATGTGGTCGGGGTCGTAGTCGGTGAAGAGCGTCGTGAAGCTGCCCGTCCCCGTGGCGCGTGCCTTGTTGCGGGCCTTCTTGATGCGTGTGAACACCGAGAGGTCGATGTCGAGCATGTTGTCCTGCGGCCAGACGGCGCGGCAGTCGTCCACGTTATACTTGTTATAGTTGTTACGCTCAGGCGTCAGCTTCAGCGGTATCACGTACTCATAGTAGTTGTTCTTGTAGTCGCTGCCCACGCGTACGAAGACGGCCAGCTGGTCGTCCTGCAGCGAGGTGGCGTTGTCGATGAGGTGGTTGGCGTGCACGAACATCTGCAGATGCTTGTACAGTCGCAGGTCGAGCGTCGTCGTGCGGTAGACGGCCTTCGACTCTCCTGGCGACAGGTTCTTCACCACCATGCTCAGCGCCTGCTCGTTGGCTTCGGTCAGCTGGGGCTGCGAGGGGTCGGTGACTCGGCTGATGCCCGGCGGCAGCACGTAGTTGACGGGGCGCTTGTCGTTGTTTTCCTCGATGTTGACGGCGCTCACCTCCAGCTGTCCGCTGTTGCTGCCCGTGGTCAGCGGCTGGTCGTAGACGCGCCATTCGCCGCGCACGAGGTCGAGCGAGCCGAAGCGCAGGAAGATGGGTTTCTTGAACTCGGTGAGGAACATGCGCATGAAGCGGATGCTGGTGAAGTCGTTGATGCTTCCCTCGCGGCGCGTGTACTGCGTCAGCGGTATGCGGAACTGGTACCACTTCACCTTCTCCTGCTTGCCGTTGCGCAGCATGACGGGCGCCTCGCGGACGTCGGTGATGAAGTTGTAGCCCAGCTGCATGTCCTCCGGGCGGATGCTCACCTTGTATTCATAGTAGCGCTCATATTCGTTGAGCGTGTAGTCCTGGTTGATGTCCTCGACGTCGGGGTAGGTCTTGTACGACGTGTCGTAGCCCTCGGTCTGCTGGTCGCTGTCGGGCGAGTTGCCCTGCGGCATGTTGATGCGCTTGTATCGGTCCAGTATGTTCACGCGGCGGTCGTCCAGGTCGCGTCCCCGGTAGTAGTGGTAGTCGTCGTTGGCGGGGTCGGCGCTCCATGCCTGGCGCACGCTGTCGTTGGTGACGACGGCGCTGACATCGTTCAGGAACTGCTGGTAGGCCGGCCACGTGCGCTCCTCGTCGTCGTTCAGGCCGTTCAGTCCGACGTCCTGTCTGGCGCGCGAGCCGCTGGTCGTGGCAAAGGCGTAGGTCTGCGTCGACTGTACGGGAATGCGCCCCCATGCCGTCTCGGTGAACGACGAGGTGCCGTCCACGGGCATGCCGCTCTCGTAGAATTTCTTGCCGTCGCGCAGGATGTCCTCGCTCACCTCGCCGAGGTTGATGTACAGGTCGCCGCCGTATTCGGAGGCGTCTTGCTGCTGCGAGGTATAGATGAAGGGGTCGAGGAGCCAGAACTCGATGTACTCGACGTTGGCCGTCTCGAAGTCGTTGGTGTCCAGCTTGCGCATCATGCCGCCCCAGTGCTGCTGCGGGTTGGGCAGCGTACCGTTCGCATTGACGTTGGTGCTGAGGTTGTACGGGCCGCGCTCCTCGGGATAGTAGGCCAGGTTGAGGATGGGCAGTGTGTTGGTGGCGCCGCTGTAGGTCGACTGGTCGCGGTTGGGGTACAGCTCGCTGACGTACACGGCGCGCATGTAGTGGTTGGAAAGCTGCTCCAGGTCGCTCTTGATGTGGGCAGGCGTCAGGCTGCTGGAGCGGTTGTTGAACAGCGGGTCGATGTTGTACCACGACAGCAGGGCGCGGTTGTAGCCGCTGGTGACGCCCGTGCGGTCGTCGTGCTCGGGGAACATGGAGGGCACGCTGGAGAGCACCCACGACTTGGGCTCCGACACGTCGATGCCGTTCTTGGCGTTCTCGAAGTCGTCGATGTACGAGGCGTTGTCCTGCGTTCCGCTGGCCGTTCCGGCTATGAGCTGTGCGAACTCGCCGGTGAAGGTAATCTGCGACGGCTGCGTACAGTGCAGCAGCGGCAGCTTGTCGAGCATGCGTGTGAGCCACTGGCTCTCCGTCTTCCAGTTCACGTTGACGCCCCACAGCGTGTTCTTCAGCGGCTCGCTGCCCATGTTGACCTTCGAGGTCAGCGCCTGCTCCGACAGGTGTTGCAGCGTACCGCCTATCTGGAAGTTCTTCGAGAAGTCGTATTCCCAGTTGAAGCCGAACATGCGCTTGCGCTGCATGCCGTAGTCGGTGTTCGACTCCAGCGACACGTTGACGCTCGTACCGGCGTCGATGATGCTCTGGTTGAGGATGGTCACCTCGCCGGCTGAGTAGTCGACGCTGTAGTCGGTGCCCTCGGACAGCGTCACGCCGCCCGCCGTTACCACCACGGAGCCCTGCGGCACGTTGTAGGCTCCGAGGGAGATGACGTTGGCCGACGTGCCCTTGAACTGGCCCGTCAGCAGGAACTTGTTCTTGTCGGTCATCTGCTTGGCCGCCGTGCGCGTCGTGTCGTACAGCTCGGTGAAGGCATACTGGCTGGCCTTTTCGTCGGAGACGCCGTGCGTCGTGAGGAAATAGCGCAGCGTCTCGCCGAAGGGTTCAGCCGACGGGAAGAAGATGCGGCCGTTCGACACGGTGTAGCCTTCTATGAAGTCGAAGTAGCCGTTGGGGTGAATCTTGTTGTTGTTGTCCAGACGGTCGCAGCCCAGTGCCCGCAGCAGGATGACGTCCTTCGTGGTCGGCTCGGGGATGTAGCTCAGGTAGACGCCCGTCGTGTCGCTCTGGAACTTGACGTCCAGACGGAACTTCTGCTTCTCGACGTTGGTGGCCAGGTAGTACACGTTCTTCATCATCAGCGACCAGTTGGGCTGGCTTGGATTGTTCGACGTGTTCTTCAGCGCCTTGACGAACAGTGCCTCGGTGGCGTTGGTATGGTCGGAGGCGAACTCGCCCACGCGGTAGGTCCGGCCGCCGTAGGTGTATTCATAGGCCACGGCCAGCACCTGGTCGGTCTGCAAAGTGGTCTTCAGCGATATGTATCCCAGTGCACTGTTGAGCGTATATTCCGACGTTGTCAGCAGGCGTGCCGACGCCAGTTTCTCATAGTCGGTGCCGCCCTCGAACGGCGTTGTCAGCACGGTCGACACCTGGTCGATGTTGCGGGCCTCGGCATACTGCGTGGTCAGCAGGCTGTATTCGGTATTGTCGCCGTTGTCGGGGGCTGCGGAGAACACGCCGCCACCGCCCCACTTCGCAGCGCGGCTCTCGCCCAGCTCGGAGAAGGCCACGATGTTGCGCGTATTGGATGTCGTTCCCGACTTGTTGGTTATCCATACCTCGATGCGGCTGATTTCCACACCCGTCGTCACGTTGGGCAACTGCTGCATGGCTTCGTCGTAGCGCTCGCGGAAGAAGCGGGAGAGGAAGAAGTGGCGGTTCTCCTCATAGTCGGCCACATTGAGCTCAAAGGGGGTGAGCTGGGTGCCGCCCTTCGACGCTACGCTCTTGGAGGTGGAGTTCTTCTGCGACACGACGGCCTGCAGCTTCAGCTTGCCGAACTGCAGGTCAGTGCGCACGCCGAAGAGGCTGGAGGCGCCCCGCACCAGCGAGTTGTTCGACGGGAAGGTGATGTTGCCGGCCTCGACGAGCTTGACTATCTCGTCCTCCTTGCCCTCATAGCGCAGCTTCAGGTTCTTGGTGTCGAAGTCGAAGGTGGCATCGGTGTTGTAGTTCAGCGACATGTTCACCTTGTCGCCCACCTTACCGGTGACGTTCAGGTTGATTTTCTCATCGAAGTCGATGGCCTTCGTCTTGCGGTTGCGCTCAGGCAGCGAGGGGTTCTCGATGTTCTTGAACGTGGCGCCGAGCTTGAGTTCGGCAGTACCCTGCGTCTTGATGCGCACGCCGCCCGGGCCGAATATTTTCTCGGCAGGCCCCAGACTGAAGTGCATGTCGGCAAAGTCGAACTTCTCCTTGCCCTTGGCGGCCACGTTCTGCGCGTCCTTGTCGCGGAAGAAGCGGTGCAGCTCGCGGCGCTCCGACCAGCGTCGGTACTCGTCGGGGGTCATCAGCACCGGCGCATTGAGGTAGGTGTCGCCCACCTTCGAGCCGATGAGGTACATGCCCGTCGAGTCGTTGTATTCCACCTGCTGCTTGACATTCTCGGGGAAGCGCAGGTCGACGGCCGACGAGTCGAGGTCGGCAGTCTCGATGGGCGTCGTGCGCTGTATCTTCCAGCGGGGGTGCAGCAGCGAGTCGGGTATCGTCTCGTCCTCTATCTCCAGTGCGGGCGGAACGGGGGTGGTCACAGTCGTGCCCTTGCCCTTGGCGCCCTGGTTCTTATCGTCGGCCTGACTCTTGCCGGCGGCGGCATTGCGCAGCGGCGTCGGCAGCGTCTGGTTGCCGCCGGTGCGCGGCCCGGCTGCCTGCAGGCGGTTGGGCCGGCGGCGGTTGTCGTCCTGCGGCGGAGTGGCAAACAGGGATACGGTGACGAACAGGAACAATACGGGATAGAGCATGCTCCTCACCGAAACACGCTGCTTCCACTTCTTATATATATTGTTCCCGTACATAATTATTATATATCTTGTCTCTTACTTTATCTGCTTCAGCGCCAGCTTCACCACCTGCTCGACGGGCAGGTCGGGCTGCTCTTGCAGGATGGCTACGACCACCTTCTGCGTCGGCGCAGGCGAGAAGCCCAGCATGGTCAGGGCCGACACGGCCTCGTCCTTGACGGCATTGTTGACGGGGGCCGACAGGCTGCCGCCGGCAGGTATCTCGTCGGCAATGCCCAGGGCTATTATCTTGTCGCGCAGGTCGACGATGATGCGCTGGGCCGTCATCTTGCCTATGCCCTTGATGCCCTTGATGAGCCGCTCGTCGCCACGGCTGATGGCGCCGCACAACTCGCTGACGCTCATCGACGAAAGCATCATCCGAGCCGTATTGGTGCCCACGCCGCTGACCGTTATCAGCAGCTCGAACATCTCACGCTCCTTCTTCGACACGAAGCCGTAAAGCACGTGAGCGTCTTCCCTGATAGCCTCGTAGACATACAGCTTGACGAGGCGGGGGCTGTCTGTTGCCGGGTGTTGGCTGCCCTGCAAGGCGCTGTACGTCGTCAGCGAAATGTTCAGTCCATAGCCTACTCCTGCCGCTTCAATGGTAGCCAGCGCAGGGGAAAGCTCGGTCAGCTCACCCTTGATGTATTCTATCATCCTTCTTTTTTCTCTAAAAATGTGTATATATACAAAACAATAAACGCTCCTTGTAGCATTTTATTGTGTGCCACCTGATTAATTTCAAGTCACATCGGAGTCGCTTTGCCGTACAACGGACGGGGCAATGCTGTCACTTCGTTTTCGGTTTCTCCGGTAAACGTATTTCATTTCTCCGCTAAACGTGTTGCGTTTCTCCGCTAAAAGTAGAAGGTTTACCGGAGAAATGAAGTAAGTTTAGCGGAGAAATCAAGTTCGTTTACCGGAGAAACTGAATTCTATATGCCATCAACCTCCCGTTCAAACGACGGCACGGCAGTGTTATTTTGACATAAATCATGAAAAAAAGATAGCATTTTGTCGGATATTTCAAAGAAAAAGTGTACTTTTGCAGCCAAAATAAAAGAAATAAAGCACATAAACTCTAAACGGAAAGAAGGAATGAAGAAAATCAGAGCCGCCGTAGTAGGCTACGGCAACATCGGAAAGTACACCGTCCAGGCACTGGAAGCCGCACCCGACTTCGAGATTGCCGGCATCGTACGCAGGAACGGAGCAGCCGACAAACCCGCCGAGCTGGCCCCCTACGAGGTAGTGAAGGACATCAAGGAGCTCAGCAGCGTGGACGTCGCCATACTCGCCACCCCCACCCGCTCGTGCGAGGAATACGCCAAACAGATACTGCCCCTGGGCATCAACACCGTCGACTCGTTCGACATCCACACCAACATCCGTGGCTACCGCGAGCGGCTGATGGCCATTAACAAGCAGACGGGCACCGTCAGCGTCATCGCCGCCGGATGGGACCCGGGCAGCGACAGCATCGTGCGCACACTGATGCAGAGCCTGGCACCGAAGGGATTGAGCTACACCAACTTCGGACCCGGCATGTCGATGGGCCATTCGGTATGCGTGCGCTCGAAGGCCGGCGTCAAGAACGCCCTGTCGATGACCATCCCCCTGGGCGAAGGCATACACCGCCGCATGGTGTACGTCGAACTGGAGGACGGCTACACGCTGGAGCAGGTCGCCAAGGACATCAAGGCCGACCCCTACTTCGCCTCCGACGAGACGCATGTGTTCCAGGTGGAATCGGTCGACGACGTGCGCGACATGGGCCACGGCGTGAACCTCGTCCGAAAGGGCGTCAGCGGACAGACGCAGAACCAGCGCCTGGAGTTCAACATGCAGATTAACAACCCGGCACTGACAGGACAGGTGCTGGTCAACGTGGCGCGCGCCTCCATGCGCCTGCAGCCCGCCTGCTACACGATGGTCGAGATTCCCGTCATCGACATGCTGCCCGGCGACCGCGCCGACCTGATTGAACACTTGGTATAGGGAAATACAGGAAACGTTAAAGGCGCCCAAACCGATGGTTTGGGCGCCTTCATTGAGTTGCGGAGGCAGGACTCGAACATGCGACCTCCAGGTTATGAGCCTGGCGAGCTACCAACTGCTCCACTCCGCGATGTTTTTTGTTAAGCGGGTGCAAAGGTACGCTTTATTTTTGAAACAGCCAAATATTTTGCACAAAAAACATAAAAAAAAGGCATTTTGACACTTTTCAGACAGAAAAGTTTGGCTTTTTCAAAAGTATTTCCTAAATTTGCACACATAATCTGCATTGTGCAGGAATTCAATTTCGGGAGGATTTCCATTATGTCAATATCAAAGACACGACAGAAGCTGGTCGACGTGGCGCGCCAATTGTTTGCCAAATACGGTTTGGAGAGCACGACGATGAACGACATTGCCCAGGCTTCCGGCAAGGGGCGCCGCACGCTCTACACCTATTTCAAGTCGAAGGAGGACATCTACTATGCCGTCATCGAAAGCGAGCTGGAGCGTCTGTCCGACCAGTTGGACGAGGTGGCCGCCAAGAAGATACCTCCTCAGGAAAAGATTATCGAGCTGATATACATGCACCTGAGCATGATACGCGAGACGGTGGTGCGCAACGGCAACCTGCGCGCCGAGTTCTTCCGCAACATCTGGATGGTGGAGAAAGTGCGCAAACACTTCGACGACGCCGAAATCGAGCTGTTCCGCAAGGTGTTCCGCGAGGGCAAGGAGGACGGCGAGTTCGACATCGACAACGTGGATTTGGTGGCCGACATCACGCACTACTGCATCAAGGGCCTTGAGGTGCCCTACATCTACGGGCGCATAGCACACGGCATGACCGCCGAGGCCACGAAGCCGCAGGTGGCGAAGATAGTGTACAGCGCACTGGGCAAGCGGCGCAGCTGAGCCGTGGCGGGTGCACCGGAGAGCAAGCATTTAACCAATTTAATTATATACATATTTATACATTATGGGATTATTGGAAGGTAAGACAGCGCTGATAACGGGCGCTGCACGCGGTATAGGAAAAGCTATCGCACTGAAGTTTGCCGAAGAAGGCGCCAACATTGCATTCACCGACTTGGAGGTGAACAGCGAAACCGAGTGGGAGATTGCTGCAAAAGGCGTGAAGGCGAAGAGCTACGCATCGAACGCCGCCGACTTTGCACAGACGGAAGAAGTGGTTAAGGCCGTGAAGGAAGAGTTCGGCAGCATCGACATCCTGGTGAACAATGCCGGCATCACGAAGGACGGCCTCATGCTGCGCATGACTGAGCAGCAGTGGGACGCCGTGATAGCCGTCAACTTGAAGTCGGCTTTCAACTTCATCCACGCCTGTGTGCCCGTCATGATGCGCCAGCGCGGCGGCTCGATTATCAACATGGCATCGGTGGTCGGCGTGCACGGCAATGCCGGACAGGCCAACTATGCCGCCTCGAAGGCCGGCTTGATAGCCCTGGTCAAGAGCATCGCCCAGGAGATGGGCCCGAAGGGCATCCGCGCCAATGCCATTGCACCGGGATTCATTGAGACGGCCATGACCGCCCAGCTGCCCAACGAGGTGCGCGAGGAGTGGAAGAAGAAGATACCCCTGCGCCGTGGCGGCCAGGTGGACGACATCGCCAACGTGGCCACGTTCCTGGCCAGCGACCTGTCGAGCTACGTCAGCGGCCAGGTCATTCAGGTGGACGGCGGCATGAACATGTAAATGGGAACTGAGAGACGGAAACTGAGAATTGAGTATTGAGAGTTGAGAATTATGGACGTTCTCTACGAGGATAACCATATCATAATCGTCAACAAAAGGAGCGGGGAAATCGTACAGGGTGACAAGACTGGCGATGTCCCCCTTTCTGATTTGGTGAAAGCGTATATCAAGGAGAAATACGCCAAGCCCGGCGCCGTGTTCCTCGGTGTCGTACACCGGCTGGACCGCCCCGTCAGCGGCGTGGTGGTCTTCGCGCGCACCTCGAAGGCGCTGACACGGCTGAACGACATGTTCCGCAACGGCGACGTGCATAAGACCTACTGGGCCATCGTCCCCACCCCGCCGGCACTGGGCGAAGAACCCGCGACGCTGACCCACTGGCTGACACGCAACGAGCAGCAGAACAAGGCATACGCCTACAACCGTGAGGTGCCGGGAGCCAAGAAAGCCGTGCTGCGCTACCGTCGCAAGGCACAAGGGGAGCGCTACCAGCTCGTGGAAGTGCAGCTGATGACGGGCCGCCACCACCAGATACGCTGCCAGCTGGCGGCCATCGGATGCCCCATCAAGGGCGACCTGAAATACGGGGCGCGACGCTCCAACCCCGACGGCAGCATATCACTGCTGGCACGGCGCGTGGAATTCCTGCATCCCGTATCCAAGCAACCCGTCTGCGTGGAGGCCCCCATCCCTGACGACAACCTGTGGAAAAGCTTAACAAACGACTGACAAGCCTATGAAGAAAACCCTGTGGTGGATACTGGGACTGCTGCTCAGCCCCGTCCTTTTGTTCGTCATCCTGACCGTGTTGCTCTATCTGCCGCCCATCCAGAACTGGGCAGTAGACAAGGTGGCCGACATCGCTTCCGAGAAGACCGGCATGGACATCAGCGTCGGCCACGTCGACTTGTCGTTCCCGCTCGACCTGGCCATTGACGACTTCAAGGTGATTGCACCACGGGAAACGGGCGACGGCAGGGACACCATTGCCGACATGGAGCGGCTGGTGGTCGACGTACAGCTGATGCCGCTGCTGCAGAAGCGTGTCGTCATCGAGGAACTGGTGATGAGCAACACGGCGCTGAACACCAACGGATTCGTCGATGCCGCCCGCGTAAAGGGGCGCTTCAGCCGCCTGTCGGTGGCCAGCAAGGGCATCGACCTGGACCGCGAGACCGTGGAGGTGAACGGTGCAAGGATAGAGGATGCCGTGGTGGACGTGGCCCTGAACGACTCCGTGCCGGAAGACACCACAAAGAGCGAGAACCATTGGAAGATACACATCGACCAAGCCAACATCGTGCGCTCCGACGTCACGCTGCACATGCCCGGCGACAGCATGAGCGTCGCCATGCACTTCGGCGACCTGGCAGCCCGCGAGGCACTGATAGATTTGGACACACAGACCTACACCGTGGCCAACGTAGGCTGGACGAACGGCGCCGTGAGCTACAACCAGAACTACCAGCCGCGCATAGAAGGGCTGGACTACAACCACCTGAACCTGACGAACGTCAACATCAGCATCGACAGCATCTACTACCACGACCCCACCCTGCGGCTGACAGTTCACAACATGGCCATGAGGGAAAAGAGCGGGCTGCAGATTACGCACTTCTCGGGACCGGTCATCATGGAGAACGGCAGTATCCGGCTGCCGCACTTCCAGCTGAAGACACCGGAGTCAGCCATCAGCATCGAGCTGGACCTGCCGCTGTCGCTGACCGAGCCGATAGACCCGGGCAAGATGCGCATGCAGCTGGACGCACAGCTGGGCAAGGCCGACATCATGCGATTCCTCAGCGACATGCCGCAAGCCTTCAAGGACCGCTGGCCGTACTACCCGCTGGCGGTCAAGGGCACCATGGCCGGCAACCTGCACCACATGGACTTCACGGACCTTGACGTGTCGCTGCCCACGGCCTTCCACGCCACTGCCACCGGCTTCGCCGTCAATCTGGACGACCCGAAGCGCCTGCTGGCCGACGTGCAGTTCAAGGCCGAGACGCAACAGCTGGGCTTCGTGACCGCCCTGCTGCCACGCGACGTGCAGCGCAACTACCGCATTCCCGCCGGCATCAGGGCCAACGGGCGCCTGAAAGCCGACGGCAGCAGCTACTCCGCCGACGTGACGGCTTACGAAGGCGGCGGCACGGTGAAGGCGAAAGGCTCGTTCAATGCCGACGCCATGCGCTACAAGGCACAGGTGGACATCAACAGTCTGAACCTGCACCACTTCATGCCCCGCGACTCACTCTACACCCTGACGGCCAAAGTGACGGCCGAAGGACAGGGCACCGACTTCCTGTCGCCACGCACAACCCTACAGGCAAACGCCGACATCGACCATATAGGCTACGGCCACTGGAACATCGACAACACGACGCTGCAAGCCAATATCCGCAACGGGCGCGCACAGGCTCAGGTAAACAGCCGCAACGCCCTGCTGGACGGCATCGTGGGCATCGACGCCCTGATGAGCCGCCAACAGATAGACGCCACGCTGACCGCCGACATCAACCAGGTAGACCTCTACCGCATGCAGCTGACGGACATACCGCTGAGCCTGGCTTTCTGCGGACACGTTGACGTGTCGTCGGACATGAAGCTGGCGCACTATGCCAGCGGCCTGTTCAACGACCTGACCATCCGCGACTCCAGCAAGACGTACCGGCCCGGCGACGTTGGACTGCTATTGCGGGCACGGGCAGACACGACGTATGCCCGCATCCAGAGCGGCGACTTCATCGTCAAGCTCGATGCCAGCGGCGACTACGAGCGGCTTATGCGGCAGTGTACCATGCTGGCCGACTCCGCCGGGGCGCAGTTCAGCCAGCGCATCATCGACCAGCCGGCCCTCAGGCGCCTGCTGCCCGTCATGAAGCTGCACGTGGAAAGCAAGGAGGACAACCCCGTGGCCGCCCTGCTGAAGACCAGCAAGGGCATCCAGTTCAAGGAGTTGCTGATGGACATCACGTCGTCGCCCGACATCGGACTGAACGGCAACGGGCACGTGCACGCGCTGACGGTCAGCGACGTACGGCTCGACACCATCAACTTCCGGCTCAGCCAGCGCAGGGAGCACCTGTCGTTCGGCGGACAGATAGCCAACAACAAGAAGAATCCGCAGTTTGTCTTCAACGCCCTCTTCGACGGCATCGTGCAAGAGCGCGGAGCCACCTTCGGCGTCCGTTACTTCGACTCGGACAACAAGCTGGGCGCCCGCATCGGGGCACAGGCCGAGATGGTGGACAGCGGACTCAGCATGCACCTCATTCCCGAGCGCCCCACGCTGGGCTACAAGGAGTTCCGGCTGAACAAGGACAACTACCTGCTCTTCGGCGCCAACAACAAGGTGGAGGCCAAGATAGACCTGAGAGCCGACGACGGCACAGGCATCAAGGTGTACTCCGAGGACAGCGACCCGACGGCACAGCAGGACATCACCGTCAGCCTGCACCAGTTCAACCTCGACGAAATAACCTCAGTGCTGCCCTACGTGCCGCGCATCACAGGCATTATGAACGGCGACTACCACGTGGTACAGGATGCCGGCGGCCGCCTGTCGGTGGTTAGCGACATGGCGGTGCGCAACATGACCTACGAGCGAAGCCCCATCGGCAACGTCAGCACCGAAATGGTCTACCTGCAAAAAGGCGACTCGGCGCACGCCGTGGAGGCGCGGATTATGAAGGACGAGGTGGAGATAGGGCTCCTCGCGGGTACCTATTATAATATAGGGGAAGGCTCACTCGACGCCAAGCTGAACCTGCAACACTGGCCGCTGTCGCTGGCCAACGGCTTCGTGCCCGATCAGGTCGTCGGACTTGAAGGCTACGGCGACGGTGAGCTGAGCATCAAAGGCCCGCTGTCGCGACCGCATGTGGACGGCGAAATCCTGCTCGACTCGACCTATCTGGTCAGCATTCCCTACGGCATTGCGCTGCGCATGAACAACGACCCCGTGCGCATCGTGGACAGCAACATACTGTTCGACAACTTCACTATCTTCTCACAGCATAACGACAGCCCGCTGACGGTGTCGGGAAACGCCAACTTCAGCAACACGGAAGCCATTGCGGTGAACATGCGGCTGAGGGCCAAGAACTACCAGGTCATCGGGGCCAAGGAGACGACGAAGAGCATAGCCTACGGCAAAGCGTTCGTCGACGTGTTCGCCATGCTGAGCGGAACGCTCGACAACCTGGCCATGCGCGGACGCCTCAACGTCTTGGGCTCCACGGACATGAGCTACGTGCTGCGCGACTCGCCGCTGACAACGGACAACCAACTGGACGAACTGGTGAAATTCACCGACTTCAGCGACACCGTGAAGGTGGTCGTCGAGCGCCCGGCCCTGACGGGTCTGAAGATGGACATGACGGTGGACGTGTCGCAGGGCGCACACATCATGGCATACCTCAACACCGACCACTCCAACTATATCGACCTGTTAGGCGGCGGAACGCTGCGCATGCAATACACCCCGGCCGACAACCTGCGGCTGACGGGACGCTACACGCTGAGCAACGGCGAGATGAAATACTCGCTGCCCATCATACCGCTGAAGACGTTTACCATACAGGACGGCTCGTACATCGAGTTTACCGGCGAGCCCATGAACCCGACGCTGAACATCATTGCCACGGAGCGCACACGGGCCACCGTGAACAGCGACGGCGGAGTCGGGCGCTCGGTGGAGTTCGACTGCGGCGTGATGATAACCAAGACGCTCAACAACATGGGACTGGAGTTCACCTTAGACGCCCCCGAGGACATGCTGCTGCACAGCGAGCTACAGGCCATGAGCGTGGAACAGCGCGGAAAGCTGGCCGTCACCATGCTCACCACGGGCATGTACCTGTCGGACGGCAACACCAGTGCATTCTCCATGAACTCTGCACTCAGCTCGTTCCTCAACTCTGAAATCAGCAACCTCACGGGCAATGCCCTGCGCTCGCTGGACCTGTCGTTCGGCATGGACAACACTACCGACGCCTCGGGCGAGTCGCACACCGACTACTCGTTCAAGTTTGCCAAGCGCTTCATGAACAACCGCCTGAAGATAGCCGTGGGCGGAAAGGTGTCGACAGGTGCCGAGCTGCAACAGCGCAACAACTCGTTCTTCGACAACGTGTCGCTGGAATACCGCTTGGACGACACGGCCAACAAGTATGTCAACCTGTTCTATCAGAACAATTCCTACGACTGGCTGGACGGCTACACGCAGAAATACGGTGCCGGCTTCATCTGGCGCCGACGCCTGCAGAAATTCACCGACATCTTCCGCTTCAAGGAACCAGCCAGGACGCCTATGCGCCCGACGCAGTCAACAAACCCCACCAAGCCGGAAAGCCCCGTTAAGCCGGCCAATCCGGAAAAGCTTTCCCATTAGTCCTTTTAGCCCCATGACTCCCATCAAAAGAAATATCCTCTTAGCAACCACGGCCCTCCTGCTCACCGCCTGTTCCATGACGAAGAACATCCCCGAGGGCGACCAGCTCTTCACCGGGCTGAAGGCGATAACCTACCAGCAGCCGACAGCTGCCGGCGACTCCATCACACCGGCCGACATCGCCCAGAAGAACTACGCCACGACCAAGGAAGAGGTGGAAGCCGCCCTGGCCACAGCACCTAACGGTGCCATCTTCGGCAGCAGCTACTACCGCATGCCTTTCTCTATCCGCGTGGCCATCTGGAACAAATACGCCAACAAGGAGTCGGCCTTTGCCCGCTGGATGACCAAGTCGCTGGGCAAGCAGCCGGTGCTGATGTCGTGGGTGAACCCTGAACTGCGCGCCTCAGTGGCACGGTCGGTGCTGCGCAACCACGGCTACTTCAACGGCCGCGTAGGCTATGAGACCATCACGCAGAAGAACCCCAAGACGGCCAAGATAGCATACGACGTACAGCCGGGACGCCTCTATACGCTCGACTCCGTAGGCTGGTTCGGCTTTCCTGCCGAGGCCGACAGCCTGATACGTTCGACAGCCGACGACACCTACATCCGCAAGGGCGATGCCTTCGTGGTGTCGAACTTAGAGGCGGAGCGCAACCGCATCAGCACACTGCTGCGCAACAACGGCTACTATTACTACCAGCCGGGCTATGCCTCGTATCTGGCCGACACCGTAGCCGTAGACGGCCGCGTGCAGCTGCGCTTCCAGCTGGCAAACGGCATTCCGCCTGCCGCCACCCGCAAATGGGCCATCGGGCGCATCAACATCAACATGAGGAAGACATTCATGGAGCAGCCCACCGACTCCTTCCGGGGACGCTTCTTCACCATACGCTTCGCAGGAAAGAAGCCGCCCATCAGGCCGCGTGTGCTCATGGCCGACCTGAAGCTGCGGCCACGCCAGCTGTACAGCTATGACAACTACGTGGAGTCGGCCAGCAAAATCAACGCCATGGGCCTGTTCTCAATGGCCGATTTCACCTTCACGCCGCGCACCGTCGTCAACGATTCTGTAGCCAACAGCCTTGCAGCATCCGGCGCCATGGCCGACAGTTCTCCCGTCGACACCCTCGACCTCACGCTGAACTGCGTCTTCGACAAGCCGTGGGACTTCTACGTAGAGACCAACTTCAACGCCCGAACCATCGGGCGCATGGGCCCTGAGCTGAAGATGGGACTCACCCGCCGCAACGCTTTCCGGGGAGGCGAGAAAATCGATGTCAACATACACGGCTCCTACGAGTGGGCGACGAGCAAGGGGTCGACGATGAATAACTATGAGTACGGCGCCGACGCCTCCGTGGAGTTCCCGCGCATCATCGCCCCCTTCTTCGGCGGAAACCGCATACGCCGCGACAAGCAAGGGCGCATCATACGCCGCCGGCGCTTCTACTCGACACCCAGCACGCTGGCCAAGCTGTCGACCGATATCATCTACCGACCAAGCTACTACAAGATGCACGTCGTGGCGGGCGAATGGACATACCGCTGGCAGACCTCGCAACAGAGCCGCCACGAGTTCTCGCCACTAACGGTGAAGTACCAATTCATGAACAGCCATACGACAGCCTTCAACGAGCTGGTCATGGTCAACCCCTACCTCGCCGTCACCATGCAGGACTACTTCATCCCCGAGATGCGCTATACCTATACCTACAGCAGCCCGTCCGCCAAGCTGAATCCCATCCGCTGGGAGACGACATTCAGCGAGGCTGGCAACGCCGTGTCGCTGGGATACTTGATGTCCGGCAAGAAATGGGACGAGAAAAACAAGAAGCTCTTCAAGAATCCCTACTCGCAATTCCTCAAACTGGAGACGGACTTCACCAAGACCTGGCGCCTGGGACAGGCATCGCGACTCGTGGCACACGTCAATGCGGGCTACATCTGGGTATACGGCAACAGCGACTGGCTGCCCAATAGCGAGCTGTTCTACGTCGGCGGTGCCAACAGCATACGCGCCTTCGCCGTGAGAGGCATAGGTCCCGGCAACGTGGAGAGCTTCGGCAACAAGGCCCTCGACTACATGGCGCGCAACGGTAACATCAAGTTCGTGGGCAACCTGGAGTACCGCCGGCAGCTGTTCGGCAACCTCCACGGTGCCATATTCCTCGACGCCGGCAACGTATGGACCGACGACGACGATGCGGCAGGGGCCTACACGCCGGGCAGTTTCCACATCAAGAACTTCCTGCGCGAAATGGCCGTCGGCACCGGTATCGGCATACGCTACGACCTCGACTTCCTCATTCTGCGCCTCGACTGGGGCATTGGCCTCCACGTTCCTTATGATACCGGCAAGTCGGGCTTCTACAACATGCCTAATTTCAAGAACAGCCACACCCTGAACTTCGCCATCGGCTACCCCTTCTAAGGCTGTACGATAACGATATGCCCATAAAATCAGGGGATGGAAAACTCTTGTTACATGTCTGACTGCAAAAGAAAAGTAAAAAACGACGGGTTTATAGCGGAATATGATATTTTCTTTGTACTTTTGCTGCAAAATAGAAAGATAACCCCCAACAGCCATGATAGTAGCCAATCCCATCTACGACGTCGTGTTCAAGTACCTCATGGAGGACGAGCGCATAGCCCGCACCATTCTCTCCGCCCTGCTGAAGAAGGAAGTGGTGGAGGTGCACATGCGGCGCAACGAGTATTCCAATAAGAGTCGCGAAACCCTCTCCATCTTCCGCATTGACTTCGGTGCCACCATCCGCGACGAGAATGGCAAGCGGCAAACCATCCTCATAGAGATACAGAAGTCACAGGTGGACTCCGAGCTGTTGCGCTTCCGTCAATACCTCGGTGCCCAGTACGACAACAAGGAGAACATGGAGGGTGCCGGGCGTAGCTCACATGCCCTGCCCATGGTGGCCGTCTACCTGCTGGGACACACGGTGGGGAGCATTGATGCCCCAGTGGTGTATGTAGACCATCAGGTGTACGACTACGACCGTAACGTGGTGGAGGGCGGCATCAACGACCCTTTCGTGGAGAGCCTCACCCATAACAGCATCGTCGTGCAGATACCACGCCTGCACGGCAGGATAAACAACCGTCTGGACAAGGTGCTGAGCATCTTTGACCAGTCGCGCGTGCTCTCTGAGAAGAACCAACAGGACATAGACATCGACCCGTCGGTCTATGGCGATGATGCCGACATGGAACCCATCCTTCGCAAGCTCATGGAAGCCTCGTGCGACAAGGACGTGCGCCGCGAAATGGACGTAGAGGACGAGTTTTTCTCAGTGTTGAAGAGCCGCGAGACGGAAATCATGGAGAAAGACCGGCAGTTGGCGGAGTCGAAAGTAGCCATCAAGGAGGCCGAGGAACAGCGTGCGCAGGCCGAGGAACAGCGTGCGCAGGCTGAGGAACAGCGTGCGCAGGCTGAGGAACAGCGTGCACAGGCTGAGGAACAGCGTGCACAGGCAGAGGAACAGCGTGCACAGGCAGAGGAACAGCGTGCGCAGGCTGAGGAACAGCGTGCGCAGGCTGAGGAAGAGCGTGCGCAGGCTGAGGAACGGTCAGAGAGGATGATGCGAAAAACGGTAACTACCCTCCTGAAGCAGCAGATGGCCGCAGAAGATATTGCCGACTTGCTGGGTGTTGATGCCATAACCGTAAAGCAAATAGCATCAGAAGTCCAGTAAATGACATAGAAAGGCTATAGATTTTCACTGCATTTTACTACATGAATAGGACTGTTTTGTAAGTTGTCTTGAGTTGTCTTGAGAGAAGCACAGCCACAATTTTTATTTGAATAATTTGGCCATTAGCCAAATTATTCCTACCTTTGCAGCCAACATCCGCAGGAAGGACCTGCGGAGAAAGCTCAATTCCCTGACGAACTAGCACCTCAGAAAGGAAGTAAGAGCATATATAACTCATTGGAGCATGCGCCTCTGTGCGTAGGTTCCATCATACGAGTTATAAGGTTGTGCTAGACCTGTCAGGGAGTATGGAGGGTCTGCGCACACCTTTTTTATATAATAGGTTAGTACGCCCCCTATAACGATAGGAAGATTTTTTAATATACTAACTAAATTTTAACAGCATGAAAAAACTTTTCTTAGTTAAATCATTGCTCCTGCTATGCGCCCTCGTAGCAGGAAGCGGAAGTGTGTGGGCAGATACGACCTATAAACTGACCAAGGTCACTTCGGTAGAGGATGGCGGTCTGTATGTGTTTGAGCAAGATGGCTACGTAATGAATAACACTGTTAGCTCAAGTGCTCTTCAGACAACGAATTCTTACAAGACTACAGGATTGACAGGTTCTGAGACCTATGTATGGCAATTAATTGTCCAAGGGAGTTCTACCAATTATTATATGAAGAATGTTAGTCTCAGTAGTAATTATTATCTTGCAAATTCATCAACATCTGTTAGCTTTAAGCCTTCATCCACAGACGCAGGAGTTTGGTCTTTCACATTTCAAACTGACGAAACGGTTATAATTCAAAACACAAAAGGAGATAATCGTTTTCTTGGATACACTAATTCCACTTCTCATGCATATAAAGCATATGCAACATCAAACCTCAATGGTACTACTTATCCTCACGCCATCAACGTTTACAAGCTTGTAGAAGAAGACGACAGGGAGGAAGCTGGTTTAGCCTACGCCCCCACATCCGTAACCTTGAAGTTGGGTGATGCCTTCACCGCTCCTACTTTCAGTAATCCCAACGAACTGGATGTTTCTTACTCCTCCGACAACTCGTCAGTTGCTACCGTTCACCCAACCAATGGTACGATTACATTTGTCGGTGGCTTAGGAACAGCCGTTATCACGGCTACGTCAGAAGAAAATACGACCTATCAGGCCGGACAGGCTACTTTTACTATCAATGTCATCCGCAAGACTCCAACGCTTCTGGTATCTGACAACCTCAATATGAATACTGGAGAGTCCATAACCATTGACGATGAAATATACCTGACTGACTCCGATGGTGACGTAACGATAACATCAGGAACCCCAGCCGTGGTCTCCGTTGCAGAAGGAAAGCTCAATGCCTTGACAGAAGGCACGGCAATCATTACCGTCAATGTTGCACAAAGCGACACCTATGCCGCTGCATCTGAGAGTTTCGTCATCACGGTTACTGCCAATCCTACTGTAACTCCTGAGGGGCAAAGTGTTGGTGGTGGCTACACGTTAGTAACCGATGCCTCAACACTGGCAGAAGGTGATGAGATTATTCTGGTCAGCAGTGCTACCGATGGAACAGCATATGCCCTGTCGACAACACAGAATACTAATAACAGAGCTGCCACTTCTGTAACCATTAGTAGTAATTCCATAGCAAATCTTGGCAATGCTGTCCAGGTTATTACCTTGGAAGGAAATGCAACTAATGGATGGTATTTTAATGTAGGAACAGGCTATCTGTATGCAGCTTCAAGTTCCAAAAATTATATGAAAACAGAAGAAGTATCAGACAAAAATGCAAACGCAACGATTTCCATTAATGCCAGTGGCGCAGCAACCATAAAATTTCAAGGTTCCAATTCAAATAACACAATGCGTTACAACCCCAACAATGGAAGTCCTATATTCTCATGCTATTCATCAAATACGGGTAATACCCCCTATATTTTCCGCCGCAACCAAGCTACATCCTTCGACATTGAGGTTGGTTCAACAGGCTGGCGTACATTGGTATCAGCCCATGACGTTGCCTCACTGCCCAGCGGTTTAAAGGCTTATACCGTCACAGAGAGCAGTAGTGCATCGGTGAAACTGACTGAAGTTACAGAAATTGCCAAGGACACTCCCTACCTGCTGGAGAGCGATGCTGACACCTATACGCTTACCATTTCCTCTGATGCCGTTACTGCCCCGACCGACAACCTGCTGAGAATCAGCAATGCCACTACAGGAAATGGTGTCTACGTATTGGCCAAGGACGGTGACAATGTAGGCTTCTACAAGTGGACGGGTGGCTACATCGGTGCCGGTCGTGTCTATCTGCCTGCTCCTGCCGCTGGTGCCCGTCAGTTCTTAGCATTCAGCTTTGGCGAGAGCACAGGCATCACAGCCAACAAACGTGAAGCTATCAGCAACAACGAGTACTACAATCTCAACGGCCAGCGCGTAGCTCAGCCCACAAAAGGTCTGTACATCGTGAATGGCAAGAAATTCATTGTTAAATAAAAAAAGGAGGACTTAGATATGAAAAAGACATATAATTCACCCGCTACGAATGTTATCCGCATAGAAAAGATACTGCTCCAAACCACTTCCCTCAATGTAGACAGTACCAAAGAAGTGAAGAGCGTCGACAGGTTGTTAGGTCGTCAAGGATTCTTCGAGAACGACAGCGACGAAGACTAAGCGGAGTTTGCAGCCTCCATTCGCATCGTTTGGAGGCTGTAAACAATCCCTTTGCACGGTTCAAGCATCATACTTGCAAGACGTAACCATGATACCTACGAAGAACAAACATAATACTTATGAAGCGTAAACATGGTATTTATGAGAGATAAACATGGTATTTACGAGAGATAAGCATGGTGCTTGCGGAATACAATTCAGGGCGTAAGAAACACGGCACCGCGAGGTGCGCAGGCCCGAATGTTTATAATTTAGTTAATCAATAAAAACGTATCTCCCCCTGCTTGCGAAAGTAGGGGGAGATTTTTTTGTCAAAATCGTCTGTCCGTCTACAGCTCGGCATCGGAGCACTGGAAGGTAGTGCCTTGCGATACGTCGCCGGTCTCCAGACCGCGTTTGAACCACTTCATGCGCTGCTTCGACGTGCCGTGGTTGAACGACTCGGGCACGGCATAGCCCCGTGCTTTCTTCTGCAGATAGTCGTCGCCGATGACCTCTGCGCACTTGATAGCCTCCTCTATGTCGCCGTCTTCCAGCGAGCCGAAGCGCTTGTTGTCGTGGTGCGCCCACACGCCGGCGTAGAAGTCGGCTAGCAGTTCCAGCCGCACGCTGAGCTTGTTAGCCTCGGTCTGCGACACCTTGGCCATCTTCTCGTGGGCATCCTGCAGGATACCCGTCAGGTACTCCACGTGGTGTCCCACCTCGTGGGCGATGACGTATGCGTAGGCAAAGTCGCCGTCAGCCCCCAGCTGCCGCTTCATGGTGGTGAAGAAAGCCAGGTCGATGTACAGCTTCTGGTCGCCGGAACAGTAGAATGGTCCCATGGCTGCCGAGCCCTGTCCGCAGGCCGTCTGGGTGCCGTCGGTGTAGAGCACCATGGTAGGCAGCTCGTACTCCATGTCGTTCTCTTCAAAAATCTCCTTCCACACATCCTCGGTGCCAGCCAGAATCTGCGTCGAGAATCGTGCCAGCTCCTGTTCCTCCTCGGTGAACTCGCGCTGTCCCTCGTTCACTTCCGTGTTCGTACCAGCCAGCGACCCCAGTCCGCCGTTCTCCTGGAAAGCCTGCATGCCGGCCTCCAAGGGGTTTCCGCCCGTGAAGTAGGCAATAGCCATTGCGATGATAATACCGCCGATACCAGCCAGTCCGGCTTTCTTGCCGCCACTCATTCCCCGGCGGTCTTCTACGTTTGAGCTTTCGCGTCGTCCGTCTAAATTCATACTCCTATGTTTTTAAGTTAGTATTATTTTTGGTGCAAAGATAAGAAATAAATTTCAATAAGCCACAGAATACACGTAGTTTTTCGCTTCGTTCACTACCGTTTCCAGCTGTTCGCTGCCCGTCAACACCTCCTTCATGCTCCGTCCGCCTATGCCCTCGCCCGTCCGTTTCAGCACGGCCTCCTTCATCGTCCACAGGCGCGTGAAGGCTATTTCCGGTCGCGGATGTCGGCTGATGTCCGCGCGCTCGGCGTCGTTCATCGTGTAGCTCACCAGCGATTCCCTGTACTCGCGTACGCTTTCCACGTCGATGCCTACCGGTCTGTCGCTCACCACGCAGGCTACCGCCTCGCGGCAGTGGCTGAGGTTGAAGTGTATATGCGGCAGCCCGACCAGCACGGGCTTGCCATGTTCGCCATAGCCGAACACGGGCCGGCAGTCAATCCCGTACTCCTTGCGCAGCGCCTCGCACAGCAGGAGATAGGCCATGGCGCACGTCTTCCGCCCTTGTTCATGCCGGAATTTCAGGCATTGCTCGCGCCGTTGCTCGCTGAGCAAGGGCAGTGCTGCCGCGAGGTCGAAGCCCGCTATGTCGTCATTCAAGTATATCATTCGGCTCGTTTTGCGTGCTGTCCATCGCCTTCGTCTCCGTTGCCTTCGGTATCCGGCGGTTCGGATTCTCCTTTGCCCCCAGCTGTTTCAGCTCGTTGGCTTTCTGTACTACGCTCTGACGCCCCTCGTTCAGCTTGTTCGCAGAGAAGTCGAATGCGCGGCGGGCCTGCTCCAGTTGGTCGCCCACCTTCTGGTATCGCTGGATGAAGTCGCCCAGCCGGTCGAGCAGTTGCTCGGCCACGCCGAATACGCGCTCCTGGTTCTCGGCCTGCTGGTTCTGCACCCATGCTATGTGTATCATGTGCAGAATGCCCAGCAGGTTCTGCTCGCCCGTGATGAACACCTTGCGCTCGAAGGCCTCCCGCCACAGCGACGGGTCGTTGACCAGCGCCAGCTGCAGGGACGACTCGAAGGGCACGAACATGATGACGAAGTCGACGGCCTCGCGCGGGGCCTTGATGTATTTGGAGTAGTCCTTGCGCGCCAGCTCGCTGACGTGGGCACGCACCGACCGTATATGCTCCTGCAGGGCGCGCTCCTTGTCCTCGGCCGACGCGGCATTGACGTAGCGCTCGTAGGCCACGAGCGACACTTTCGAGTCGATGACCACGTCCTGTCCCTGCGGATAGTGCAGGATGACGTCGGGCTGCATCTCGCGCCCCGTCTCGTCGTTTTTCAGCGGGCGCCCCGTCTCGTCGCGCAGCCGGGCCTGCACCTCGTAGTGTATGCCCTCGGTCAGTCCCTGCGAGCTGAGCAGGTCGCCCAGGATAATCTCGCCCATGTTGCCGCTCACCTTGTTGTCGCGGCGCAGCACGTTGGCCAGTCCCTCCGCCTTCTGCCCTATTTTCTCGTTGCTCTCCACCAGTATGCGCAGCTGCTCGCGCAGCGAGGCCGACTGCGCCGTGTGGTCCTTCGTGTTCTCGTTGATGGCGCGGCGCATCTCGCTGATGGCATCGCGCAGCGGCTGCGTGATGGTGCCCATGCTCTCGCGGTTCTCCTCCTTCAGCCGCCGCGCCTGGTCGTCCATCAGCTTCATGCTCATCACCCGCAGCTGTTCCTGCGTCGTTGCCAGCTGCTGGGCGAAGCGCTCCTCGCTGCGCCGCATCTCCTCCTGCCGCTGTTGCGACAGCATCTGCATCTCCGTATCCTTCCTGGCCAGCTCGATTCGCAGGCTGCCCACGCGGCGGTTCATCACCAGATAGAGCACAGCCGCACCGACGGCTACACCTATTATTATATATAATGCTATCATCATGACTGCAAAAGTACGCAAAAAAAACGGGCTAACCAAACGTGCAGTCAATAAAAAATCGTACCTTTGCATGCAAAACATAACCAAGACTACTTGAAAACAACGATGAGAACCCTACTACTAACGGCATTACTGACCGTCAGCGGCACCCTTCTCGGTGCCGGACACCACGACTGGGAAGACCACCATGTGCTGCAAATAGGCCGCGAAGCGGCCCGTGCCTACTTCATCCCCTACGGCGCTGAGCGGGGCGACCGTCAGCTGTCGCTCAACGGAACGTGGCAGTTCCGCTGGACGCCGACGCCCGACGGTCGCGTCCGCGACTTCTACCGCACCGACTTTGACGCCTCGTCGTGGGCCACGCTGCCCGTTCCCGCCAACTGGGAAGTCCACGGCTACGGCACCCCCATCTATATCTCGGCAGGCTATCCGTTCAAGATTGACCCGCCCTTCGTCACGAAAGAGCCCAAAAAGGACTGGACAACCTACGTGGAGCGCAACCCCACAGGCCAGTACCGCCGCGCGTTCACGGTGCCCGACAGTTGGGTTTGTTGCGATGACATCGCAACAAACGGCACGGGGAGCGGGCAGACCTTCCTGCGCTTCGAGGGCGTGATGTCGGCGTTCTACGTCTGGGTGAACGGCCAGCGTGTGGGCTACAGCCAAGGCTCCATGGAGGCGTCGGAGTTCAATGTCACGCCCTACCTCCGAAAGGGAGCGAACCAAATAGCCGTCGAGGTGTACAAATACAGCGACGGCTCCTATCTGGAGGACCAGGACTTCTGGCGCTTCGGCGGCATCCACCGCGACGTGCTGCTCTACCATACCCCTGATGTCCGCCTGCGCGACGTGGCAGTCAGGACCTACAGCATGGGCGGCGCGGGGCAGCGGTGGGGCCTGTCCGTCAATCCGCAGTTCTCCGTCTACAACGGCGAGACGGGCGACGGCTACCGCCTTGTGGCCACCCTGCTCGACGGCAGCGCCACGGTGGGCAGCGATTCGGTCGCTGCCTCTGAAGTCCTTGACCTGCAGCACAAGGCAGCCCGCATGAACGAATGGTACCCGCAGCGCGGCTACCGTAAGTTCAAGCGCATGGAGATAGCCGTCGACAACCCGCACCTGTGGAGCGCAGACAGCCCAAGCCTCTACACCCTCCGCCTGCAGCTGCAGCGTGCCGACGGCACCACCGTCGAGCAAACGAGCCTGCAGGTGGGCTTCCGCGACATCCGCATTGCCGGCGGACAGCTGCTCATCAACGGGCGGGCCGTCAAGCTCCGTGGCGTCAACCGCCATGAGCACGACCCCTACCGTGCCCGCGTCATGACAGAGGAACTGATGAAGCAGGACCTGCTGCTGATGAAGCAGGCCAACGTCAATGCCGTACGGCTGAGCCACTACCCCAACGTGCCACGATGGTATGAGCTGTGCGACTCCGTCGGCATGTACGTCATGGACGAGGCCGACTGCGAAACCCACGGCCTGCGCGGCACGCTGGCCTCCACGCCCGACTGGGCCGGCGCCTTCATGGACCGCGTCGTCCGCATGGCCGAGCGCGACAAGAACCATCCCTCCGTCATCTTCTGGAGCCTCGGCAACGAGAGCGGCTACGGCACCAACCACGCCGCCATGTCGGCATGGCTCCACGAATTCGACCCGACGCGCCCTGTCCACTACGAAGGCGCACAGGGAACGCTCTCCGTAGCCTCCGACATGGAGCGCACCGCCACCGACCCTGCGACGGTCGACGTCATCAGCCGCTTCTATCCCCGCGTCATGGAGGAATACCTGAATCCGGGCATCCCCGACGGCTCCGACAAGGAACGCGCCGAGAACGCCCGCTGGGAGCGCCTGCTGGAAATCGCCAACCGAGCTGGCGACCACTGTACATGGGAGGGCAGCGACGGCGGCCCGCGCCCCGTGCTGACCAGCGAATACGCCCACTCGATGGGCAACGCCCTGGGCAACTTCAAGGAATACTGGGACGAAATCATGGCCAATCCCCGCATGCTGGGCGGCTTTATCTGGGACTGGGTGGACCAGGGAATCATCGTCAGCGAAAGGGGGGATGGGGATAGCAAGCCATCTGCCGCCGCACGGCAGAAAGTTCTCTACGGCGGCGACTTCGGCGACAAGCCCAACCTGCATGCCTTCTGCATGAACGGGGTCGTGATGAGCGACCGGACGCTGACGCCTAAATACTACGAGGTGCAGGCCGTCTACGGCGAAGCCGCCAAAGCCTGCGGCGAACCGTACGTCCTGTACGACCACACCGCCGACCAGCGCTACAAAGGTGCTGCCGCTCCCCGCCCCATGAAGCACCAGGCGGCAGCCGCATTCTCCGTCCACGACTCCTGGTTCCCGGTCCGCCCCCAGTGCTTCCGCGCTCCTACCGATAACGACAAGAGCTTCGGCAACTGGCTGGCCAAGGACTGGAAGCGCTGCGGACTCGACACCCTGCGCATCCCCATGACCATGCAGCAGCAGGGCAACGAGCTGACCGTCGAATTTGAAATTCCCGACACGCTGCCGCCACTGCCGCGCCTCGGCATCGTCATCGAGCTGCCGCGCCAGTACGAACTGCTGACGTGGTACGGGCGCGGACCGTGGGACAACTACCCCGACCGTAAGATGTCGTGCCCGATAGCCCTGTGGCAGTCGACGGTTACGGAGCAGTATGTCCACTACCCGCGCCCGCAGGACTCCGGCAACCATGAGGACTGCACCATGGTGGAGCTGAAGACCAGGAAGGGCAAGCGGCTGCGCATCGAGGCCGTCGACGGGGCTTTCTCCTTCTCCGCCCTGCCCTACTCCGCCCAATACCTGGCCGGCAAGAGCCACGACTACGAGCTGGAGGAGCAGGCTGCGACCTACCTCAGCATCGACTGTGCCGTCCTCGGGCTGGGCAACAGCTCGTGCGGCCCGGGCGTGCTGAAGCGGTACAGCATAGACCCCGGCAGGAAATACCGGCTGAGACTCCGCATCAGCGACTGACGCTATACACAGACCGGCTGAGACTCCACACCAGCGACTGACGCCATACACAGAAAAACTCCGGTGGGACGCGCCCATCGGAGTTTCTTTTTCCTGACTTTTCCGCTATGCTTACTTACGCAGGCCGAGAGCCTTAATCAGTGCACGGTAGCGGTTGATGTCCTTGTTGTAGAGATACTTCAGCAGCTTGCGGCGGCGGCCTACCATCTTGGTCAGGGCGCGGGCGGTGCCGAAGTCCTTGTGGTTCTTCTTCAGGTGCTCCGTCAGGTGCTGAATGCGATAGGTGAACAGGGCTACCTGGCTCTCAACGCTGCCGGTGTCCTGGGCGTTCTGGCCGTACTGGGTGAAAATCTCAACCTTTTTTGCTTGGTCTAAATACATGGTTTTTGAAATGATTAAATAACTTGTTTGCCATAACATCCTTCTGACGCTCCCGGCCTTTAATCACAGCCGTTGCGCATCGTCGAATGCTCCGGATTTTCCGAATAGCGGCTGCAAAGGTACGAAGATTTGCACAAACGGCCAAATTTTTGCACGTTTTTTTCCTGCATCCCTGTCGCTTTCGGGCCGGACGGCGCCCAAGGCGTGCGGACTTTTATGCCAAATGGAACGGACTTTTATGTCAAACAGCCCGGACTTTTATCCCGAAAGTCCGCAACTTTTGACATAAAAGTCCGCACGAAATGCCATAAAAGTCCGCACGAAATGCCATAAAAGTCTGCGCCGTTTGACATAAAAGTAGTCGCGGGGTGTGATAAAACCGCGCGCTATGTGGTGATATTTCGCGGGAAATTCGTACCTTTGCAGCCGTAATTACGTAATTTTAGTTATGCAGGATATCAGGAACATTGCGATTATCGCACACGTAGACCACGGCAAGACGACGCTCGTGGACAAGATGATGCTGGCCGGTAACCTGTTCCGCGAGGGACAGAACCTGTCGAGCCAGGTATTGGACGCCAACGACTTGGAGCGCGAGCGCGGCATCACCATTCTGTCAAAGAATGTGAGTATCAACTGGAAAGGGACGAAAATCAATATCATCGACACGCCGGGACACTCCGACTTCGGCGGCGAGGTGGAGCGCGTGCTCAACATGGCCGACGGCTGTCTGCTGCTGGTGGACGCCTTCGAGGGCCCGATGCCGCAGACGCGCTTCGTGTTGCAGAAGGCGCTCCAAATCGGCCTGAAGCCCATCGTGGTGGTGAACAAGGTGGACAAGCCCAACTGCAGGCCCGAGGAGGTGTACGAGATGGTGTTCGACCTGATGTTCTCGCTCAATGCCACCGAGGACCAGCTGGACTTCCCCGTGGTGTACGGCTCGGCCAAGAACGGCTGGATGGGCGAGGACTACAACAAGCCGACGCAGGACATCACCTACCTGTTGGACAAGATTATCGAGGTCATCCCCGCCCCCAGGCAGATTGAGGGCACGCCGCAGATGCTCATCACCAGTCTGGACTACTCGAGCTATACGGGCCGCATCGCCGTGGGCCGCGTGCACCGTGGACAGCTGAAGGACGGCCAGCAGGTGACCATTGCACACCGCGACGGCTCGATGGAGAAGACCAAGATTAAGGAGCTGCACACCTTCGACGGCATGGGGCACAGCAGAATAGAACAGGTGGACTGCGGCGACATCTGCGCCGTCATCGGCCTGGAGAAGTTTGAGATTGGCGACACCATCTGCGACATCGAGAACCCGGAGCCACTGCCGCCCATTGCCATCGACGAGCCGACCATGTCGATGCTCTTCACCATCAACGACTCGCCGTTCTTCGGCAAGGAGGGAAAATACGTCACGTCGCGCCACATCAACGACCGGCTGGAGAAAGAGCTGGAGAAGAACCTGGCGCTGCGCGTGGAGCCGTTCGAGGATTCGACCGACAAGTGGGTAGTCTCAGGCCGTGGCGTGCTGCACCTCTCGGTGCTCATCGAGACCATGCGCCGCGAGGGCTACGAGCTGCAGGTGGGACAGCCGCAGGTTATCTTCCGCTACGGAAGAATGGAAAATGGACAATTGATAATGGACAATGCTGCTGCGCCAGGCAATTCTCAATTATCAATTGTCAATTCTCCATTGATTAAGTGTGAGCCTATTGAGGAGCTGACCATCAACGTGCCGGAAGAGTTTGCATCGAAGATGATTGACATGGTGACGCGCCGCAAGGGCGAGATGACCAGCATGGAGAGCCAGGGCGAGCGCACGAACATCGAGTTCGACATCCCCTCGCGCGGCATCATCGGCCTGCGCACCAACGTGCTGACGGCATCGCAGGGCGAAGCCATCATGGCCCACCGATTCAAGGAATACCAGCCATACAAGGGCGACATTGAGCGCCGCGTGAACGGCTCAATGATAGCCCTGGAGACGGGCAACGCCTTTGCCTACGCCATCGACAAGCTGCAGGACCGTGGCAAGTTCTTCATCGACCCGGGCGAGGATGTCTACATGGGTCAGGTGGTCGGCGAGCACGTGCACGACAACGACCTGGTGGTCAACGTCTGCAAGGCGAAGCAGCTGACCAACGTGCGAGCCTCGGGAACCGACGACAAGGCGCGCATCATTCCAAAGGTGGTCATGTCGCTGGAGGAGTGCCTGGAGTATATCAAGGAGGACGAACTGGTCGAGGTGACGCCGAAGTCGATGCGCATGCGCAAGATTATCCTGGACCACGACCAACGGAAGAAGGAAAACAAGAAATAAAGGATATGAAGAAACTGTGGATAGCAATCATGGCGCTGGCAACCACCAGCCTGACGGCAACGGCGCAGCGGTTCACCGACAAGCTGGGCCGGGGCATCGTGGTGGTGCAGACCGGCGCCACCACCGGCAGCACCACGAACATGGTGACGTGGCGGCGGCTGGGCGAGGAATACTGGTTCGTGACGTACAACCTCTACAAGGACGGCACGCTGATAGCCAAGAACCTGACGACGACCTGCTATGCCGACAACAGCAACGGGCTGCCCACCTCGCAGTATCAGGTGGCACCTGTGGTGCGGGGCGTGGAACAGGAGCGCTCGGCTGCCGTGTCGGCATGGTCGCAGTATGTGTATAAGCTGGGCAACAACCGCTGCGCGACGGGCTATCTCGACATAGCACTGGCACCCGTCTACGACCGCGACGGCAACGAGGTGACCAGCCACTATGAGCCCAACGACGCCGAGCTGGCCGACGTGGACGGCGACGGCGAGCTGGAAATCATCATCAAACGGCTGAATACCGTGGATGCCAAAGGCTACGACAGCGGCCTGGACGACGCCAAAGGGAACGACCGCTTCATCATCTATCCGAAGACATCGAAGGAGTTTGTCGTGTTCGACGCCTACGATGTCGACTGGCAGACGGGAGCAGCCACCATGCTGTGGCGCATTGACTGCGGTCCCAACATGGTGAGTCACATGATGACCGAGACCAATATCATTGCCTACGACTGGGACGAAGACGGACGGGCCGAGGTGGTGATGCGCGGTGCCGACAACATGATTGTCTACGGACCGGACGGCAAGACGCAACTCTACACCATTGGCGATATGACCAAGAACACCCGCGACACCTGGTACACCACGAACGAAAAGGGCTCTCCGACGGGCAGCATGGCCTATACGCACACCGGAGCAGAATACCTTATTTATATGAATGGCGAGACGGGAGCGCTGTACCAGCTGACGGACTATCCACTGAAACGACTGGAGACGGGCGAGACAAACCTGAAGACGGCGTGGGGCGACGACTACGGGCACCGCTCGTCGAAATACTTCATGGGAGCACCGTTCCTTGACGGCCGCAAGGCCAGCCTCTTCTTAGGCCGGGGCATCTACACCCGCCACAAGATGATGGCCATGGACCTGGACCGCAGCAGCCACCAGTGGAGCGAGCGCTGGCGCTGGAACTGCAACATTCCAAGCAGCCCGTGGTACGGCAACGGCTACCATAACTTCATCGTAGCCGACGTCGACGAGGACGGCCGCGACGAAATCGTCTACGGCTCGATGGTCATCGACGACAACGGCAAGGGGCTCTCGACGACGGGCTATGGCCATGGCGACTCGCAGCACGTCAGCGATTTCGACCCCTACCGACGCGGGCTGGAATTTTTCGGCTGCTTAGAGGAGAGCCGGGGCAAATACGGCTGCAACTACCGTAATGCCACCACCAGCGAGATATACTACAAGCACGACGGAACGGAGGACGACGGACGCTGTCTGATGGCGAACTTCTCCAACGAATACCCGGGATGCGTGGGACGTTCCATGCAGAGCGGCATGATTAACACCGTCAGCGACCAGCTGATTGACGAATACGGCGGCGACAGCTTCATCAACTGGGGCGACCTGAACTTCCGAATCTACTGGGACGGCGACCTCTGCTCGGAGATTCTGAACAGTCCCGGTACGGCCCGCGAGGCCAAGATTGAGAAGCCCGGGACGGGGCGCCTGTTCACGTCGTCGGGCTGCAACATGAACAATGACTCGAAGAACAACCCCTGTTTCCAGGGCGACGTCATCGGCGACTGGCGCGAGGAAATCATCGTGCGCCATGGCACCGACATCCGTGTCTACACATCGGGCATGTTCACCGAACACTCGCTGCCTACCCTATGGCACGACCACCAGTACCGGCAGGCCATGGTGTGGCAGATGATGGCCTACAACCAGCCGCCACACCTGAGCTATTTCCTCGGGGAGATGGAGGGCATCACCGAGGCTCCCCCAACGCTGACCAACCGCGACAGAGTGGAGTTGGCCGACGGAAGCACCATCGGCACCGAGTACGACAGGCAGCACCTGCTGCTGGCTACGCAGGGCGACATGACGGTCAACGTGGCCGACGGAGCGGCTCCCGCCATCCTGACGGTCAACACTCCGGCATGGGTGCAGGGACATGACAGCAACGGAAACATCACGACGACAGTCTATAAACACACCTTGACAGGCGGACGGCTGAGCGGAGAAATGCTGCTCGTGAAGCAAGGAAACGGCATTCTGGAACTGCCGGCCGGCGTACATACCTATAGCGGCGAGACCCAGGTATGGGCCGGAACCTTGAAATTCGACGGCACGCTGGAGCACAGCCCGCTATGGCTTAACCGCTTTGCAGTGCTCGATTCTGACGGCGGCATCTTCGGCAGTGACATCACGATGGACTACGACGCACGGCTGCTGCCCGGCGGAGAGTCGCACATCGGCAGCATAACCACCACGGTGCTGACCATGAACTTCGGCGCACGGCTGGTCATTGACCTGGACTGCAGCACTCAGACTGCCGACCAGGTGAACGCCCAGCAGCTGGTCATCAACACGAAAGACTGGCAGCATGGGCCACAATACCTCACGCCTGTCATCGAGTTCAAGGTGCAGCAGACGCCCATTCCCGAAGGCATCTACTACATAGGCACTATCGGCACCATCAGGGGCAACCTCAGCGACATCCGCATTGAGGGCCTTGACGGCGTGGAGAAGTACCAACTCATGCTCATCGGCAACAAACTCTGTCTGGTCATCGGCGACGACATCTCTGCCGTGACTGCCCTGAAAACGGACACCAAACAGCCCACAGAATACTACCGCATTGACGGCATGCGCACCGATGCACGGCAGAACGGCCTTTACATCGTACGCCAGTCGGACGGTACTTTCCGCAAGGTTATCCGGTAAATATTCTGCAATAACGGCTTTATAGCAGCATTTTTAAGCCTCAAAAAGAAGCCACTCACGGGATGTGAGTGGCTACTTTTTGCACATAAACAGGCTATAAACGAGCCATAAACAGGCTACAAACGAGCACATAAACAGGCTATAAACGAGCCATAAACAGGCTACAAACGAGCCATAAACAGGCTACAAACGAGCCATAAACAGGCTACAAACGAGCACATAAAGACCATACTGGCGGCAAAGAACGGCTTATGGCATCGCTGGAGCCACACCTATTTATAATATACTAAGCCGCCATAGGGTATTCATTTCGACTTGGCAGGCACAAACGTCTCATAAGTCTGGTCATCATAATAGACCCGAATTTCGGTGACATGGCGAGGCTCTTTGTCAATATTTTTGATACCTTCATGGAACAAATCCAAGTGTGTATTTCGTACACTCTGTTGATGAGCGGACACAGAAGTGGGCATTGGACGCGCCGGTACGGTACTGAAATTTTCAGGAGAAGGAGAATTTTCAAAATTTAACATTTGCTCTTGAGAAGCCATACCACCTTCTGCATGAGTCGAAGCTGCCTCCTGGGGGTGGGAGATATGCATATCGCCAGTACCAAAGAGAAGCCACTCGACAGAGATGTCAGGAATTTTCGCTTTGATAGCTTCGACGATATTGAGGGTAGGACGGGTGCGTCCGTTGAAAATACTGCTCAGCGTGGCTGGCGACTGTTGGATGAAATCAGCGAACACCTGCTGCGTCATGTGCTGGTCTTCCATGAGCATCCGAATGCGGTCTTTTGTTTCCATAAGCACGAAAATAGGGCCAAAAAGGCCATTTTTGTTAGACTTTACAAAGGTAAAGCATTTTTTTGAACTACGCAAGAAATCTAAAGAGAATTTTAATTGCCAAAGTTTGACTTTTGAATTCAAAAGTTTAAATTTGTGATTTTGAAACGTTAATCCAGTGCTTTCAAAAACATAAATGTAAATTTACAGAATAAAATCCTTACAAAGGCGTTTAAAAGGGAATCAGCCTAAGTAACTGATTATAAAAGGAGTAATTAGGACGTGTCACCTATTACGGCTTTTAATATGCAGGTTTGGTTTCCGAAATTGGGGCATCTGATGCAATTAGAAAGAAGAAATACGCCCAAATACTTGGGTTTTAGGTGTTTAAAGCAACAAAAACAAAGGTGAATCCTTATTGATTCAGAAATCAAAATCCTTGAATTTGGATTTATAAATATAAAGTATATGTTACGTTTTAGTTTTGTAAATACCTAAATTTACGTTTACATTTTAATTTATGTTTGTGTTTTTAAATTGGTTTGGTATTCCAAATTAACAACTTAAAACCTTAAAATTGCTTAAACCTAAATTCTCCGTCTTGTCAAAGGCTCAATTTTTTCATTTTTGAGGAATTCTGGACCGTCGGACAAAAAGTTGAAAATACGAGAAATATGAGGCCCGTTTTTTGCCCAAAAAGCCTTTGGGCAAAGGGAATTAGGGCCAAAATTTTATGTTCGGGAAAAATTTGATTATAGAAAAAAACGGCTTCAAAAAAGCCGTTTTTTCAATGAAATATAAAGAAAATTAACTCCTTCATCAGCTCCCCAGGGGGCGTATTGGGGTTGTCCAGACCCTTGCTTTTGGCATCAATTTCGCGTATTTTGGAAATTATCTGCATCACTTTCATTCCTGTGTAATTTCTCATACCCGTCAGATAATCACGGACACCCCATGAAGATTTCAAATCGAGCCATTGTGCGATAGCATCCTGATTGCCTTTTTGTGGACAATAATACGAGAGCATTAAATTTTGGAAATAATTAAAAATCATCGGGAGAAAAGAATAGATGCTTCCTGCCTTTGGATTTTCGTCAAAATATTTCACAATCTGATTTGCCTTGAAAATGTTACGGTTAACAATGGCGTCGCGCAGCTCAAAGGCATTGAAGTCCTTGCTCACCCCTATCTGTTCCTCCACGACTTGCGGCGTCACTCTCCTATCCTGTTCCGGCAAACTCAGCAACACCTTGTCCAGTTCGCTGGTCAATCGACTCAAGTCTGCGCCGATGGAGTCAGCAATCATCTGCGTTGACTTGGGGTCAATGCTTGTCTGGCGGTCTCTTAAGTATTTCTCGATGAAGGGCGCCAAATTCCATTCTTTCAGCTTCTGACTCTCAAAAAGCACCCCTGCAGCCTTGATGGCCTTGGTGTAGCCCAGTTTCCGACCGTCTATTTTGCCGTTTTTGTGGCACATCACGAGAATGGTGCTCCGCATGGGCTGCTTGAAATACTTCTCCAACGGCTCCGTATGCTTGATGTTCTGCGCCTCTTTAACTATCAGCACCTGATATTCGGACATCATGGGATAGCGCTTGGCTGCGTCGACTATCTGCGACGCATTGACGTCAGAACCGAACAAGACAGTCTGATTGAAGTCTCTTTCCTCGGGCTGTAGCACGTTTTCGGCTATCCATTCGCTGATTTTATCAATGTAATAGGGCTCGTCGCCCATCAGGTAATAGACAGGCTTGAACTGGCGCTCCTTGAGCTCCTTCATGATGCTGTCGTATGTCACTGCTGCCGTCTGAGCCATGTCTTACAAATCTCTTCCAGGAGTTCACGGTGGTGTCCTGGCAATATGATGTGATGGTTGCCAATGGGTTCTGTCAGGAAGTACGAGGTCTTGGCGGCATCATTGAGCCGTATGACCTGCTGCGTCCGGCAAAGGTCGGGCTTAGCTTGGCTTACTACCAGCTCGCCCTCCGCGATAAAGTGGCGTGAGAGGTCGCCCGACACCTTGAATATCGTGACGGGACCCTCCTTCATATAGCCACGAATGCCAACGCCAATGCCCGACTCGAAGTGGGTGTCCAACTCGTAACGCTCTACCATATTAAAAGGTATGGTGCAGTGGGCAAACAGCATTTCGCCCGTCTCCGGGTCGATACTTGCAGGGTTGGCCTGAAAACCGGTGACGCCAACAGCCGCCTGTGCTATCATCATGGAAAGCATGGCAGGGACGTCGCCCTCGCAGCTTGCTATAATACCGTCGGCATTGAACCGCGCCAACGCCATGCAACCCGTATTCCTGACTGCCGTCAGCAGGTCGAAACAGCGAAGGGTAAAGCCTTGTAACTGCTGGTGGTCGACGATGCCTTTCAGTGCATCATATATCCGGAAAGCCCCCGGCAGTGCTTCCTTGATAGCCTCAGTCGGAGCCTGTTCCTCGGTCTCTTTCAGGGGCGTCTCGGCTATGCCGTCCAGCAGTTCCTGCATGGGAATATCCATCAGGTCGATACCCAGCAGACTCTTCACACGCTCTCTGTCGGCCACGCTCGAAATAAGCCAGTCAGAAGGCTGGCCGATAATGCCCAGCCTGCAGCCCTCCAGCCGCTCCAAGACCTCTCCAGCCTTGGCCAGCAGCATGATTCGCTTAGAGATATACGCTGCATTTCCATGAATTATCTCGCCCTGCAAGCCATTCTGGCGCAGATACGACAATATCTCCATTGACGCAGCCAACGAATTGCTCTTGCCAGAAGTCAGCAGATAGAAAGGCCGCTCCGACTTTGCCTGCAGTTCCGGCAACAGGCGTCTGAAGATGCCTTCAGTGCCACCTGTCCGCACATATATCAGGTCGAGTGCATGGCGGCCATAGTCTGTATAGTCGCCACCCTTGAAGTCGTATGCTATTTGCAGGCTACTCAGAAACTCCCGCGTTACCGCGCTCACGGCTTGTTCGTCGTGAAGTTCAGAAGTAAGTGTATAGATAGTAATATTCATAACACCCGCAAAGGTAGCAAAAAAACGCCAAGTAATGGCATCGACCTGTGTTAATCTGCGTTAAAGCCGACGTTGCAGAAGCGCCTACTTGTTCTCGGCCACCTTGACAAAGTGCGAAGAGGTGGGGTCGAGGTCGTGTTCGCGGAAGACGTCGATGATGTGCTTGTGGAGCTCGGAATAGACTTCAAAAAGGCGGTCGGTGGCCTGCGTGTAGCCGTTGATTTCGTAGCGGGTATAGAAGTCTTCCAAGGCCGTGACAAGGACGAAGGGCTTGGGTGTCTTCAGCAGCAGCGCGCAGCGGTCGGCACCTTCCAGCAGGTAGGCCTCTATAGTCTGACGGGGAACCTTATAGGTGAAAGTAAACTCGGAGTGCACGACGGAGCCTTGTCCGTGGCGCAGTGCAGCCGTATAGTTCACCGTCTGCTGCGACAGGATGGAGTTGTTGGGGACGGTAACGAGGTTGCCTTTGATGTCCTTCAGGCGGGTAATGAAGGCATTCTTCTCTATCACCTCACCTTCGCGCTCGCCAATTCGTACATAGTCGCCGACCTGGAAAGGCCGCATGTAGGTGATAATGATGCCGGAAATGAGGTTGCCAATGGTGGTCGTAGAGCCTAACGAGAAGAGAGCCGCAACAAAGATGCTGACGCCCTTGAAGATGCCAGACTCGGAACCGGGCAGCCACGGCCAGATGACAACCAGCGTGAAGGCGATGACAAAGATACGGACTATCTGATAGGTCGGCATGGCCCAGTCCTGATAGAACTTATCTATCTTCAGCCGTCCGGCCGCCACGTCGTCTGCGATATGGCGTATGCCTTTCAGCAGCCAGCGCACGACATAGACCACGACGGCAATTTTCACCAAGTTGGGGAAGACGTGGACGAGCGAAACTGCCATGTCGCGTAGCGGGCTCCACACATAGCTCAACATGTTCCACGTAAACTTCTCGGTTTCAGGGAATATGCTGAACAGCAGCGGCAACGAGACAAAGAGCTGGAGAACGACGAGCAATATCTGCAAGATGCGAGTCAGGAGCAACAGGATGCGCTTTACCTGATGCACCGTTAGCAGCGTGTAGCCCTTGACAACCCCCGGTTTCAGCCGGTTGTCGAAACCTTCTGCGACACGACGGCGAAGAAACCGGATAAGCCGTGCAGTAAGCATGAAGAAGACTATCTGCACAACGATGAGCAACACCGCCCACGCCAGCCCCGTGAGCTTGGCCTTCAGTCCATAGGTAGTGTGCAGCCGGTCAATGGCGGCAGCAATGACGGCCCGCTGCTGTTCGGCCAGTTCGCTGCGCGACATGCCGTTCCACAGACCGTCAAGGTCGCTGACTCTGAGCAGCACCATCTCGCCGCACATGATGTCATCGGTATATTCGCTGACAAAGACATGAACCGAGTCTGTCGTAAATTGCAGGCTTTTACCAATCTGAATGATACGGCGTTCGGCCAACGCTGCACGATGAGGCGCATCCTCACCGCCCAAGCTGGCATAGATAAACAACAGGGTGTCGCCGCTGATAACCAGCGGGACACCCGGTGTCTTATGACGTAGAGAATTGATGTAACGCTTCTGTTCGGCACGACGCACAGAGTCCTCACGGGCCGAACGTCCGCTCTCTGCCAATGCGTTTTTCATCACAACTTCCTTGAGCTTCATGGCCTGAAGCTCGCGCAGCAGCGAGTCGCGCTGTAGCAGCAGGGAGTCGGCCGGGGACTGTGCCATGCAGAATACATGGCACAGTATCAGGGTCAGTACCGTTACATATCGTTTCATCGTCGTGGAAAGCGCCGAAGGAAAGCAGTACTTAATCCTCCTGATATTCGGGACGCAGCTTGCGGACGGTCTCGCCGGCACGCCACATCTCCTGGTTGCGCATAGCCTCCAGTTCCTTCTCCAGACCGGCACGATAGTCAGGCTTGGAGTTGGCGTCAATGGAGATTTGTGCCTCATTACCTGTCTTCACCGAGTAGTACAGCCACTCCATGACGGGCTTGACGGCATCGTGGAAACGGGGAGCCCAGTCCAGTGCACCGCGCTGTGCGGTGGTGGAGCAGTTGGCATACATCCAGTCCATACCCTTGGCACCGAAGAGCGGGCCAAGGCTCTGTGTCAGCTCTTCCACCGTCTCGTTGAAGGCCTCGGAGGGCGTGTGACCGTTCTCGCGCAGCACCTCGTATTGAGCCAGCAGCAGTCCCTGAATGGCGCCCATCAGTGAACCGCGCTCACCGGTGAGGTCGCTGGTAGCCTCGCGCTGGAAGGTCGTCTCAAACAGATAGCCTGCACCGATGCCGATACCAAAGGCCAGTGTCTTGTCCTTGGCCCGACCCGAAGCGTCCTGGTAAACGGCATAAGAGCAGTTGAGTCCGCGACCCTCGCAGAACATAGTGCGCAGCGAGGTACCGCTACCCTTGGGAGCTACCATGATGACGTCGACATCCTTCGGCGGAATAACGCCCGTGCGGTCGCTCCAGTTGATGGCGAATCCGTGGCTGTAGTACAGCGTCTTGCCAGGTTTCAGATATTGCTTAATGGTGGGCCACACCTGTATCTGACCTGCATCGCTCAGAAGCATGCACAGGATAGTACCCTTCTCAGCAGCCTCTTCGATGGAGAAGAGCGTCTTGCCCGGCACCCAGCCGTCAGCGACTGCCTTCTCATAAGTCTTGCCCTGACGCTGTCCGACAATGACATTGAAGCCGTTGTCGCGCAGGTTGCAAGCCTGTCCGGGGCCCTGAATGCCATAGCCGATGACGGCAATAACCTCGTCCTTCAATACTTCGCGTGCCTTCTCAAGTGAGAACTCCTTGCTGGTGACCACTGTCTCGATGACGCCACCAAAATTCATTTCTGCCATAATCAATCTTTGTTAAAGTTGTTTGTCTATTCAATTTTTGCCTGCAAAGGTAACAAATTGAAAGCTTACAGCCAAATATAATTGCAAATTTATAGCTAATTAACCATTCCCGATGCCAACAACGCCCCTACTCCTCATCAGGCGTGATGAGTTTGTAGCCCTTGCCGTGAATGTTGATAATCTCTATCTGCGGGTCGTCCTTGAGGTGCTTGCGCAACTTGGTGATGTAGACATCCATGGAGCGGGCATTGAAGTAGTTGTCGTCAATCCAGATGGTCTTGAGGGCGAAGTCGCGCTGCAGGATTTCGTTGGCGTGCGAGCAGAGCAGAGCCAGCAACTCGTTTTCCTTGGTAGTCAGCTTGGTCTGCTTCTCACCGATAGACAGCAGCTGCTTCTGGGTGTCGAAGGTGAAGTCGCCGATACGATATACAGAACTCTCCTTGTTCTTCTTGCCACGTACACGGCGCAGAATGGCTTCTACACGGAATACGAGTTCCTCCATGGAGAAGGGCTTGGTGATATAGTCGTCGGCACCAATCTTGAAACCTTCCAGGATATCCTCCTTCAACGTCTTGGCCGTGAGGAAGATGATAGGGATTTCGGCATTGGCCTGACGGATTTCCTGTGCCAGCGTGAAGCCGTCCTTCTTAGGCATCATCACGTCGAGCACGCAGATGTCGAACTTGGTCTTCAGGAAGGCTTTGTAGCCTGCCTCGCCATCAGGGCAGAGTTCTGCCATGTAGCCTTTGGCTGCCAGATACTCGCGTAACAGCATTCCGAGGTTCTCGTCGTCTTCGCAAAGAAGAATTTTAAGCTTTTCGTCCATAATGATTATGTTTTATTGAGTTAATATTAAGTTTCCTTCATAACAGCCAGGGAGATGGTGAACTTGGTGCCTTTTCCCAGCTCACTCTCAGCCTTGATGTCGCCCTGATGCAGGTCGACAACTTTCTTGACGTAGGCCAGTCCGAGTCCAAATCCCTTGACATCGTGCTTGTTGCCGGTGTGGACACGGTAGAACTTATCGAAGATTTTCTTCAGGTTTTCTTTCTTGATACCCTGCCCCGTGTCGCGGATGCTAAGGTAAAGCTTCTCATGGTCGTTCCACGTGTGGATATAGATGTCAAGAGGCTCCTCGGGCTTACGGTACTTCACGGCATTGTCCATCAGGTTGGTAATAGCATTCTGGAAATGCACTTCGTCAACGTAGATGGCTGAGTCGACAGCTTCTATCTGAGTATATATCTTGCCGCCGGTATGCTCCACGCGCAGGTTGAACGACTGAGCGATGTTCTCTACCATTTCGTTGAGGTCCAGCTCCTTCTTCTTGAAGACGACGCTCTTCTTGTCAAACATCGACATCTGCAACACCTTCTCCACCAAGAAGCGCAGGCGTTTCGACTCGTCGGTAATGACACCGCTGAGATGTTTGGTCATCTGCTCCGACTTGGTGATGCTGTCGTCGTTCATCATCTGGGCAGCCAGGGATATGCTGGCTATGGGCGTCTTCAACTCATGGGTCATATTGTTGATGAAGTCGTTCTTAATCTCTGAATAGCGCTTCTGACGGAAGACTACCACGATGGTGAAGAGGAACGTGATGAGCAAGACGACGGTGAAGATAATACTTGGAATCATAAAGCGCACCGACGAGAAAATGTAGCTGTTCATTTCGGGGAAATGTATCTTGACAATGCCCATCTTCGACTGCGGGTCGTTGCGGAAGAGCACCTGCTGGTAGGTGTATTCCTTGCCTTTCTCCTCGTATTCAGGACAGCGGTACACCTCGCGGCCATCGGTGGTGGACACGGTGAAGTGATAGGGAATATTGATACCGTTGTTGATAAGCTCCACACGGATGTCGCGGTCAAGCATGCGGAAGTTGACACGCTCCTTCAGCGGCTTGTCACTGGCCGTATAGAGGATGTTGTAGACCACCTCGTCCAGCAGAGCCTTCTGGTAAACGTAGCGCTGGCGCACGATTTCCTGCATTGTCTTGGCGGCATCGACCAGCGAATTCTTGTCCTTATGGAGTATCATGGCCTTGGGAACGGAGGCCGGTTTCATCTCGAAAGTCTTCAGCTGGAACGAGGAATAGACGGTGCCATCGTCGGCAGCCACGGCAAACTGGTGGCTCTGCTTGATGGACCCCAGGCCGTCGGTGAACACGGAATCCTGCGAAAAGGCATGGCGTTCCGTCTCGTTGACGTCTTTTTCCAGATAGCGCAATGTCTCGTTCATCTCCAGATTGCGCGACGCCTGATAGAGCGCTCGGTTGACACTCTCGTCGAACTGTTCCTTCTTCATTTTCACCATCTCCTCAACATAGGAGAACTGAAGAAAGAGCAATCCCAGAAAGGAAAACCCCATGATGACGGCTATGGTCCAAATCGTTGACTTCTTCATATCACGGGCAAAGATAATAACTTTCCCGGATATGAAGAAGTCACAAAGTTAATTAATTCCGTTAATTTTAACGATTTTAACAGAATTGTATGCTTTTGATTAAAAATGAATATTCAAATCAAACCCTACCTGTACAGGATTTCCCCGCTGTGCAAAGTTTTGGCCAGTCATCTTACTGTACACCAGGAATGTATTATAATTCGTGTTAGTCAGGTTACGTCCCCACACGTCCAGTTCTACAGCTCCCATGTCAAGTGCCACGTGAGCGCCCAGCAAGGCGTAGAACTTCTGGCTCAGCACGTTGTCAGCTTCCCAGTAGGTCTTGCCCTGTCCGGTCACATTGGCACCAAAGGTAATGGCGCGGAAACCGTCGTGCCCCAAGTCGACACGATAGTCGCTGTTGATGCTGAACTTATGGCTGGGTATGAAGGGGACGTGGTTGTCCTTGTAGCTCACGGCATGACCCTCTTCGTCCAAATCGTCATACTCCTTGAAGCAGGCATGGGTGAAGCTGTAGGTGGCAGCCCACGTCAGGTGGTTGTCAACAGCCGAGCCCCTCAGTGCCAGCTCAGCACCACAGCTATAGCTCTTGCCGGCATTGACCATGGCGCGACCGAAGCCGTAGTTACCGGCCATGACAGAAAGTTGCTGGTTGCGTATCATAGTGTAGAACAACGACACGTCAGCACGTAGCCGGCTGCCGAAGAGGTTCAGGTGCGTACCAGCCTCAAAGTTCCACGACTCCTCGGGCTTGTACGAGATGGTGTTGTTCACGGCCTCCACCTGTTCAGGGGTATGCTCCGCCACATAGTCGGCGGTCATCATGGAACGCAAGGCATGGCCCAGTCCCTTGGCCTCTGTCTGGAAGATGTCAGAGAACATCTGCAGATTGTAGCCACCAGCACGAAAACCCTTGCCGACCACGGCATAGACATTGCTGCCCTCACCGTCGAAGGTATAAGTCAACCCCACTTTGGGCAACACCTGGTTGTACGTATTCGTCTGCGAGTCGTTGAATGCCGACAGGAAGGCGTGGTTGGCACGCATCTGTCCCATGTTGACATCCAGGCGGAAACGAGCCTGCGTGTCGTAGTCAATCTTGACGCGACTATAGTCGTAGCGCAGTCCTAACGTCACCTTGAAGCGGTCGGTGAGCAGGATATTCGACTCATGATAGATGCCAACGTTCAGCTGTGGCGTGTGGAAGTCACCGGGAACGTGGTAGTCTTGGAACTTCATAAAGCTGTGCTGGGCAGCAGGCATGCCCCATTGGGTCATGATGAACGCCCCCATGGCATCGCCGAAGTAGACGGGTCCGAGGGTGTGCAGCCACTCGTAGCTGCCGAAGACGCCCGTGGTGTGTTGCCAGCGGCCGGCAGTCTTGGAGCGCAGCACCAGTTCCTGCGTCACGGCATTCATCTTCTGCTGTTGCATCAGTCGCATATAGTCGGTGGCAACATAGTCCTGGTCCATGTTCATGCGGTCCCACAGATACTGGTGACTGGTGGTCGACGTCAGCAGCAGCGAGCCCATGTCGTAGGCTATGTGCAGTCCCGTGTTCACCATCTGGCGGCGATAGCTGTTCATATAGGTGGTCGACGGGTCGTCGGTAGCATCGTCGTCAACATGGTAGAGCCCGTAAGGGAAGCCATTTTGTATCGTGTACTGATAGTCGCTGGTCACGTCGAAGGTCAGCCGGTGGTTAGGCTGATACACCAGTCGCAGCTTGGCGCCGGCCTCGTCCATGCGGTCGTTGCGCTCGTCCAAGTTCACATTGCGGAAGAAGCCGTCCTGCCCGTTGTAGAATCCGGCCACCATAAAGGCCAGCCGGTCGCTGGGACGGTGGTAGTGGGCCACCTCGGCCTTGCGGTGGAAAGCCGTACCCACCCCCACACGGATGTCGGTGCCTTGGTAGTGCATGGGGTTCTTGGAGTACATGCGCACGATGCCGCCTTCGGTATTGGCTCCATAGAGCGTACCTTGCGGACCACGCAACACGTCAACGCGGTCAAGCATGTAGAAGTGGCTGTTGAAGGCCGACTTCGACATCAGAGGGATGTGGTCGTAGTAGATGCCCACTGCTGAGTTATTCACGCGCGCGCCTATACCTCTTATATATATAGAGGACGTCAGACGACTACCATACTCAGGCATGGCGAACGACGGCACATAGCCTGACAGCTGCCCCATGCTCTGGATATGCAGCTGCTGCAGGTCGGCGCTACCCAGTGCGCTGCTGCTCATGGGTTGCTGGCGCAGCAGGAAGCCCTCCTTGGGTTGTGCTACGACGATGACTTCGTCGAGGTCCACCACACGCGAACTGTCGTTCACCTCTGCAGCCTGCAGCCATTGGCATGCGGGAAGCAATAATCCTAAAATAAAAAGTCTGCTCTTCATGTTTCCATACAAAAAAATCAAGTGCAAAGGTAACCAAATACCCTTACACTTGCAATCCATATTTATAGGGAGGCCCCTACACTACTCATCCATTTGGAACAGCGGGTCCTCAGGCATCACCATAAGAGGCTTCTGCTCGAAGTCACTGAGCAGTTTGGCGGAGACATATTGCTTGTCAACGACCAGCCTGAACATATATTCCCGGAACCATTCGGCAGTCATAATCAGACACCCCTGCTGCCCCCAGTCGCTGCCCCATGAGTTCTCCACCTTCCACTTCAAGGGCTTTCCATCGGCATCCAGGTCGACAGCCGTCAGTGTCATGGCATGCGTAGAACCGCTGTCGAACGTGGCAATGCGGTCGGCCTTGTCCATACCGAACGTGGTGTTGAAGAGCGAAGCATAGTCGAAGTTGTCCAAGTCGCAATAGCCACGCTTACGGTCCAGCTGCTTGCCGACATCATAGCTTGAATAGAGTTTGCGGCCGTCCTTCAGCGAGGCAATGGCCAAAGCCTCGATTTCCTCCATGGGCAGATTCAGGTATTTCCAGTTATGGCCGTCGTAGGTATGGCGGTCGTACTCCACCTCATAAGTCTTGTAGTACTCACGGCGCGGGTCGTTCATCACCATGATGAAGGTGCCGTTCAGCGGTCCGCCGACTATCTCCTGGTAAAAGTCCTTAGGAGTATATTTCCTGGCTGGCGTGACGGCCTTGCCGTTCTTGTCCTTGAATGCATAGGTGAATTCCCTGACAGGCTCGCCCAGCGTGATGACGAGCATGTGGTATATCTCGCCAAGCATCTCGGTCTTGCGCTTCTCTATGTCTTTGGCTTTCTTGCCTTCGGCCACCATGTGCCGCAGTTCTATTCCCTGTTCGCGCAGTTTGGACTTGATGATAGCCGACATCCTCGACGTATTGTCAGCCGAATAGGTCTCGGGCTGTACTTCTGAAGGCACCAGTCCGTATTTCTCTGCCAGGTCGGCTACACCGCAGAAGGTGCCGCCGTCGTTCAGCGGATAGTGGAAGAAGAACTGTACGCGCTGGTCGTCAATGGGCTTCTTGCCTGTGTCAATGACTCCCTGAAGCATCAGGTTGGCCTTTTCCAACTGGTCCCAGAAGAAGAGGTAGTCGTGCGACAGCGAGACGGTGAGCGAATCGGTACGCTTGGCAAAGTTGGAGCGCAGCACGTTCAGGCCGCTGAACATCCAGCAACGCCCACTCTGCTTCTGGTCGGTAATGCTCTGCTTCTTGGTTTCTACACTGAAGTAGGTGTCAATGGTTCCTGCCTTCAACTGATTCTTTGCCAAGTTGTCAATAGCATTTGCTGCCAGTGCATTCCGCAGCGCACGGTCGGATGCCGTCGGAGCGTTCTGCCGTTCTATCTGTTGCAGCATACCGACAGTGATTCCGCCGTCCTTGGTTTGCGCCGAAACCGTCAGGGCTGCCAGCAATATGCCTGATAACAATATCCTTTTCATGACCTATTTTGATTTAATGTGTATCGTCTTCACCGGTGTTGCAGTCGTACCGCTGGCAGAAGCCTTGGTCGTTGTGGCGGCCTTTCCACTACCCTGCCTGCCGCTATAATACTGCAGAGCCTCGGGCATCCAGCCCTGTATCTGCCGGATACGGGTCTCATCGGAGGGGTGGCTGCTGAAGAACTCTGACGTCTTGTTAGAGCTGGCGGCAGCCATACGCTGCCAGAAACTGACAGCTACCTGCGGGTCGTAGCCGGCCATGGCGGCAAATATCAGCCCCATGTGGTCGGCCTCGCTCTCATGGTTGCGTGAATATTTCAGGTTTGCCAAGCTCAACCCTTGCGACAGGACGGCCTGTCCGATGGACACTGCGGTACTGCCAGCCCCCAAGGCGCCTGCCACCGCCGAGCCAATCTGCAACCCATACTGCTGTTTATACTGCGTACTCAGCTGTTCTGCCGAGTGACGAGCCACGGCATGGGCTATCTCGTGACCTAACACGATGGCCAGCGAGGCCTCATCCTGCGTGACGGGCAGCAAGCCTTCGTACACAACTATCAGGCCACCGGGCATACACCAGGCATTCACGCTTTGGTCCTGCACCAGGTTAAACGTCCATTTGTAGTTCTGTATATCCTCAGCCAAGCCGTTTGCCCGCATATAGTTCTCCACGGCTGTTGCCAACTTCTGCCCTACACGCTTCACCATAGCCGTTTGGGTGGCATTGGTGGAAGGCTTGGCAGTCTTCATATATTCCTGATACTGCTGTGTCGACAGACTCAGCATCTCGCCGTCGCTAACCATCAGCGACTGCTTACGCCCCGTAACGGGAACGGTCTTGGTGGTGCCGCAGCCTACCAACAGGGCTGCCACCAGTGTCAACACAAAAAACCTAACCTGCTTCATGGTCGTCCCTAATTACTAATTTCTATTTCTGATTTTTTATTTCTTACTTGATATAGAACTCATAGTACCATTCGGCAAAGGCCCGCAGACCATCGCGCAGCGACGTGCCGGGCTTGTAGCCGTAGTCGCGCTCTAGGGCAGAGGTGTCGGCAAAGGTCACCGGCACATCGCCGGGCTGCATGGGCACCAGCTTCTTATGTGCCTCGAAGTCATAGTCTTCGGGCAGCACACGGGCACGAATCAGCTCCTGTTGCAGGATGTCGACAAACGTCAGCAGGTTCTCTGGCGAGTTATTGCCGATATTATACACCGCATAAGGCGGCAGAGGCAGCCCGTCGTCGCCCTGTTTCTTCTCCGGAGCCCCCTGCATGATGCGCACGACGCCCTCCACGATGTCGTCCACGTAAGTGAAGTCACGCTTGCAGTTGCCAAAGTTGAAGATTTCGATGGTCTTCCCCTCGCGCAACTTGTTGGTGAATCCAAAGTAAGCCATGTCAGGACGACCGGCCGGTCCGTATACGGTAAAGAAGCGCAAGCCTGTCGACGGGATGTTGTAGAGCTTGGAATAGGCATGGGCCATCAGCTCGTTCGACTTCTTCGTAGCGGCATACAGCGAAACGGGGTTGTCGACCTTGTCGTCCGTAGAGTACGGTACTTTCTTGTTAGACCCATAGACCGACGATGACGAGGCATACACCAGATGCTCCACAGGGTTGTGGCGGCAGGCTTCCAAGATGTTGTAGAAGCCTATCAGATTCGACTGGATATAGGCGTCGGGGTTGGTAATCGAATAGCGCACACCAGCCTGCGCTGCCAAGTTGACCACTACGGAGGGCTTGTATTCTTCAAAGAGGCCGTCAATGGTGGCCTTGTCGGCAATATCGCCTTTTATAAAATGATACGACGATTGGCACTGACTGGCCACTGCGTCCAGTTCCTTCAGTCGGAACTCCTTGAGGCGGACGTCATAGTAGTCATTCATGTTGTCGATGCTGACTATCGTACAACCCTGAGTTTCCACCAGCAGCCTCTTTACCAGGTTGCTGCCGATAAATCCGGCACCACCCGTCACCAGAATCGTTTTATGATTCAACGCTATCTTCTGCATATCTTTCTTTTTTTTTTGAATGTTCAATTTCCTGTTGCCGGTTTTCCAAACTTCTCGACAGCCTCATAATACGTGTCCAAGCTGCCGATGTCAAAGCGCCCGGCCGACATGGGCCAGGCATGCATCACGGTATGCTCCACCATATAGTGGGCCAAGTTGCCCGGTGCATCCTTGCCGCAACCGTTTTCTACGGAGTGGCGCACCAGGTCCAAGTCGTCTTTTCTGTAAATATAGAAAGGCGGGACGGCCCAGTGGCTCTTAGGCTGCTGCGGCTTCTCCTCCATGCCGAGCACCCGCATGTTCTCGTCCAGCTCCACGACTCCCGTTCGCTGCAGCTTCTCTATCTGCGGCTGCTCATGGCACATGATGCAGCTGGTGCCCTTTGCCTTGGCAAAGTCAACGAATTCGCGGAACGAGAAGAACAACAGGTTATCGGCAGCCACTACGAGCATGTCGTCGTCAATGGCCAGCTGCTCCATGGCAAACAACAGGTCGCAGACAGCCCCCAGCCGCGTCTCGTTGGTCTCCGTGCCATCGTCAACTATCGTGACCGGCTTCTCGTAGAACTGTTCCTCAGCCCACTCCTCGAAAATGGGTGCAAACTTGTGGTTCGTAATAATGATGTGCTCGTCTATCTCAGGAATCTGGTCGATGTCGTCCAACATCCTCCCAAGAATCGTATTCTCTCCTATTTTCAACAGCGGTTTCGGAAAGTTTTTAGTCAACTCCCCCAGTCGGGTGGCATACCCTGCTGCAATAACAATATTCTTCAAAGCCTAATGAATAATTTTTTTATTGTACAATTTTTATTTCTTATTTCTCCAAGAAGCGGGCGCCGTCATCAGGACGTACCCAGAACACTTGGAAGGTCTTCTCGTACTCGGGGAACTGCTCTAAGTACTTTTCGGTCAGCACCCTTTCTATCTCTTCCTTGTAGGCCGGGTCGACCAATGCGATGCAGGCACCCTTGAAGCCGGCACCGGAGAAGCGACCGCCCCAGACACCCGGCAGCTGGCGCATGATGTCGTAGATGGCTATGAGCTCCGGCGAGCCACACTCGTAGTTGTGTATGCTCGACTCGCAACTGTCGAAGCTGAGCTTGCCGAACAGCTTCATATTGCCGGTCTCCCAGGCCGTCACGCCCTGGCGCACACGCCGGTATTCCGTATAGAAATGCTCGGCACGACGGGCAAAGCGGGCTGGCATGGCTATCTTCGTCTTGTCGAAAGTGGCCTTGGGGATGTCGCGCAGGAAAGTCTTGTCGAACGTCTTCAGCGGCTGGTCGGTATAAGCCAGCATGTTCCACGCTGCCGTCTTGCACTCATAGACACGCAGGTTATAATCCGAGTTTACCAGCGAGCGGGTCAGCCCTGAGAAGAAGATGCCAAGTTCGAAGTCGGGCATGTCGGGGTTGCGTTTGATGATGCGCCAGTCGTTGGAGTCGCAGTCAAGGAACAGCAGGCCGTCCTTCTTGCCCAAGGCGATACAGGCCTGGTCCAACAGACCATTGTTCAGCCCGATATACTCGCGCTCGGCCTCAGAGGCTATCTGCACCACCTCGAACGGCTGCAGCGTAATACCGTTGGCCTTGGCAAAGGCCATCACGTAGGCTATCAGTACGGCTGCCGACGACGACAAGCCGCCCACGGGCAGCGAGCCCTGGATGACGCCGTCGATACCCTTCGACAGCTCGAAGCGCTTGCGCAGTGCATACTTGGCGCCACGGGCATAGTCGCCCCAGTGATGCTCACGGACCTGCGAAGGCTTGGAAATCTCAAAGCTCACATCGCCTTCAAACGTGCGCGACGACAGCCTTACCTGGTCGTCGTCACGGACGTTAAACCACAAGTCGACGCCCTTGTTGATGGCAAAACCCGTCACCAGACCGTGCTGGTGGTCAACGTGTGCACCGAGGGGACACACCCGGTACGGTGCAAAAATATGATATTGATAGTCAGTCATAATATCGTGAATATTGATGTAACTTGCTGTATACTTGCTATAATATGCGGCTACAAAGGTACAAAAACTTATTCAAACCAACGACTGTTATGCCAACAAAACGATTTTTAGTAGTGCTTTTTAACTTATTCGTCATGCCGGGCATGCCGTCAAGAAAGAGGCTATCCATTAGCGTAGCACTGATGCCTGCCGGCGTCTCATCCTCGAAAATCCATCCTATGCGGGCAGAGCTGTTATCTGATGCCAAGGCAGTTGTCGTCTCCAGGACAGTCAAAATGCCACTGATATACAGTTTGCTGAAGGCAACTTACCTTTCTGACCCGTGGTAAGGTGTGGAAGATGTGGAGGAATAATTTGCAACTTTCCCTTATAGGAAATTATTTAACCCCAAGGCTAAATGTTTTCCTTTATACGAAAGTTTATAATTCTTCTTCCACATCCT
>JAFUDJ010000015.1 GCA_017459445.1 Prevotella sp. | reverse complement strand
GGATGCAGTCTATTGCCTCTACGATGTGCTCAAGGCGTTCGCGGTCTCTAACGCTCTCTCTCATAAATCAGTTTCCTATCTTGGTTTACACGTTCTCTAACTCGCGGACGTAGCGTACCTTCCTCGACAATGTCAACGGGGCGGTCGAGCCGTTTCTCCAGTTCGCAAATCATCGCCGCATGTTTCAGCAGGCTGATGCCGTCCTCGTCGTACTGCACAAGCAGGTCCACGTCGCTCAGCGGTGTCTCCTCGCCACGGGCGAAGGAGCCGAATATCCATGCCCTCACGACGGGCTGCGTCTTGAAGTAGTCGGCGATGGCGTTGTTCATTGTCTGGATGCTCATAAGCGCTTCGTTTAATAATTCGCTGCAAAGTTAATCATTTTTTCGCAAACATAATGCGATTAGGGCGTTAAATATGCGAAATGCGGGCGTATCCACTCACGACAGAACGTATCGAGGCTTTCAAAAATTCGTACTGGCTGAGGAGGTACTCGCCGATGAGGGCACGCAGTTCCATCTGGTCGCCCCTGCGGTAGGCCACCGCTTCTCCCCGCTCGATGAACTCGCGCAGCGGCAGCAGGTCGATGTCCTGCCCTGATGTCTTGAATCGTTGTTCCATGTCGCTCTCTGTCTCAAAATAACGCTATTGCCACAGAGGCTCGTTCTCCCATCCGCGGGTGATGTAGTAGTGGTAGCCCGTGAAGCCGAAGCGGTCGGCATGGCAGCGGATGAGGGCGGTCACGGGGAACGGGCGGTTGCACCTTCATGTGGGGCTGCATGCCCATTGACGCCAACTCACCCAGGAATGGCTCGCACCAACTCATCAGGGTCTTTGTGGTCACTCCTGCCCGGTCGGCTAATTGTTGTTTCGTCATTGCTTTCATAATCGCGAGTCTTAAAATGTGTTACTATATGGTTTACGATGTCTAAGTATATGGTTTACGATGTCTAAGTATATGGTTTACGATGTCTAAGTATATGGTTTACAGGTGCTAAGTATATGGTTTACGATATCTAAGCGGCATATTTACGATGGCGTTTCTTGTGAAGTGTGGAGGATGTGGAAGAAGAAATATAAACTTTCGTATAAAGGGAAACATTTAGCCTTGGGGTTAAATAATTTCCTATAAGGGAAAGTTGCAAATTATTCCTCCACATCTTCCACACCTTACCACGGGTCAGAAAGGAAAGTTGCCTTCAGCAAACTGTATATCAGTGGCATTTTGACTGTCATCATCGCCCATTGCAATGGTTGCCTGAAGCTGGTCTGCAGGTATCTGATAGACACTGTAGAAGTTGCCCTGGCGCTGTTACATCGCTGGCGGTAATGACCAACTTGTCGTCTGCTGTCTCAAAGATGAAATCTCCCAGGATAGGCAGCGAATTGCGGCTGTTTAAAACTATTTTGTAATTTCGCACTCATTCTATCTTATCGCCATAAGGCAGACTTTTGATGTAGTCTTCCATATACTGCCAGTCAGGATTTCCATTCTCCTGTGCTGGCAAAAGCACTTCGGTCTCAGCTAAAACGAACCGTCCCACCCATCAGCCCGCAAGCGTGGGTATGGATGGTGCAAAATTACTTGTTTTTCGTGAGAATAAAGAAACTGGGGAAAGAAAAAACACATTATTTAACGTGATTTATTTGTTTATTCAATCTTTTTCTGCGAGACGATGCGGATGAGTTCGTACCTGATGATTGATGAATCCTGTGGAGGTTAAGAAACTAACGCATCTCCAACGTGTCTCGCCCTTCTCTTGAATATGCATACCCTCCATCGGGTATTCTCCGTTTGCATCGAACAAGTCATTGTAGGTTCCTGTCTCGGCAGACACATAAAGCGTCACCTGTTCCACTTTGTCCTCGTTGTCATCATCGCTGCTGCAAGAGGCGAGGGAGAAGGTAGCAAGCATCATAAACGCAATTCTCCAAATCTTCATTGTTATCATAATTTTGTTTTATTCTTTTCCTCTGCCCTAAAAATCAAATACAGGATTAGGGTTGGCCCGAAACATAAAAAGCCAAGTATTTTAAGTCCCTCCCATTCTGGGAAAAACAGCAATACCATGAGCCACGCAACGATGTAAACGATAATCGCGAGCAAGAGACGCTTGTAAATTCTGTTTTTATTCATATTCATTGTGTTTATTTCTATACTCTTAGTCGTTTCATTGTTATTTCATTTAAAAGGGGCATAGAATCTAATAGGCAGGTCATATTTCACCCTTACATTCTCTCCGTTATGTTGTCCTGGTGTCCATTTGGGCATCTTACGGATTACACGGGCACCCTCTTTTGCAAATTGCAGAGCGAATTGCTCCTTCAATTGCTTTTGCTTGGCTTCTGTCTCTTGGCTGAACTTCGTCGTGTTAAAACGTTCAATCTTGCAGTCATGGGCAGAAATCCCCGTCAGTGCACCATCCTTATCGACAATGAAAGTCATGATTACCCTGCCTTCAACGCCATAGTCTTCAGCCAACTGAGGATACTGAACATTCTTTTTAAGAAACTTCAACAAGGCTTCTTGCCCGCCTGGGAAAGTAGGTTGCTGTTCCAGTTCGCAAACGAACGGACTATTTCTCAATGTGTCACTCTTAATGCAAGTGCTGTCTGCACTCTGCGCTGCTGCTCCCATTGTCGTAAAAGCAAGCAGCATAGTAATGATGGTCTGTTTCATTTCTATTCTATCATTAAATTAAGGTGCAAAGGTACGGAAATAACGCGAGGCATCCAACGATTTTCTCAAAATGGTGGCCTTTGGGGGCGTTTCGCGGAAAAATGAGGTTATTCTGTTGATTATCAATAGTTTTTCATAACGATTGATGGAATTTTCGACGAAAAAACAACGGTTTTATGAAGCCATGAAACGGTTAAAACGGAGCTTTATGGGGCCGGAAACGGCAAAATAGTTGTAACTTTGCACCCAAATTTCGACACGATGACAGGAAAGAGAATAGCATGGTGGTTGCCCCTCGTGGCACTGTTCATAGGCTGTGGCGGAGGGCCGACGGCACAGGAATTGGTGGAAATCGACTCGCTGCTGACGTGGGCGGGCATTGCGCTGGGGAGCCTGCTGTTCGTCGTCGTGCTCCTGATAGTGTACATCCGCTATCGCAGGGCGAAAGAACGGCTGGTCAAACGACGACTACAAATGCTTCATCGACTACTACAAGGCCATCGACTTTGCCGCCTATAGCCGCATCCAGAAGAAATATCAGCCCAAGACCGCCCATAACACCTTCTTCCTCATCCTCTACGAAATGGGCATGGAAGATAAGGACGTGCGCCGCATCATGGGCATCACCCAAGAGGCCATCCGCTCGACAAGGTACAGGATTCTTCAACCTAAAGGTCGAAGTGTGGCACGCAATCAGCAGAATACAAAGAAGTAAGTACTCTTTATATAGTATGCCTAAACCGCGAGATGTCACATGGCGTAGCAAGTTACGGTCACGGATGGGGATAGTGACGGCAATGGTCTCGTGTTGATTGTCGTCTGCTGCTGCACTAATATTAGTAGATTTTCATTTCTCAGAAACGGTTGCGCCCGCCGAAGCCGCCGCCTCCGCCACGGCCACCGCCCCAGCCGCCACGGTTGCCCCGGCCTTCAGGACCACCGGGGCCGTCGCCGCGACCTTCAGGTCCGCCGCCGCGACCGCCACGCATGTTCTTGATGTCGCCGAAGAGGTTCAGCCGGTAGCTGACACGCAGCATGGCATAGCAGTTGATGGCATTATACTCGTTGTCGGTACGCGTCATGGCGTTGATGGAGCGTGTGAAGTTCGACTGCTGCTTCAGGATGTCGTAGAATTCCAGGCGCACGGAGAGCGGCTTCCCTTTGAGGAACGACTGCGACACCTGCGCATTCCATATCAGTTCGTTGGTGTTGGCCGCCGCATCGCTATAGCCCCGACGGCTCGACATGTTCAGGCTCGTGGTAATCTGCATGCCCCATGTGGTCTGCGCCGTGCTGTTGAAACCGTAGTTGAATGCCCAGGTGGAGAGGCTCGACTGCGGCTGCAGCTTATTGGTCACGTAATTATATTGCACCCGGCCGTTGGCTTCAAACTCGAACCAGTCGTTACGGTAGCTGGCGCCGAGGCGCTGTCCGATGCTGGTTTGGTGGGTACCCGACTTGCTGAGGTTGCCGTCGCGGTTGACGTCGAGATAGCCCACGCTCTTGCTATAGCTCAGGTCGGTACTGGTGTTGATGTTGAAGCGCCCCAGCGTGTCGAGCGCCGTATTCATCACGAAGTTGCCGCCGATGTTCCAGTTGCCGTTGATGTTCTCCTTCTTCGTGGTCCGTCCGCCCGTCGTGCGGTCGTAGCGCACGGTGTTGGTCACCGCGTTGCTGGTGGTGGAGAAGTTGAAGTTGGCGTTGATGAAGCGCTGGTGGCGCTCGAAGTAGTTGTTGTAGCGCCACATGAAGCGCTGGGTGAACGAGGGTTTCAGGTCGCTGTTACCGATGGTGACGTTCAGCGGGTCGCTGTTGTCGCTGATGGGCAGCAGGTCGGACATGCTGGGCTGCGACGTGGTGCCACGGTACTCGAAGCGCATCTGTCCGCGATTGGAAATCTTCCAACGGAAATTAGCCGTCGGCGACCAGTTCACAACCGTGCGGCGCGCCACGGTGTCGCGGTTCAGGTAGCGGTAGGAGAACTCTGACGACTGCGGCACGATTTGCAGGCCGACATTGAAGTTGTAGGCCTTGCGCACGATGCGGAACATGATTTCCCCGGTATGGATATAGTTTTTGTATTGCGAGAACTTGCTCAGCGAGTCAACCTTGTACTCGCCGAAGGGCTTGTAGCCCTCGATGCGCCCCAGGTAGTCGTCCCAGCCCCGATAGGCGAAGTGAAGGCCGTCGAAGCTGAAGTTGTCGTCGGTATAGGGCGGTTTGCTGTAGTCGTAGGTGGAGCGGTTGCTCTTGGTGAACTTATACTGGAAGTTGTAGCTGAACTGCAGGAACACGGCACGGGCTATCGGCTCGCTATACGTCAGGCGGGCGCTGTAGTCGTACTGCTTCTGCGGCGTCAGGTTGTAGCGGCTGGTACGATACTCGGCCACTTCCTGGTCGCCAATCTTGACCAGCGAGTGGTACAGGTTCACCATGTTGTCGGACATGGAGCGCGAGTCGCCCTCGGAGTAGTTGGCAGCCACGCGCAGCGTGACGTTACGCCCGCCGCCGCCCAGCTTGCGGTTGACCTGCAGCGTGCCGCCGACGCGCTTGGAGTCGCTATACGACAGGCTGGCATTGTGGCGCTTGTTGACGACGAGGTCTGGGTCGATACCCAACAGGCGCTCCACCATATAGTCGATGGAGCTGCTGGATGGCAGCTCATAGCTGTAGGGGTCGTCGCTGAAGGTGGCCGACCAGCCGTCGCTCGTGCCGTCGCTGGAAGAATAGCTCCAAGTAGGGCGGAAGTTGATGTTCCACAGCGTGTCGGGCGTCCACTCCAGCCGCATCTGTGCGTTCCACGAGTTGGAGCGTGAGAAGTTCTGGTTGATGGAGTTGGAGAACGACCCCGTGGTGGCGACAAAGTTCTCCGTAGCCCTGCGCGACCAGGCGTCGCCGTCGCTATGGTTCCACCGCAGGCTGCCGTTCCACTTCAGCAGCTTACGCTTCTCGTAGTTGAAGTTCAGAGCCGCCATCTTCGTAGCCTGCAAGCCATTGCGGCCGCCACCGCCGAAGCGTCCGCCGCCGCCACCGCCGCCAAAGCCCATGTCGTTGACATTGTTGGCATTGCCAAAGCCCATCAGCCGCAGGTCGTCCTTCATGGCAGCCGCCATCATACGGCCGGAATAGCGGTGCTCCGTGCCGATGCCGCCGTCGACATTGGCGAAGATACCCTTGTTCATGCCCCGTTTCAGCCCGAAGTCGAGCACCGTCTGGTCTTCGCCGTCGTCAATGCCGGTGACGCGCGACAGGTCGCTCTTCTCGTCGTAGGTCTTGATACGCTCCACGATGCTCGTCGGCAGGTTCTTGATGGCCGTCTTCGTGTCGCCCGTCATAAACTCCTTGCCGTCGATGAGCACCTTCTTCACCTGCTTGCCGTTGATGGTCACCGTGCCGTCGTCGGACACCTCGGCACCGGGCAGCTTCTTCACCAGCTCCTCGATGACGGAACCCTCCGGCGTGCGGTAGGCCGTTGCATTATAGATGACGGTGTCGCCGCTGGTGGTGACCTTGGCGACATTCTTCGTGACGGTAGCCCCTTCCAGCATGATGGCGTCGGTCTTCATCGTCACCTTGCCCAAGGGCACGTCCTTCTCGGCCGTCATGCTGACGCTACGGGTGTAAGGCTTGTAGCCCACGCTGGTTATCTGCACGATGAAGCGCCCCGCCGACGGAGCCTTCAGGGTGAAGCGCCCGTTAACGTCGGACACCACACCGCTAATCATGGTGCTATCGGTCCTGAGCAGCCTTACGGTAGCCTGCATCATAGGCTCTTGGGAGTCGTTTTCTATGACTTGACCAGTGATATTACGCTGAGCCATGGCCACGAAAGCCATGAGGAAAAAAGCAAAGAGCAGCAGGAAACGGTTTCTGTCCATCATAAAAAAATAAGCAATTTACAGATAATATGACGCACGGAAACTTTGAAAGTTTAAAAAAAAGATGTAATTTTGCAGCAAAATTGCAATCATGGAGCCTCAGAAAGTCATTTTCTCACAGGATTTGCGGCAGTCGCTGACCGCCGCCATTGCCGAGTGCCCGCACGACAAGCTGTTCGTGCTGTGCGACCGTGTCACCCACGACCAGTGCCTGCCGCTGGTCGCCACCTTCCCCTGCATGCAGGGAGCCCGGGCCATCACCATCGACGAGGGCGACATCAACAAAAGCCTGGCAGCCGTCAGCCACGTCTGGGACGAGCTGCAGCAGCACGGCGCCACGCGCCACTCGCTGATGGTCAACATCGGCGGAGGCATGGTGACCGACCTCGGCGGCTTCGCGGCAGCAACCTTCAAGCGCGGGCTGGCCTTCATCAACATACCCACCACGCTGCTGGCCATGGTCGACGCCAGCGTGGGCGGCAAGACGGGCATCAACTACGGCGGACTGAAAAACGAGATTGGCGTGTTCTGCAATGCACGCTCCGTCATCATCGACACCGTATTCCTGCACACCCTTGACCGCGAAAACCTGCTCTCCGGCTATGCCGAGATGCTGAAGCACGGACTCATTGACTGCACTGACCACTGGGCACAACTGCTCCTCCACCCCATCAACCCTAACGACCCTAACAGCCTCAGCACCCTCCTTTCCCGCAGCGTCGCCGTGAAGCAGCGCATCGTCACCGAGGACCCCACGGAACAGGGGCTGCGCAAAGCCCTTAACCTGGGGCATACCGCCGGCCATGCCTTCGAGTCGCTGTCCTTGGAGCGTGCCCGCCATCCGGCGACCGACGAACGGCGAACGGCACCCATCCTCCACGGCTATGCCGTAGCCTACGGGCTGGTGGTCGAGCTGTACCTGTGCTGCGTCAAGGCCGGCTTCCCGCACGACAGGATGCGGCAGACGGCACAGTTCATCAAGGAACACTACGGGCGCATGACCGTCACCTGCGACGACTACCCCCACCTGCTGGAGCTGATGCACCACGACAAGAAGAACACGGGCTCCGACATCAACTTCACCCTCCTGGCCGACATCGGCGACATACGCATCAACCAGACCGCTACCGAGGACGACATCAAGGAGGCTCTCGACTTCTACCGCGAATACTAAAACTAACCGTAAAAGAAAAGTGTTTCCTTCGGGTTACGACGCATCCGGGAACAGCACATACTTACACACTCCCCGCAGGAAATAGCCGTAGCGCCAGGCCCCGCTCATTGGCAGGAACAACTGGCATCGGAGCCTGTAGCAGCGATAGTGGCACAACAGCCCGAGGAACGAGTTCAGCGAGCTGCACAGCAGCCAGGGATTGTGCTGTCCGGACAGTAGCGGGACCTTGCGCTCCATGCGCCGCAGGGTAGCATTGCTGACGTAGCGGCGGCGAGGCTTCAGGTAGGCTCCCAGGAACTCCACCCCCTGACACACATCGCGGATGACGGTCTTCCCCGAACTGACTTCCAGTGACAGCCGCTCTCTGAGAAATTCCCCTATGGGCTGCCTCAACGACAGCAACCACTCGCGGTCAGCAGACACCACGTAGAAGTCGTCGACATAGCGGCCGTAGTGCCTACAACCGAGGTGCCGCTTCATCCACTGGTCGAGCTCGTTCAGGTAGACATTCGAGAACAGCTGGCTGGTCAGGTTGCCGATGGGCAGGCCGCAGCCCTCAGGACTGTGGAAGAGGCTCTTCGATGCGGGCATACCCTGCCACGAGAGCAGCGAGCCGCGCCGGTGGCAACTCAGTGTAGGGTCTTGCAGGATGATGACGCGCGTAAGAAACTCCACGAACTCCATGTCCACCCTGTCGCGCCAGCGCGTGTCGCCGCAGCGGTGACCTGTCATGCAATGCAGCTGGCGCAGCGTGATGTCGAGCAGCCGCCGCCGGTCGATGTGCATGAAATAGCCGCGCACGTCCATCTTCAGCACATAGCAGGGGCGCGTGTAGTTCAGGCTCTCCTGCCGTATGTGGTGCTCTAAGCGGGCAATGCCGTAATGTGTGCCGCGATGCCTGATGCAGCTGTAGCTGTCGCTGATGAAGGTGCGCTCCAGCATCTCGTGCACGTAGTTGTAGTACAGATGATGCACGATGCGGTCGCGGAACTGCGCCGCAAACACCTCGCGCTGCTTAGGGTCGCTGATGATGAAGCAGGTGGAGGGCAGCGGCTGGTAGCGTCGCTGCCACAGCTCGTCGCACAGCCGCTGTAGATTTTCTTCAGCATGAGCCTCGAAGTGCAGCTGATAGGGCTTACGCCGCTTATGCCTGCGAGCATCAAGGTAAGCGTGATGCAAGTCGGCGAGCAGCTGTTCGTATGTAAGGCGGTAGGACAAGGAAATTGAGAATTGAGAATTGGGAATTGAGAATTGGGAAAGGATGCACTGCCCATAACATATAAATAAAGTGGCAAGTGCTGAGCACGGGGCGAACGGTAAACCCGTTGTAGCGGTTGTTGTTGTTCGTGTTCTGGTTTTCCGAGTTGAAGTTGAGGTTACGCGCGTTGTTCGGGTTCGACTCGTTGAGCGACGACGACCAGTAGTTGCCGTTCGAGGCCTGGTTGTTCACGTTCGAGCCGTTGCGGTAGCCTGCGGCGGGCAGGAAAACGGCGTGCTTGTTTTTTGCGGCGGCAGTCTGCTACATGCGATGGGCGGCGGAGTCTTTATGTTCTCCCCCACAGAGGGGGGGAAGAAGAGGAGGCCAAGGCCCATACCCTCACGTCCTTGTGGCTTTATTGCTTACAGCTCACGTCTTGTGAGATTTTTCCCGCCACACCGTGCGTGTGTGGCAGGACCGGCTGCCTCTGAAATTGCCATCTCCGGTTTGACGGCGTGCATCCTTGTATGAGCCATTATATGATTTGTGCTATCTGCTGTTTAATCTCGGCGAGGAAGGCCATGCTCTCCATTGGCGACTTGCTCTCTATGGGCCAGGCCAGTATGCGCTGCATGACGGCGGTCAGGGTGACGGGGGCAGCTCCTGCCGTCGTTGCATCGTCTCGCTGTCTGTCTCGCTTGCGCTGGCCGGCGGCTGGCTCTGACAGCGGAACGGTCTCCCGCCAGGCGGCATAGGCTGCCTGCATGTCGTCCGGCCGTTCGGTCAGCATAACGGCAGGCAACTTGAGTAGCAGGTGCTTTTCGTCGAGCACAGTCTGCTCAGCCCCCTCGGGCAGCCACTTGCCGATACTGCTTTCAGGGAAGCCGATGTAGGCAACCGGCTCGTCGATGTCCTTGAACTGCCGCTTGTTCACCTTGAAGTCGTGCAGGAAGTGGCAGCACAGCCATGCGCTCCAGTCGTAGGCACGCAGGAAGGTTCCCTCGCGCCAGAGGTGAATCTCGCCCCCGGTGCCAGCATCCCGGTTCTGTAGCTCCTGCTCAATAGCCTCTTTGGTTAAAGCCATATTTAGATAATCATTTCTAATTCAATGCTCTTGCTCCCAAATATCCAAAAACAAGTTTGGCTCCATCACAGGTATTTGTGACTTATCGAAATCGTTTGTATTACGCGTTATTATCACGTCAGAGCCAGATGCCAAGGCAGAGAAATGCTGCAGGCCATCTTCAAAGTCGTCAAACTGGGCAGATACAGCCTGCTTCACTGTTTTTTCGTCGACTATTGTAATGCCGCAAAGACTTATAAACGCCTTAAACTCTCTCTCTATCCGCCGTGAGTCCCATTTGTTATGCCGTGAAAGAATGTAGCTGGCTGTAGCAAACGACAGCGATGAAACCTGTAGCCGGACTTTATTCTGCATTCCCAGGCTGACAATCAAGGCTGCCGGTTCATAGAACACACCGCGATGGGCAAGAAAGTCTATGAAAACATTGGTATCGAGAAATACTTTCTTCATGTGTATTTTTCATTCAGATATTCTCCGTATGCTTCTTTTTCATCAAAGCCCTTTGGAACACTTACACCCTGAAACATCGCGTCTACACGTGGGTCAATTCTGAGTTTTCGCTTCACCGACACCGTCATTGGGCTCACATTAGGCCGTTCTTCGGCTTTCACTTCCTCATAAAGATGGTCGGCCAGCCAACGCTTATTGACTGTGCTCAACGACATGGACTGAATGAGGTTCAAAAGATTGTTCATTACTAAATTTGAATTCATTGTTCTCTGATTTTTTCGTGTAAACAATTTTTGCATGCACAGCCTGCCGACGGGGCTGGGTAGCTGGCCTTGGGGCCAGCGCCCCGTCAGCAGCCCGCGCACGCAAAAATTGCCTGAGTTGGGTTCTCTCTCATATTGGGGTCTCGCGTTGCGTCGCTTGGGAAGGATGCACTAATTTCTGAGCACGGGGCGAACGGTAAACCCGCCGTAGCGGCTGCTGAGTTCGCGCACTGGTCTCCCGAGTCGAAGTATAGGTCACGCGCGTAGCTCGAGAGCGACTCGATGAGCGACGACGACCAGTAGTAGCCGTACGAGGCCTGGCTGCCCACGTACGAGCCGTAGCGGTAGCCTGCGGCGGGCAGGAAAACGGAATTGCCGTTGGACTTGCTCGTGAACTTGCGTCCATACACGCCGTTCTGCGTGGTCCACTCAGAGGTGGTATTGTTGAGCAGTTCCTGAATCTCAGTGATGGTGGGCATGCGCCACTTGGCACCCCAGTTCACGTAGGCGGCATCATCCTCTAAGTCCAGCACGGTCTTGTTGTCCACCGTGCCGTAGCTGCTAACAGTGCAATACTTGGTCTGGGTGTCATACGACCCATTACACCACTTGTAGCTCGCCCAGTCGAACGAGCGGCCGTCGGAGGTGTCGCTGCCGTACCCCACGGTCTCGCCCCAAGCGAAGTAGAGGCCGTAGCCTTCGGGAGTCGTCGCCCCCACGTTCATGTTGGCCCACTTCGTACCGCTGGGCAGGCCCAGGTCAATGGCGGCGGCTCCTGCGGGTGCCGTGCCGGGTGTCGTCGGGTCCCCGCCGCCAGCCGTGAAGCCGATGTAGCTCACATCGGAGGCCGGGTAGCTCACGGTGGTGCCGTCGGTCTTATGCACGTCGACGGTCTGCGCCCCGGCTGCCAAGCTGAGCAGCGCGGAGGCTATCAAAAGGAATGTCTTCTTCATTTTCTTAATGTCAGTTTAAAGGATTGGTTACTCGTCCTGACGACGATGACGCCGCCGGAGACATTGCTTAGGGGCAGCAACAGGCTGCCATCATTGCCGGCACGGCTGCCTGAGAGCCGCCGCCCGTCAAGGCTGACGGCCGAGGCATCGCTGCCCGGCTCCAGGCCGCTCAGCTCCAGGCCGCCGGCCGTCAGCCGCACACGGACGCTCCGCCCGCCGGCAGCCGCTGAACTGCTGATGCCAGTAGGCAGTACGCTCTCAGCCAGATAGACCTTGGCCACATCGGCCACGGCCAGCTCCACGTCGGCCTCACTGCTCTGCAGGCGCACCACCGAGCCGTCGTAGCTCACGCGGGGCTCCGTCGTGAGCAGGTACTCCGTGCGCGTGCCGTCCGTCTGCTCCACCACCACGCACGGCGCAGGCTCTTCGGCCCACAGAGCCGTGGCCGCCAGCGCAAGAGCGGCGGTGAGCAGGATTCTTCTTTGCTTTGATTTCATTTTCTTCTTTAGTTTTTTTGATATTAGTTTCGAGAGAGAGAACCCAATCCTCTGTCAACAGCCGCAAAGGTACGCTTTTTCTGCCATGCAGCCAAATCTTACGCGGAATTTTCTTCGCCGTTTCGCAAATGTTACAAAATAATTCAAGAATCAGCATCCATAATTCATAATTATTTCCTACCTTTGCAAGCAAATAACATTTTGCACTATGCTCCAAATCCGCTGCAAGAACAACAACACGACCAAGAGCTTCCCGGAAGGGACATCGCTGCTGGAGGTCTATCAGGAATTTGCCGACGACATCAAGCTGCCCTACCCCGTGGTGTCGGCCAAAGTGAACAACGCCTCGCAGGGACTGAAGTTCCGCCTCTACCAGAACCGCGACGTAGAGTTTCTCGACGCCCGCGCCGGCAGCGGCCACCGCGTCTACGTGCGCTCACTGTGCTTCGTGCTCTACAAGGCCACGCAGGACGAGTTCCCCGGCTCGAAGCTCTTCATCGAGCACACCATTTCGCGCGGGTACTATTGTAACTTCAAGAAGCGCAGCGGAGAGGCACTGACCGAAGGCGACGTGGAACGGCTGCGCTCCCGCATGCAGGACATCATCAACCTCGACATGCCCTTCCGCCGCACCGAGGCCACGACGGAGGAGGCCGTGCGCGTCTTTGCCGAGCGCGGATTCCAGGACAAGGTGAAACTGCTGGAGACATCGGGCCACGTCTATAGCGACTACTACATGCTGGGCGACACCGCCGACTACTACTACGGCCCGCTGGTGCCCAGCGCAGGCTACCTGACGGTGTGGGGACTGGAGACCTACCACGACGGACTGCTGCTGCGCGTGCCCGACTGGAACGACCCGACGCGGCTGGCCGAGAAAGTGGACATGCCGAAGACGTACGGCATGTTTGCCGAGAAGACGCGCTGGGACATCATCATGCGGCTGTCCAACGCCGGCGACGTCAACCGCGCCATCCAGCGGGGCCACGCCTCAGAGCTGATACAGGTCAGCGAGGCTCTGCAGGAAAAGAAAATCGTACAGATAGCCGAGGACATCGACCGCCGCTTCCACAGCAAGGAGAATCCCGTCCGCGTGGTGCTCATCACCGGCCCCTCGTCGTCGGGAAAGACTACCTTCTGCAAGCGACTCTCCGTGCAGCTGCTGGCCTGCGGCCTGCGCCCGCTGTCGTTCTCGACCGACGACTACTTCGTCAACCGCGTCGACACACCCAAGCTGCCCAATGGCGACTACGACTTCGACAACATCGAGACCGTGGAGTACAACCTGCTGGAAGACCACCTGCTGCGGCTCATGGCCGGCGAGCGCGTGGAAGTGCCCGAATACAACTTCGTCACCGGACAGCGCGAATGGAACGGCAAGAAGCTGCGGCTGGCCGGCGACACGGTGCTCATCATCGAGGGCATACACGCCCTCAACCCCCTGCTCACCAAGAAGCTCGACGACTCGCTGAAGTATAAAATCTACATCTCAGCACTCACCAGCATATCGCTCGACGACCACAACTGGATTCCCGTGCGCGACAACCGACTGCTCCGGAGAATCATACGCGACTACAACAAAGGAGCCTACACCGCCCGCCAGACCATAGCCCAATGGCCTAACGTCTGCAAGGCCGAGGACGAATGGATATTCCCCTATCAGGAGACGGCCGACGCCATGTTCAACTCAGCGCTGAACATCGAGTTTGCCGTGCTGCGCACCCACGCCGAAATCATCCTCTCGCAGGTTCCCAAGAACTGTCCGGAGTATGCCGAGGCCCATCGCCTGCTGAAGTTCATCCACTACTTCCTGCCCGTCAGCGACAAGGAGATACCCCCCACCTCCATCATGCGCGAGTTCTTAGGCGGCTCGTCGTTCAAATACTAAAACAAGCCGAACAGGCCGGAGAAGTGCTGCACAGCAACTTTTCCGGCTTTTTCTTTGGCTGGTTCGATATTTGTTTGTATCTTTGCATTGCTAAGAAGTAAATGCAGACATTATAGTTATAGAATGAGCAAGTTTATTAATCCGTTCACCGATGTAGGGTTTAAGCGCATCTTCGGGCAGGAGATTTCCAAGCCCGTACTGATAACGTTCCTCAATGCGCTGCTGCAGGACGAACAGCACATCGTCGACCTGCAGTATCTTGACAAAGAACAGCCCGGCGACTCGGCCGATGACCGTTCGCTCATCTATGATGTCTACTGTGAGCTGGACAGCGGCGAACACATCATTGTGGAGATGCAGAACAAAAGCCAGCCCTATTTCAAGAACCGCAGCGTGTACTACGTGAGCCGTGCCGTGTCGCGGCAGGGCGAACCGGGTCCAGAATGGCGCTACGACGTGAAGGCCGTCTACCTGATAGCCCTGCTCAACTTCAAGCGCGACGACATCTCCAAGGAGTTCCGCACCGACGTGGCCCTGATGGACATGAAGCACAAGACGCTGTTCAGCGACAAAGTGCGTCTGGTGTACCTGCAGCTTCCGTATTTCACCAAGGAGGTGGACGATTGTGAGAGTATATTCGAGAAACTAATATTTGTATTGAAGCACATGGACGTATTACAGAGAATGCCGTGGCTGGCACAGGATGCCGTATTCCAGAAGCTGGCGAGCATCGCCGACGTAGCCTCCCTGAATAAGAAGGAGCGGGATGCATACGATGAGAACCTGCGCAAGTACCGCGACACCATTGCCGTAATGGAAGGCCAGTACCTTGAGGGTATAGTAAAAGCCAATGCCGACAATGCCCGCAAGATGAAGGAAAAGGGATATTCCATAAAAGACATAACGGACATAACAGGTCTTACTACTGAAGAGATAGAGAGATTGTAGTTTTGCTCTTCAGCAGCTCATGAAGAAAATGAGCCGGAAAAGTTGCTTCGTTGCACTTTTCCGGCTTTTTCTTTGGCTGGTTCGATATTTATTTGTACCTTTGTGCCGATTTATGGTCTTCGGCCATTTATCGGCGGAGTATGCATGCCGTCCCCTGAGTACGGCAGCATGGGGCAGAGGCCCTGACGCTCCTGACTTTTGTGACTATGAAGCGTTGTGCTTCGTTCTTGTGTCTAGAAATCTGGAAAATTTCAAAGTGAAAACAAGACGGAGATGGCAACGGTTCACGCTGTATAGCGTGGGCTGATTGTATCTATATCTTTTTTCAAAGGCATTTTCCAGAGCCTCTAGGCAGAGATGTGGGCATATCAGTTCCACGCTTCTAACGTATAATATAATAAGGTTCGCGCGAGGGACGGCGGGAACGGGAGATGAAGGAATGATGCAAAGAGAAGTATTAATACCCCATTTGGAATCTTTTGGGAATGATAGCTCAATAGTTTCATACGACGAATACGAAATTATTGAAATGTGCAGCTTTGTAGAAGCTGTACGGCAAAGCAGTAGTCATTGTGCCAATAAAGATAAAAACTTGTACCAGAAATTGTTGGATTATAAAAAACTGAAACGTCGCATAAGCAAAAGCGCAGTATCAAAGTTTGAATATCTTAACTTGTTATTAGAATCCAATGGATGCTATAATGACTACGCCAATACAAGGGCAGTAACATGTGGCTTTGGGAAGATTAAAAGAGTTCTTGACGATGTCGTTCTTGATGTTATTGACTATACCCGAAACAATATATACTATAACATATCCGAAGAAACTATAGAATGGATAGTAAATAATGCTATATGGAAAGCTGTTTCAGAAGGTAGATTGAAAGAGCGACAACTTAGGAACGTGGTTGTCTTCGTAAAATATTTTAACGCCCAGGAATGCCGTATTGGCAACTATGTGGACAGGCTTTTCTATAATTGTAATAAATATGATGACAAGAGCCTTCTCTACTATTTGCCAGTTGTAAAAGGTTCTTATGCAAATTACGAAAAGGTCAGGGATGCAATTGTGAGTGTTTACATACAGCAATTGAGAGCAGTAAAAGAAAGAAGGAGTGGGACGGGAAAGTACAAACAGACGATATTCTGTACTCCGGTGTGGGTTGATGACTATCCTTCAAATCCTTTGGTGAAGAAAGTCTGGTAACAAGAACAACATAAGCAAAGAGAATTAAACACATAATTATTAACTAACAACAAAACAATGGAAAAAAGAAATTTACTTACAAGGATGCTCCTGCTATTCGCCCTGATAGTAGGGAGTACGAGTGTGTGGGCAGACACTGTTACTAAATGGGTAAAAACAGAAGCTACCAGTCTGGTAACAGGTGATGTGGTGGTTATTGTAGACCAAAACACCACAAAGGCATTGTCTAATACTTGTACATCTGCTGCACCATCTGCCACTGCTGTCACACTGAATACTACAAAAACTGAAATATCTTCAGAGGTGAGTTCGACACTGCAGTGGGATGTTACAGTCTCAACAAGTGGTTCAACTAAAAGCTATCAATTCAGTATCACCTCTGGAAGCTCTACGAATTATCTTACAGTGACAAACACTAACAATGGTGTACGTTTGGGTAGCAGTACAGATCGTTGTTCCTTTACAATTGCTACTGGCGGTGATAATAATTGTGATTACCTTTATAATGTTTCCGGTTCGGACAATCGTTATATTGGTGTTTATAATTCTCAAGACTGGCGTTGTTATACGACGATAAATAACAACATCAAGGCAACCGTCACAACCTTTTACAAAAAAATAGAGGAGGAGGTTGCCGAGACAGCTGTTACACTGTCATTCCCCGCCGCAGCATATTCTGCCACCATTGGTGAGTCATTCACTGCTCCTACACTGACAGTTACACCTTCGGCTTACGATGGCACTATCGGCTACAGTAGCTCAGACGAAAATGTCGCCACTGTTGGTGCTGATGGCACAATAACACTAGTTGGCGTTGGCGTTACCACCATTACAGCCACTGCACCTGCTACAGCCAACTATCAGACGGCAGAGACCAGCTATACGCTGACGGTGAAAAATCCTATTGCTGATGGTGTGTTTGACTTTACAGGTACAGAGGACTATGGCAGTGGTGCTGTCCTTGGTACCACTTACTCGACAGACAAGGTGTTCACTGCTGGCAATATCACGCTGACAGCGAAAGGGAATTATAATTGGTACTCAGGGGAGCCTAATACTCTTCGTATCTATAGTGGCGGTACCGCTGTCATAGCGGCACCCGATGGCTATAATATCACAAAGATTGAAGTGACGGGTGCAGCTCTTACCAAGGGTACCATCGATGGTAATGCTTTTACGAACGATACAGAAGATGAATGGACTGGCGAGGCTCAGACAGTAACCATCGCTCGTGGTTCCGCAACTATCCAGTTGAAGACTATTACCGTGACCTACGAACAAGCTGTGGAAAGGGTCGAAGCAGAGCTGTCGTTTGGCGCTACCACTACGTTCAACGTGAATGTTGGTGAGGGTGATGACTTCGAGGCTCCTACGCTGACAACGGCAACAGGCTTCGACGGCACTGTAACCTACGATTATGAATCGACTAATGATGCTAACACCGTTGTACTTGATAGTTCTACGGGTGAAATTATGATTGAGGCTAATGCTGAAGGAACCGTTACGGTAACTGCTGCGTCAGAAGCCACCAGTAAATTCAAGGCTGGTACTGCCTCTTATACTATTAACATCGTGGACAGCCGCTCAGAGGCTGGTCTGGCTTGGAGCAAGAGCGAGGTGGATATAGAGTTGGATGCTGCAGATGGTGAATACACACTGCCTACGCTGACCAATCCTAACAACGTAACCGTTACCTATTCGTCAAGTAACGAGGACGTAGCAGTAGTTGATGACACCACAGGCGAAGTGGTAGTTGAAACCAGTGCAGAAGGCACCGCAACCATCACAGCTACCTTTGCCGGCAACAGCACATATAAGCCCGCAACCGTATCCTATACTATCACCATTTCAGACCCGAATGCTCGTGACGGTTCTGTAGAGCATCCTTATAACGTAGCAGACATCATTGAAGGTGTATCGAATACCTCAGGTATCTATGTCAAGGGATTTATTGTGGGCAGCTGGTACAATAATCAGTTTGCCCCAGACAATCTTCAGAACACTAATCTTGCCTTAGCAGACACACCCGACGAGACAGATGGAAGCAAGACTATACCTGTTGAGTTGAAGAGTTCTTTCCGTCCATCCTTTGGACTGACTGATGGTGGTAAGGCATACAACATTGGTGTTGCTCAGGTTCTGATTCAAGGCAATGCAAAATCTTATTTCAGTGTCAATGGCGTAAAGGAACTCAATTCTATTACCAAAGTTGCCGAGCAAGTTAGCATTACTGCTGCTGGTATGGCTACTTACTATACCGACTGCGCTCTGGATTTCACCGACATCAATGACATTTATGCCTACACGGCAACTGTAAGCGGCGATGCCATTACGTTCAACCGTGTTCGCAAAGTGCCTGCTAATACTGGCGTACTGCTGCGTAACCCCAATGAAACTGCTGCCTCTCAGTTGGTTCCTGTAACAGATACGCCAGAAAACGTGACCAGCGTATTTGTTGGTACTCTGGAAGACATAGCCGCTCTGGCGAGTGAAGATGGTAGTTACGTGAACTACATTCTGAATAATGGCTCACAGGGCGTAGGCTTCTATAAGGCTAACGACCAAAGCCTTGGTGCTCATAAGGCCTATCTGCATGTTTCCGAAAATGCAGCCCGTTCGTTCATCGGCTTTGCCGAAGATGAAACAACCGGCATTAGCGCACTGCTAATGAATGGCGAACATGTGAATAGTAAAGTCTACAACCTCAACGGGCAGCGCGTGGTACAGCCCTCGAAGGGTCTGTACATCGTGAATGGTAAAAAAGTTGTAATTAAATAATCAATACGGTGTGCCCCCACCCCTGCCCCTCCCCTATTAGGGGCGGGGAGTGGCTGCGCCAGACTTACATAAAATATTTCTGAATAATTTCTGATAATTTCTTTCAAAAAGACAAAACGTATGAAAAAGACATATATTCAGCCTCTGACAGAGGTTTATCAGATGTTGGCAAAGGCCGCTATGCTGGCAGGTTCTGGAGAAGTTCAATTCAACAGTGACGGTGAAAGCGGAAGCGGTAAGCTTATCAATGGCAATGCTGGTGGCGCTGGTCTTGGCCGCAGCGGTTTCTTCGACGACGACGAGGACTAACAACACTCTGAGGGGGATGGGACTGGGCTTCGGCCCTGTTCCGTTCCCTCTTTCGCTCTTTTAAATAATGGTTTACGCGGCAAGGGAGCATCAAACGCCCGGCAAGGAAGCATCAAATGCAAGCAAAGGAGCCGTCGTTGGGCGGAAAACGGTGAGCGCTTTTCGGAAAACGGTGAGCGTTTTCACCAAAACGGTGAGCGTTTTTCCGCCGGCAGGCATCCGTTGAGAGGCGCTCGAGCATCGGTTGGAAGACAATGAGTCATCGGTTGGCAGGCGGCGGGGCAGTCCTCGCGTGCGCACGCGCACCAGTAGCCGATTTAAAAATTTGCTTTCACCCTTCACACGATTTCGTGAATTTCCTTTGTATAAAGGGGTTTTCGAGGCGTCGAGGTGCCGAAAACAAGTCCAAAAGGTTTCACCGAGCCTTCACACACCACCCGAAAAGGGAGAGGTCGGGGCAATTTCGAGCAATTTTTGCCAGATGTCCATCCGTGTGAAGGGTAGGTGAAAGGTAGGTGAAGGCTCCGAAAGGGGGCCGACAGCCCGCAAACGCCTTTGCACACGGCCTTTCCCGCCCCCTTGTGAAACGTGAAGGGTGTTTTTTGAAAAGCCCTTGTGCGCACCCGCGCGCGTACCATTATTAATATAGAAACATATACTAATTACATTTTAATATTAACTAAACAACAAATTAACAAAACAATGAAAAAATTTCTATCTATTTTGACGTTACTGTGTCTGGCAGTAACGGGAACGTGGGGGGCAACGGTCAGTGACCTCAAAACTATCTCAAGTGACCGCACGGTGTACTTTGCTGATATTATTTCTGCAGGTATTTCAAAGGGAAGTCTTTTTGACGATGGCTATCTTTTTAGTCCAGACGGTAACACTTACAAAACCGACCAAGGTACTGACAAAACAATAAACAAACTATATTGTTGCCGTGTAAAAAGCGATTCACAAGACGCCATTGCCTTCAAAGTGAGTGGTGCTTGTACACTGGTCTTATATGCAAGCAGGGTTACTGACCGTACTCCATTTATTAATGACCAGAAGGCTGCAAAAGCAGACGGAGATAATTCTATTGATGCCACAAGCGTTACAGCAACAGATAGTAAAAAAGGATATGCTACTTATGCTATCCCTGCTGCAGGTACCTATTATATAATAGGTACTGGAGACTGCTACCTTGCAGGGCTTATCTTTACTTATCCTGGAACATCATATACGATGACCGCAGCCGTTGATAATGAGACTCACGGAACAGCTACTGTTAGTGCTTCGTCAGTCAAGGAAGGCAACAGTGTCACTTTTACTGCTACAGAAAATGTTGGCTGGCAGTTCAAGAATTGGACGGTCACCGATAGCGACCCTGAGGAGGTAGTATCTACCGCCAACCCCTACACTATTTCGAGCGTCTCGGCAGATGTCAGTCTGACTGCCAACTTCGAGGCTGCTACAACCCATACTGTAACTATTTCTGCTGGTGAGACTGGGGCCGTAGGCAACTATTACGACAATACGGTCATCACTCAGAACGAGGGAACAACCGTTACATTGCCCATCAAGAACTCGTACTTCTACAAAGAAGGCTATACCGCTACTGGTTGGACGGACGGTACCAACGACTATGCATTTGGCGGTACGCTAACGCTGGACAAAGACTACACCATCTATCCCAAGTTCACAGCAAACACCAAGTCGCTGGCCGAGAATGCCGCTACAGTTACATGGACATTGGCAAAGACTGCAGCAGACAAGGTTCACATTGAAAACACAACTGGTTATGTGGTGACAACTGCTATTGTTGACGGAGAGACAATCGATGTCGCCTCTTATTGGGAAAATACCTCCGGAAAGATAGACAACCGTTCGCGTGAGGATGCTTTAGCACAGGTTAACGGCGGCTCCAAGTTTACCATTCCCGCACAGAAAGGCATGACCATCACGCTGGCAGCTTCCTATCAGATTGAGGCTACTGCCGCTGGCGAAGCCATGACGGCAACGACATCCTCTCCCTATACTGCCACTTATACTTATACTGGAACAGAGGACGAGATAGAGGTTGTTATTAGCGACGGACGCTATTTCTCAACAATCGTAGCCACCTATCCCGGCCCCGTTGCTGCCCCGTCAAACCTCACCATAACGGGTGCTCCCGATGCTGCTATTACTTTAGCTACTTCTGTAACGCTGACTGCTGCCGCAGACGGTAATCCTACACCTACCTACGAGTGGTTCCAGTGCGACAATGCCGAGAAGGAGAATCCCGTCAGCAAGGGAACCAATACTACGCTGACTCCGACACTTGCCGTCGGTACGAACTACTTCTATTTCGTTGCCACCAACTCTGAGGGGTCTACCACGTCTGACGTACAGGCTATCACTGTAAATGCCCGTACTGACTGCGCTCTTACCAAGGTCGTCTATTCCAACAGTTTCGATGCATTCATCAATGCACCTGCAAATGAAAGCAATGGCACTATTCAGGCTTACTATATGGCAGGAACTTCGGCCCCGACCATTACAAGTGCTACCGTTTCCGACGGTGCCACCTACAATGTTGCTGGCAATACGCTGACCGTTACTGCCGAGGACGGAACGACGACTGCCGACTATGACATCACTTTGGCTGCCGTAAATCCGTTTGCTGGTGCCAATAAGACTTTCGACGGAACAGAGACATTTATCAAGACTGGTTATACATTTGATTCGGGTAAAGGTTGGAGATTCATGAAGAACTCTGATGACGGTCGTATTCCACAGGGAAAGACACGCATCTATTTCTTCGTTGGCAAGGCTGAGAGTGTGACTCTGACGAATGGCTTGATTAATAGCGAGCGTAACGTGAAGATTTATGTGAACGGTGTTGAAAACACCAGCATCACCAAGGTTCCCAAGAGCAGTGCAAGTCCCAATACCATCACAATAGCATGTAATACCGATGCTCTTAACATGATTGCCGTTGTCTCTAATCAGACGGGCGGTGATGGTGGCTTCTCCGCTATGACAGTGACCAATCCTGACATTGCAGGTATGACTGAAAACATTAAGCCCGCATACGCCAAGAGCACTTACGTTACCGCAAATGCCGTTGATTTCTCTGACGTTGAGGGGCTGAAGGCATACGTGGCTACTGCCGCTACGGCTGGCAAGGTGACGCTGAGCGAGGTGACGGCTGTTCCTGCCGGTACTCCGCTGATGCTGATTGGTACTGCCAACACAGAATATAGCGTGCCCGTTTTGGCCTCTGCCTCTGCTCCTGAGACGAACCTGCTGAAGGCTGGCGATGGCAAGACGGGATTTGACGGAACTACCTACGACTATATCCTCTATAGTGATGGTCTGTTCTATCAGATTGGCAGCGGCACGGTGGCTCTCAATAAGGCTTATCTGCACTGCGAGAGCGACCCGACAACGAGTGGTGCCCGTAGCCTCAGCATCGTGTTCGAGGACGAGACGACAGGAATTGGCGCTTCGCTAATGAATAGTGAAAGAGTGAATAATGAAGTCTACAACCTGAACGGCCAGCGCGTGGCACAGCCCTCTAAGGGACTCTATATCGTGAACGGCAAAAAAGTGGTCGTGAAATAAGGGAATAAAAAAATCGTAACTATTCAGCGAATACGCATGAATTATGTCTTCAAAAACAAATTGGCACGAATTGGCACAAATTACGGCCACCAATGTGGCCTGCTCAACAAATATTTATGATAATTTGTGGATAGAATTAGTGATAATTTGCGGGAATTTGTTTCAAAAAAGAGGTTCGTGACAATTCGCTGAATAGTGAAAAATCCTTTAAATCCTTAAAATCCTTAGACAAAAAAAAGAAAAGTAGAACTAATTAAACAGAATATAGCAAGATGAAAAAGACATATAGCAACCCCACCTTAGAGGTGGTAAAGATAGAGACTCAGCAGATGATAGCTGTATCCGGCGGATTCGGCGAAGGTACGCAGGACGGCAGCAAGGCTGTTGCCCGCCAAGGCTGGTTCGACGACGATGCTGACGACGAGTAAGCTTAACCCCACCCCTGCCCCTCCCCTGCGAGGGGAGGGGAGTTGGGGGCGGCCTCCCCTCGCATGGGAGGGGGCGGTAAAGACAAAGCCCTTTGTCGTGTGAGGGTATAACGACACACGGAAGAAATTTTTGTTTTATAATGTTTTCTGGCTCGCCGTCCGCGAGGATGGCTGCCAGTTTTGAGACAGGGCTTTAAAACCACGGCGCCGCGAGGTGCGCAGGGCCCGAATGTTTAAAATTTAGTTAGTAAGAAAATTCAGCCTCCCCCTGTTCGTGAGAATAGGGGGAGGCTTTCATCTATCCGTACTTCGCGGGTTCCATGCCGCCTGCGGCATTCGAGGGCTATAGGAACAGAGAATACTCCTTTACCTTCCATGCCAGCACACTGGCACCCAGCACGTCGCGCTCGCCATCCTCCAAGGCCGACACATAGATGGGCGTCTTGCCCCGGATGTTACGGAACACGTGGGTTTCGAGAGCTTGTTCGGCAGGGTCGAGCAGCCAATGGCCGGCATGCGGAATGCCACCGGTCAGGATGATAGCCTCGGGATTGAGCATGCTGACATAGTTGGCCAGGCCATAACCCAGCCACTCACCCGTGCGGCGGTAGGTTTCAATGGCCAGTTCGTCGCCTTGCTCGCATAACTCCGTCAACACTTTGGGCGTGAGCTTCTCCACCTGGCGCATGAGCGAGGGCTTGTCGCTTTCAGCCAGCAGCTCGCGAGCCGTCTGCAGGATGCCACGCTCAGCACAGTAGGACTCCAGACAGCCACGGCGTCCACAGGTGCAGGGCCGTCCGTCAGGAACGACACATGTATGGCCTATCTCGCCGGCAAAGCCGCCATAGCCTAAGTGGATGCGGCCATGGGAGAAGATGCTGCTGCCCATGCCGTGACCCAGCGTAATGACGATGAAGTCGTTCATGCCGTGTGCCGTGCCGAAGGCTTGCTCGCCCAGGGCGATGCACTGCGAATTGTTAGCCAGCGCCACGGCCAGTCCCATGCGGTCGCGCAGCATGGCGGCCAAGGGCACGACGCCCTCCCATGGCATGTTGCGGGCATTCTCGACGCAGCCGGTGAGGTAGTTGCCGCCCGGACAGCACATGCCTACAGAGCGTACTTCCTCGTAGCCGCCGTTGTCCATCACCATCTGTACGATGCGGGCCGACAGGGCTGAGACATAGGTGTCGAGGTTGGAATAGTCGGTTGTATTGAATTGTTCTTGCGCCAGCAGGTTGCCACGGATGTCGACCACGGCATAGGTGGTGGTGAGCACACCCACGTCGACTCCTACCACGCGACTTTTAGCTTTTCTGTTTCCCATCGTTCTTGATTACTCTTTAAATAATGAGTACTCCTTCACTTCCCAGGCCAGCGCACTGGCTCCCAGCAGGTTGGCCTCGTTGTCGTTGAAGTTGGAGATAAGCAGTTTCACCTTGCCTTCTATATTATGGAACACGTGCGCGTCGAAGGCCTCGCTGGCCGGTTTCAGCAGCCAGTCGCCCACATGGGCCACATTACTGGTCAGGATGATGGCCTCGGGGTCAATCACCGAAGCATAGTTGGCCAGACCGATACCCAGCAGGCGACCGGTACGGCGGAAGGTCTCGATGGCCAGCTCGTCGCCCTTTTCGCAGAACGAGGCTATCCGCAACGGCGTGAGCTCGTCAGGCGACGCTACCTGCCGCATGAGCGAGGGCTTGTCGCTCTCGGCCATCAGTTCCATTGCCGTCATGCGGATGCCGCGCCGGGTGGTGTACATCTCCAGACAGCCACGGTTGCCACAGCCACACTGGCGACCGTTGGCGACAATGCACGTATGGCCTATCTCGCCGGCAAAGCCGTTGGTACCGATATAATATTCGCCATTCGAATAGATGCAGCTGCCCATGCCGCTGCCTAACGTGACAAGAATGAAGTCCTTCATGCCGTGGGCAACGCCGAAGACATGCTCGCCAAGGGCGCGGACATGGGCATTGTTGGCCAGGGCGACGGCCAGCCCCAGACGGTCGCGCAGCATGGCGGCCAAGGGGATGACGCCCTTCCACGGCAGGTTGGCGGCATTCTCAATGCTGCCAGTCTTGAAATTGGAGCTGGGGCAACACACTCCGACAGAGCGGATGCTGTCATAGCCCCCCGCCGATTCGACAAGTGCCACTACCTGCTCGCTCAACACGGCGGTGAAGTCGCCGATGTTGGGATTGCTGCCCGTAGCAAACGTGCTCTTGCCAAGGATGTGCCCCCGCACGTCAACCACCGCTACCGTGGTGGTTTCCAAGCTGATATCCACGCTGACGACACGTTGCTTGTTATTACCTTGAATCATGGTATAAGTCGTTTTAGGAGGGACAAATATAGTAAATAATTTTTAATCTGCAAAAGTTTATCCATGTTTTTAGCAAATATTTAAAGATTTCTTCGTAACTTTGCAGACGTGTTATGCAATTTGTCAGAATAAAATAATATGAATGTCTTAGAACTTAGCGAACAAGAAATCGGCAGACGCGAAAGTCTGCAAGAGCTGCGCCAGATGGGTATCAACCCCTACCCTGCAGCAGAATATCCCACGAATGCTTTTTCAACCGAGATACGCGACAACTTCCGTGACGAGGACGAACCGCGCGAAGTATGCATTGCCGGCCGCATGATGAGCCGCCGCGTAATGGGCAAGGCCTCGTTTGTAGAACTGCAGGACTCGAAGGGCCGCATACAGGTCTACATCACCCGTGACGACCTTTGCCCTGGCGAAGACAAGGGCTTATATAATAATGTATTCAAGCGCCTGCTCGACATTGGCGACTTCATTGGCATCAAGGGCTTCGTATTTCGCACACAGACGGGCGAAATCAGCGTACACGCCAAGGAGCTGAAGCTCCTCTCTAAGTCGCTGAAGCCGCTGCCCATCGTGAAATACAAGGACGGCGTGGCATACGACAAGTTTGACGACCCCGAGCTGCGCTATCGCCAGCGCTATGTCGACCTCGTTGTCAACGAGGGCGTCAAGGACACATTCCTCAAGCGTGCCACCATCATCCGCACGCTGCGCCGTATTCTCGACGATGCCGGATACACCGAGGTGGACACGCCTATCCTTCAAAATATTGCCGGTGGTGCAAGTGCCCGCCCGTTCATCACACATTTCAATGCGCTGAACCAGGATATGTACATGCGCATTGCCACGGAGCTTTATCTGAAGCGCCTTATTGTAGGCGGTTTCGAGGGAGTCTACGAGATGGGCAAGAACTTCCGCAACGAGGGCATGGACAAGACCCACAACCCGGAGTTCACCTGCATGGAGCTGTACGTCTCGTACAAAGACCTGCTGTGGGGTATGACCTTCACCGAGAAGATGCTGGAGGAGATATGCACAGCCGTCAACGGCAAGCCCGAAGTGGAAATCGACGGCAACGTCATTTCATTCAAGGCACCCTTCCGCCGTCTGCCCATCCTCGATGCCATCAAGGAGAAGACGGGCTTCGACTGCGACGGCAAGACGGAGGACGAGATTCGTCAGTTCTGCCTGTCGAAGGGCATGGACGTCGACGAGACCATGGGCAAGGGCAAACTCATCGACGAGCTGTTCGGTGAATTCTGCGAGGGCACCTTCATACAGCCCACCTTCATCACCGACTATCCCGTGGAGATGAGCCCATTGACCAAGATGCACCGCTCGAAGCCCGGACTGACAGAGCGTTTCGAGCTGATGGTGAACGGCAAGGAGCTGGCCAACGCCTATTCCGAGCTGAACGACCCCATCGACCAGGAAGAGCGTTTCATTGAACAGATGCGACTGGCCGACAAGGGCGACGACGAGGCAATGATTATCGACCACGACTTTTTGCGCGCCCTGCAATACGGTATGCCGCCGACGTTCGGCATAGGCATAGGCATCGACCGTCTGGTGATGCTACTCACTGGCAAGTTCGCCATCGGCGAAGTAATGCTATTCCCGCAGATGAAGCCCGAGAAGAAGATTCCACAGTCGACACCTGCCGAGTGGGCAGCCATCGGTGTCGGCGAGGAGTGGGTGCCCGTGCTGCGCAAGGCAGGCTTCAACCTCGTGCAGAACATTGCCTCAGAGAAAGCTCAGGGCCTGCAACAGAAGATTGGCGACATCGTGAAGAAGTACAAACTCAATATGCAGAAGCCCTCTGTCGACGACATCGCCCAATGGATTGAAAAGGCAAAGGCAAAATCGTAAATAGTAAATAATAAAAGGTGTACGACTGCGGAAGAATAGCAATCATTGGCGGAGGTTCGTGGGCTACGGCCATAGCCAAGATAGTGGTGGGCAAGACTCACCACATAGGCTGGTACATGCGACGCGACGACCGCATTGAGGACTTCCGGCGACTGGGCCATAACCCGGCCTACCTGATGAGCGTACACTTCAACATCGACGAGATATTCTTCTCCAGTGACCTCAACAAGATTGCACAGCTCTACGACACACTGGTGTTCGTCACCCCGTCGCCGTATCTGAAGAGCCATCTGAAGAAACTAAAGACGCGACTGCGCGACAAGTACATAGTGACGGCCATCAAGGGCATCGTGCCCGACGAGAATCTGGTCTGCTCGGAATTCTTCCATCAGGTCTACGATGTGCCCTATGAGAATCTGGCATGCATCGGAGGTCCGTCGCATGCCGAGGAGGTGGCTCTGGAACGCCTATCCTACCTCACCGTAGGCTGTGCCGACCGTGAGAAAGCAGAGTCGTTTGCCGACATCCTGTCCAGTGACTACATCAAGACCAAGACCTCGACAGACGTCATCGGTATCGAATACTCTTCAGTGCTGAAGAACGTCTACGCCATAGCTGCCGGCATCTGCAATGGTCTGAAATTCGGAGACAACTTCCAAGCCGTGCTCATGGCCAATGCCGTGCAGGAGATGGCCCGATTCCTGAAAGTGGTACACCCCATAGAGCGTAACATCGTCGACAGCGTCTACTTGGGCGACCTGCTGGTGACGGGCTACAGCAACTTCTCGCGCAACCGCACCTTCGGCACCATGATAGGCAAGGGCTACAGCGTCAAGTCAGCACAGATAGAGATGGAGATGATTGCCGAGGGCTACTTCGGCACCAAGTGCATGAAGGAAATCAACCGCCACTGCCACGTCAACATGCCCATCCTCGACGCTGTGTACAACATCCTCTATGAGCGCATATCGCCACAGATAGAGATTAAGTTGCTGACAGACTCATTCAGATAACCCCTTCTACACACCCGTTTTTAAACTTTTCAGCAAAAATTGAGATAAATATTTGGTAGTTACAAAGTTTTTAGCTACCTTTGCATCCGCAAAACCGATAAGGTGCGCAACATTGTTCTTTACATGGTGCCCGTAGTTCAGTTGGTTAGAGCGTCAGATTGTGGTTCTGAATGTCGACGGTTCGAGTCCGTCCGGGCACCCTTCCAGAAAGTCCTGTAGATCAAAGATTTACAGGACTTTTTCTTTTTAATCATCTCAAATTTGATACTGATTTGATACTGCTATACAGCTCCTTCGATTTCTGCGCCATTTCTGCCGTATTTTCTCCTTTAAAAAACTTCTTTTCCCTTAAAGTCCATAACAGCCTTAAGGGAAAAGAATATTATTAAGCGTTGACAAGTTGAAATTGTCATATAGATGTCAATTTGTCCACTCCGTTGTCGTTTGCATAAGCAGGAGCACTTACTTCAAAAGCTGCCACTCACCTTTAATTTTCGAATGTTCTGGATTTATATATCCGAGTTCCTTAAGATCGTTTATAGCCCTAAGAATAGTGCTTTCGCTTACGCCTAAGTTATCCTGAAGCCATGAATATTTAGCTTTACGATTTATCTTAAGGGCTTCATAAACATTCTTTACTATCATTGAAGGAAATTCATTTTCCGTCAAAAATGACGGTTTCTGAACTTTTCCTTCATCATTTTCCGTCATATTTGACGGTTTTTGATCAAAAATGGTCAAATCTGACCTTTTTTGTGACCGTTTTTCTTCTCCCTCAATTACAAGACCATTAGCAATAGCCGCATTCATGGCCCTCTCTCCACGAGGTGATTTACTCTCCGTCACCATAACAGCCGTTTGATAACTGAAGTCATAAACAGCCTCACCATTCTCATTAGCCTTCAAATCTTTCTGCACCCTCAGCACGCCACGACTGTGACGATTAACGAAGCCCAAGACCTTCATAGCCTCTGCCACTACGATATTCCGATAATCATTCACCTTGGGGAAATTTGCCTCATTGGCACGTCCATACAAGCCACCATGATTCATAATCTCAATGCGGTCATCATACTGATAGAACTGAATCGGTCCATTGCTCGTATAATCACGATGGCAGATTGCATTCATCAGAAGTTCACGAGTAGCCCAGTCAGGATAATCCACGAATATATCTTCACGTGTCGAACTTACAGGTATGGGGCGACGATTGGCAATAGTAGTATCAACAAAAGTCTCCAGTTCCTTTAAGGTCGTACACAGATTCGCCTTGAACTCATGTTCCATCAATATATCCCCTGTTCGGTCTCTCCCTGCAAACCGAACGTACTGAATGTATGCGCCAGGAATAAACCTACGAAGATTCTTAGCGAAGAACAACATACCCGCATTAGTCGGACAATCGTAACGAGTATCATAGAATCCAAACGAACTCAATTGCACCTTAATGCTTCGTCCCTCCTTGCGGTCTTCCTCTATCTCATCATCAGACATTGCGTTGGGCAGATAATAGTGTTTGAACAGCTGCAAATCCAAATCGTCTATTGTCGCATTCAGACAGGGAGACGAGTCAAACGAAGTCACATTTGCCCTGCGTTTCTCCATCAGAATATGCTCATCGTTCTCATTGGCTACACCCTTACGAGGCCCAATTCTAATCCAAATACGCCCTTTATACCTGACAGGAGGAAAAATGGACGGTTCTACTCTCACCATCACGATATCTCCTTCTTCCATTGACACCTTTTCAACCATCATTGATGGCTGTGGCTGAATATTTCCATCTGTGCGTATTGCCGCCACATTCTTCAGCAGCTCATCTGTCACATCCAGCCCTTTCACTTTGCCATCGTCCATCACACCCAAGAACAAATAGCCAGGCTGTCGATGGTCAGGAAGATCATTAGCGAATGCACAGATTGCCTGTCCAAACTTATCTGTGTTCGTGGTTGAAATAGTTCTTTCAACCCGATCACTCTCTAAATCATTGAGCAATGCTCTTATCTCGTCTTTTGTCATATCTTGCTTGCAAAGTTACAAATTTTATTCCAATTGCTTCCTATATACAGCATCCAGAGTTTGACCATCTTTGTCTTTCCAGACGAGCCAACCGTTATTGCTACTGCCTATGCAGAAGTCAGCAGCAGTGCTTGGGCTTGGGAAAGTCTTGTCTGATTCCAATTCCAACTTGTCACCTTTGCTGACAGTGTAGTCTTTAAGAAGATTCTCACGCTTCTCTTTCCACGTGAATGAAGGAACGGAAGACTTGGCAATAATACTACCCTTTAAGACGGTGAAGCCACTTGTCTGATAAAAGCCTTTTGCATCACACCCACGCCCTTTAGTATAG
>JAFUDJ010000014.1 GCA_017459445.1 Prevotella sp. | reverse complement strand
TGCTGTTCTTATTCCCTTTGGATTAGGCAGGATGTAAACTTTGTTTCCATGGGCCACGGCCTTTCGTGCAGCATCAAGCAACTGAGGGTAGTCTTCACGATGGCTGCCTTCCGCTGCATAGATGTCTTTCTCATTCTCAACAGGTTTGAAGATGTAAAGAGATGTCAACATCTTCAGTTGACGTATGAAATCTGCTCCTGTCAGGATGTGAAGCCGGGCTAGTTCTAATGCTATATCGTATTCTGGCATATCATCAATGGTGTTTCAGCCTCTGGATTCCATAAGATTCGAACCACACTTCTGCTCTGCGGCTGGTTTAGTTGATCTTATCTGGTGAAGAATATCGAGCACCACCTCACGCTTGTCCGAAGATATCGATTCCATGCTTGCTTATTTGGTTCAAGAAAAAGGGGCGCATATTGTCATGCTTGCGTATCAGGTCCACACTCGTACCCAGTATTGACTCCAGGTAGTCGGCGGCAGCACATAGCGTGTAAGCCTTTGCGGGCATGACGACAAAGAGGTCAACGTCGCTGTTACTATGATGTTCGTCCTTGGCCACAGAGCCGAAAAGCCTCATGTAGCTGATGCCATAGTTTGTCTTCAGCACATCAGCATGACTACGGAGTATGTCTATGTATTCTTGTCGTGTCCTTTTTGTCATAGAATCTGTTTATAAACTTAAGCATCATTGCAACAGGATTTCTCCCCGATTCTATTGGCAAATGTACGAAGAAAAGTTGAAACGGCAAAGAAACTGAAAGGAAAATGCAGAAAACAGTAAAAAAGTTTGGCTGATTCAGAAAAAAGACTTATTCTTGCACACAGAACAATGGGCGCAAGTTCATTTACGGGATTGGGGTGTCGTTCAACACATAGTCAGAGCAGTTCTTGTGGCATCAGCTCCTGGGCGCGCTGGAAGTCCTCGGGGGTGTCCAGCTCGTAGGAGAAGTAGCCGGTGGTGTCGACGACACGGAACGTGTGGCCCTGGGGGATGAGGCGTTCGAAGGCCCGCTCGTAGAAGACGTCGATGAGGCCTTCGTGGAGTATCATCTGGTGAAGCTCATGGTAGAGGGCTTCGCTGTAGTCGGCCGTCATGTGCTCGATGCCTACCGATTCGCCGATGGCATCGGCGGGGTTGCAGGTCTTGTTGATTTCGGTGATGCGGTTGTCGGCATCGACGATAATCTTGATTTCCTCCTCACCGCAGGCGTGGCGGTTCAGGGCCAGGGCGGGCTCTGTCTGCCGGGCGATGCTTACGACGGCAGCCGGGTCGCAGAGGATGTCGCTGTCCATGAGCAGGAAGTCGCGGCCACGTACCACCTCCATGGCAAGCCACAGCGAGTAGATGTTGTTGTTGTGCTCGTAGTCGGCATTGTGGAGGAAGGTGAAGCGGAGCGGGGCATGGCTGGGTGAACCAGCCATCGCTGTCAGGAAGTCGCGGATTTGGTCGGCACAATAGCCGGTCACCACTACGAAATCGCTGATGCCCGCCTGCTGCATGGCGCGGACGGTACGCTCCAGGAGCGTCCGTCCACCCACTTCTAAAAGGCACTTGGGCTTGTTGTCGGTCAGCGGGCGTAGGCGCTTGGCCATGCCTGCTGCAAGAATAACGCCTATCATATTGTTTTCGAGGTTTCGATATTTCGATGTTTCGATGTTTCGATGTTTCGGGATTTCGAGGTTTCGAGGTTTCGGGATTTCGGGATTTCGAGATTCCGAGGTTTCGAGGGCTCGATGCTGTTATTTCAGGCAGGCCTTAATGGTGTCAACGACGGTTTGGGTCTGTTCCTTGCGGCCTAAGGTGATGCGCAGGCATGACTCCAGCCCCTTGTCGCCCATGAACTTGATTTTGTAGTCCTGCACCTTCAGGGCCTCCATCAAGGCCTCCTTGATTTCCAGCGGGTACTTGATGAGGATGAAGTTGGCTACCGACTTGTAGACCTTGAAGCCGGGCAGTGAGCCAAGTTCTTTCTTGTAGAGCTCGCGGCCCCACTGCATGTCGTCGGCCACGTGGCGGTAGTGCTCGTCGCTGTCGAGGGCAGCCAGTGCCACGGCCTCAGAGAAGCGGTTGTAGCCTAAGTATTTGTTGACGTAGCTGAGGAACTGGTCGTGCCCCTTGCCGATGAAGCCGAAGCCGCAGCGCAGGCCGGGCAGTCCGTAGAACTTGGAAAGTGTGCGCGAGATGATGAGGTTGGAGTATTTGTTCACCAGCGGGGCAATGTAGGCGGTGTCGGTCGAGATGAAACTGGCGTAGGCCTCGTCGATGAGCACCATCGTGTCCGACGGGATGTTCTCCATGATGCGTGCCGTCTCCTCGGGAGTCAGCCCGTTGCCGGTGGGGTTGTTGGGCGATGCCAAAAGCAGCATGCGGGGATGGATGCGGTTGGTGTATTCGATGACTTCGTCCACGTCGTAGGCGAAGGTATCCTCCATCTCATGCAGGGGATACATCTCGAAGGTGCCGCCGCACTCAGAGGCCACGCGGTTGTAGTACCACCAGGAGAACTCAGGGATGAGTATCTTGGTATTGGCAGCGGGAGAGCCGCTGCCTGCCACCGGTTGCTGGCTGTTGATGCTGAGGAAGTAGTGGATGGCGTTCTTCAGCATGTCCTCACCGCCGTAGGTCAGCAGCACCTGTTCTTCGGGAACGTTATAGATTTCGCTCAGACGTACTGAGATGACACTTTTCTTGCCCTCGTCGTAGATGCGGGTATAGAAGCACAGGGTCTTCGGGTCGAAATTCTTGATGGCCTCCACCACTTTCTGGCTGGGCTCGAAATTGAATTCGTTTCTGTCGAGATAATTCATGATATATTATAATTTAATTTTTAACTTTCTAATCTTTAATCTTCATCAGTGCTATGCCAACGACAATCCAGATGATTTCCCGGACGCGGCAGATGATGCTAACAAAGATGCCCAGGGCTGCCGACAGTCCCAGGGCTGCTATGGAGAGCACGAAGCCGCCTTCCTGTACGCCGAGCTGCATGGGCAGGAAGCCGATGAGGTTGGCAAACAACGTGGTGAAGGCGACGATGAGGATGCTGTGCAGATAGGTGATGGCGAGCCCATACAGGCCGCCTCCGTTGTCGATGCCGAACAGCAGGAGCATGAACAGCACTTCCGAGCTTTGTACCACACGCGACATGAATTCGTAGAAAAGGCTTTTGTAGAATGCCTTCTTGTCCTGTCCGTGCAGGGAGGCTATCTGCCGGTCGATGTTCTCAATGGCCTCGGCATGGCGGCTCTGGAGGCGTTGCGTCCAGCGCTTTAATCCGGGAATGTTGGCGACGATGCGCAGCACGTATTTCACCAGTCCATGGCTGTAGCCCTTGGAAAAGAGGTAGAAGGCCAGCAGGCAGAACAGGACGATGACGGCCAGTGTGACGGCTATGGCCGTGGTCATGGGCAGGTCGCCAATGGCAGCCAGTGCCAGATAGATGAAGATGCTGACGAACCAGAACCAGAAATGGGCGAAGAAATGCATCATGGCATAGAGAATGACCGACGAAGTAGCCCGCTGCGAGTCGATGTCCTTCGACAGTTCCATGATGCGGTAGGGCTCGCCGCCCAGCCCGCCGACCGGCGTGGCATAGTTGAGGGCATAGCCCGTGATGGTGAGGCGGTAGATGCGCCAGAAACTTAACGGTGCTTTCCCGCCGATGTTCCCCTCAATGGTGGCTTGCCACGCCAAGGCATTCAACCCATAGACAAGGAACCATACGCCGATGATGGGGATGAGCCAATAGCCGGCATGGCACAGGTGGTGCCACAATTCAACGAAACTCACGTCGAATGTCAGTAGCATCACTACTACGGCCACAACGCCGAGCAGGAAGAACAGGTTGTTTAAATTACGCTTAGACAATTTACTATTTACAATTTATCGGCAATGCGCTTACAGAATGATTCGTGGCGGTGGTTGACGTACCAGGCCAGCAGTCCCATGGCGACAATCTCCCAGACAAAGTTCATGGCGGGAACGTCGAGCAGGCAGAACAGGAACAGCCACGCAGAACGGAAGTTGAAGGTCAGCAGTCCGTTCCACTTGATGACGGGCAGCGACTGAGCCCGGAACTCATCGCGGATGGCTTGCGGCACATTGTCCGTACTGCCATACTTTTCGCGCAGTCGGGCCATGAGCCGCTGGAACTGTGGCGTGACGGCTTCCTGCTTCTTGGTATAGCCGATGTATGACTTCTGGAACAGGCGCTCTATCCATGGCGTATCCTTTGTCATCTGGTCGTAAATCTCCTGCTGTTGGCGCGAGTTGTCCAGCTCTGAGCCTTTCTCCCCTTTCAGGAAGAATAGGTGTATCTGGATGTAGTAGTCGGCCAGTCGCTGCTGACCGGCCAGTCCTGCAATGCCCGATACCCAGCCTAATACAAAGACGACGGCGGTGGCTATCCACACGTTGGTATCGGTGTCGGCAATGCCTAACAGTTGGAACTCAATGTCGTGGTGCAGGTAGAAACGGAGCACCAAGGCATGGTAGATGGGACCGAACCAGGTAAAACCGGCAACGCCGTCAAGGATGCGCCCCAGCCGGCTTTTCTTGCCTGTCATACGGGCCAGCTGTCCGTCGGTACAGTCGAAAATATCAGCCAGACATAGCAGCAGAATGGCCACGATGTTGAGCAACAGTCCCGTCGTCCCTGCATAGTAGAAACTGGCACAGGCAAAGAAGATGGCGCTGGCAGCACCGACAATCATCGACAGGATGGTGACGGTATTGGGGTGGATGTCGAGCTTGGCAAACAGCACGGCCCACCAGTAGCAGAAAGGTCTTACTACGTGCAGGTCGAGCCAGTCTTCAGTCTCGGCAGACTTGAGGGTCTTATTGACTTTTTCGTTCATTATTTTTGATTCTGGTTGCAATTCAACCTGCAAAGGTACGCAAAAAGTCAAATAAAGCGGTTATTTATAAAGTTAAAAACATCAAAACGCCAATTATGCTGCTTAGAAAGCAGGCTATCGACGGTCGTCAAAGTGGTGGTGCCCCTCGCTGACGGACATGGCTCGTCCGCTGAGCGGCAGGTAGACATCGGCAAAACCTCCCGCCGGGATGTCAATGTCGATGCTGAAGCTGTTGCCCTCATGTTTCCACGACGCTTTCACCTCGCCGTAGGCACTCTGTGTGCTGCCCTTACACCAGGTGATGTCGCCGACGGGGTGGGGGCGTATCTCGATGAGGTCGCCATGCCGTTGAATGCCTAACAGGTCGGGAATGAGCAGGTTTTCGATGTGCGCCATCATGAAGTGGTTCATGGAGGCTCCGTGGTCGGGGTTCCACTGCTCGGTGAGTGTCGTCATGCCCCGCTTAATCTGGTAGCCATAGCCGGGCACGTCGTAGTGGTTGAGCATGCGGTAAAGCAGTTCGCGCTGTCCGTTCTGTGCCAGTACGTAGAACAGGTAGCGGTTGCCGATGTCACCAGTGGTCAGACGGTCGCCGTGGGCATGGATGTCGTCGATGAGCCTTTGAAGCACGGTCTGATAGTCTTTCTCGGGAACCAGCTTCAGATAGAGCGGCAGCGCCAGTGAGCATTGGCTGCCCGTGCCATAGATTTTGCGGACAGGGTCGTAGAACGCACGGTTGAAGGCTTTGCGGATGCTGTCGGCCCGCACGCTCAACTGGTCGGCATCGTAGCGGTGTCCCAGATGCTTGGCGAGCAGGTAGAGATAGCAGGTCCACTGATAGTAGTGGGCGGTGGCGACCAGCGGCATGGGCGTGTTTTGTGAGAAGCCCGCCCGCCCCGGTCCGTAGTCGTACCAGTCGCCCAGCCCCATGCGGAGTATGAAGCAGGAGTCCTGCAGGGCCAGATATTCTAAGTAGCGCTTCATGGCAGGATAGTGCTGACGTGCCAACGACAGGTCGCCGTAGTGCAACCAGTAGAGCATGGGCAGGGCGATGATGGCACCACCCCATTCCGGTGACTCTTGGAACGGCTTGGCCCATGAACCGGTGAACTGCGTATATTCCGGTGCTATCTCCGGCATGGAGCCGTCGGCGTGCTGTGCATCGACGATGTTGCGCATGGTCTGTTCGAGCATGCTGCGGGCATCGTAGTTGTAGACCAGCGCCTCGCCGTTGAGCCAGTCCTGTTCCAGCCACCCCAGCTTCTCACGGGCAGGACAGTCGGTCCATACGGCTTGCCAGTTGCTGCGAATGGCACGGTCGATGAGGCGGTGGGTGTCGTTGATGAGCGGGTTGCTGCACTCGAAGGTGCCCGTCCGTGGGGCGGCATTGTAGACGAAGCAGGACTCTACCTGTTTCAGCACGTCGATGTCGCCCTCCACCTGTAGGTAGCGGAACGAATAATACGAGAAGCGGGGGTGCCAGTGCTCTGTGCCGTCACCTTTTAATATATAGGTATAGTAATGCGGGCGTCCCGTCTGTTTCTGGTTCACCAGTCCGTCGGCTGTCAGAGTCTCGCCCGGTATTAGCCTGAGTTGTTGGCCGGCCGTGCCTTCAACGGTAATCTCGGGATAGCCGGCGAGGTTCTGCCCCATGTCCAGCACCAAGATGCTGTCCTTGCGCAGTGTCTGCTTGACGGGGTAGCGCTCCATGATTTTCACGGGATTGGCTATTTGCAGCATCAGCTGTCCCTTGGGTGCCTGCTGTATCACTACCGGATGCCAGTCGTCAGCAGCTATGCGTGCATCGTAGTCTTCGCCGCCATAGATGCTGTTGAACGTGACGGGGCTTTCCGCCCATTGCCATCGTGCGTCGCTGATAAGCCGTTCGCGGGTGTTGTCGGTATAGGTGACGTAAAGCAGGAAGCAGAGGGTAGGGGGGCCGAAGGAAATCCTCAGCTTGTGATAACGGCCGCCCTGTTCGTTGTAGAATCCGTTGCCTAAAAGCACGCGGAACTCATTGTCGTCATTGGACAACTGGCGGGTGACATCGTAGACATTGAAGAATACCGTCTTGTCGTAGTCGCTCCATGCCGGTGCAAACTCCGAATCGCCCACTTTTACGCCGTTCAGCGTCAGCTCGTAGAACCCCAGCCCGCAGATGCGCAGCTCGGCTTTGCGGACGGGTTTGTAGGGCTTGAAGTCCCTTTTCAGGATAATACTGCGGCGTGACAGCGGGTCGGCTTGTGCCCACAGGGCCTTTGTCTCTTTGAGCACCCCGCCTTGATAGTGGCGCCCCTCGGGCAGGCGGGCTTGCTCACGGCTGATGGCTCCTATCCACTGGGCTCCGCCGAAATAGTCTTGGGCGAAGGATAGGGGTAGTAAGGTGAAAAGGTAGAAAAGTAAAGAAACGATTCTTCTCATAGGACATTCGGAACCAAGAGTCTGCCAAGTTTTTCACACTTACCAACACACTTGCCGTCGACGAACACGCGCAGTCCCTTGCCGACGTGGTAGCGGCTTCCGTCTTTATCCCACACGATGGTGATGTTGTGGCCGTGGTAGAGCACGTTGTCAAGACAGAAGTAGTCCCATTTCCCGGCAGGCAGCAACGGAGCCACCTCAATAGACTGATGGGCAAGAGGGCGCAAACCGCAGAGGCCAGTGATGACAAGGTCGTTGAAGGTCGAGTGGTTGTAATAACGACTGCGTTCCTGGTCGCCTTTCAGCCAGTAGCCAGTCGTCTCGTCGAGGTACTCGCCAATATAGGGCTTACCGCGCATGTGCTGGCTTTGCATATACTTCTCCATTTCGGTATAGAACAAGGATGTGAGCTGGGTCCTGAGATGTAATAGATTTCCGCAGCGCGGATAGTCAATAATAAAATTAGCCAAGGCTGTCAGCGTCTGGCTGGTGGCGAAGGGCCACACGGCACCATCCCACTCGCACTTGCCCGTGCCGTGGCTGCGGAACAGCGGATGGCGGCGCTCGGCAGTGGTCAGACCGTAAGGGGCGGAGAAACCTTGTGGGTCGGCAGCCTGTAGCCAGGCAATGCCATATTTTGGCTCGTCCTTTGCCATGTGGGTGTACCAAGGCAGGAAGCCAATGGCCTCACGGACATTGCTGAAGGAGTCGATGCGATGGGTCTCGAAGAAGGTGTCCTGTATGTTCCATAGTTTGGCATGTGCCTTTTCTTGGAGGTCTGCGGCTTTGTCGAAATAGACCTTGGCTTTATCTTCGTTGCCAGCCAGCTTGGCGATATTCGCAATGGCTTGGGCGTTGCCGTACATATAGCTGTTGATACTGGGGCGCAGGTACTTCTTGCGTCGGCCACCGCTGATGGTCTCCTCCATGGCGTCCTGCACGTCGGCCTGCCAGTAGAGGCCGCCTTCACGGGTATGGGTCGTCTCCCATTGGTTGTATTCCCATTCGAGAGAAGGCAGCATGTCGACGTACCATTGCTTGCGCCCGTCAACGAGGTGGCGCTCCCAAAGCGAGTGGGCAATCCATGAGGAGTAGTTGGTGAGCTTCGTCATGGGCTGTCCTTCGTTGCCGTGATACCAGGTGTTGACAATCTGGTCGAGATAGGTGCTGTCGCGCAGCCAGCGGCTTTCGTGGATGTGGTGGCCTACAGCCGACGCGATGAGTTTCCATTGGTCAGCGTAGTTGCGGTTGACGAGGAACTCGGTCATGGCATAGCCGACGGGCGTCTGTTCGATGTGTTTGCGGAGTGTCCACCAGCGGTAGTACCACATCTCCTCGAAGTCCTTGTTAGGACAGTCGAAGAGGGGTATGTTCTGTGTCATCCAATCCCATGCTTGGTCATTGGGAATGGCCTGGGCGATGTTCTCGTCCTCCATCTGGTTGAAGTAGTCGACATAGTGCTTGTAGTCCTTGTATTTCAGCAGTGCTGCTGTTCCGTCGGCGTCCTGACTGACGGTCTTGACATTGGCGATAGAGAAAACGGCGAGAGGGGCGCGCTCACCGGCATCAGGCAGTGTGCCGTACCAGTCGGCGGGGGTGTCAATGTCGGGGAAGGTGCGACGGTTTCCTGTTCGGAACATGACCCGCTCAATGCTCTCAACGGGGGCGAAGAACATGCGCTGCCCAGCCTTCTTACCGTTGATATAGACCTCAATGAGGCGACGGCTGACGCTGAGCACGGCGTGGACGTGGTAGATGCTGTCGGGTTCGTATTTGCCTAATCCGCCGTAGCGGGCGCCGCCCTTACAACGCATGATACCCTCATCGGTCAGTTCGATGCGCGAGCAGGCCGTACCATGCTCGTCGAGGAATTCAATTTGCAGCAGTCCGGTATTGTTTTGTGCGGCGCGGAGGTCGAAGTCGACGGTCAGCTCTTTGGTTGCGGGGATTTTGCGCTCCACGCGGGCATAGTCGAAGGGGTCGCTGTCGGCGAGCGTCAGCCAGCCGTTATCCAGACTGACGGGAGCATAGACGGGGGAATAGATGTTCCATGAGGCAAGGTCAGAAACCTTGCCCACTGTGAACTCTGTGCCGTTGGCATGGCTGTGTGCCTCAGTCTGTACGGGAACGGGGATGTGGGCTACCCACATGTCTTCCTTGTTCATGGAGTAGGTCACCCAAAGGTCAGAGTCCTTGGGTACGCCGTTGCCCTCCTGAATGCCACGGACGTACTGCGGGCCGTACGACTTGTAGTTGCCACCGTAGCGCATAGGTGGCACCTCACCCTGCACGAGATTCAGTGTGGTATAGTTGAGACCGTCGGCAGAGAGACTGATGGCCAGCGGCCAGCGGTATTCCGAGGGGTTGTAGACGGTGGCGTAGGTGCCGTCACTCAGACGCTGCCCCCAGATTTTGGCGTTGCTGTTGACAAAACCCTTGGCACGCTCCACGGGCTGCGTCCACGTCAGCCCGCCATCGTCGCTGATGCTGGTCAGGGCGTGCTTCCACAAGGAGGCAATGCGCCCGTCGGGCAGCGTATAGTCGCAGTAGGCCTTGTACTCTTTGTGCAAGGGAATGAGTGGGTCGTTGCGGTCGGCCTCCTCCACCCACTGCATCCTGTAGCGCGGGTTGGCAAGGATTTCCTCGGCAGCATTCCTGATGTCTTTAGGGGCCTTGGTGTAGTAGGGGAAGCAGGGGGTGTAGCTCTTGTAGGTGTGGTTCAGATAGATGAAATAGATAGGGCCGAAGGTGCCGTCCTTCCTGACCTCGCGGATGACGCGGCCCAGGCCGTTGCCGTCGTTGGGGTCGTCCTTGCGGTCGAAGGCCACGCCGTAGTTGCCAAGAGCATAGAGCTGACCGCTCTTCGCGACGTACCAGCCGACGCGCTGGTGCATGATGGCAATCAGATTATGTGCCTTCTCGGGGCGGTCGGGCTTTTGGAAACCCTCGGGCACCTGCACCTCAGGGAACAGAATCTCGGGCTCCGTCCATGTATAGCCGTTCTTAGAGGTCTGTAGCATGGTACGTGAGGGGGGGATGTGCTCGTCACTGGGGTCGCAGAGGTAGTGGACATAGAACTGGTTATTCCAGTAGGCCATCATAGGTTGGTGATTGTACGTCCAACCGTCGTTATTGTCGTGGGCAGGGTGTTCGCGGTTGGCGCGCAATAGTTGGATATTATGGACACCCACTACGGGGCTGAGTCCGCCGTCGTGGCGCTCGGGATTGCTGAGTGTTGTGCCCGTGTAGTGAATACGGTCGTAGGCATGCAAAAGGTTGTAAACCACCCGTTCGTCGGCCTTGAAAATCGTACCGTGCTTATGAAGAACGGGTACACTGACCTGTTTCGATACATCCTCGAAGGTCACAAAGTCCTTGGTGTAGTGGGCACCGAAGTCTTTTAGACGATAGCGGTCGTAGTAGATAAGCCAACCTGATTTACTATTTGACGATTTGCTATTTTCGATTTTATCATCGAGACGAAGGACTGTAGGCCCTTCCATCATCTTGCCCGTAAACGGTTCCGACGCCTTCGACCACGGACCGTAGGGGGACTTGGCGTAGGCGACTTTGATGTCGCGCTCGGGGCGGGTGTTGTCCTTCAGTACCATGACGTAGTCTTTCTTGCCGCGCTTTACCAACGTGGCGTCGATGCATGAGAAGCCTGGGTCTATCATGAGCTTCGTCGGAGCAAACTTCTTGAAGTCCTTGGTGGTGGTATAGTACAGGCGGTGGTTGTTCTTGTGGTCTTCCTGTCCGTCAGGAAAACGACCAGGGATGCACGAGGCCCAGATGATGACGGCCTGCTGGCGCTCGTCGTCCCAGAACAGTTCCGGCGCCCAGACGTTAACGGTCGCCGTGTCGGGCATCACTTCAATGAAGCGTTGCTCGCTCCAGTGTATCAGGTCGCGCGAAGAGGCATAGCCGAAGCCACGGTCACCGCGCCAACTGCTGGTCCATACCAGATGGAACGTGCCGTCAGGTGTGCGGATAATAGAGGGGTCGCGCATCACTTTCTGTCGTCCCACCTCAGGCTTGAGCCATGTGCCAGGGATGCTGTCCCAGTGCCAGCCATCCGTGCTGTAGATAAACCGCAGACCGTCGATGGCCGGCTCGTGGAACGAAGTCGATATGTATACTTCATGCTTGGCTGACAGGACAAGTGCTGTCGCCATCATCAATAATGCGAGGAATGAACGTCTCATCATAATCTATTATTATTTATTAAATATGACGAAATCGGCGTTTTTTTGTCACTAATCCAAAAAAAATCCATACCTTTGCACCCGAAAACAAGAAAACGTATAGTGAAAAATGAAGAAAAAAGCAATATTCACACTGCTGCTGTTAGCAGCTTTCACCACTGCTGGCGCCCAAGACGTCATGAAGAAAGAAAAGGACGGAACGTATATCGTTAATACAACGACGCTGGCCAAGGATGTGGAAGGTTATAATGGTACGACTCCTGTCGAGGTACACATCAAAAAGAACAAGATTGTGAAGGTGGTACCTCTGAAGAGTCAGGAAGGACCGAAGTATGTGGCAAAGGTCAAGAAAGACATGCTGCCCAAGTACGAGGGTATGAACGTGAAGAGTGGTACTGTGGCTGAGGTGGATGCCGTGACGGGTGCTACATTCACGTCCAACGCCATCAAGGAAAATGTCAAGCGCGGGGTGGGCTACTACAAGAGCCACAAATAATATTAGTACAAAAGCAGTAGCCCTGCTATTCCGCAGTAGCATATCATGCGTATAGGGTTGATGGCTACAAACTTCACACCGACGAAGGCAGCAACGAAGAGAAACAGACTTACCCAAAACTGCCATGCGTTTTCTGTGGGTGTGGAGAAATTGTCACGAGTGCATAACAACAAAGTGGCAGCAGCCAGCAAACCAACGACAGCTGGGCGTAACCCCATGAATACAGATTGTACGGTGGGGGTATGTATGTATTTCATGAACATCTTGCTGATGAGCACCATCAGAATGAGCGACGGCAGTATCAGGGCAATGGTTGAGATGAAAGACCCCAGCACGGCCATGGGCATGGAGTAGCCTGCGTTCTTGATGGCCGTATAGCCGCAGTAGGTGGCTGAGTTGATGCCGATGGGGCCTGGTGTCATCTGCGAGATGGCTACGATGTCGGTAAACTCGCTGCTGGACAGCCAGTGCCAGTGTTCCACCGTCTCGTGCTGTATCAGCGACAGCATACCATAGCCGCCACCAAAGCCGAACAGCCCTATCTCAAAGAACGTCAGAAACAGATATAGGAATATCATACTAACCTTTTACTTTTTTACCTTTTTACTTTTCCCCAGAGGTATCCGCCAAGTCCGGCGAAGATAATAATCCAGATAGGCGACACGCCCAATGCCCAGATGAGCAGGGCCGACACCACGGGAATCCAGACGGTATACTGGTTCAGCTTGGCCTGCTTGGCTAAGTTAAACGTTGGTACGGCTATCAGGGCTACCACGGCGGGCCGTATGCCGCGGAACATGGCGGCAATCACCCTGTTGTCCTCAAACTGGTGGAAGAACATGGCGATAATCAGGATTATCAGAAACGAGGGTAGGGCAGTGCCCAGTGCCGTGGTGATGGCTCCGCGTACCTTATTTAATTTATAGCCGATGAAGATGCTGATGTTGATGGCGAAAACGCCGGGACAGCTCTGGGCAATGGCTATCAGGTCCAGCATCTCCTCCTTCTTCACCCATTGGTGACGGTTCACCACCTCCTCTTCTATCAACGGAATCATGGCATATCCACCCCCGAGGGTGAACATGCCAATCTTAAAGAAGGTCTTGAAACTCTCCCAATAAAGGTTCATTTTCTGCCTTTTTACTTTTTTACCTTCTCTTCCACCCAGCGGCGGGCGTTCACGAAGGCTTCAATCCACGGTGTCACCTCGTCCATGCGGCGACGCTCGGGATACCAGGCGCACTGCCACGGGAAGATGGCACGCTCCAAGTGCGGCATCATGGCCAGGTGGCGACCGTCGGCCGAACAGATGCCGGCCACGTCGTAGTCGGAGCCATTGGGGTTGGCGGGATAGCCGTGGTAGTTATACTTCGCAATGACGTTGTACGTGCTCTCTGCTTCCGGCAACGAGAATTTTCCTTCTCCGTGAGCCACCCACAGGCCGAGCTTGTTGCCGCTTAGCGAACCGAACATAACGCTATTGTTCTGGGGAATCTCCAGCGATATGAACTCACTCTCGAACTTGTGTGAATCGTTGTGCAGCATTTTTGCGCCTGCTGCGCCAGTGAGACCCAGCTCCACCATCAGCTGACAACCATTGCAGATGCCCAGCGACAGGGTGTCCTTGCGGGCATAGAATTTGTCGAGCGCCTCCTTGGCCTTCGGGTTGAAGAGGAAGGCACCGGCCCATCCCTTGGCCGAGCCCAGCACGTCACTGTTCGAGAAGCCGCCGCAGAATACAATCATGTTGATATCCTCCAGCGTCTCACGGCCACTGATGAGGTCGGTCATCATGACATCCTTCACGTCGAAGCCGGCCAGCCAAAGCGAGTAGGCCATCTCGCGCTCGCCGTTGGTTCCCTTCTCGCGGATGATGGCAGCCTTGATGCCTGTGCGCTCACGACGGTCAGCCGAGATGCCGTATTGCTTCAGCGTTCCCGTGAAGTCTCGGTTGAATTTCATCTCTAATGGTTGCTGCTTGTAGTTCTCGTAGCGCTCCTTGGCCTTGCCGTTGAAGCTTTGCTTGCGGTCCAGCAGGTAGCTGGTCTTGTACCACGTGTCGCGCAGGCTGTCGATGTCGAAGGTGTACTCCTTGTCGCCAGCCTTGACAACGACGCTACGACTGTCCTCTACGGTATATCCTATCTTGGCGAAGCCCACGCCGGCATCCTCCATGAAGTCCTTGAAGTCCAGCTTGTGCTCGTCGCTCACCTGAATCACTACGCCCGGGTTCTCGGCAAACAGCGTCTTTACGACGTCGCCATCCTGGCATAGGTCGTGCAGGTTGATGTGCAGACCGCCCTTGGTGTTGGCAAACGTCATCTCCAATAGCGTCGTAATCAGACCGCCTGCCGAGATGTCGTGACCGGCCATCACCCAACCCTTCTTAATCAGTTCCTGTACGGCGTTGAAGGCATCAGCAAAGTACTCGGCGTTCTTCACCGTCGGCACGTCGCTGCCCACCTTGCCAAGGCTCTGCGCAAAGGCCGAACCGCCTAAGTGCTGCTCGTCGAACGAGAAGTCTATGTGATACAAGGAGGCGTGCTTGTCGTTTTTGACAACAGGACTCACCACCTTGCGTACGTCGCTCACCTCACCGCCTGCCGAGACGATGACCGTTCCCGGCGAGATAATCTTCTCGCCATTGGGATACTGCTGGGTCAGCGAGAGCGAGTCCTTGCCCGTCGGCACGTTGATGTGCAGCTCACAGCAGAAGTCCGACAGAGCCTTAACGCCAGCATACAGGCGGGCATCCTCACCCTCTTGTGAGCGGCAGGGCCACATCCAGTTGGCTGACAGCGACAGCGAGTCCATGCCGTCGGCCAACGGTGCCCACACGATGTTGGTCAGTGCCTCGGCCACCGACAGCACGCTGCCAGCAGCAGGGTCGGCCAGCCCGGCCTGCGGGGCATGACCTAACGCGGTGGCGATACCCTTGCGGCCGCGATAGTCCAGTGCTACCACACCGCAGTCGCTCAGCGGCAACTGAATCTCGCCTTGGCACTGCTGGCGGGCAATCTTACCCGTCACGCTTCGGTCTACCTTGTTGGTCAGCCAGTCCTTGCAGGCCACCGACTCCAACTGCAGCACGCGCTGCAGGTACTCTTGTATCTTGTCTTGTGAATAAGTTACATCTTCATACTTACGCTCCACGGTGTTGTCGCGCATAATGGTCTTTGGCGAGTGGCCGAACATCTGGGCCACATCCAGGTCGAAAGGCTTCACGCCGTCGCCCTGTTTGAACGAGAAGTGGGCATCGCCGGTAGTTTCACCAACTACATACATCGGGGCGCGCTCGCGCTCAGCAATCTTCTGCACGTGCTCTATGTGTTTTTCGTCTATCAGCAGACCCATGCGCTCCTGACTCTCGTTGGCAATAATCTCCTTCGACGACAGCGTCTTGTCGCCAATGGGCAGTTTAGTCATGTCTATCTCGCCACCACACTCTCCCACGAGTTCCGATAGGCAGTTCAGGTGACCGGCCGAGCCGTGGTCGTGGATAGAGACTACGGGATTCGTGTCCTCCTCGCACAGCGCACGCACCAGATTATAGGCACGCTTCTGCATCTCGGGGTTGGCACGCTGAATGGCGTTCAGCTCAATGCCGCTGCTGTAGCGGCCAGTGTCTACACTCGACACGGAGCCGCCGCCCAAGCCAATGCGGTAGTTGTCGCCACCTACCACTACGACCTTATTACCCTTCTGCGGTTCCTTCTTCAGGCAGTCGCGCTTGGTGCCGTAGCCGACACCGCCCGCCAGCATGATGACCTTGTCATAAGCGTACTTGGTCGTGTGTGCAGCGGTTTCCCCGCTGCAATCCTCCTGATGCTCAAATGTCAGCACGCTGCCGCAAATCAGTGGCTGGCCGAACTTATTGCCGAAGTCAGAGGCACCGTTCGATGCCTTGATAAGAATCTGTTCCGGCGTCTGGTACAGCCATTGGCGTACAGGCATGATGTCCTCCCAGTCGCGGCTCCCCTCATTACTCATTTCTCCTTTCTCATTCCTCATTTCTGAGTCGTCAAGACGAGGATACGCCGTCATATACACCGCCGTACCGGCTATCGGCCACGAGCCGACGCCGCCGCCCATGCGGTCGCGAATCTCACCACCCGTACCCGTGGCAGCACCGTTGAACGGCTCCACCGTTGTCGGGAAGTTATGCGTCTCGGCCTTCAGCGAGATGACGCTCTCGATGTCCTTCACGCGGAAGTAGTCGCTCGTGCTCTGGTCTGCCGGAGCAAACTGCTCCACCACGGGACCCTGAGCAAAGGCCACGTTGTCCTTATAGGCCGAAAGAATCTTGTTGGGGTTCTCCTGTGTCGTCTTCTTAATCATCTGGAACAGGCTCGACTCCATCTCCTGCCCGTCGATGATGAAGGTGCCGCCGAAAATCTTGTGGCGGCAGTGCTCCGAGTTAATCTGTGCGAAGCCGAAAATCTCAGAGTCTGTCAGCGGCCGTCCGTTCTCCTTTTCTATCTTGTGCAGATACGCTATCTCCTCCGGGCTCAGGGCTAGACCCTCCTGCTCGTTATACTCCTCCAGGTTGTCTACATACTTGATGGGCTCCGGCTGTATGTCGATAGTAAAGATGCTCTGGTTCAGTCCGTTATACATGCGCTGCAGCATGGGGTCGTGCTCGGCATTCTCCGACTGCACAGGGAAATACTCCTCAATGCGCCCGATGCCGCTGATTCCCATGTTCTGAGTTATCTCAACGGCATTCGTCGACCATGGCGTCACCATCTCGCGGCGCGGCCCGACGTAGTAACCCGTCAGCGCCTCGTCCTTCAGTAGCTCGGCATCGCTGTAGAGCCAGCACAGTTCCTTAACTTCTTGTTCGCTGAGCGTGTGGTCAGCCTCCGTGGCTATCACGCTCTTCTGTGGGGTCTTGAAAAAGAAAATCATATCCTTGCTAATTGTGATTTTGTGTGCAAAGGTACATCAAAAAGGTATAAAGGGAAATAATTGAATACGGAAAAATGGTTAAAATAATATAAATGCATACAACTTATTGAGTTTTTCGACGTCTTATAAATATCTTTGCAAAGTCAAAGCAATAGTTTTATTAACCAAGAGTGAAGGATATGAAGAAAAGTTTGTTTGTTTTTTCGTTGGTTGCAACGATGTTGGCAACCAGTTGCGTGTCCAAGAAAGACCTCGAAGCTTGTCAGAACGAGAACAAGGCTTTGCAGACTAATTATACGGACACTAAGGAGCAATTGGCTAATACGAAAGCCCAGTTGGCTGCTGCTAATACGCGAGTACATAGTTTGGAAGAACAGCTTTCTGAAATGCGTTCTACTAATGCAACGTTGCAGAAGTCCTTGGACCAGAGTCTAACCAATGCGGGTCAGAATAATATCAGCATAGAAAAACTTGTTGACCAGATTAACGAGTCAAATCGCTATATCCGGCATCTGGTGGAGGTGAAGTCGAAGAGTGACTCTCTTAACATGGTTTTAACTAATAACCTCACCCGTTCGTTGTCAAAAGAAGAGTTGAAGGAGGTGGACGTGCAGGTATTGAAAGGTGTCGTCTATATTTCTTTGGCCGACAACATGCTTTATGAGAGCGGGACCTACACTATTAATAAGAGAGCCTCGCAAACTCTCTCTAAGATAGCCAAGATTATCAAGGACTACAAGGACTACGACGTGCTGATAGAAGGCAATACTGACAATGTCCCCATATCGCGTGAAAATATCCGAAACAACTGGGACCTCTCTTGTTTGCGGGCCTCAAGTGTTGTGCAGGCATTGCAGAATGACTATGGCGTAGACCCCAAGCGTCTTACTGCCGGCGGTCGTGGTGAGTACAACCCTTTGCAACCTAATACAACAGAGATAGGTAAGCAGCGCAACCGCCGAACCCAGATTATTATCACGCCGAAACTTGATGAGTTTATGGAACTGATAGGACAGGCACCGGAGGAGAATAAGTAAGATACTTATATAATATAATAAGGTGAAGCCCTTTTCGAGTCTTGATTTTCGTCAAGACTCGAATTTTTTTTGCATTAAAATGAAAAATTTCTTAGAAAAAGTTTGGTGTTTCGGAAAATAGTCGTACCTTTGCATCCGCTTTCGCCTCAATCCGGGGCGTCAGCAAGCGAAGAAGAGCGTTCTTTGAGAGACTTACATAGACAGAGAAGACAAGTAGTACGAGAAGCGGGAGCGTCTGTTTTTTTTTAGCAGGCTGCTTCCGGGTAGAGAATAACGAACCGTCAAAAAGAACAGGCGAGCCGCCGTTTT
>JAFUDJ010000013.1 GCA_017459445.1 Prevotella sp. | reverse complement strand
GGCTTCGCTGATGACGCCGGTGCTGCCCTATATGCTGGCCTTTGCCGCCGGTGCTATGTTCTATGTCGTCGTAGAAGAACTCATCCCTGAGGCTTCAGAGGGTGAGCACTCCAACTTCAGCACCATTGGCTTTGCCATCGGCTTCGTGCTGATGATGGTGCTCGACGTGGTGATGGGATGAGGAGCGTTGAAGATTGAAGGTTGAAGGTTGAAAAGCAATAATCAAAAACTGAATTAGACATGACAAAAGCAATTCGCTATTACAGCAAGTTTGGCCACACCCGCAAGATGGCCGCAATCGTATCCGAGAAGGTGGGAGTGCCCGCCGAGACTATTGAACAGCCCATCAATGAGTACGTCGACGTGCTCTACTTTGGCTCTGCTGTCTACGCCGCCGTTGTTGACTGGCGCGTGAAGAAGTTCATCAAGACGCTCTCCCCCGACAAGGTTGGGCGTGTCATCTGCTTCTCGTCGGCAGCCATCATTGAGAGCAACTATCCCAAAATCAAGGCACTCTTCGAGAAACAGGGCATCACGGTCGACGAGCGTCAGTTCACCTGCCGTGGTTCTATGGGTCCCATTCAGGCCGGCCACCCCAATCAGGCCGATTACGAGGCATTGGCATCATTTATCGAGTCCACCCTATGACGGCTACTATCGACTTAGCAGCCTACATGAACGGCAGTATCAGCCGTATCATGGCCAAGGCTTACCGTAATGTGCTGTCAAATCCCCGCGAGGCAAAGTTTGCATTCCGCATGCAACAGCTGTTCGCCAAGTCAGAGAAGCGGCGCAAGAAGGTAAAGGAACAGGAGGGGGTAGACGTGCCACCCTTCCTCATCTGTTCTATTGCCACCATCTGCAATCTGCATTGCAAGGGTTGCTATGCGCGTGCCAACGGCATAGCGGCAGATAGTGCAGAAGAACAAAAGACAACCCTTTCGCCTGACCAGTGGAAGGCCATCTTTGAAGAGTCGGCATCGCTGGGCATCAACTTTGCCTTGCTGGCGGGTGGCGAACCCATGATGCGCAAGGACATCCTGGAGGCAGTGGCCGAGGTGAAGGATATGATATTCCCCATCTTTACCAACGGGACGCTCATCGGACCGTCGTATGTCCACTTTCTGAAGAAGCACCTGAACATGATACCCGTTATCAGCATCGAAGGCATGGAACACTCGACGGACGAACGTCGCGGTAAGGGTATGTACCGACGCGCCATGCAGTCGGTTGAAATGCTGCATGAAGAGGACCTGTTCTTTGGCACGAGCATCACGGTGACGACAGAGAACTTCGACCTTGTGACCTCTGACGAGTTCGTCGACAACTTGCGCGACCTCGGCTGTAAGCTTATCATCTATGTGGAGTACGTCCCGACCGAGGCTGGCACCGAATATCTGGCATTTGGCGAAGCTGACCTGGCCAGGATGGAGGCGGTGCAAGTCCATCAGCGGGAGCGCTACGAGGATGTCATCATCATCTCCTTCCCTGGTGACGAGCAACACATGGGTGGCTGTCTGGCTGCTGGCCGCGGATTCTTCCATATCGCTCCCGACGGCTCGGCAGAGCCCTGCCCCTTCTCCCCGTTCAGCGACAGCAATGTCATCAGTTTGGGTGTAAAGGGCGCCCTCACCTCACCTTTATTCCGCAAACTGCGTGATGTTCATCTCGTAGGCGGCGAGCACTCTGGCGGCTGTGCCCTCTACGAGCATCGCAACGAGGTAGCGCAAATGATAGAAAATAACTCACAAACTTAAAAACTCACAAACTGATAACTCATAAACTTAAAAACTCATAAACAATGGAAATCAAAGCAGTAAAATTCAGACGCGACGGGTACTACACCCAGCCCTTCGCTTTCGGTGGCGAGGAAGGCCCCGACAAGTTTGACCACAACATCCGCTATCGCGGCAGTCTGCAGAACTATCTCATTGACACCGGTACGGAGGTCATCCTCGTAGATACCGGCCTGCCCGCAGGCTTCCCCGAGGAGGTTGTCGACGAGAAGGCCATGGCCTATACCGGCAAGAACATCTGTGACTATATGGATGCGCTGGCCGCCCTGGGTTACAAGCCCGAACAGGTGACGAAGATTCTTCTGACCCACCGCCACGGCGACCACAGCGGTGAACTCCGTTCGTTCCCCAATGCGAAGATTTATGTAGGAGCCGACGAGACGCAGGCAGAAGAGCTGAAGGGTCTGACGAACGTGGTACCCGTGACCTACACCGATGGTCCCTATCACAACTTCCCTGAGACGCAGAAAATCTGCGACGGCGTATGGTTCGTCAAGGCCAAGGGACACACCAACGGCAACAGCCTCGTGATTGCTGAGAGCGACGGGCTCTACTATATGTTCCAGGCCGACATTACCTATGTCGATGAGGCGCTGTATGAAAACAAACTGTCGGTGGTCTACGACGACCTGCCCGCAGCCCGCGAGACGCTGGACCGTGTGCGTGAATTCGTGCGCAACAATCCCACCGTCTATATGGGCACCCACACCCCGCAGGGCTATGAGAACTTAGAGGCCAAGCGCGTGATGGATTTGGACAACCCCGTTCCGACCGTACTGGCAGAGGTCGATTTCACCAAACAGGAGGCATCAGGAAAATATGTCTGCTCCGTCTGCGGCTATGTCTACGACCCGGCAGAGCACGACGGCGTGGCATTCGAAGACCTGCCCGACGACTGGCGCTGCCCGCGTTGCAAGCAACCCAAGGCAAAGTTCAACAAAGCATAAATCGCTGGAGTCACACAGGAAAAAGGGTGCTTGCCGTCACGGCAGGCACCCTTTACTAAACTAAACAAATACTTTATGATATTTCATTTTTCTATCAGCTAATGGCCAAATGTTTTTCGACGGCAAAGGTACGGGGATTTTGCAAATACTGCAATACTCAAAAGTAGGGCATTTTGCCCATGGCGTGCCCAAAAGTGACTCGAAAACAGATTAATCAGAAATAGGTATTAGGTATTTTGGGACAGTTTTGGTGCATTTTTTTGTAATTTGTGGCTTGTAATTAAAAAAAATGCAGTATATTTGCACCGTCATAAATGTACAAAAAAGTAACTAACCTGTATAATCCTTGTGTGATAAAGCGAAGTGAACTATCCTATATATAATTAAAAAATATGAAAAAACTATCGTTTCTGGCTACTTTCGCAGTAGCTCTCATGCTTTGTGCCTGCAATGGCAAAAGCGGTTCGTCGGACGCACTGGCCGACATCACGAGTGACTCAACATTGGTAAACGAGGCCCTGGCTCAGGAAGAGGTGCAGGAGATGGAGGGTGTCATCAACGCGCTCTCTGCCTGCCTTGACTCTATCCAGGTGCAGGAGAATCTCCTGTTCAAAGCCGACGAGAATGCTTCGAAGCAGCAGGTGCTGGAGCGTCTGCGCGCCTTCAAAGACCTGTTAGGCCGCAAGCAGGCAGAAATCAACAATCTGACTGCCAACAACAAGTCGAACAAGGCCACCATTGCCAACCTGAACAAGATGGTAGACTTCCTGAAGCAGGAACTGGAAACCAAGACCAAGCAGATTGCCAAGCTGGAAGAGGCTGTCGAGAAGAAGGATGCCCGTATCAGCGAGCTGCGCTACGACCTGAACGTCGTGACCCAGGAGCGTGAGTATCTGGCTGACCAGAACTACGAGCAGGACAAGCAGCTGAACCAGGTGTTCTACATCATTGCCGACAAGAAGGAGCTGAAGGAACTGGGCTTGGTGGAAAGAGCCGGTTTCCTGGGTAAGAAGACTGCCAATATGAGCAACATCGACCAGAGCAAGTTCATCAAGAAGGATAAGCGCTATGTGACAACCTTGAAAATCGACTCCAAGAAGCCCAAGCTGCTGACTCCCAAACCCGAGAGCTCCTATACGCTGGAGAAGAACGAGGATGGCACCTCGACGCTGACCATCACCGACCAGCAGGCTTTCTGGGCCGCTTCGCCGTATCTGATTATCCAAAAATAAAAAACATATTAAAACCTAACAATCACAATTATGAAAAAGTATCTTTTGGTGTCAGCTCTCGCAGCTGTGTGTGTATCCAATGTCTTCGCCCAGGAAGACCCCGACAAGTACTACATCCGCAACTCCATCTATGTGATGAAGCTTGACGAGGTAGCCAGTAACGAAGAGTATGCCGAGGCTTTCAAGGTGATGAACGAGACCTTCGACTCCATCAACTTTGCCCGCAACTACGAGCGCTATAACGACTTCTCGCTCAGCGAGCGCCACATCAAGTTCGAGGAGCTGCCTACTGCCACGGCCGAGGAAATCAAGCAGTTCGGTTCGCAGACGGCTGTTGATAAGGCCATTGCCGACGCCATGGTGTCGCAGGGTCTGAAGAATGCCAACACCCTCAGCGAATATGAGTATGCAGCCCGCCTGTCCAAGTGGTTTGAGCAGAACAAGGTAGCGCAGAAGCTGGTCGCCAAGTGGCACAACGTGCCCGGTTCTCCCGAGGGTAGCACCGAGTGGGATAAGGACCTGAAGACCATCTACGAGTTGGGCTTGAAGGGGCTGAGTCAGGAGGCTTACGACAATGCCGTGGCTACCGAAAACAAAACCAGCATGGCATACGGTGCCGAGAATAAGCTGCTCGCCAATACCTATGTCTGCGTCAACCGCTATGGCTATGCCAGCGCACAGGAGTATGCCGCCGTGGCTACTGCCGTTGCCAAGATAGCTATCAGTCATTTGCCCGGTATCGCCCAGTTGGCTGCCTCTAAGGGTCTCGACCTCATTGCATCGAAAATCAAGGGTTACTTCGTACGTGCCAATGCCTATCTGTTCAAACTCGACTGGAACGAGGACCTGTACAACAAGTTCTATACTAACTACTGGGAGAATCCGCAGGGATTCATGGACGATGCTTCCTTCAAGCTGGCATACGTCGGCAAGTCATCGAAGTATGCTCCTGCCGCTATCTCGCTGAAGGCCTCTACCTCCTTGGAGAAGCTGATTGCACGAGGAACCGTCCGTGGTACCGATGCTGCCTTTGCTGCCCTGCAGCGTGACCATGAGGAGTTCCGTCCCATGTCGTCGCTCCACGTCATCGACGGCAAGCTCGCTGCCTACATCGGCCTGAAGGAAGGTGTGAAGGCTGGCGACAAGTTTGACGTCTTCGAGGCTGTCCGTTCCAAGAAGGACCCCAACATCACTGAGTGGAACAAGATTGGTACCATCAAGGTTGCCAAGGGCGGCGTATGGGACAACCGCGCCGGCGCCGGTGAAGTCATCGAGGGTGCATCAGAGGATAAGTCCGACAAGGATGCCGAGGGTGCCAACAACAAGGGTTACACCGAGTTCCAGGGCAAGCCCGGCAAGATGGGTGAAGGCTGCATGATTCGCCTGTCTAAATAAAAAGTAAAAAGGTAAAAAGTAAAAGAGTAAAAAGGTAGAATAAACGATATGAAAAAGATTTATTTGGTACTGTTTGCCCTGACGATGCTGTGTACGTCGGCAATGGCCAAGAACGACGACCCGGGCTATGACTACGAGTTGTCGCTGGCCAAGGAGAATGTGGCCGCTACTGCCGGCTTCAAGGTGTTCAAGGTGTGGAGCTACGGCAAGAAGAAGGAGTCCATCACCAACGAGATTGGCATGCGCAATGCCATTCACGGCCTGCTGTTCAAGGGACTGGCTGCCAGTGACTCTGGCACGCAGGGCAATGTGCCCCCCATCGTTCCCGAAGGCTACGAGAGCCACAAGGAGTATTTCGATGCTTTCTTCGCCAGCGGCGAGTATAAGCAGTTTATCCAGCTCACCAGCAAGGGCGCCCAGCAGGCTGGCGACGTGGTGAAGCTCAGCAGCAAGCGCTACATGGTAGGCTTGCTGGTACAGGTCAATGTCAACGCCCTGCGTAAGCGCATGGAGAAAGACGGCATTGCCCAGGGTGTAAGAGGTATTTTCTCACGTTAAAACATTGAAGACAAGATGAAGAAGATTTTTGCTACCGCACTGATGCTGTGTGCCATGAGCCTGTCAGCTCTGGCACAGCAGGCCGACATGCCTACCATCATCGTATTTCCTGATGACGCCTGGATGAACGACCACGGCTTCATGGATACTTTCAACAACGACGGCGAGACGGAGTACATTCCCAAGTACAACGACGCCTTTGTACAGAGCCGTGAGATGGGAACTGCCATTCAGGCCGTTCAGAAAGTGCTCACCGAGCGCGGCTTCCTGAAGGAGGATTTACAGAGCCTGCTGAAGGATATGAAGCGCGAGCGTGCTGAGGAGCTGGCCAATGCCGCTGACGGCGACGCTACCGAGAAGGGTGCCATGGACGAACTGATGCAACAGGCCCGTCCTGACATCCGTGTTGACTTGGACTATGGCATCCATGCCTTCGGTCCCCGCAAGAACATCTCGTTCCGCCTGAAGGCCGTCGACGCCTACACCAACGACCAGGTGGCTTCCTGCGAAGGTACCATCGAGGGTACGATGGACCCGTTGGACCTGGCGCTGCGCAAGGTCATTGCCGGTAAGGCCGACGAGTTCTGCCAGCAGATGATTGACTACTTCCTCGACCTGAAGAACAACGGTCGTCAGATTGTGGTCATCTTCCGTGCTGCCGACGGTTCGGGCATCGACTTCCTGCGCGACGAGATTGGCGACGACGAGGATACCTACAACGACTTCCTGCACCAGTGGATTCGCAAGCACTCGGTGAACAAGTCGGGCAAGAAGGGCCGTCAGACCAAGAAGATGTGTGAGTTCAAGAACGTGCGCATCCCCTTCTTCGACGAAGAGGGCGAACCCACTGACCCCGAGACGTGGGCCAAGGGTGTCCGCAAGGCTTTCAAGGCTGAGACCGGCCGTAAGGTTGCCAAGGGACAGGGCAACACGCTGGGACGTGTCAACTTCCTCGTTGGCGTGGAGTGATATTGCGCTTCGCTAATGAATAGTGATACTGCGCTTCGCTAATGAATAGTGAATAGTGAAAAGTGAATAGTGAAAAAACAAAAGGTAAAGAAGCTATGAAAAAGTTTTTTGCAACCATCATTGCCGCGCTGGCTTTCGTGCCGTCACAGGCTCAAATCATGCTGTCGCCCTATATCGACTCATCGATTGACGGGCTGACGGAGAACAATGTGACCATCGCCGAGAACCGCCTGCGCAACGTCATCTCGTCGAACGGCATGGTGAGCGGCTATGGCGGGCGCTTCGTGCTGGCCTGCCGCGTCGCCGCCTTGCAGCGCGAGGTGTCGGGTACCAAGCTGATTCAGCATCTGGAGATAACCTTTGCCATTGGCGACAACATCTCCAACAACTGCTTCGGCTCTACCTCGATGGAGGTTATCGGCATAGGTAATACCGAAGGTCAGGCCATGACGTCGGCTCTGAAGAACATCAAGACGACGCCGAAGCTGAAAGCCATCGTGGCTGAGGCTCGCGACCGCATCATCAACTACTACGAGCAGCAAGGCCCGGCCATCATCCGCAAGGCCCAGGCATTGATGAACTCGCAGCAGTGGGAAGAGGCGCTGTTTGAGCTGACGGCTATCCCTGAGGAGTGCTCCAGCTACCGCGAGGCTATGGCCATGATGCAGAAGGTATATGCATCGCACATGAACCACGACGCCCAGCAGCTGCTTACCGAGGCCCAGGCCATTTGGTCGGCTGACCCCAATCCCGGTGCTGCTGCCGACGAGGCCATGCGCCTGCTTGGCCAGATTAATTCCGATGCCAAGTGCTATGGTCAGGCTCAGGCTCTGATGCGCAAGATTGAGGCTCGCGTGAAGAATGTCACTGACCAGCAGTATCGCGACGCCGTGGCCTACGAGAATGCCAAGCTGAAGGCTGCCACCGCCATTGAGAAGGCACGCCTCAGTGCCTGCCGCGACGTGGCCGTGGCCTACGCCAAGCGTCGGGTTGTTGTCCAGAATCACTACCATTCGTGGTGGTAAACCGTAGAAGCCTATGCTGCTACGCATCGTGCTGACCATTTTGTCTTTCACCTGTGTGAGCCTCTCGCATGCCGAGGATGTTCATGCGGTGAAAGACAAACTGGCTCATAGGTATAGCATCTATTTTGCTTCGCCCTACGAGTCGGAGTCAGACCTGTGTAGCCGCTACGGTTCCCACTTCCACTTCGTACAGCCCGACAGCACGTCGACGCCCACCTATATATATTATATAGCGCAGGACAGGGTGAAGACGGGGCGTGTACTCAGCTACGAGCAAGAAGACAAGGTACGTGTCTACCAGTTGGAGAATTTCTTTGAAGGCGGTTATACGGCCAAGATGCTTATCACCGACATCGAGGAAAACTCCAACCTCAAGCTGGCCTATGTCTTCTTTGCCAACGAGGCCGAGGATCCGACGGGCATCTGTCAGCAGTATCTGCTGATTGACGAGGAAGCAGTGATGTTTTAAATAAGAAAATAAAAGTAAGGATTAATAGATGAAAAAGATATTCACCGTGATGGCTTTCAGCCTTTTGTGCTGCACAGCCATGCAGGCACAGACCGCCTCGTTCCAGAAGGAAGCGATAGAGTGCCTGGGTTCGGAAAACGACGGTAGCCAGACACTTCGCGTCACCGGCATTGGCAAGAATAAGGAAGACGCCTTTGAGCAAGCCAAGAAGGATGCCGTGGCCGCCGTTATCTTCGACGGTATCCGCAGCGGCATGAACGGTTGCGACTCGCGCCCGATTATCAGCGAGATGAATGCCCGCCGCAAGTATGAGGACTACTTCAACCTCTTCTTCCGCGACAACGGCATGTATAAGCAGTATGTCGACAAGGAGGTCGACCGTAAGGTCCGCTCGAACGTGAAGACCAAGAACAAGCTCTTCAAGAGCTATCGCATCACCGTCCGTGTGTACCGTGCCGAACTGAAGCGCCGTTTGCAAGAAGACGGTATCATTAAGTAATATTTGTTAAATATCCACCGTTTTTGGCTTTTTCTTCCTGCTTTTTGGGGGAAAAAGCCAAATTCTTTTGTTTTGTTGCAGGAAAATGCGTAACTTTGCAGTCCTTTCCCTTTTTAAAAGGGCTATTAGTAACTAACAAAAATATCTAATTAAAAGCTTATTGAACTAATGACTAAGAAACTTCTGTTGCTGGCAGCCCTGACGATGGTTCTGGGCAGCAGTCGGGCACAAGGACCAAACAACTCGGGCAGATACTATCAGGCTGCTACGGGCAAGAGCGGTGAGGCATTGAAGACCGCACTGTTCAACATTATATCCAAGAAGCAGCACTCGCCATCGTATGATGAACTGCTGGAGCTGTATAAGAAGACGGACACCCGTGCCGACGGCTACGTCAGGGACTGGTATTCAAATACAACCAATTTTGTACATATCAAGGATAAAGCCGGTAATTACCAGCAGGAGGGCGACGTCTACAACCGCGAGCACTCTGTGCCGCAGAGCTGGGGAGCGCCGAAGGCAGACATTGTGCATGTCATTCCGACGGACGGCTATGTGAACAATCGTCGTAGCAACGCCCCCTTTGGCGAGGTAAGCACTATCAAGTGGCAGTCGAACAACGGTTATTCCAAGGTTGGTCCCTGCAAGGTGGCTGGCTACAGCGATACGGTGTTTGAGCCGAACGACGAGGTGAAGGGCGACCTGGCCCGTATCTACTTCTATATCGCCACGTGCTATGAAGGTACCATTACGAGTTGGAGCGGTGGCGGTGTCATTACCGGCACCAAGTATCAGCCTTACGCCACCTGGACTTTCGACATGATGATGCGCTGGTCGAAGCTGGACCCCATCGACGACGTGGAGCGGGCCCGCAATGCAGCCATTGCCGCTAACGACGTGCAGGGCAACCGCAATCCCTTTGTCGACTATCCCGGTCTGGAGGAATACATCTGGGGCGACAAAAAGGACGAGGTCTTTTCCTACGACAACTATCAGGGCGGCGGCGGTGAAGTCAGTCCCGAGGTTGCCATGCCGGCGTTTGAACCGGAAGAGGGTACTTACTACGACCGGGTAGAGGTGACTATCACCACGGCTACCGAGGACGCTACCATCTACTACACCACCAACGGCGTAGAGCCTTCGGAGAACAGCCGGGTATATGAAGGTCCCTTTGAGCTGACCGCATCGGCCACTGTCAAGGCTATTGCCGTGAAGGACGGCGTGAAGAGCTATCAGAACTCTGCCGTCTACACTATCGTGAACAGCGGTACTGGCGAGGAAGAGCCTGCCGAGGGTACTATCCTGTTGTGTAACGCCCTGTTTGGCACCAATTATGAGGGCTCTATCTTGAAGAGCGACAATCAGGACTTGGTGGGCACACAGGACGGCGTGACCGTGGTCTACTCTTTGGGCAGCGGTGATAATCGCTATGTGAACGACAGCCAGATACGCCTCTATCAGAAGAATACGCTCACCGTCAGCGTAGCCACCGGCCATTTGGAGGAGATTGAGTTTACGCTGGACAGGACAACGAGCAAGACGCTCTCCGCCAACGTCGGAACGGTCAGCGACCTGACATGGACGGGCAATGCGCAGTCAGTAGTCTTCTCGGTGGATGAGGGCTCAGGCAACATGCAGCTGAAGAGCATGAGGGTGAAGCGCACTGGCACCACCGACATCGACATGGCTCAGACGCACACCGGCCTCTCCGGCCAGCGTGTGGTCTACAACCTGCGCGGCCAGCGTGTGGCCAATCCTACACATGGCCTGTACATCGTGGATGGCAAGAAAGTATTTATCAGATAACACACATTATTATATTATTAAAGTATTAAAGAAGTAATGAAGAAATTGTTTTTAACGCTCTCGCTGGTGGCCATGACCACAGCGATGATGGCTGTACCGGCCAAGCGCGGCGTCTGGCAGACGCTGAAATTGGCTGACGGTACAGAGGTGAGAGCACAGCTGGTGGGCGACGAGCACGGTCACTACTGGCTTGCAGCAAACGGCACGGCGTACAGTCAGGCTGCCGATGCAGATTATTTTCAGGTAATTGATGCCCAGCAGGTCGTTGCCAAGGCACAGGCACGCCGCCGCATGGCAGATGCCAAGCGTACCAAGCGGTTGGCTCCCCGCCGTGTGTCGATGGGCGAACAGACCCACTACACGGGTCAGAAGAAGGGCTTGGTCATTCTGATGAATTTTACGACCACCAAGTTCCAGACGGCCAACAACCAGGCCAAATACAATGATGTCCTGAACAAGGAGAACTATACGACGGGCAACTTCAAGGGTTCCGTGGCCGACTACTTCAAGGCGCAGAGCAAGAACAAGGACGGTGTGTCGCAGTTTGAGTTGAACTTCGACGTCGTAGGACCCTATACCGCCAAGAATACCTATAGCTATTATGGTAAAGACGTTGGCGGCGAGGGTAACGACCAGCATGCCGACGAGTTCATCGTCGAGGCTGTCAAGGCTGCCGATGCTGACGTGAACTTCCAGGACTACGACTGGGATGGCGACGGCGAGGTGGACCAGGTGTTCGTCGTGTATGCCGGCAAGGGACAGGCCGACGGTGGTGGTTCCAACACCATCTGGCCGCACATGTGGTATCTGGAGGAGTCCGACATGGCCCAGACACTCGACGGTGTGCGCATCAATACCTACGCCTGTTCCAGCGAGCTGAACGGCAGTGGCTCGCTCGACGGCATAGGCACCTTCTGTCATGAGTTCTCCCACTGCTTGGGCTATCCCGACTTCTACGACACGGCCTATGGCGGATGGTTCGGCATGGGTGAGTTCGACCTCATGGATATGGGCAGCTACAACGGCAACGGCTTCCTGCCGCCTAACTACTGTGCTTACGAGAAGTGGATGGCCGGATGGATGGACCCCATCGAGCTGGACAAGGAGGGTGTCACCGTAGAGAACCTGCAGCCGACAGCCGATGGCGGCGATGCCTATATCATCTACAACGATGGCAACCGCAATGAGTACTACATGGTGGAGAACCGCCAGAAGACAGGGTGGGATGCCGGTCTGCCAGGCCGGGGACTCATGATTGTCCATGTGGACTTCGACAAGACCATCTGGGAGGATAATACCCCTAACACCAAAGTGACCTCCAGCCAACTGGCCTATGGCTACAGGAAAACCAACGACCACCAGCGCTTCACCATCTTCCATGCCGACAACAACGACGACAGCAACTCGTACTATTACTCTACGACGACATCAACCGACCTTTATCCGTACAGCAGCAACAATTCGCTGACCAATACGTCGACACCTGCCGCCTCCTTGTATAACAAGAATACCGATGGCTCGAAGTACATGAACAAGCCCATCACCGAAATCAAGCAGAATGCCGACAAGACCATGTCGTTCAAGTTCAATGGTGGTGCTACTGACCCAACCGACCCGACTGACCCAACCGACCCAACCGACCCAACTGACCCAACCGACCCCGATGAGCCCGTCATCCAGCCCACGGACAACTATCTGTTCTATGAGTCGTTCAGTGAAGCTGCCGGTAAGGGTGGCAACGACGGCCTGTGGTCAGGCAACATCGGCTCTGGTGCCTTAAAGACCGACAATGAGGGATGGACCTATACCAATGGCTACAGCTCCAACCAATGTGCCCGTTTCGGTACTGGTTCCAATCACGGAACGGCTACGACTCCTGGCATTGCCCTCGACGGAACTACCACGATGACTTTCAAGGCTGGCGCATGGAACACAACCAAGGACGGCACGACGCTGAACTTGTCGGTTGAAGGCGGTACTGTTACGCCGGCTTCAGTCACGATGACGAAGGGTGATTGGACGAGTTATACCGCCACGTTGACGGGTACAGGTCGCATTACCATTACCTTTGCCGCCGAGAAGTACCGCTTCTTCCTTGACGAGGTGCTGGTTGCCCTTCCTTCTTCCACTACCGCTATCCGCGAGCTTGGCGCTCCTGTCGCCACGTCGGGTCGCATCTATACCCTCGACGGTCGCTATGTAGGCACGGAATTCAGCCTGCTGCGCCCCGGCCTGTACATCGTAGACGGTAAGAAGATTGCAGTCAAGTAAGCTAAGAACGATATAACCAACATAAAATACTATGAAACACAAATGATGGGCCGGCGCAGCGAGCGTTGGCCCATCATTTAATTTTCTTGATTTCTTTTTACTTAATCACCTTACGTCCGTTGATGACATAGATGCCGCGCGGCAGGTTGTCAACGGTAGTGTTGACCTGACGGCCGTCCAGCGTGTAGACCTTGCCCGCAGCGGTGCGGTCGGCCATGACGGTGCTGATGCCCGATGTCACCTTCGCCACGAGGCCATCCTTATTATAATAGCCGCCGTTCACGAAGTCCAGGTCCTGCGTCTTATTCGCGCCGCTGTTGTTGAAGATGATGTACTGCGGCATGGTGCCGGCATAGAGACCTGTGTACTTATCGGGGTCGAATGTCCACTTCCATACGTTGTTGCCGCTTTCGGCTACGCCCAGCATGGTGCAGGCCACGCCCGGCCAGCTGCCGCCCGTATAGTTCTTGTCGTCCCATGCCCAGCAGCAAATGGTGTTGTTCCAGCTCTGCGGAGCCTCGAAGAAGGCGCAGATTTCGCCGTCGTTGACCTTGCAGAATTCGGGAATGCTGAACTTGTAAGGTGCCTTCACGGTGTAGGTACGGGTCTGTACGTTGGTCACCGCGCCGTTCACCACCATGCCCACCTTCAGCGTCGTGGTGAAGCCGTTTGGTATGCTGATGGTTGCGCCGCTGTTCAGCTTCACTGGGCTGTCAGCCTTAGGCTCCGAACCGTCAGTGGTGTACACCAGCTTGGCATCCTGATTGGTGACAGCACTCAGCAGCACCGTCAAGTCGCCGTCCGTCTCGTAGGTTCCTGAGGCGTGGCTAATCCATGCCGTGTTGACCGAGCGGTCCAGCCAGTAGGAGTAGTTCTTGCCTTCCAGAATCTTTACCCAGCTTGCGTCAGGTGTATATCGCTCCTGTCTGCCGATGACAGTCAGCAGCTTGCTATTGTTACCTGTAGTGCTGACAACTTGGTTGTAGGTATTCGATTTCAGTACCTCATAGTTGCTGGTATTGACGATTCCGGCCAGTTGGCGCACCATAATCTGCGACTTGATGTCCTGTTTGTAGTCGGTCCAGTGGGGGAGGAATATGCAAGGCGTACCCGGCATGGCCAACAGATAGGCGTTGAAGGCCACCGTGTCGCGGTTCAGCGGACCGTTCGAACTGCCGTCGGGGCGCAGTTGGGTGTCGTGGTTCTCAATGAAGGTGATGGCCCACTGCTTGTATTGACCATCATGTTCCTTGTTACTGATAAGCGGGTAGTTCAAAGTACCGTAATATTCGCCATTGTCTTTGTCGAGATTGCCGTAATTGAATTTGTCTGCAGCGTTGCGCACAACATATTTGAATTGGAAGTCAAAGGCAGCACTGGCCTTGCCCGTGCCATCAATCCAGTTCTCGATGACGGGACCGCTATCCCAGCATTCGCCGACGGAGAACTGCGGCTTACTTGCCTCGTTGTACATCTGAGTGTACGTCGGAGCGTAGCCTTTTACCATGTCGTAGCGGAAACCTGTGTAGCCCAGGTCGTTGAGCAGCATGTCGAGGTAGGCCTTGACGGTGTTCTGCACATTGGTGCTGGTATGGTCCAGGTCGCGCATGCCATCCCAGTCTTCACCGGTGTCAGGCTCTCCTAACGTAGCGCTGGGGTTATTGCTCTTGGCCTTGCCGTTGTCGTCGTTGCTGCATACATCCTTCGACGACATTGTGTAGGTCACGCCGTTGTACGTCTCCGTGGGAAATCCGAACCAGCCGTTTTGACTTCTACGGTGATTGATGACCACGTCGGCAATGGTGCCGATGCCCTTCGCCTTGAAGGTCTTGATGAGGGAACGCAGCTGTGCCTCTGTACCAAAAGAACTCTTGTAGTTGTCTCCGCCTGGGAACCAAAAGTAGTCGTCGTAGCCCATGGACCTCCAGCTGGGGTCGGCGTCTGGAGCGAAGCAGTTGCCGCTCTGCGGAATCCATACCAAGGAGAAATAGGGTGCAAACTCGTCGGCCTGGCTCTCCAATACCGTCCATTGTGAGGAGTCATAGTCATCCCACGAAAAGGCCTGCAGCATAACGCCGCCGTAGTTCGCAGGCCATCCCTGCACCGCCTGTGCTGCCATGGGCAGCATGCTCAGCAGTGCCGTCAAAGAAATAATTAGTCGTTTCATATCCGTTAGTTTGGTTAGTATTTCTGTTGCAAATATACAAATTAATCCTGTATCCCTCGCAACAATGCTGTAAAATAGATTTCTAAACTCTATGCAATCGGTTGCATGATGCTCTGACGCCTCCCATAGCATTAATAGTTTTATATCCTGTTTCTGAAAGCCATACACAGGGCGGAATTTAAAAAGTTACCTTCACCTTCACGCTTTTTCTGAAACCCCTATAAATAAAGGGGTTCGCGGGGGACCTGCGCGTGAAGAAGGGGGCTTGGAACCGTCACAAACCTTCACACGGGTGGGCGGGTGTGCGCCGACGTCGGCGACGGAGGTGCGATGGTGGTTGGCGAAGGCTCTAACGGGGTTGGTGAAGGCTCTAACGGCTGTTGGCGAAGGCTCTAACGGCAGTTTACGGAGGCTCATTCGTGGGAAAACGGTGACCGCTTTTCCGCAAACGGTGAGCGTTTTCCCAAAAACGGTGAGCGTTTTCTGCAAACAGGCATCCGTAAGCCGACAAACAGGCATCCTTTAGGCTGTAATAAGTGCTGAAATGAAAAGCGGATACGCTTACAGCGTTACACGTTGCCGTGAAGGTTCCGTGAACGTCCGTGAGCCTCCGCGCGACGCAGGCACCCGCGCAAACCGCCTATATACAGGCGTTTCCCGTTCTTATGTGAAGGTGAAGGAAACTTTTTAAAACCGCCCCTGTGTAGATGAAAAAAACGGGCGGGCACCGGTGAGGGTGTCCGCCCGAAGGGAATAGGGTAGGGTAAAACCTCAATGGGATTTTATTCTACCGTGCAGACGATGTTGTCGTTATTGCGGCGTGTCGGGTAGAGCTTGATGGTAGTGCCTACCACGGAGAGGTTGCTGCCATTGCCAACGAGGTTGTTAATGTCACCACCGAGGTTGATGTCCCAACCGTTGTTGGCTGTGAACTTCCAACCGTTAGCCGTTACACCGGCACCGGTGATTTCGAAGCAGTAGTCGGCAGTGTTCCATGTCATCTGCTGTGCGTCGTCAGCGGCATTCCATCCGTTGAAGTCACCCACCAGATTCATGTTGGTGATTCTGGTTGCCTTCAGCGTATTAAGAGCCAGATTCATCTCAAAGTAGTAGACACCTTCACCGGCAGTAGCCTTGATGTTGCTACCTCCGTCAGCCAAGTCGCCAGATATGGCTCCTGCGAAGGTACCGCTGTTAAGTTCAGTACCCCAGTCGCCGGCAACTTTCTGGAACTTGAACTCATTGCCCCATCCGTTCGGGTCTGCACAATAGATGTAACCAGTGTAGACACCTTCGTAGACGTTGGCGCAATACAGACGCTGCTCGGCATTCTTCCATCCGTCGGTAGCTCCGATGAAGTAGACATACGGTGCGAATTCTTGCAACGGTGTAACGGTGCACTCCATGGTCTCCATATTGATGGTGACGCTGTAGAGGTCGGCTTTGTCTTCTTTCATGCCGAGGAAGGTCTCTGCGCCCTTGGTCAGCAGGTCGTTGTCGCCAAGACCGTAGGCAACGCTCTTGTCGCCGTTCTTGTAAGCGGTGAGGTCGTCTATTGCTACAATGCTGAATTCGGTGTCAACACGCACGTCGTTCACCTTAGTGGCGGGGAAGGACACGCGGAATACGGGGTCGTCATAGACATCGGCATCGCTATGGTCGAATACGATGTCTGTCTCGCCCCAGTTGTTCGATGTGCCAACGATGTAGTATTTGTCGGCAATGACTATACCCTTTTCGTCGACCGGAGTGAGCGAAACAGTGTGTGTGTCGAAATAGTTGTCGCCAGGCTGACCGATGATAGCTTCAGCATTGTTGGTAGCGTCGCTGGTGGCGTTGGTGACGGTGTAGAGAATGGTACGCACATAGACATTCTTCGTGTTGGGATTGTGCGTGATGCCATCGAAATAGGCACGCTGTAACTCGCTGGGCAGAATGCTGACAACATTGCTGTTGGCCATGCTCTGAGCGTCCAGGGTGACAGATTTGGCAAAGTCCTCTGTATTAGATACCTCAACCTTAGCCTTCAGAATGGTATTGGCGGGCATGGCACCTTCTTTGACAGCAACCGTTGCAATGTCAATAGGTGTCTCGGAGCCAATGATTTCCGGGATGTTGATGCTGGTGGCTATAGGACTGACAGTAATGTCGCTCACCTGAATCAGGCTTTCCTGCGGGTTGGTCTGAGGAACGCCAGTGGGCGCAAAGTCCTCGTCACAAGCTACCAGCCCCATGGTCAGAAGCGCCATGATATATAAACTGATTTTCTTCATGTTCTTTTGTTTTATAGGGGTGGGGAGCAGTGGACTCCCCACCGTTGTTATACATTATTTATTATATAATATATACTGAGATGAATTAGTGCTTGACGAAACTGACAGTGTTGTCGTTCATGTTGACGGTGAAGGTTATCGTTCCACCCTCAAAGTTCTGCAGCAACCAGCTACCCTTACCTTGCTGAATGGTGCCAGCGAACGGATTTGCCTCAGCAAAGTCGAAAGGTATGTTTGTGTTGTCATCAGGCAGTGGACCCCATGAGTCATCGTCCCAGCCAGTCAGCTTGGTGTAGAAGCGGAAGTAGTGGTCACCTGCGGTAACGTCAAATGTTCCTTCGAAAACGTTGTTGTCTATCTCGGTTTCGTATAGACGATAGTCTGCATAGCTGGCAGCGTTAGCTTCGTTAGGCTCTGCCCATCCAATAGCGTTAACATCACCTACGATGTAGATGTATGCGGGACTCTTGATAGCGCAGTAGGCAGCCATGTGCTTAAAGAATACGGGCTCGGATACGATAGCCGTTCCAGAAACGACCTTGTCTACCTCATAGAGTGAAGCGTTGACACGGAAAGCTATCTCACGGAAACCTTTGTCTACATAGTCGTCGATGGTTTTGAAACCGTCAATTTCGTTAAGTGCCATAGCAATCTCCTCGCCGCTGACAGTGGCATTGCACGTATAGTACGTGGATGCTAAGTACTGCGGTTCACTACCAATAACGTTGCCATCGTCATCCTTTACGCTCTTCACGCTCCAAGTGACGGACCCGTCGTCTTGCTTGACACCAACCTGCACACGATAGGTGACATTGGCTGTATAGCCATAGTCAGGCTGTGACCAAGTGAGATTAATATTGTTGTCTGCTGCAAGTTGGATATATTGGTCGGCCGTGGCTGGCGTGTTCACGGTGAATGCCGTTGGTGATTTTACCGTCGGGTTGTCGTCTCGGTCGTCCTTGCAGGATGTAAATAAGTTGGCGATGCCGATAAGCAGAGCACCAAGCAATAGTTTGTTTTTCATATTGCGTTTCTTATGTTTCAAATTTATGATATATCAGTTTATTCAGTCTCAGGGTAACCGTCAATCTGCGTGATATTCGTGTTAGCTCTGACTTCTGAAGAGGGAAGTGGGAATACATTGTAGGCTTTGTCGAACCTAATCTTTCCAGAACCGTCGGCAATACCGTTTTTGTAGTCCCAGTTGTAGTTGTCCTGACCGCCGAACTGATTGTAACGGATGAGGTCGGTGCGGCGTAGTCCTTCAAAGTAGAACTCACGGGCGCGTTCGTCAAGCACATCCTGTAAGGAGTAGGAAGGCTTGGTGGCAGCGTGTGCACGGTTGCGAATGTTGTCAATATATCCCTTTGCCTTGGCTGAAGTAACTCCATTGATGTGCATTTCTGCTTCGGCGGCTGTGAGATACATTTCTGCAACACGGAACAAGAAATAGTCTATGTCAACATCATGCGGGTCGTGTGGGGTGGCATTGGTGGAATAGTTGTTATTCCATTTTGTAGTAACCAAACCTTGTGCAAAACCAGTGTTATTGCCTAAGTCTACCGTGTGGCCGACACCCCAGAAGAGGGCACGGTCGTCAATATGCATATCACGAATCTGGGCCGTAGTCTTGCCCTCGAAGGATTCCGGATTGCTGGTAAACTTTTCGATGAGTTGGCGGCGGCAGCGCATGCCAGCCCATCCGTCCTCAGTCGTTCCGCGTCCCAGACCTGTAACAGTTTCCATGGTATTGTCCCATGTTGAAGCAAGGAAGAACAGCGTGCCACCCCATCCATGAGTCTTGACACCATCCTGCTTTAGAGTAAGAACAGACTCAATGCTGGCACCGTTGAAACCGTTATCGCCCATGAACAACAGGTCGTAGGGCTGATAGTCGTTGTTCTTGGCTGTTGTGGTCATCATGTCTTCGGTGAACAGCTTATAGCCAGAGTTAATCACCTTCTCGGCATACTCCAAAGCCTTGTCCCAATACGGGTTGTTCTGACCGTCGTTGTTCAAATAGGTACCAGCGTTCAAGTACAGACGGCTCAGCAGGAACCAGACAGCAGCCTTGTCGGCACGTCCGTAATCAAAGTTTTCTGTATTGTCTGCTTTGGCATCCGTCTTAGGACTTGGCTCCATCATGTTTGCCTCGGCAGCCAGTAATTCGTCTTGTATCCAGTTGAAGAGGAACTCACGTCCCAAAGCCAACTTTTGAGCACGACTCATTCCCTCAGAGAACTTTCCGTTATAGGCATGAGCTTGCTTTGGAATTTCTGTAGAAATAGTTGTCGTAAAAGGAGGGTCGCCAAAGAAATCAAGCATCAGGTAATAGTTGTAGGCACGGAGGAAACGCACCTCTGCCGTCAATGTGGCATCTGCGCCCAACTCTAAGAAGTGGTTGCAGAAAGCAATGTTGGAAATCAGACGGTAATATAGGAAGTTTAGCGTTTCAGTGCTTGGTACGCATTGGTTGTAGCTGATGTCTACAATACCACCGTCACTCCACCAACAGATACCCTCATCGGTGGGAAGAACGTTGAAATTATACACATTACGGACGAGAGTTGAACGACCTGCGTCGCGTATGGTGAAGTCGGCATTTCCGTCGTTACCCTCCATGATGAGTCCGGCGTAGCACTTGGCATAAAGTGCATTGATGTCAGCTTCAGCCTGTACATTTGGGTCTATGTTACCTTTTTCCAAATCTTTCATACAGGAGGTAACACTGGCAGCGAGCAGGAAGGCTGCTGCCGGAACCATTATTTTTGCTATATTGAGTTTCATAATATATACCTTATTTATTTATTAGAAGTTCAGATTGATACCAAGCATATAGGTACGGCTACGAGGATAAACGTCACTTTCTTTACCAGAGGTCTGCTCTGGGTCAAGACCCTTGTATTTCGTGATGGTAAATACATTGGAGCAAGAAGCGTAGATGCGACCTGAGATACCTTCGTAGTTGCCAAACTTCAGGAAACTATCAAAGTTGTAACCCAGCGTGATGTTGTCGCACTTGATAAAGCTTGCATTTTGGACAAAGTAGTCGGACAACGGATAGTTGTAGGAGCTCCAGTTTAAGTTGACGATATCGCGAGTACTGTTGCTGTAATAGCCTTCGGGGTTAAAAAGAACTGACGAGTTCATTTTGCCCTGAATAATATCATTGTAGACATAGTTGCCGAAACTGCCACGGAAGTTGGTACCGAGGTCCCAGTTCTTGTAAGCCAGTTTGAAATAGAATCCGCCCGTCCAAGGAGCTGTAATGCTCTTGTAGAAATAACGGTCGTTGTCATCAATCGTTCCGTCGCCATTTCGGTCTACATAGACACCTTGGATAGGACGACCTGAAGCGTCATATACTTGCTGGTATACCCAGAAAGAGTTTGCGGGCTGTCCTACCTTATGGTAGGTGGCACGTGAGTCGGTACCGACCTGCATGCCAGCTTCAATCATGTCGCGGCCACCATATAGCTCGGTAATCTTGTTCTTGTTGTAGGCGGCATTAACGCCAATTTCCATATTCCAGTCTTTGGTACGGATGGGCTTGCCGCTCAGGGCAACTTCTATACCCTTGTTCTCCAATGAACCGGCATTCAGCATCATGGAGTTGTCGAAGTTCTGACCACCGGGGATAGTCGGTGTACAGAGCAGGTCAGTGGTCTTGCGGTAGTAGGCATCAACGTTCAAGGTCAGACGCTGGTCGAAGAATCCTAAGTCGAGACCGACGTTGTAGGTCGTCGTGGTTTCCCATGTCAGGTCGTTGTTGTAAACCAGTGGCTGGTAAAGAATACCGTCTTCATTGGGGCCGATGGGGTAGAGGTGGTTCTTGCTGGTACTGACTTTGTAGATAGGTGTGTAATATTCTTTACCCGTATCCTGCTGGCCAGTCTTACCCCAGCCGAGGCGAAGCTTCATTTCACTGATGGCGTCAATCTTCTTGATAAACTTCTCCTGGTCGATACGCCAAGCAAGGGCAGCTGCGGGGAAGAAGCCCCAGCGATGACCGTCGGCAAAGCGGCTCGAACCGTCGGCACGTGCCGTGAAGGTAAGGAGATAGCGGTCTTTGAATGAGTAGTTCATACGGCCAATCCAGCTGACGAGAATCGTCTGTCCCTTCCAATTACTTTCCGAGTCAGAATGGAGGGTGTTCTGCTTTTCTGCATCTTTGTATGTGCTGGGGAAATAGTCTTGATACCAGAGGTTGCCCCAGTACTTAGTGCGGCTGTACTCATAGCCGGCCATAATGTCAAAGTGGTGGTCCTTGTTGAAATCCTTGAAATACTGTGCCCATGCCGTAGCAGTCACATTGTATTTCTTTTCCTTGTTGTCGCCGACACCACCGTTCTTGAGCCCCTTACCATCGGTGAAGTAGAATCCGTAAGTGCTGTAACGGTTGTTGTTGGTGTACTCGCCACCGTCAGCATATTCACCAGCGAGGTTGATGTGGAGACGCAAATCCTCAAAACCGTGAATCTTATAGTCTGCTTCAAAACTTCCCTGCAATACGTTAGCGCTTTTCTCGAAGGTGTAGTTGTCTATCAACTCCATTGGGTTTGAGGGAGCATGGCCTTTGCGGACATAAGGGAAGAATTCATCATAATCGGTAGTCGATTCTACCCACTGCCAATAGCCTAAGCCTGTCTGCCACCAATTGGCAGTGCGCCAATTGCTGAACTGCTCGTCGCCGCTGGTGATGGGACGGGTCGGGTCCATCGTGGTGGCTGCGCCAATGGCACCAGTTCCACCGGGTTTGTTCTTAGAGTAGGTGTATCGGCCGTTAATGTTAAGGTTCAAGTGGTCGTTGAGCAAAGAGGGATTAAGGGTAAAGGAGGCGGTAAAACGACTGAAATTAGACCCCTTAAGAATACCTTGCTGATTGGTGTAGCCAGCACTGACACGATATGGCATGGCCCACTTCTGGTTGCCTACTCCACCTGTCAAGGTGACGCTATGGTCATGGGAGAAGGCAGAGCGATAGATTTCATCCTGCCAATCGGTGTCGTAGGTGCCGAAACGGAAGTCGGGGGTGCCGTCCTCCTTGTACTTCTTCCACCCCAATCCGAGGTAGGCGTTAGAATTCTCACCGTAATAACTGCGTATGAAGTCTGTGTATTCGTCGGCATTCATAACATCGAGTTTCTTGGAAAGAGTACTAATGGAGAATGTTCCGTTATATGAAACTTTCGGAGCCTGATTGCGGCGACCTCTCTTGGTGGTGATGATGATGACACCGTTAGAACCACGGCTACCGTAGATGGCTGTAGCGGAAGCGTCCTTCAGCACAGTGAACGACTCAATATCTTGTGGATTAATCAGTGAAAGCGGGTTGTTCATACCCTTTGTGGCATTGTTGTCCATAGCCATACCGTCAATCACAATCAGCGGGTCGTTGCTGGCGTTTAGAGAGGCACCACCACGGATGCGAATCTGTGCACCATCGCCAGGGGCACCAGAGCCCGAGTTGACGTTCACACCGGCAATCTTACCCTGCAACATGTCCTGAGCACTGACCTGCAGACCGTGGTTTTTGTCGTCGGGCTTGATGGCCGTGACGGAACCGGTCAAGTCGGTCTTGCGGGCGACACCGTAACCGATGACCACCACATTCTCCAGCGTCGTGGCATCGTCAGCGAGCGTGATGGTCATGTCGGCAGCTGCCTTGGCAGTAGCCGTCTGATAACCAATGTACGTCACGGTGATGTCGGCACCTTGCTTAGCCTTCAGCGTGAAGTTACCATCGAAGTCGGTGATGGTGGCAACCTGTGTGCCTGCCACTCGCACCGTAGCACCGATGATGGGTTCACCCTGAGCATCTTTCACATGGCCTTTGACGTCGATTTGCGCAAAGGCTCCTACCGAAAGGAAGAGTCCTAACAAAAGGGCAAGCATCCTAAACGGAATTCTAATGTTTACCTGCTTCATCATTAATTTTTTAAAGTTAGTTATTTGGTTTTAAGTTCTCGAAATCCACATGATTGATATATATCAATGCAAAGGTAAGATTTGTTTCGTTTCTTTCATACTTTTTACCACTCAAAAACGTTATCATAATTGCGCAAACGTTTGCATAAACGTTTTGAAATATTATAATAAAAACGGTGACAACGTAAGAAACTTTTCTCTACCTTTGCAATGTCTAAAACTAAAAACCAATGAAAGATAGTGCACCATTGACCATGAAGGATATAGCCCGCGAGTTTGGTATCTCGGTGGCCACGGTGTCGCGTGCCTTGAAGGACTCGCCGCGTATTTCGGCTGAGCGGAGGGCTGCCATCCAGCAATATGCCAAGGAGCATAACTTCACGCCTAACATGATAGCTGAGTCGTTGCGCTTTTCGAGGGTGCAGCCGCTGAAAGTCATTGGTGTCATTATTCCGGAATTCACGCATTTTTACTTTATGTCGGTATTGGCCGGCATCGAGGAGGAGGCTGCCGCCCGTGGCTATCGGGTGATGGTGGCGCAGAGCGATGAGCGCTATGAACGGGAGGTGAAGATTTGCCAGTCGTTCAATGAGAACAAGGTGTGCGGCGTGATAGTGTCGCAGGCGAAGGATACGAGGAAGTACAACCATTTCCAGCAATTGCTGGACAATGGGGTGCCATTGGTGTTCTACGACCGTATCTGCACGGGCATCAATGCCAGCCGTGTGGTGGTGGACGACTATATGGGGGCGTTCAATGCAGTGAGCTACCTGATAGAGACGGGATGCCGGCGTATTGCCTATTATGGGGCGCCGATGAATCTGGAGATAGCAAAGAACAGGTTCAACGGCTATAAGGATGCGCTGCTGAAGCACGGGCTGAAGTTCGACCCTTCGCTGACCTTTATCTGTGACAACCGTACTGACGCGGAGACTATTACGCCGGAGGTGCTGAAGGCGGAAAAACGGCCTACGGGATTCTTTGCCGTGAACGACGATACGGCCATCGGAATTCTGTACACGGCGAAACGGCTGGGCTTCAAGGTGCCGGAGGATATATCTATATGCGGATTTACTAACGGACAACGGGCCGTGGCCTGCGACCCGATGCTGACGACGGTGGAACAGCGCGGCAAACGGGTAGGGGAGGAGGCGGCTTCTATCCTGATGGACCAGGTGGAAGGGCATATTGACCCGAACAAAGTTGTCAAGCGTGTTATTCGTACCCGACTGATTGTCAGGGGGACAACGAGGTGAGGGAAGCGGGCTTCGCCCTAATGAAAAATGAAAAGTGAATAGTGAAAAGTGAAGAATGAAAAGTGAAGAGTGAAGAATGAAAAGTGATTATAAAAAAAGATAGAACTATGAAGAAAAAACCGAATTTGAACTTCTGGAAGCTGTGGAACCTCAGCTTCGGATTTTTTGGCGTACAGATTGCTTACGCCTTGCAGAGTGCTAACATCTCGCGTATTTTTGCCACCTTGGGCGCTGACCCCCACAGCCTGAGCTACTTCTGGATTCTGCCGCCGCTGATGGGTATCCTGGTGCAACCGATAGTGGGTACGCTGAGCGACAGGACGTGGACGCGTTTCGGTCGGCGCATACCTTATTTATTTATAGGTGCAGCTGTAGCCGTATTGGTGATGTGCCTTCTGCCGAATGCCGGTTCGCTGGGCCTGACGGTCAGTGCAGCCATGATGTTCGGACTGGTGGCGCTGATGTTCCTTGACACCAGTATCAACATGGCCATGCAGCCTTTCAAGATGCTGGTGGGCGACATGGTGAACGAGGAGCAGAAGGCCAAGGCATACAGCATCCAGTCGTTCCTGTGCAATGCCGGCAGTGTGGTGGGCTATCTCTTCCCCTTTATCTTTACGTTTATCGGCATCAGCAATGTAGCAGAGAAGGGTGTCATCCCCGACAGCGTCATCTGGTCGTTCTATATCGGTGCCGCCATCCTTATTCTCTGTGTCATCTATACCACGCTGAAGGTGAAGGAGTGGAACCCGCAGGAATATGAGGAATACAACGGGACTTCCAAAGACTCCGGAGAATCCGAAGAGTCGGGTAGTGTCAACTGGTTTACCCTGTTGAAGAATGCGCCTTCCACGTTCTGGAAGGTCGGTCTGGTGCAGTTCTTCTGCTGGCTGGCCTTTATGTATATGTGGACCTATACCAACGGCACCATAGCCGACACGGTATGGGGAACGACGGATGTCAGCTCTGAGGGTTATCAGCAGGCCGGCAACTGGGTGGGCGTGCTGTTTGCCGTACAGGCCATCGGCTCAGTGGTATGGGCTGCCATACTGCCGCAGTTCAAGAATACCAAGATGGCCTATGGAGCCAGCCTGGTGCTGGGCGGTATCGGTTTTGCCATGGTGCCGTTCGTACACGACCAGTATCTGCTTTTCGTCCCCTTTGTGCTTATCGGCTGTGCCTGGGCGGCTATGCTGGCCATGCCTTTCGCACTGGTTACCAATGCCCTGCAGGGATATGGCCACATGGGTGCCTACCTGGGCTTGTTCAATGGCACTATCTGCGTGCCGCAGATTATTGCTGCCGCCATTGGCGGTACCATCTTGTCACTGGTCGGCTCGGCACAGAGCAGCATGATGCTCGTTGCCGGCGTGAGTCTGCTGATAGGTGCTGCCTGTGTTACCGTTATTAAGACCAAGTGAGGCGGGCTTCGCCCTCATGAAGAGTAAAAAGTGAAGAATGAAGAGTGAAAAGAGTATAAAACTAATATAACTATGAAATTACTATTCAACGTGGAGTATCAGACAGCCTTTGGCGAGGACCTGATGCTGAATATCCTGAGCGATGGCGATGCTGCCAAGGTGTCGCAGCATAAGATGAGTACGCTCGACGGTCTGCACTGGACTTGCGAGCTGAGCAAGACGGTGAAGGCCGGAACGTACATGGACTATTACTACAGTGTGATGCGTGGCACGGAAACGGCACGGCATGAGTGGCTGGTAGAGCCGCACCGTCTGGAGTTTGCGGCCATGAAGGCATCGCGCTATACCGTCTATGACCATTGGATTGATATTCCTGAGGATGCCTACTTATATAGTTCGGCCTTTACGGAGTGTGTGGCAGCCACCAAGCGTGAACTGAGCACGAAGTCGGAGTTTCAGCGTACCATTCGCCTGAAGGTACGTGCGCCGCAGCTGCGCACTTCCGACCGGCTGGCCATCGTGGGTGAGCCCGAGTCGCTGGGAGCATGGAATCCGCAGCGGGCTGTCGTCATGGCCGAGCATGAATACCACGAGTGGGTGGTGAGTCTCGATGCCTCACAGCTGCCTGCCGGTTCTTTTGAATTTAAGTTCGTTGTACTGTCTGAACAGGAAGGCAAGAAGCCGGATGTCAAGGAGGTTATCTGGGAACAGGCCGACAACCGTAGCATTGAGGTGGTGGAAATGGGTAGCAACGAGGTGGTCGTCTATGAACTGCCGCAGGCTTTCTTCCCCATCTACCCGTGGAAGGGTGCCGGTACGGTGGTGCCGGTGTTCTCGCTGCGCAGCGAGGGCAGTTTCGGCGTCGGCGACTTCGGCGACCTGAAGATGATGGTGGACTGGGCATACAAGACCCAGCAGCGCATTATCCAGATTCTGCCTATCAACGATACCAACATCACGCATACCTGGCAGGACAGCTATCCGTATAACAGCATCAGCATCTATGCCCTGCATCCGCAATATACCGACCTCAGGCAGTTGCCGGAGATTAAGGATGAGGCATTGAAGATGAAATTCCAGCAACTGCAAAAGGAGCTGAACGCGCTGCCCCAGATAGACTATGAGCGGGTGAATGCCGCCAAGATGGACTATCTGAAGATACTCTTCGAGCAAGAGTGGGCCAACATCAAGCGCCGCGACTCCTACAAGGCGTTCTTTGACCAGAACAAAGACTGGCTGGAGCCCTATGCCCGCTTCTGCTACTACCGCGACAAGTACGGCACGGCGACATTCTCAGAATGGCCGAAGCGACTGCCCAAGGCCGATGCCAAGACTTTGGACTTCTGGTACTTCGTGCAGTATAACCTGGACCAGCAGATGCGTGCTGCCCATGAGTATGCCCGTGAACACCGTATTATATTAAAAGGTGACATCCCCATCGGCATCAGCCGTGACGGCGTGGAGGCATGGGTGGAACCCAAGTACTTCAACCTGAACGGACAGGCCGGTGCACCACCCGATGCTTTCTCGGTGAACGGACAGAACTGGGGATTCCCCACCTATAACTGGGACGAGATGCTGAAGGACGGCTGCTCGTGGTGGGTACGCCGCTTCCGTAAGATGTCCCAATACTTCGATGCCTATCGCATTGACCATGTCTTAGGCTTCTTCCGCATCTGGGAGATTCCCATCAACGCCGTCCACGGACTGCTGGGACAGTTCTCGCCGGCACTCGGCATGACGCCCGACGAGATAGAGGGCTATGGACTGCACTGGCAGGAAGACCTCTTCACTACACCGTTCATTGCCGACTGGACGCTGGACCGCATGTTTGGCGACCGTGCACAATATGTGAAAGACACCTTCCTCGACCACAAGCATGACGACATCTGGCAGATGAAGCCCGAGTTCGACACGCAGCGGAAGGTGGAACAGTGGTTTAATCGTGAAAAGTTGACAGTGAAGAGTGAAGAGTTGGAAGCACTGACGAATCTGCGTGACGGTCTGTATGCCCTTATCAGCGACGTGCTCTTCGTGCCCGACCGCAAGGATGCCGGCAAGTTCCATCCGCGTATCGGCGTGCAGAACGACTTTATCTATCAGGCACTCTATGACTCCGACAAGTTCGTATTCAACAAACTCTACAACGACTACTTCTATCGCCGCAACAACCAGTTCTGGTATCAGGAAGCCATGAAGAAGCTGCCGCGCCTGACGCAGGCCACCCGTATGCTGGTATGTGCTGAGGACCTCGGCATGGTGCCCGACTGTGTGCCCTGGGTGATGAACGAGTTGCGCATCCTGTCGTTGGAGATACAGTCGATGCCGAAGGACAGCACCGTGCGCTTTGGCCACTTGTCGCAGAATCCCTATCGCTCCGTCTGTACCATTTCTACCCATGACATGTCGACACTCCGCCAGTGGTGGGACGAGGACTACGAACAGACGCAGACCTACTTCAACACCATGCTCTATCGTGGCGGGGCAGCTCCCCATCCGTTGCCCGGTTGGCTGGCCAAGGATATTGTCAGCCGTCACCTGACCTCTCCCTCCATGCTCTGTCTGCTGTCGCTGCAAGACTGGCTCTCCATTGACGAGAAGCTGCGACTGCCCGATGCTGATGCCGAGCGCATCAACATTCCGGCTAATCCACGCCACTACTGGCGCTACCGCATGCACATGACCATCGAACAGCTGATGCAGGCCGATGACTTCAATGAGACTGTCAAGACGTTAATTACCCAAAGTGGTCGTAAATGAGAAAGCTGTTTCTGAGTCTACTGATGCTGCCCATGGCAGTGTTGGCTACTGAGGTCAGTTCGCCCAACGGCCAGGTCTTGCTCTGCTTTACGGTGGAGCAAGGCCGGCCGGTTTATTCCTTGTTGTATAAAGGTAAGGAGGTGATTCGCCCCTCGCACCTCGGTCTGGAGCTGGCCAAGGACAAGCATGCCTCTATGGGCATGCAGGAGCGCGACCTGATGGACGGCTTTACCATCAAGGATGAGCAGACGTCGGCCTTCGATGAGACATGGACGCCGGTATGGGGCGAGACTGCTACCATCCGCAACCACTATAACGAGTATGCGGCTGTGTTACGTCAGCAGTGGCAAACGAACCACTATCCCTCCGAGCAAGGCAAGAAGGGCATGTGGGTGGAGACCGAGGAGCGCACCATGGTCATCCGCTTTCGCGTTTATGACGACGGTATCGGCTTCCGCTATGAGTTTCCGCAGCAGAAGAACCTCAACTACTTCCTCATCAAGGAAGAGAAGTCGGAGTTTGCCATGACCGGCGACCATAAGGCGTGGTGGCTTCCCGGGGACTATGACACCCAGGAGTTTATCACCCGGACGTCCCGTCTCTCAGAGATTCCCAGTTTCTATGACGAGGTGCAGAAGGAGAGGCCGGGCCATGCCTCCACGACGCTGATTTCACCCACGGCAGTACAGACGTCGTTGCAGATGAAGACCGACGACGGCCTGTATATCAACATCCACGAGGCCGCCTGTCTGGACTATGCCACCATGCACCTTGAACTGGATGAGGCGACGAAGGTGTTTACGTCCCATCTCACTCCTGATGCGACGGGGCTGAAGGGCTGCATGCAGACTCCTTGTACGACCCCTTGGCGCACGGTCATGGTCAGCGACGATGCCCGCGACATGTTGTCATCGAACCTCATTCTCAACCTCAACGAACCCTGTAAGATTGAGGACACGTCGTGGATTCACCCCACGAAGTACTGCGGCGTATGGTGGGAGATGATTGTCGGCAAGTCGTCGTGGCACTATACGGACGATTATCCTTCCATTCACCTTGACCAGATAGACTGGACGAAGGTGAAGCCTAACGGCCGTCATGCCGCCAACAACGAGAAGGTGAAGCGTTATATTGACTTCGCAGCGGAAAACGGGCTGCAGCAGGTGCTTGTAGAGGGATGGAACGTTGGCTGGGAAGACTGGGCCAACCGCTGGAAGCGCGATGTCTTCGACTTCGTGACGCCCTATCCTGACTTTGACATCAAGATGCTGAACGACTATGCCCACTCCAAGGGTGTCAAGTTGCTGATGCACCATGAGACGTCATCCTCTACGCAGAACTATGAACGTCACCTCAAGGATGCCTTTGAACTGATGAACAAGTATGGCTACGATGCCGTGAAGACGGGTTACGTCGGCGACATCATCCCCCGTGGCGACCATCACTACTCGCAGTCCATGAACAATCACTACCTCTATGTGGTTCAGGAGGCTGCCAAGCATCACATCATGGTCAATGCCCATGAGGCGACCCGTCCTACGGGAATTTGCCGTACCTGGCCAAATATGGTAGGCAATGAGTCGGCACGCGGTGGAGAGAACGAAGCCTTCTACACCAACAACCCCGACCATACCTGTATCCTGCCGTTCACCCGCTTGCAGGGAGGTCCGATGGACTATACCCCGGGCATTCTGGAGACGCATCTGGACACATGGAGTAGCAATCCCCATCAGGTGGGCAGTACGCTGGTGGGTCAGCTGGCGCTCTACGTCACCATGTATTCTCCTTTGCAGATGGCTGCCGACCTGCCCGAGAACTATGCCAAGTACATGGATGCTTTCCAGTTTATCCGTGACGTGGCCTGCGATTGGGACGACTCCCGCTATCTGGAGGCTGAGCCGGGTGAGTACATCACCGTGGCGCGCAAGGCGAAAGGCACCGGCAACTGGTTTATTGGCGGCAAGTGTGCCGCACAGGGACACCAGACCGTCCTCAAGCTCGACTTCCTCGACAAGGGCAAGAAGTACGACTGTACCATCTATGCCGATGCGAAAGATGCCGATTATCAAAAGAACTCCAAGGCATACGTCATCACCAAGCGTGTCGTCAAGCAGGGCGACGTGCTCAAGCTGAAAGAGGCTCCTGGTGGCGGCTTTGCCGTTTCGCTGATAATGAATTGACAAATGACAATTAATAAATAATGAAAACAACGATTATATTAGGACTTATGGCCATTGCAACGGCCCAGACGGCTGCCGCACAACAGTTTCAGGAGATGACCTACACTCCTGCCAAGACTACGTTCTCACTGTTTGCACCATCGTCGGCCAAACAGGTGAATGTCCGTATCTACAAGGACGGACAGGGTGGAAAGGCGGTGAAGACCGTCAAACTGGTTCGTAGCGGTGACGACCGCTGGACGGGTGAAGTCAAGGGCGACCTGAAAGGCCGCTTCTATACGTTTGACATGGGACGTGGCGAGTGCCCGGGTGTCTTTGCCAAGGCCGTTGGTGTCAACGGACAGCGCGGCGCCGTCCTCGACTTGTCGGCGACAAACCCGGAAGGGTGGGAGCGTGACGTCCGTCCTGCACTGAACTCTCCCGCCGACTTGGTGGTCTACGAGATGCACCACCGCGACTTCTCCATTGCCCGTCAGGATGCCCAGTATCCGGGCAAGTTCCTGGCCTTGACGGAACCATGGGCCATCAAGCATCTGAAGGCCCTCGGCGTCAATGCCGTGCATATCCTGCCCAGCTACGACTATGGCTCGGTGGACGAGACCCGTCTGGGCGACAACAAATACAACTGGGGCTACGACCCAGTGAACTACAACGTACCCGAGGGCTCGTACTCGACCGACCCCTATAATCCCGAGGTACGTATCCGTGAGTTCAAGCAGATGGTACAGGCATTGCACAAGGCAGGCATCCGCGTCATCCTCGACGTGGTGTATAACCATACGTTTGACATCGACCACTCCAACTTCCAGCGTACCTATCCCGACTACTACTACCGCAAGAAAGCAGATGGTACCTATAGTAACGGCAGTGGCTGCGGCAACGAGACGGCTTCCGACCAGCCCATGATGCGCCAGTTCATGATAGAGTCGGTGAAGTACTGGATTAACGAGTACCACATCGACGGCCTGCGCTTCGACCTGATGGGCATCCATGACATTGAGACGATGAACCAGATTCGCAAGGCCGTCAATGACATCGACCCCACTATCTTCATCTATGGCGAAGGATGGAGTGCCGGCGGCTGCGGTATTCCCAACGACCGTCTGGGCATGAAGGCCAACATCCCGCAGATGCCGGGCATTGCCGCTTTCTCTGACGAGATTCGTGATGCCCTGCGTGGACCGTTCGACAACGATGCGACGCCGGGCATTCTGGGCGGTGCCCCCAATATGGAGGAAAGCCTGAAGTTCGGCATCGTCGGCTGCATCCAGCATCCGCAGGTGGACATGTCGAAGGTGAACTACTCCAAGCAGGCGTGGGCCGTGGAGCCGACGCAGATGATGGCCTACGTGTCGTGCCACGACGACATGTGCCTCGTCGACCGTCTGAAGGCCAGCGTGCCGGGTATCACCCAAGAGGAGCTGATTCGCCTCGACCTGCTGGCACAGACTGCCGTGTTCACGTCGCAGGGCGTTCCCTTCATCTTGAGTGGCGAGGAGCTGCTGCGCGATAAGAAAGGCGTGCATAACTCCTACAACTCGCCTGACAGCATCAACCATCTCGACTGGGCTAACAAGATGCGCTATCCGCAGGTCTTTGAGTATTACAAGAACCTCATCCAGTTGCGCCAGCGCTATCCGCACTTCCGTTTAGGCAGTGCCGAGCAAGTGCGCAAGAGCGTGCAGTTCCTCGATGCCCCCAAGGGGGTGGTGGCTTACCGCATTGAGGCACCACGTGGTCATATCGTCGACCGTGTCATCGTGGTACTTAACTTCACCCGTCAGGAACAGCGCATCGCCATTCCTGAGGGCAAGTATTCCGTCCTCGCTGCCTCCGGTGTCATCGACCTCAACGGCCTCGACATCATCAAGACCAACCAGGCTGTCGTGGCTCCGCAAACCGCATTGATATTACAAGACTAACGAAAAGATAACTATGAAAAAACTATTGTTTCTCTTCCTTATGCTCAGTGCAGTAACTACCATGAGTGCAGCTCCCAAGAAAAGCATCGTTGACCGTATCGACCCTACCGACTGGTATGTCGGCATGAAGAACCCTACGGTGCAACTCATGGTCTATGGCAAGGGAGTCCGCGACGCAGAGAGCGTCACGACCGACTATCCCGGCGTAGTCATCGACAGTCTGGTGCGCCTCGACTCGCCCAACTACCTGCTGGTGTACATGAACCTGCGCGATGCCCAGCCCGGTACGATGAAGCTGACGCTTCAAGTGAAGAATGAAAAGGGAAAAGTGAAAAAGGAGGTGGTGGACTACCAGCTGAAAGCCCGCGAGATGTCTGGCGATAAGCGCATGGGATTCTCCATCGACGATGTGCTCTACCTGCTGATGCCCGACCGCTTTGCACAGGGCCCCAGCCACCAGGCACAGGTGAAGGGCATGCGCAGCTATAAGGAAGACCGCTCGGCGCCGTCGCTGCGTCATGGCGGCGACCTGGAGGGCCTGCAACAGCACCTTGACTACTTCAACGACCTTGGCGTTACGGCGCTGTGGTTCACGCCGATTCTGGAGAATGACTCACCCGATGACCCCGGTGGCTGGTCCACTTATCACGGCTATGCCTGTACCGACTACTACCGTGTGGACCCCCGCTTCGGCACCAACCAGCAGTATCGTCAGCTCATTGATGCTTGTCATGCCAAGGGTCTGAAGGTGGTGATGGACATGATTTTCAACCATTGCGGCTTCGAGCATCCCTGGGTGGCCGACATGCCTACCAAGGACTGGTTCAACCTGCCCGAATGGCTGAAGCAGTCGGGAGGTACCAGCGACACACGCGGCACCGACTTCCTGCAGACCTCGTACAAGCTGACGCCGGTGCTCGACCCCTATACCTCAGAGGTTGACCTTCGCGAGACGACGGAGGCCTGGTTCGTCAGCACCATGCCCGACCTGAACCAGAACAACCCGCACCTGATGCGCTACCTCATTCAGAACAGCATCTGGTGGATAGAGACGGCCGGCATCGACGGCATCCGCATGGACACCTATCCATACGCCTTCCGCAAGCCGATGGCACAGTGGATGAAGGAACTGGACTATGAGTACCCCAACTTCAACACCGTAGGTGAGACGTGGGTGGCTAATCCCGCCTATACCGCCGCCTGGCAGAAGGACTCCAAGCTCAGCGACGAGAACTCGTACCTGAAGACTGTCATGGACTTCTCGTTCCAGGAAAAGCTCGACTCTGCCAAGCATGAGATTACCGACGACTGGTGGCGTGGCTACAACCGCCTGTACAACTCGTTCTGCTACGACTACCTGTACCCTAATCCGTCAAGCGTCATGGCCTTCCTCGACAACCACGACACCGACCGTTTCCTTGGCGACGGACAGGATGCGCTGGCCCTGAAGCAGGGACTGGCCTTGCTGCTCACCGTGAAGCGTATTCCGCAGCTCTACTACGGTACGGAGATTATGATGAACGGTACGAAGAAAGTCAGTGATGGCTATGTCCGCAAGGACTTCCCCGGAGGCTTTCCCGGCGACACGCACAACTGCTTCACTGCCGAGGGGCGCAGCAAGGCCGAGCAGGACATGTTCCAGTGGATGAGCCGTGTGCTCCATTGGCGTCAGGGCAATAAGGTCATCACTCAGGGCAAGATGACGCAGTTCATTCCCTACAAGGGCATCTATGTCATCGCACGCCGCTATCAGGGTCGCACCGCACTGACCATTATCAACGGTACGCGCCGCAATGCTACCATGGAACTGAAGCGCTATGCCGAGGTGCTGGCCGGCGTGAAGCAGGCCGTGGACGTTCCCACCGGTGTCACCTACGACTTGACAAGTGACTTGCAGCTGGCTCCGCGCCAGACGCTCATCCTCGACTATTGAATAAAATCCCCGTCGATGTAAAAAGCCTGCGCCGTGCAAAGACCTGCTTTGCACGGCGCAGAATTATATTCTCCACGGTCCGGATGTGTGGTTTGTACGGCACAAACTGGTAGTTCGCACGGCGCAAACTGATAGTTTGCATGGTGCAAACTTACCGTTTGTCGGGCACGCCGTAGTCGGCCCATTGCTCTTGCGGGTAGTAACCCTTCAGGGTTTTCTTCTTGTCGGCATAGGCTTCCTTGACGCGAGTGAGCACGGCGTTCATCTGTTTCACCTTCGGTGTCAGCTCTTCGCGCAGCCGGTCCACCTCGGCGTTGGCAGCCTCCAGTTCGCCGACGGCCTTCTCCATGTCGTCAATCTCTTCATTGGTCACTCCGCCGCCATTGCCTTTCAGGTGCTTGCGCAGGCCCTCCACGAGGTTGCGGCTTTTCTCGATTTGCAGTTCTACAGTCTTTGACATAATGCTTTTCTAATTGGTTATATACGGTTTTTCTATGGCAAAATTACGAAAAAAAGTTCATTTTCCAATCGTTATGAAATGCCACTTTTTTATTTTTTTAAGATGTAAAGCGGCCTCTGTTTAACCTTTGTTAGCCACTTGGCTGCCGTACTTTTCGGGATAATAATTTGGGCGATTGGAAAAATGTTAGTACTTTTGTGCCCGCATAAAGTAGCAAAACAGACTATAGCCATGTCTGGAAAATATAGAAACCGTTTAGTGCGTCCTCTCATCGCCGTTGCGATGCTGTTTGCCATCCAGTCGTCAACCACTGCCGCTGACGCCGATTTTGAGTCGGCCACCGCCGCCGTCGCCAACATGCGGGTGGGGTGGAACCTGGGTAATACGCTTGACAGCAACTCCGGCGACGTCAACAACATGTGGATAGAGCATTGGAGCAACCGCCAGCCCGCCGACTACGAGACGGCGTGGGGGCAGCCCGTCACCAAGCCCGAACTGCTGCAGATGTTCAAGCAAGCCGGTTTCAATGCCGTCCGCGTGCCGGTGACATGGTATCCGCACATGGAGGCAACCTTCAGTTCCGTGACGTGGGACAACGATACGCAGGCGCTGACGCCGTGGGACATGGCGCACGACGATATTGGCACCCAAATACAGCAGGAGTGGATGAAGCGTGTACATGAGGTGGTCGACTACGTCATCAGCCAGGACATGTACTGCATTCTGAACATACACCACGACACAGGAGCCTCGTCGACCGCCTGGCTCATTGCCGACGAGGCGGTCTATGCCCGCGAGAAGGAACGCTTCGAAGCCGTATGGCGCCAGATTGCCGAGGAGTTCAAGGACTATGGCGAGCGGCTGCTTTTCGAAGGATATAACGAGATGCTCGACACCTACGACTCGTGGTGCTTTGCCTCGTATGCCACGCCCAGCAAGTACAATGCCACGGTGGCCACGTCGGCCTATAATGCCATCAACAGCTATGCGCAGAGCTTTGTCGACGCAGTGCGCTCCACGGGCGGCAACAATGCGCAGCGCAACCTCATCGTGTCCACCTACGGCGCATGCAGCGGCAGCGGTACGTGGAATACGCACTTGCAGGACCCGCTGAAGAAAATGAAACTGCCTGCCGACGCCGTGAGCGGACATCTCATTTTCGAGGTGCATTCGTATATCGACGTCAAGAACCTCAGCAATGCCAAGCGCGAAGTCGACCAGATGGTGCGCGACATCAAGACGAACCTTGCGTCGAAAGGTGCGCCGGTCATCTTCGGCGAGTGGGGCACCACGACCGACAATGCCTACGACAACTACCGCAGCAACCTGCTTGCCTTCGCCCGTTATTTTGTGGAGGCAGCCAAGGCCGGCAACATCGGTACTTTCTACTGGATGGGCCTGTCGAACGGTGAAAGCCGCACGGTGCCTGAGTTCAATCAGGCCGACCTGAAAGATGCCATCATCAAGGGCTATTATGGTGACGAGGGCTATTCAGACATAGCCCTGCCGTCGACAAGCGGCGCGCCGGTCGTCGGCAGCTGCTATGACCTGCAGGGGCACCGCCTTGCGTCACCCTGTCAGGGCATCAATATTATAAGGATGAGCGACGGCACCGTGGCCAAGCGCATCTTCAATTAACGTTGCTTTCTCTTCAGGGGACAAGGCTGCCGAACAGCTCGTCCCATCGTTTGCCGATAGCCTTGATGTCGTATTCCCGGGCGGTCTTCACGGCTTCGTCGGCCAGCCGTTGCCGCAGGTCGGCATCACTAATCATGCGGCTCATGGCCTCAGCCAGCTCCGCTACGTTGCCGCTCTCCACCAGCATGCCGTCGCGTCCGTTGCTGACGATGTCCTTCGGGCCGCACGGGCAGTCGAAGGATATGGCGGGCAGACCGTACGACATGGCTTCCAGCAGCGCCATGCCGAAGCCTTCAAAACGTGAGCTGAAGACGAATACAGAACTGGCCAGGTATTCCTTTCCGATGTCTTCCACGGCACCGCGCAGTTCGTAGCGCGATGTATCGGGCATCAGTTCACGGGCCAGCTGTTCGTAAGGGACCCGTTCGCCTGCCCCGAATACCGTCAGGTGCCAGTCAGGATATTGCTTCTCCACTCGGCTCCATGCCTCAAGCAACAGGTCGAAGCCTTTCTGGTAGGCATACCTGCCCACGGCGATGATTCTCTTCTCCGTCAAGGGGCTGCGCCTGTCGGGCAGTTTAGGCAGCGGGTTGGGGATGACCGTGACGTCGCTCAGCTCGTGCCACGACAGACGGTCTTCGTTTGTCAGCACCACAAAACGGTCCAGCCGTCGCAGCTTCCCCACAAGTCGCCACGACCACCATTTGGCGAACAGACGCTTGACAACGTTTGTGTCGTTGGCCTCGAAGTTGCGGTAGTTCTGTCGGTTTACGTGCAGCTCGCCCACCTTCTTGCTCCCGTCCGGCAGGGAGGTGATGAAGTTGACCTCGCGGCGGAGGGTGCTGATGGTGATGTCAGGGCGCAGGCGCATCAGCTCTTCCCGCAGCCTGCGCTTGTACTGCCGCTGCTTCTTCAGGTAGGCCGGAATCTTCCTGAGGAAGGACAGCTCCCACAGGGCTTCAAAGCCAATGTCCAGATTGATGACCCGCACCTTCTCCGACAGCGGGTAGAACGGTGCCTTTCCGGCTCCGTCGGTCAGTATCATGGTGACGTCGTACTCGTCGCCCTTCTCGGCAAGATAGTTGACTTTTGAGGTGAGTACGCGCTCCACGCCGCCGGCGGTGTACAGCGACGGGGTGCAATAGACGATTTTCTTCCTTGCCATCTTTTCTCCTTTCTATAATGATAGTCAGTGTTTACGATTTCTTTCTCAGCTTCTTCAGCCGGCGCTGCGGCTCCGGTGCGTCGGGGTACAGCTCCAGTGCCTTCTCGTAGTTGCGGATGGCCGCGTCGGTCATCTGCTCCTGTTCGCACTCCTTGCCCAGCAGCGTGTATTCCACGGCCAGCCGCTTCAGCAGCTGTTCGCGCCGCTGCATCTCAGCCTCCAACTGCTCCTTCTCGCTCTGCAGACGGTTGATGACACCCAGCTTGCGCCGTATGTAGCGCTGCACTTCAGGGCGCTCAATGTCGTAGCGGGAGTGGATGGCCAGGAAGAAGCTGTGCAGGAAGGCGTCGAAGTCCTGGCGGTCGAAGGCCTCTACGGCGTCGCGGTATTCCTTGTCGGCCTTGCTCTCGTAGAGCACTTGGCGCATCAGCTGGCCGTCGTTGTAGTGGCGGGCAAAGGCCACCACCTCGGGGCGTACGAAGATGTCGCTGCGGCGGATGGGCGCCGTGAGCGTGATGCCCTGTAGCGAGGAACAGCGCGACAGCGCCACGTAGGTCTGTCCGCCGGCAAAGGCACCGCCGCCGGAGAAGTCGATTCTTACCTGCCGGAACGTCAGTCCCTGGCTTTTATGGACGGTGATGGCCCATGCCAGGCGCAGGGGGAACTGCCGGAAGGTTCCCAGCAACTCTTCTTCTATCTTCTGTTCTTTCTCGTTGAAGGTGTAGCGCATGTTCTCCCATACCTCCCGCACCACGTCGTACTCATGGGCGTCCTCGTCGGCCACGACGATGATGCCCTCTTCCTCGTCAATGGCTATGACGATGCCGACGGTACCGTTGACCCACCGTTTCTCCTTGTCGTTCCTGGTGAAGATGACCTGTGCGCCCGGCTTCACCTCCAGTTCCATGGGGGCGGGTAGGGAGGTGAGTGGGAAGTCGCCTTGGACGGTGCCCTTGAAGACGCTTGGCGCGCCGTTCAGCTCGCGCAGCTTGAGGTCGTTGATGTAGTCAACGGTGTCGCGGCGCGTGGCCAGGGTGATGGGAAGGGAGGCCGGGACGCTGTCGCGGCTTGCAGGACTATCGGCGTAGGTATCGGCGGAACCGTTGGTGGAGGCGCGGGCATTGATGGCCCGCAGGTCGTCGTCGGTAGCCTGATTCTGGCGGATGCGGTCGAGCAGGGCGATGAAGTCCCGGTCGCTCTGCCGGTATACCTTGCGCAGCTCAATGCTCACTATCTGCATCTGCTGCCACACCTTGGCCGAGAAGAAGTAGGCCGAGGCATAGAAGGGCTGCATCAGCCGCCACTCGTCTTCCTTGACGACGGGCTCCAGCTGGAAGATGTCGCCCACGAGCAGCAGCTGCTTGCCGCCGAAGGGCTCGCGCATGTTGCGGCAGTAGATGCGTAGCACCTTGTCGATGAAGTCGATGATGTCGGCCCGCACCATGCTGATTTCGTCGACGATTATCAGCTCTACCTCGCGCAGGAGCTTGATAAGGTCGCTGTTGTATTTCAGCGTCTTGCGGATGTTGCGCGCATTATAGCGCGAGTCGTTGGGCAGCAGGGGGTGGAAGGGCAGCTTGAAGAAGGAGTGCAGCGTCTGTCCGCCGGCGTTGATGGCCGCAATGCCCGTGGGGGCCAGGATGACATGTTTCTTCTTGGTATTGGCCGACACGTAGCGCAGAAACGTCGACTTGCCCGTGCCCGCCTTGCCGGTCAGGAACAGCGAGCGACGGGTGAACTGTATGATTTGCAGCGCTTTCTGCCACTCCTCATTCTTCAGGTCGAGTTTCTCTTCGTGTCTCAATGCTTAGTTCTCCTTCGGTTCTTCAGCAGCCTGTGGTGGCAGGTTGAGGCCTTGCGGTGCTGCCGTGTGCTCCTCGTGTTCTTTTGCTTTACTGCCGGCAGTGGTGCCCTCGTCGCCGACAAGCTCCTGTCCAGTGGCTGTTTGCAGGCTGTCGATAGCCAGTGAGTCGCTGTCGGAGGCTGCGCGGAAGTAGCCGCCGCAGCCGTAGGCGTTCATGTCCAGCCCAAGGTCGGCCGGTGTCTTGAACTTACAGCGGTATTGCTTGAAAGCCGGGTCGGCCAGCACCAGTTCCAGGAAATTGCCGCAGACGGGCAGCGCCGTGCGGTTGCCCTGTCCTAACTGGCCTGTGCGGAAGTGGATGCAACGGTATTCGCCGCCCACCCAGGCACCAACCACCAGCTTGGGCGTGGTGCCTACAAACCAGGCGTCGGAGTGGTTGTTCGACGTGCCGGTCTTGCCGCCGAAGTCGGTGTCGCCAAGGAAGCGGCTGACCCATCGGTAGAGCGACGAGCTGGTGCCGTGCATGCCGCCCATGAGGAGCTGCTGTACGAGGAAGGCGCTCTTGGTGGTAAGCACCTGCTGCTCCGTCTGTGGGGCACGGTATATCTCGTTGCCGTCGCGGTCGAGGATGCGTGTCACCAGCACCGGCTCGTGTGTGCGTCCCTCGTTGACGGGTGTGCAGTAGGCATTCACCAGCTCCAGCAGGTTCACGTCGCTGCTGCCCAGGGCCAGCGACGGCGTGGGGTCGAGCTTGCTCTTGATGCCCATGTCGTGGGCCGTCTTGACGATGCGGTCGATGCCGACCTCCTGTCCTAACTTGACGGCCACGGAGTTGATGCTCATGGCGAAGGCTTGCTTGAGGGTGACGTTGGCGTTGCTGAAGTGGCCGTCGGCGTTGGTGGGTGCCCAGACGACATCTTTCTTCTGCTGTGCGTCGTAGACCTTCATCGAGAAATATGAGTCCTGGCGTGTGTCGCAGGGCGTGATGCCTTGGTTCATGGCCTCCGTGTAGACGAAGAGCTTGAACGTGGAGCCGGGTTGGCGCATGGCCCTCACCTTGTCGTACTTCCACGTCTTGAAGTCGATGTCGCCCACCCATGCCTTCACGTGGCCGGTGTGTGGTTCCATGGCCACGAGGCCGCAGTGCATGAAGTGCTCCATGTAGCGGATGGAGTCGAGCGTCGACAGCTCTTTCTCGATGTATCCGTTCTCATAGTCGAAGAGCCTCACGGTATGGGGCTTGTTGAGGTAGTAGTCGATGGAGTCCTGTTGGTCGCCGAACTTCTGCTTCAAGTATTTGTAGACGGGCAGCTTCATGGCCAGGTTCTCGATGAAGCGGGGTATCTCCACGTGGCGCTCGTCCTGCCAGGGCGGTGTGTTGCCCCAGTGGTTGTTGAAGCTGGTCTGTATCACCCTCATCTGCTTGACGGCGGCCTCCTCGGCATAGCGCTGCATGCGGGTGTCGAGGGTGGTGTAGATTTTGAAGCCTTCGGTGTAGAGGGCGTTGCGGTTGTAGTCGTTCGCCTCGCACCAGTCCTTCAGGTAGTCGGCCACGGCCTCGCGGAAGTAGTTGGCCTCGCCGTCGTAGGCGCTCTCTACGCTGTAGTCGAGTTTGATGTCCTGCCGTTTCAGCGCCTCGCACTGCTCCGGCGTCAGATGCCGGTGGTGCAGCATATTGTCGAGCACGACGTTGCGGCGGCCCAGCGCGTTCTTGGGATTGATGCGCGGGTTGTAGTAGGTGGTGGCCTTCAGCAGTCCTACGAGCACGGCGGCCTGATCGGCGGTGAGCTCGGCAGGCTTGATGCCGAAGTAGGTCTTGGCGGCCGTCTTGATGCCGAAGGCGTTGGAGCCGAAGTCCACGGTGTTGGCGTACATGGTCAGTATCTCTTCTTTCGAGAAGTACCACTCCAGCTTGTAGGCCGTTATCCACTCCTTGCTCTTCATGATGAGCATCTTCAGCCCGGGGATGTTGCCCAGAAGCCCCGTGGAGTACTGGGTACGGACGCGGAACAGGTTCTTGGCCAGCTGCTGCGTGATGGTGGAGGCGCCACGGGCGTCGCGGTGCATGACGTAGTCCTTCAGCGCTGCGCCGAAGGCCTGGTAGTCGATGCCGTGGTGGTGGTAGAACCGCTCGTCCTCGGTGTCGATGAGGGCTTCCCAGAAGGCGGTGCTCACCTCGTCGTAGGTGACGGGCATGCGGTTCTCGCTGAAGAACTTGCCGATGACCTTGCCGTCGGCGCTGAATATCTGCGAGGCCTCGGCAGGGTGGGTGTTCTTCACGTCGCTCATCGACGGCGACTTGCCGAAGAGCCACAGCAGGTTGATGTCGACCATCAGCAGGTAGAGCACGAACGACACGACGAGCGTGCCGGCCACGGCCAGACACTTGATGTACCAGGCGCGTCCCTTGTACAGTCCTTTATACCATCGCCAGGAGCTGCGCAGAGCCTGGCGGATTTTTCCAGCGTATTGTTTCATAGTGTAGTAATGTTATCCGGTATGTTGTCGTCTTGCGGGTTGCAGACTGCCGCGATGTAGTCCATGATGGCGGCCTGCTGGTCGGGATGGAACCACCTGACGCTTGCGTCGCGCTTGAACCATGTCAGCTGTTTGCGGGCGTAGCGCCGTGTGTTGCCTTTGGCACGCTCCACGGCCTCCTCCAGTGTCCAGCGCCCGTCCATGTAGTCGAACAGCTCCTTGTAGCCTACCGTGTTCAGCGCGTTGGCCTGCCGGTAGGGGCTGAGGTGTTCTGCTTCGCCGAGCAGTCCGTCGTCCATCATCTGGTCCACCCGTTTGTTGATGCGCTCATAAAGCTCCTCGCGCTCACGGTTAAGACCTATCTTGACGATGCGGAAGGGGCGCTCCTTCTTCTGCTGTGTACGGAAGGAGGTATAGGTCTGGCCCGTCTGGTAGCAGATTTCAAGGGCATGGATGACGCGGCGGTGGTTCTTCCGGTCCACGATGGCGTAGTGCTCAGGGTCCAGTCGCCACAGGTCTTCGCACAATGCTTCCAGCCCCTCCTCGGCATAGCGGCGCTTCAAGTCCTGACGGATGTCGTCGCGGACAGTCGGAATGTCGTCAATGCCGTTGCATACGGCGTCAATATACATCATGCTGCCGCCGGAGAGAATGGCGAATGGGGCATGCCGGCCTGTCGGTAAGCCGTCATCCTCCATTCGCAACTCACCGTTCTCTATTAGGCCGAGCACTTCCTGCTCGTACATGGATGCATTGTAGTAGTCGCTGATGCTCTTCGTGCCAACGAAGTAGTGCTTGGCCTGACGTAGCTGCTCCTTGGTAGGCGCCGCCGTGCCTATCTGCATCTCGCGGTATATCTGCCGTGAGTCGGCATTGATAATGGGTATACCGTATTGGCGGGCTATCTCAATGGTGAGTGCCGTCTTGCCTACGGCCGTAGGGCCAGTGATGACTATCAGCGTATTCACCCCCTTAATTCATTAAGCATTATCTGATGATGCCGCGCTTCGACGACTCGATGAACGAGCAGATGTATTCCACCTCCTTCGAGTCGGGGTATTTGGCGCGGGCCTCGGCAATGCCGTCCTTCAGCACGCCCTGGGCATAGATGATGCGATAGGCGTCGTGGATGGCCTCGATAGTCTCAGTGCTGAAGCCCCGGCGGCGCAGGCCAATCAGGTTGACGCCTGCATAGCGCACGGGCTCTTTGCCGGCAATGACGTAAGGCGGTATGTCCTGACTGGTCCGGCTTCCGCCCTGGAACATGACATAGCTGCCAATGCGGATAAACTGGTGGAACAGGCAGGTGGCCGAGATGATGGCATAGTCTTCGACCACCACCTCGCCGGCAAACTTCGTCGAGTTGCCGATGATGCAGCCGTTGCCGATGACGCAGTCGTGGGCCACGTGCATGTTCTCCATCAGCAGATTGCCGTTGCCTACGATGGTCTTGCCCTTCGAGGCCGTGCCACGGCTGATGGTGACATTCTCGCGGATGGAGTTGTTGTCGCCTATCTCGCAGGTCGTCTCCTCGCCCCGGAACTTCAGGTCCTGCGGCTTCGTGGAGATGCTGGCTCCGGGGAAGAACTCGTTGCCGTTGCCGATGCGTGCACCGAAGTGGATGGTGACATTGTTCAGCAGCTTGTTGTTGTCGCCGATGACGACGTTTTTGTCGATGACACAGAAGGGACCTATCACGTTGCCGTCGCCGAGCTTGGCCTCAGGGTCTACCACTGCCAATGGGTGTATCTGATTCATAACTTCTTGCTGTTTTAATGAATGTTTTTCTTAGTCTTCATGTACATAATACGCCGCAAAGGTACTTAAATTATATGGAAACATCCCTGTTGCCCGCTTTTCTTTTTGTTTTTTTAATAAAAAACCTCCCACAAGAATCTACTCATGCCATGGGGAACTGAGTAGTTACCAGGGCGAGATACTGAGTAAAAAAATCTTAAACGCCTCCCATTTCGTTGAGCCGGTGTTTGACGAGGAGAAAGGGAGTGTACCGCATTTCATGGGAAAGCTTTGTGTACCTGCTCGAAGGCACAGTCCTGCGCGACAGGAAAGTGCCCTTCAGTGAAGTCGAAGATTCTGACGGGGGCATCGATTACCCCTGAGGACGCAACCGGCGACGAGACGTGAAATCGCCTCCCAGGGACTTCAGCTTGCTGTTTTAATGAATGTTCAACGTTCAATGCTCAATGTTCCCGACCGCTTTCCGTCGAGCCTTTCCCTACTGTGCCGAGCGCTTCAGCTGCGCGGTTCCGCCTAATAGCTGACAGTAAGCTGTCGCTCCCAGAAGGAAACAGCCAGTGCCATAATCCTCGAAGTCCGGCACCTTATCATACGTTACAGGTTGACTGTCAGCAGGCTGGCAACCTGTCCCTTGCACGTAACCGAGGAATCCCGTTTGATGGATACAGTCAGAAATAGCCTGCCATGCATGGTCGCACGCTCTGCGGTATTTTTTCCCTTTCAGCACCCCCTGCTTTAAGCCCCAACTCATGCCGTAGAGGAAAAGCGCTGTTCCTGACAGTTCCTTGCCCGCGTATGCTGTAGATGCCAAACTCGCATTCCAGAAACCGTCAGCCCTCTGCCATTTTAGCAAGGCACGACTCATGATGAGGAAGTCCTTCTTCAGTTGCCGATAGTAACGACTGTCTGGAGGTAGTTCATTCATGCAGCGTACAATGGCAGCATACACCCATCCGTTACCCCGGCTCCAGTAGCAGTTCTTACCGTCAGGCTCGGTGTACGGGGACACAAAGCGCTTATCGCGCCACCAGAAGCCATCTTTCCTGTAGAACAGTCCACCGCTAATCTCGTTGCGGCTGTAGTTGTAAATGCGCATCGCATAGTCCATGTAGTGGCTATCGCCAGTCGTCTTGGACATCATGGCATAGACCGGCATGGCCATCTGTATGGCATCAATCCACCACCAGTAATCTTCTTTACATGTAGACATCTGCCGTTTCAGGTTGTCTGTGATAGGTGCCAGCATTTTAGGGTCTGGTGTCTTGCGGTAGCGCCAGATATAAGTCTGTGCACAGCATTGGTCGTCGGCATCGGTCGTCTTTACTCCGTTGCGTGGTGTCCATTGGTGGTATTCGGCCCAACGGTCAATATAGTTCATATAAATTGGCTGTGGGTCAATATCGTAGAGAGCTGTCAGACCTTCGTAGTAGACGGCACGCGTCCAGAGACTGCTGGGACGAGTCTTTCCACCGACATGGGTATCTTCCGTCGGGTCTGCATATTTCTGCATGAAATAGGTGTTTACTTTTCGAGCACTGTTCAAAACTTCTTCGGCCAAAGATGTCTGAGCGCTCACTGACAGACAGCATGTCATGGCCATGGCAAATAGATGTAAACGCATAATGTAATCTTTTTCATGCAAAGAAACGTTTTCTATTTTGACGAAAACTGGTGGTTTTGTCCAAAATGGTGGAAAATTGTTTGCAGTTTTAATTTCTTTTTCCTTAATTCCGCAGCACTTTAGTTTAACTATTTTTATAAGTTCCTGAGCAACAAAAAGTTGCCCAGGATTTTGCCATGTCAGATTTTTCACTTACCTTAGTGCTGCAAATCAAGACAAGCAAAAATCATCCATGACATG
>JAFUDJ010000012.1 GCA_017459445.1 Prevotella sp. | reverse complement strand
ATTGTATTGTGGAGTCCATGTGACCTCATGAGCCAATTTTATATTCTTCTGTGCTCCTAATGTGACAATAAGCCAATCAGCATGGTCATAGTTCTTATGGGTAACGAGGTTCACCTTGCTATCATTCTCCAAACTTCCTGCCGTATAAAGGATTGGATCTACGCAATGGGAGAAATTCACATTGAGATAGAGCCATTTCCACATAGCCATTGTATTTATGTTGTGGTACTTAACCGGTTTCAGATAGGGATTGCCCGTCTGCAAATTCAGGCGGTTCTCATAAACAACATCACTGCTCAACTGCCAATAGGACGGGCGCGTGGTACGCTTGGCATAGCTGAAGGATAATTGCAGATTCTTCACAGACGTTGATAGTGATACCGATGGAAAGAAGTCATCGTAGGTACGACTTTGATCGTCGCGACGCTGACCACTCACGAAGTATTCCGACGCCACATGCTCATAGCGCAAACCTGCAGACAACTGAAAGCGACCAATCTGTTGGCGTAGCTCTATAAAGGGGGCGATAGATTGCTCATGCTGCTCATTGTTGCTGTTGGCGATGTAGCCCTCCGTGTTCTCGAAACTGCTGTTCCATCGGGTATTGGTGTACTCCTCGCCAACCTCAATCTGTCCATTCCCTATCGGATGCGTCACGAAGAGTTTCTCTGCCATCAGTCGGCTGCGCGTCAGGGTGTAGGTGTTCACATCGCGGTCATCATACTCGTCGCTCAGTTCCTGTTGCTGGTTGCGGTTGCGCTGGTCACGATAGGTGTAGTCGGCATTGAAGTCGATGCTAAGCTGCCCTATCTTACCCGTGTAATATAAATTCCCTTGGTGTTTGGGCACACCTTCGGCTCTGCTGATACTATTGTTCTGCAGGTGGTCATACATAGTGCCGTTGGCTTGCAAGTCATCGTCATAGTCACTCCAAGTCTTTACGTAGTCATAGGTGTTTTGGTAGAATCCGCCAAAAGAGTTATTATCGTCCAATTGGTAGTTGAAGCCAAAGCGGCCTTCTAGGAAAGGATTATGAACTTTATTCTTCTGCTTATTGGTAATTACCCACAGTGTGTCAGCGAAGACGGTCTGTTCGAACTCGCCTTTCTCCCTCCGTTTATTGTAAGCTCCAAAGAGATTTGCAAACAGTTCCAACTTTCCTATGCGGTAGGTTAAGTTAATACGCTCATTGTTCGCAAAGCCATGTCCCTTCCGGCTCCATGATGATAACTCTACGCCCAAGCCTTCGCCCGCAGCGCGTTTGGTGTGAATTATGATGACCGCATTGACGGATGCATCATATCGGGCACCAGGATTCTGAATCACCTCGACGTTCTTGATGTTGTCCGACTGGATGTTCCTCAGTTCCTGTAAGTCGGTCAGCTTACGGTTGTTCAGATAAATCAAGGGCACTCCCTTACCTAGGATTTCAAAGACATCTCCTTTCTTTGAAATAGTCGGTACACGGGAAAGCACATCCTCTGCAGTACCCATCCTTTCCATCACTGTTCCCTCCACATTCATTACCAAAGAATTGCCCTGTAACTGAACCTTTGGACGCTCGCCAGTTACGACGACGCCTTTGATGGTCATCGTTTCGGGTTTCATTTGAATGGTACCCACTTGCTCGTTATTACATAGGCGATAGACGGTCTTGTAGCCCACGTATGAGATGCGAGCAAGAACGGTTGGCTGCTCGTAGGGGATGACGAAGACGCCAGCCTCGTTGCTCACGCCTCCACCGATAACTGTCGAGTCTGATGGATGAAGCAGGTAAACATTGGCATAGGGTACAGGCTGGCCGTTCTCGTCGATGATGGTGCCTGTCAGATGGAGGTCTGTCTTGTGGGTACACTCCACGAATAGCTCATGCTCACCGCTTTTGACCACTCGGATGGGATAGAAACCGATAATCTGGAAGATGGCATCGGTCAGCGTTTTGTGCTTAACATCTGTCGTGACCTTGAAATCCTCTAACTCGTCGTAGATGAAGTTGACGGTGTAGTCCCGTTGCAGGTCGTTGAGTTCCATCAATGCCTTCGACATCGACACGTTATCGTAGTGTCGGGTAATACGCTGCGCTTGCAAAGGTAAAAGAGTAAAAAGGTAAAAAAGTAAAAAGACAAGACGTAGTCCTTTTTCAACTTTTAAATTTTTAAATATTTCAATCTTATATTGTTTCATGGTCATTGCTTGGGACTATTGGTTTGTACATCTGCCGTCAGGATGCTGTCGTTCAGTTCCAGACGGATGCGCTCGAATGAATTCATACTACTTATGGCCTCTACCGCCGACTGCTGTTTGTTCCAGATGTAGAACAGGCGTAGCGTCTTGGCCTCCTCGCTCTTCCAATTCAGCGTCAGACCGTAATGGTCGGCCATGTCGGTCAGTATCTGCTCAAGCGTGGCTTCGTCATAGCGTACCACTCTGGAGGCGATGCTATCAGTTCTCAGAGTATCTGCCGGTAACTGCTGATTGGTAACCCTTGTCTCTTCGATTGGGGCTTGTGGGTTCTCTTTTCTATCGGAGGTATGCCGTATGATATGGATGGCAGCAAAGGCAATGCCGGACACCATCAGTACGCCGATGATGGAGGCGGCAATCTTGTAGGTTACAGACCCCACCCCAGACCCCTCCCCTTGATGGGAGGGGAGCGGCTGCGCCATGAAATGCGTTGCTGCGAATCGCTGCCATTCGGCGTCTGCATCGTGCTTGTCCGCTTTGTCATCATCGGCCATCATGGCCTGTTTCAACGCTGCAGTGGCTTCCATCAGTTCGCGCACTTCGGGGTCTTTCAGCATCGCCTGTAATTCCTGCTCAGAGAACTGTTCAGGATGCTCCTGCATGTCCAATAGTAACTGGATTTTCTTGTCTCGCTCCATAATTGTAATTATTATTAATCCCTGCATTATAGCCGCCCCTTATCAAGGGACTCTAAATATTTCTTTTGATTGTTATACTCCCTGATTGTACTCATGGCCTTGGCCAGATGTTTATAGACCATCACACGGCTGATGCCCAGTTGGTCGGCAATTTCCTGATACTTCATGCCGTCGATATGCCGCATGCGGAACACCATCAAGGTTTGTCTCGTCAGATGATGCTTGGCATAGGACATGATTTGCTGAAGTCGTTGCTCAGCAGAGTTATCATCGTCTTCCGGCCCTTCGCGTTTCATTTCCAGCGTATAGGCCTGCTCAAACTTCGCCCTCACATCCTTGTGCTCCAGCAGATTCACGCATCGGTTCCTGACACTTGCCATCAGGTAACCCTCAATGTTTTGGGGAAGGATGTCAGCCCTTATCAGCGTGGCAAACACCTCACTCACCACGTCGCGCGATTCCTCGTCGTCGTAGAGCATCCGCTTCGCCAGCCGTATCATCTGGCCGTAGTGCCGTCGGAACAATATTGCTATCTCTTCTTTCTTCATTCTATTATTATAGACAGGGAAAGCACCGCAAAAGCTAACCTCCCGCCTATCTTTTTTCACAAAAATAACATAATGGCCAGGCATGCCCGCCACCGAAAAACCGTTGTCAAGGTCGACATATTTCCTATAAATGTTGCTGACTTGCAACATTTTTGCTATCTTTGCAGTGCCAAATCAATTCCATACGGACCTGTGACAGAATGGGGGTTCCTCTTACAAAAGAAAGCAAATGGTTATGACGCCCCGTCTGTGCCCTTGATGAAGATGACCGGCCACGCGCCTTTATCCGTATTGCCGACGAGAACATCGTGGCATCACCCGTCCATCTTGCCATTTGGCGCGAGGCCCAGAATGCCCGTGGCACGATGATGACCTATACTGACACCGTCCGCCAACTGCTCGACACCTTGGGTGACGGCCCGCATACGCTTAACCAAGTCGTCCGTCTCTCACGCATCCCACGCCCTAAAGTCATCACCCTATTGGCCCGTCTCGTGCGCTTTGGCATCGCTGACTGCCATCACCACGACCAGCAGTTCCTGTTCAGTCTTCGTAGCGAATAAACCATATATTTAGCACCTGTAAACTATATACTTTCAGTTGCTAAACATAGTGTTTTTGAGTGACAAACATAGTGTTTTTGAGTGACAAACATAGTGTTTTTGAGTGACAAACATATTTCTATAGGAAAAGTTGCTATTTTATCCTTCATAATCCATCATAATCATACTTCATAATCATCTTCATAATCATGCCCAGAAAGCCAAAGAAAAGCGAGCTTTCCTTTTGTGTTTCCCTCGTTTTTCCGTAACTTTGCCAACAAGTTGGCGAAGTTACTTCGTCTCGACATAAAAAATAAATGAATTTATTTTGTTCTGTCCTCGACTTTCAGTAACTTTGCCGCCATAAATCCGAATGCCCCCTTACAAAACGTAATAGGAGAAATAAGCATGACACGAAAAGAGCGATACGAAAGGATTCTAAGATACTTCAGGCAGGAAATGCCGGAGGTAGAGACGGAACTGGCGTTCGACAGCGTATTCCAGTTACTGGTGGCCGTCATACTGAGTGCACAGTGTACTGACAAGCGCATCAATCAGGTGACGCCGGCCTTGTTTCGTCGCTATCCTGATGCCCGAAGCATGGCAGAGGCTGAAGCCGACGACGTGTTGGAGTACATCAAGAGTGTCTCCTACCCTAACGCCAAGGCTGACCACCTGGTGAAGATGGCGCGGATGCTGATGGAGCGTCACGGCGGCGAGGTGCCGTCGGACATGAATCAGCTGTTGGACTTGCCCGGTGTGGGACGTAAGACGGCAAATGTCATCCTGTCGGTGGCTTTCGGTCAGTCGGCCATGGCGGTCGACACCCATGTGTTCCGTGTCAGCCATCGGTTAGGACTGGTCGGCAAGGCTGCCGACACGCCTTTTAAGGTAGAGCAGGAACTGGTAAAAAATATACCCGTGGAGGATATTCCACGGGCACATCACTGGCTACTGCTGCACGGCCGCTATGTCTGTACGTCGCGCCGACCTCACTGCGGGAAATGCAATCTCAGTGGCGTTTGCCCTTCTGCCAGCCTTTCATCATCTGGCGGTGGAAGCGGCGCTCAGCCTTGATGACATCATAGACTTTCGATGCCGGCACGGCTTGCATCATCTTTTTGTGATAGCTCTGCTCCAACTGTTTGAGCTCGATGTTCATCTGGTCATAGTCCTTAATGGCGGCCTTGCAGGCCGACTCGTCGGCAGGCTTGTCTTTTGTCTGCTTGCGCATCTTTTCGTAGATGACGCGCTGACGGGCATGCATCTCGCGAAACACGGGAAACAGCTTGGCAGCTTCCTGCTTCGTCAACCCGGCCTCCTTTGATATGTAGGCTTCCATTTCGGCCTCAAACTTCTCCGGTGAGAACTTTGTGTCATGCTGTGCGCTTGCCGTAAGCGACAGCAGTATGATGACGCTGCTTATAATAAGTCTCTTCATGGTTGCTTCGGTTTTTCTTATTCTAATTGTCGGACAAGCAGGCATAGATTTCCATGTTGTCAATCATGGCATAGTCAGCCGCTTCCTCCATAAAAGTATTATCGGTGACAGAGGCCATGACGGCTGGCACATCGTCGGCAACCGACGGTTGGAAATGGAACGTGAGCCCCATGACGACAACAGCGGCCACACACGCTGCGGCATAGAACCACGTGCGGAGCGGCACCAGTCGTGCCTTAGGCTTGTCGGCAGGCAACTGCCGAGCCATGCGGTCGGCAAATTGCTCGAAGTAGCCTTCGGGCACACGGAAGTGATTCTCCGTGCCTGCCTTTTCCTGGATGTACAATTCTTCTTCAGTCATAATCGTCTCTCTTTCACTCTGTGTACTTTTTTGACGCATCTGTTTGCTGAAAGTTTAATCACGCTGTTTGAAAAAATCGGAAATCTTCTTCACGGCAATGTGATATGATGCCTTCAAGGCACCTTCCGACGTATTCAGCAGGTTGCTGATGTCGCTGTACTTCATGTTGTCGAAATAGCGCAGATTGAAAACCATGCGTTGGACGTCGGGCAACTGGGCGATGGCTTCATGTAACAAGGCGGCAGTCTCGTCGCCGTCGAAGTATTTGTCGGCCATGAGCGTCCGTGCCACACTGCTGGCCTCGCTGTCGGCACTCACCTCACGCTGGTTTTTCTTACGGCGCATAAAGTCGAGGCTCTCATTGATAGCAATGCGATAAAGCCATGTGGAAATGCGCGACTCCTGATGGAATCCATCTAAATGCTGCCATGCCTTGAGGAACACGTTCTGCATGACGTCGTCGGCATCTTCATGGATAAGCACTATACGACGTATCTGCCAGTAAAGCTGTTCGCTGAACTCGCGTACCAATCGTTCAAAAGCGGCATGCCTTGTCTTAGGATTGGCCAGTTGCTGCACCAGCAGCGCCTCGTCAGCCCCTGTCATTGCATGTAGGTTTTCAGGCGTTCCCAGATAACACGGTCGTAGCCATAGATGTCGTTCCACGCACGAATGACACCATTCTGGTCGGGCCAAAGGGTATTATATATAATATAAAGAGGTACGCGAGGACTGACCTGCAAATGACTGACAAGCTTGGTGTCGTCGGGATGGCTGGCCAAATATTCTCGTCCACGACTGGTCGTGGCCCCCAATCCCATGGAGATATGTATCTTGTCGAGCAGCCATTCGTCAGGGCTGTCAAGCACGAAACGAGCCAGTTCAAAGGGTTTCGATACACGGACACAACCGTGCGACAGCGACCTTACCTCGCGGGCAAAGGCTCCAGGGTTGGACGTGTCGTGCAGGAAAACGGAGAACTTATTGTTAAAACGAAATACAATACGTCCTAATGAATTGCCTGCACCGCCGTCCTGGGCAACGCGGTACTTCCCGCTGAGCATCATCTGGCGTGACACCTCGCCGACGCTAAGCTGCTTATTCGTGGCCCGGTCGTATATCTTATAGCGATGACGACCGAAGTAGGATGCATCGCCGGCATGATGAGCCACATCATTGGAAATGATGCTCATGGGAATGACCCACTGTGGGTTCACCTCCATACGCTCTATCTCACTGCTTAATTGCGGCGTACGCGTAGTAGTAGCGCCACAAACCACCTTCATGTCAAGCACAGAGTCGGCATTATAGGCATAGAGATGGAAGGCGGGAATGTTTACTACGATACGCTTGCCTGTATCGGGAATCGGATGTTTGAGGTGCCAACGGCTACGCTCCAGGTTACAGAGGATAAGCTGCCGGCGGCTGTCATCCGTCGTACTGTCGAGCATCTGCAGCAGTTGCCGATAGTAAGCGTTCTTGGGCTGAATGGCATGCAGATAGGAAGCTATGCTGTCGTTGGCAATCTTGCTGAACAGCGCATGGGCGAAGAGCGTATCAGGCAGGTCCATGTCAACATCGAACAGCCCGTAGTACCTCAGGACGCGCCCTGTGCTGTCCTGTTTTTGGGGAAGCAGGTAATTGAAGGCACGATGCGGATTCACAAAGCCGAAGCGGTGACCATAGGTATAGCGCATACAAGCCTTGGTAAGCGCATACTCCAACCGTGCTATCACATGGTTGATGCTGTTTTTCTGCTCATCAAAGGCAAGGCTACGCAGACGCTGTAAGTCTTGTTCAATGGCTTTCACGCCAAAGGAACGCTCGGTCATGCCAATCGTTCCCACCTGATGCAGCCACGACAGCAGCGAGTCGGCACGGCTGCCGACACCGGCTTTGTCGACCCAGAGCAGGTGCTGGGCATCAAGGTAATAGCTACGGGTATGCTGGTCGGCGTCTGTCTTCCCATGGTCCTGACGGGCCATGTCGGCTAACTGTTTCCGGATTGCCGGCAAGTCATAGACAAAGGCAGGCGCCTTCATGTCTGAAAACGCCTCCGTCGTAATCTTTTCCTCCGCGTAGTTCTTCCTTTGGCTGCACCCTGACGACAGGGAAACGGCCAACACGACTACTAAAGAATAGATACTTTTCTGACCACTTTGCCAACCTTTAAGATGTAACACCCTTTAGGAATATTTAATTCGACTCTCTGCGAAGGGTTCTCTATCTTGATAGTCTTAATTCGGCGACCTGTCAGCGAAACGACCTCCAAAGTCATTCCCTGGGCTCCAGTCACCGTAACGGACTGTCCGTTGACGCTGAGCGTAACCTCGTCGTCAGCCAGTTGCTCAATGCCCGGCATGGTCAGACCTGCTGCATTCATGTAGCGCGGAGCGGCTATCATGGCTGCCATCAGTGACAATATAAGTAGGTTTTTCTTCATAAGCACCAAACAATAGTTTTTGCAAATATACAAAGTTTTGGCCAAACGTCCAAATTTTTTTAAGAAAAAATAGCTTTCAGACGTCAAAAACGGCCAATTCTTCGGCCAAACGGCTGTTAGGAAACACTTTTCGGGCCTCTTGCAACAGTATTTCCTCGTCGTCGTAACGTGAGGAATAGTGCCCTAAAAGCAATTGGCTGACACCAGCTTCGCGAGCCACCATTGCCGCTTGGCGCGCCGTAGAGTGATAGTATTTCTCAGCCAGCGGCAAGTTATCCTCGCCATAGGTACTCTCATGATAGAGCGTGGTGACACCTTGCAGCTGTTCATGCAGAGTAGGTATATAGCGGGTATCGCTGCAATAGGCATAGGCCCGTGGCGGGTCGGCTGGTACTGTCAACCGGCAGTTAGGAACGGCTTCGCCGTCGGGCGTCACTCCGTCTGCCCCACCCTTGATACGCCCGAACTGGCTGACAGGTATGCCGTAGAAGTCGGCCATGTCGCGGCGGATATGAGCCTGCGTAGGTTTCTCACGGAACAGGAAGCCACAGCAGCTGACGCGATGTTCCAAAGGAATAGTCTCCACGGTCAGCGAGCGGTCTTCATAGATGACGGCGTGACGAGTCGTATCGACAGCGCAGAAGTCTACATCATACTCAAGGCCATTGCAGTACTGAGCCATTTCCAGCTTCAATACAGGCTCCAGCTCGGGTGGTGCATAGACAGCCAGCCGCGACTTCCGCCCCAAGAGTCCGAAGGTGCTCAGCATGCCCGTCAACCCCAGACAGTGGTCGCCATGAAGGTGGGAGATAAACACTGCGCTGACCTTGGTAAAGCGGACACGCGAACGGCGCAACTGAATCTGCGTTCCCTCGCCACAATCGACAAGGAAGCACTTACCCCTCACCTCGACCACCTGTGCCGAAGGGAAATGGCGCAAGGTCGGCAAGGCACTGCCACACCCCAGAATATGTACCCTGAATGGTTCCAAGACTTACATTTTAAAGTCTTCAAAAGAACTCTCTTCCAGCTGGACTTCAGAGCCATACTGCTGCTTAGGCCGCTGGCGTCCATACTCATAGACGTCTTCTGCATCCTTGATGACCAGCGAGTCGGGACCCAGCTTGACAAAGTCGTACAGATAGGTTTCTTCGTCCTCGCTGCCTCCTTCGCGTATCAGCACGAGTTCCAGCCGTCCATTGGCCAGCCGCCATGTACGATAGACAATGTTGCTTTGGTCGATGCTTTCAGCTATTCCACCTTCCTTGATGCTGATGCCCACTTCATCACTGCCGTCGATAGGGTTCGGCATAACCCAGTTGCCAAGCAGGGTCGACTGATTGACGACCATCACGGCCTCCGTCTTCTTGGCATTGGGGATGACAGCCATACGGTCACCCATCTGCAGGCCGCCATAGATATTGTTGTTGTCGCGGGCACTTGTCAGGTCGAGCAGCAAAGTATCGCCGGTATCTGTCAGCAACTGCAGGGTGTGCATGGCGGTAGCTTCGCCACAGATGCCATATACCGTCGGGTCAACCCGTTCCAAGCCAGTAGAGTCGCCGTCGTCGAACGGCACTGGCTGTGTCTTGTTGCCGCAACTACCCATGGCCAGCATGGCAGCTGCCATAGTCAATAAAGAACTTAGCTTTTTCATATTCTTCATCCTTCTTTTAATTTTCATGTATTTCCCGTTCCTGCTGCTTGGCCTCATTCCAGAGGGCATCCATCTCAGCAAGCGACATCTCCGTAAGCGGACGCCCCTGCTTGATGCTGTGCTGCTCAATATAGTTGAAACGGCGTATAAACTTCTGGTTGGTCTTCTCCAAGGCATTGTCTGGATTCAGCTTATATAAACGGGCGGCATTGATAACGGAAAAGAGAAAATCGCCTAATTCCTCCTCAGAGTGCTCACGGTCGTCACGCTGCAGCTCATGCTCCAGTTCCCCAAGTTCTTCACGGACCTTGGCCCAAACGTCCTGCCTGTCTTCCCAGTCGAAGCCCACATGGCGGGCCTTGTCTTGAATGCGGTATGCCTTGATGAGCGAAGGCAGGGAGGCAGGTACGCCGGAGAGCACTGTCTTGTTGCCATCCTTTTCCTTCTGCTTTATCTGTTCCCAGTTATCAAGCACTTGCTCCACATTGCCGACTTTCGAGAACTCGCGTTCCTTCTCGTCCTCTCCGTAAGGCAAGGGCAGCGGATGAGCAGCACCTACCTGGGATGGATGGTAAACATGCGGATGACGGAAAATCAGCTTGTCGACCAAGCGGTTACAGACATCAGCCACATCAAACATACCAGTCTCCTCGCCGATACGGGCATAGAAAGCCACGTGCAGCAAGACATCGCCAAGTTCCTTGCATACCTCATGGTGGTCGCCTTTCATCAGCGCATCACAAAGCTCATAAGTTTCTTCTATGGTGTTCGGACGCAAGCTCTCATTGGTTTGCTTGCGGTCCCAGGGGCACTTTTCGCGCAGTACGTCAAGCACGTCAAGCATACGGCCAAAGGCCTCCATCTTTTCCTGTCTTGTATGTTTCTGTTCCATAAGCATTTGCAAAAGTACAAATAATCTGGAAACTAACCAAGAAAAAACGGAATATAATTTGGCAGTTCGCTATTTTATTCGTACTTTTGCAGAGTTTTTATGGAAACAATAAAGATAAGGATAAAGGATATTGCCGAACGTGCCGGGGTCAGCGTAGGCACGGTCGACCGCGTGTTGCACGAACGCCCCAACGTATCGCCGAAGGCTATGGAGAAGGTCAGGAAGGCGCTGGACGAAATGGACTATAAGCCCAATATGTATGCCTCAGCCTTGGCCTATAACAAATCGTACACATTCTATTGCGTCATTCCCAAACATGAGTCGGAAGCCTACTGGGAAGAGGTTGAGGAAGGCGTCTTTGCAGCTTGCGAGCGGCGGCGCGACTTCCGCATCCAAGCCAAGATGATATATTACAACCGCTTCTCGACAGAGACGTTCTCCAAGATGATGAACGAGTGTCTGCGGCAAAAGCCCGACGGTGTCATCGTAGTGCCGTCGAAACTGGAGGTGACACACCGCTTTACCGATTCAATGCACCAGCAGAACATTCCCTTCATCCTGCTCGACTCTTACATGCCCGACCTCAAGCCCCTGTCGTTCTACGGTCAGGACTCGTTCTCCAGCGGCTACTTTGCTGCCCGTATGCTGATGATGATGGCTCCGAAAGAGAAGGAAATCATGCTGATGAAGCAGATGCGCAACGGCAATGTAGCATCCAAGCAACAGGAGAACCGCGAGACGGGGTTCCGGCATTACATGCACGACCACTTCCCACAGGTAGTGATTCACGAGGTGAACCTGTCGCTGGACGAGAAGCGTGAGCGCTATGAGGACATTCTGGAGGATTTCTTCACCAGCCACCCGTTGGTACACCACTGCATAACCTTCAACTCCAAGGCTCACCTGGTAGGTGAATTCCTGCTGAAGTCGAACCGGCGCAACATACAAATCATGGGTTACGACATGGTGCCGAAGAACGCCGAATGCGTCCGACAGGGCAGCATATCGTTCCTTATCGCCCAGCATGCCTATATGCAGGGCTATGCCTGCATCGAGAGCCTGTTTAACGCCATCGTCCTGAAAAAGGAAGTCGACCCTGTCAACTACATGCCCATCGAACTGCTGACCAAGGAAAACATCGACTTTTACCGCCGCAAGAACATCGGGTAACTATAAGTTAGAACATTGAACAAATTAAATACTAAAACAAATACGATTATGGCATTAGCAACATTTCTGAAGATTAACCCTGCCGACTCGGTAGTTGTCTGTCTGGCACCTAAGGCCAAGGGCGACATCATCGAAGTTGACGGTAAACAAATCACGGTGAACCAGGACACTCCCGCTGGTCACAAAGTCCTTATCAAGGATGTCGCCGAAGGTGAGAACATCATCAAGTACGGCTATCCCATCGGTCATGCCCGTCAGGACATGAAGGCTGGCGACTGGGTGAACGAGAACAACCTGAAGACGAACCTCTCAGGAACGCTGGAATACACATACCAGCCCGTGGACGAGCCGCTGAAGATTAAGAACGAGAACCGTACCTTCAAGGGCTATGTACGCAAGAACGGCGACGTCGGCGTGCGCAACGAAATATGGATTGTGCCCACTGTAGGCTGCGTCAACGGCATTGCCGAGCGGCTGGCTCAGCGTCTGCGCGAGGAAACTGGCTGCAAGGACATCGACTCCATCTGGACGTGGCACCACAACTACGGCTGTTCGCAGCTTTCTGAGGACCACGAGAACACCCGCAAGGTGCTGCGCGACATCTGCCTGCACCCCAACGCAGGCGGTGTGTTGGTGCTTAGCCTCGGCTGCGAGAACAATCAGCCCGAAGACTTCATGGCCATGCTGGGCGATTACGACAAAGAGCGCATCAAGCTGCTCGTCACCCAGCGTGTTGACGGCGACGAAATGGAGGCAGGCATGGAGATTCTGCGCGACCTTTACAACAAGGCCCGCCAGGACAAGCGCGAGGATGTCTCCGTCGCAAAGCTGCGCGTCGGACTAAAATGCGGTGGCAGCGATGGCTTCAGCGGCATCACTGCCAACCCGCTCGTCGGCGAATTCAGCGACTGGCTCGTGGCACAGGGCGGCACCAGCGTACTGACTGAGGTGCCTGAGATGTTCGGTGCCGAGACCATCCTCATGAACCGCTGCGAGACTCCGCAGCTATTTGAGCAGACCGTCTCGATGATTAACAACTTCAAGAACTATTTCCTGTCGCATGGCGAACCCGTCGGCGAGAATCCTTCACCGGGCAACAAGGCCGGAGGTATCTCAACCCTTGAGGACAAGGCCCTTGGCTGCACGCAGAAGTGCGGCAAGGCTCCCGTCAGCGGTGTCATGGAGTATGGCGACCGCCTGCAGAACCACGGTCTTAACCTGCTGTCGGCCCCCGGCAACGACCTCGTAGCCTCTACGGCCCTGGCCTCCTGCGGCTGCCACATCGTGCTGTTCACCACGGGTCGCGGCACGCCTTTCGGCACCTTTGTGCCTACCATGAAGGTGGCCACCAACCCTACCCTGGCCAAGAACAAGCCCCACTGGGTTGACTTCTCTGCCGGTCAGCTGGTCGAAGGCCGTACCATGCAGGAGCTCGTCCCTGAGTTTATCGACAAGGTGTTGGCCGTCGCTTCGGGTGAAAAGGCCCGCAACGAGGAGAACGGCTATCGTGAAATCTCCATCTTCAAGAATGGAGTGACGCTGTAAAGCACTTCTTTTTACAGCAAGAATAAGCATTCGCCCCGCAACCTCAACTTGATGGAGAGGAGCGGGGCGAATACTTATTCTTGCTGTCAGCCTCGTCGCTGGCGCACGGCCTCATACATCAGGATGGCTGCAGACACGGAGACATTAAGGGAATCGACGGTGCCCAGCATCGGAATACGTATGTGTGCGTCGGCCGCTTCACGCCACAGGTCGGTCAGCCCCGTCGCCTCCGTCCCCATGACGATGGCTGTCGGACAGCGCATGTCAACGGCATAATAAAGGCTGGAGTCCTGCAACTGGGCTGTAAGAATCCGGATGTGGTGTGACCGGAGGAATTCTATACACTCCTGCGACGTACAGGTCACACAGGGGACGCTGAAGAAAGCTCCCGTAGACGAGCGGATAAGATTAGGATTGAAGAGGTCGGTCAGTGGGTCGCAGACGATGACGGCATTCACTCCGGCAGCATCTGCAGAGCGCAGCACGGCACCTAAGTTGCCCGGTTTCTCCACGCGCTCCATGACAACCACCAGCGGTTTGTCGGGCAGCGACAGCTGCGACAGCGACAGCTGGCGTGTACAGACCTCGGCAATGACGCCTTCTGTGCTTCCACGATATGCCACCTTATTATATATAGCCGCCGACACGTATACCACTCTGCCTCCGTGCTGCCATTGTCCGCCATAGATATCAGGGCAGCAAAACACGGTGTCAATCTCATAGCCTTGCTGCATGCACCGCTCTATCTCGCGCCGTCCTTCCACAACAAAGAGGCCCCGGCGGCGACGCTCTACAGACTTCTGCTGCAAATCCAGCAGTAGCCTGACCTTGGGGTTCTGCATACTCGTTATCTGCTCCATCCTATAGCTTATAATTCCTCACATTCCTTTAGCCATAGTGCGCTGCTGGCATCGCTGGCCATACGCCAGTCGCCCCGTGGCGAAAGCGAGATGCTGCCGACCTTCGGGCCATCGGGCAGACAGGAGCGCTTGAACTGCTGCGAGAAGAAGCGGCGGCAGAAAGTGGTCAGCCACTTCTTGATGGTGTCACGGTCGTAGCTGTCGCCGAAGGCCCGCTGGGCCATCAGGAATATCTTGCTTGGCCGGAAACCGAAGCGCAGGAAGTAATACAGGAAGAAATCGTGCAGCTCGTAAGGGCCTACCAAGTCCTCCGTCTTCTGCTGGATGTTTCCCTGCTCGTCGGCAGGTGTCAGTTCTGGCGAAATGGGGGTTTCAACAATATCAATCAGCGTGTCGCGCTGTGCGCTGAACTTTGGCAGCCTTGCCATGTAGCGCACCAAGTACTGTATGAGCGTCTTGGGTATGCCGGCATTGACGCCGTACATCGACATGTGGTCGCCGTTGTAGGTAGCCCATCCCAGTGCCAGTTCCGACAGGTCGCCAGTGCCCACCACCAGCGCGTTCAGCTTGTTGGCAAGGTCCATCAGTATCTGCGTCCTTTCCCTGGCTTGCGAATTCTCGTAGGTAGCATCGTGATTGGAGGCATCGTGGCCAATGTCCTCAAAGTGCTGCATGACAGCCTTTGCAATCGGAATCTCCATCTGCGATATACCCAGCGACTGCATCAGCGACGTAGCATTGTCGTGGGTACGGTCCGTTGTGCCGAAGCCCGGCATGGTGATGCCTACGATGCCGCGTCGGTCATAGCCCAACTTGTCAAACGTCCGCACGCATACCATCAGCGCCAATGTCGAGTCGAGGCCGCCACTGATGCCGATGACGACATGCTGGCAGTTGGTGTGCAGCAGGCGCTTGGCCAATCCTGAGGTCTGGATGTTCAGGATGTCTTCACAGCTCGCGGCCATCTCGCTCTCGGCGGGAATGAAAGGATGGGCATTCACCTCACGGGTCAGCGTGAAAGGCCGCGCACTGACGGCCTTGGTCGGTATGATTTCTGCCACGGCAAGGCGCTGGGCATTGATGAAGGTGGAATTGGAGAAGCGTTCCGTGCGCAACTGCTCCACGTCAATCTGCGCGCTCTTCAGCTGGGGCTGGAACGAGAATCGCTCGCCCTCTGCCAGGAGCCGCCCGTTCTCAAATATCATGGCATTGCCGCCGTAGACCACATCCTGCGTTGACTCGCCAAAGCCCGACGAGCTATACACGTAGCCACTCATCGTACGGGCACTCTGCTGAGCTATCAGCGAGCACAGGTAGCGGTGCTTGCCTACCAGTTCGTCGCTGGCCGACAGGTTGACGATAATGTCTGCACCGGCCATGGTCAGGTTGTTGCTGGGCGGTATCGGGGCCCATACGTCCTCACATATCTCTACGCCAAACTTGACACCGTCGGGAGTCTGGAACAGTTTCGGCGCTGCCGATAGCTTGACGGGCGAGCCGGCCAGATAGATGTCCGTCGGATTCAAGTCTTGTGCAGAGGCAAACCAGCGCTTTTCGTAGAACTCGCTATAGTTTGGCAGATAGGTCTTGGGTATCAGCCCTAACAAGGTGCCGCCCTGAATGACTGCCGCACAGTTAAGCAGCAAGCCGCCCGCCTGAACGGGCAAGCCAACCACGCTGATGACGCTGAGCTGACGGGTGAATTCCAGCAGCATCATCAGTCCTTCCTCGGCTTTCGACAGCAACAGCTGTTCCTTGAACAAGTCCTGGCACGTATAGCCGGTCAGCGTCAGTTCAGGGAAGCAGAGAATCTCCACGTCCTCGCCCTCAGCCAGGGCAATGAGTTTTTCTATTTCCTGCACGTTATAAGCCACGTCGGCCACTTTGACGGCAGGAACGGCAGCAGCGACCTTGACAAATCCATGTTTCATATCTTGATTCTCATTATTTCACTTTTCACTCTTCACTTCTTACGGTATGAGTAGCGACGAGTCGCCATAGCTCAGGAAGCGGAAGTCGTGAGCCAGTGCGTAGTCGTAAATCCTGTGCCAGTCGCCCTTGACAAAGGCGCTGACCAAAAGCAGCAGCGTTGACTGCGGCTGATGGAAATTGGTGACCAGCATGCTCACTATCTTATAGTCATAGCCCGGGGCAATGATAATCTGCGTTGACGAGTGTAGCACCGTCAGACCGTGCCTGTCGAGCCAGTCGGCCAAGGCTTGCAGCACCGTCACCACGTCACGCTTGTTGTCAGTTGTTTCATACGGCTCCCATTGGCTGACGTGCAGTTCCTCTTCCCTGATGTCGGGATTGGCTACGACCTTCAAGCCTAAGTAGTAGAGACTCTCCAGAGTCCTCACGCTGGTCGTCCCCACGGCAATGGCCTGTCCGCCATGGGCTATGAGCCGCTCTATGGTATGACGCCTGACGGCAAAATACTCCGTATGCATCTGATGTTCGCCGATGGTCGGGCTCTTCACGGGCTTGAACGTTCCGGCACCCACATGCAGCGTCACCTCCTCACGCTCTATGCCGTGGGCATCAACATCGTGCAGCACGCGGTCGGTGAAGTGGAGCCCCGCCGTGGGAGCCGCCACACTTCCCTTGATTTTCGAGTACACCGTCTGGTAGGTTGTCTTGTCACTCTCCTGAGTCTCACGGTTCAGGTACGGCGGTATAGGCAGTTCTCCCAGCCTGTCCAAGACCTCGGCAAACGACATTGCGCCATGCCCCTCGGCCGTTGTCCACTCAAACTCCACGAGTTGACTGGTTCCGTGTTCGCCGCGCCGTGTGGCGTGGATGGTCAGTGGCCCGTGAGTCATGGTCAGCGTCCCTTCCTTCCATTTCTTCTGGTTGCCTATCAGGCAAAGCCACGAGCAGCACCTGGTTTGCTGGAACGTCTGTTCATAGTCGGCCGGAGCAAAGGGCTCCAGCAGGAACACCTCTATCAGCGCTCCCGTCGACTTATGGAAATGCAGGCGGGCCTGAATCACCTTTGTATTGTTGAACACCATCAGGGCTCCTGCCGGCAGATGGCTCGGCAGGTGGTAGAACACGTCCTCCTCCACCTGCCCCTTATTGTATATCAGCAGCTTAGAGTGGTCGCGTTCGGCCATGGGGAACTTGGCTATGCGCTCGTCAGCCAGTTCGTAGTTATAGTCGCTTATAGTTATATCTTTCGTTAACATGTCTGCAAAGGTACGATTAAGCGAGAACAAAACAAAAGAATTTATTCTTTTTTTTTGTCGAGCGTGAGTACTTTCGCCATTATTCACAATGGCAAAGGTACGAATTTACAACCAACCATGCTATAAAGACTGCGGGAGGTGTTGCCAATACACCTCCCGCAGCTTTATCCCCTGTACAAAGGGTCTCTGAGAGATTTAGGGAATGGTGATGAGGCGTTTTTTCAAAACTCCTCATCTTCCAGTTCCTCCTCCAGCTCTTCGTCGTAATAGTACGCACGGCCCGCCGGGTCCTTCGTGCCGTCCTTGTCCTTGCCGCCGTAGCCGATGCCTCGGTCACCGCTACTGATTGTCGACAGCAGGAACGGCCCGCACTGT
>JAFUDJ010000011.1 GCA_017459445.1 Prevotella sp. | reverse complement strand
CGACGGCACGATGACATACGCCGATGGCACGCCGACTCCCGAATTTGACAAGCATACACTAATCTACTTGGAGAACATTCTCGACAAGAGCGACCCACTATGGCAGTCAGGTGCCCGTTATATGGCAACATACGCCTACGTCCTATCACCGCTTACCGATGAGATACGCCTTGTGCCGAGCAATCGTTCTGCTGTCCTCTTCAAGAACGTACTTACCGAGAGCGAGATGGCACACGTCCAGCAGTCGATGCCACAGGGCGAAACGCTGCACTACAGTCTCATCCTCTGCAATGTCTATAAGCGCGGAATACAAAAGGTGGAGTTCACCATCAAGAAGAAATTTAACTCTTATCTGCATATTGCAACAGTCTGACCAAAAAGGCGTAACTTTATGGCGGTTTAATAACAAAGAAGTATGAGTCCAAAGGAACTATATATAGAGCGTATAAAGACGCTGACGGATGAAATCTATCAGCTGAACAAGCACAACCGACTGGTTATAGTCCTGGAACTGATGGCCATCGCCTTGGCCGTTGGTTGCATCGTGGCCTATACAATGTGGAGCAGCATTGTTGCATTGGTGGTGGCAGCATTGTTCATAGCCGCATACGTGGCCATCCGATGGAAAGACAGCAACAATAGTCGTTTGTCTGAGCAAAAGGAAAGCATCCGCAGTGTCTATCAGAAGGAGGTGGCTTATCTCAATGGCGACTTCTCGGGGTTCCCTTCGGGTGAGCAATACGTTAATCCCCACCATGAGTTCACGCTCGACCTTGACATATTCGGGCCGCAGTCGCTGTTCAACCGAATCAATCGAACCGTCACAACTGGCGGCAGTGATTTCCTGGCAAAAGAATTGGGCGAGACACGGGTGCGTAGTATCGACGAGATAGAGAAACGGCATGAGGCAATCCGTGAATTGTCAGAGAAAGAGTCCTTGCGTACTGCGTTTCTTGCGCAAGGCAGAGGACGGCAGATAAACACGACTGCCATTATGGAGGCTCTTCAGGAGGTGCAACAGTTACATATTTCTCATTTGGCTGCTCATAAGCTCATCTTTATTGCAGCCATTGGCAGCATCATTGTCTTTTATGGTTTGTTGGCCGGAGCTGTATTTGGACCGCTGTCTGCTTCGTTGCCCATGCTTTGGGTGCTGCTACAGATTACGGCAGTCTATCTTCTTTTCGGTCGCACACTAAAACGCATCAACCAGAGCATCAACATCATCCTTCCGCGATTAGGGACATACGTCAGCATGATTATGCAGATAGTAATGTCCGACTTGAAGAGTCTTGAGGGGCGTAATATCATCGGAAAGTTGTCAGCTGACGAGCAGGATGCCCTAAAGTCTTTCCGGCTACTGAAGGGAATTATCAACGACCTCGACCAGCGTAACGAGGTTTGGGTGCCCATATCCAATGCCCTCTATCTGGCAGACTACTTCATTGTGCGCCGGTTCCTTCTTTGGCAAGACCGTTACATGATGCGCATAGAGGACTGGATAGATGCTGTCAGTCACTTCGATGCGTTGGTGTCAATGGCCACGTTTCGATACAATGAGCCGGAGGCCACGGATGCCGAATTAGTGAATGCCGACAAGGTGGTCTATGAGGCTTGCGGACTCTATCATCCTTTCCTTGGCAAGAAAGCCGTGCGCAACGATTTTTCTATTTCCGACCAGCACTATTACATCGTAACGGGTGCAAACATGGCGGGCAAGAGCACCTTCCTCCGCTCTGTCGGCATTAATTATGTGCTGGCCTGTTGCGGAATGCCAGTTTTTGCCGACAGACTTCGTGTGTCGCTCTTCTCGTTGTTCAGCAGTATGCGTACCACTGACGACCTCGCCCATGGCATCAGCTATTTCAACGCAGAACTGCTGCGGCTGCAACAACTCATTGAGACCTGCAGACAAAACCGTCATACGCTCATCATTCTTGACGAGATACTGAAGGGCACCAACTCGCTCGACAAACTCAACGGCTCTCGGCTGTTCCTCCAGTCTGTGTCGGCACTCCCCATTACGGGTATTATTGCCACCCACGACCTCGAACTTTCAAAGATGGAGCAAGAATATCCCGACCGTTTTCACAACTATTGCTTTGAAATCCTGATTTCCGACGAAATTACTTACACCTATCGGCTCTCCGAGGGGGTAGCTCGAAATCAGAACGCTACCTATCTTTTGAAGAATATCCTAAAGACGGCATTAAGATGAACAAAAAAAACATCATCACCGCACTGCTCGCCCTCGTCACAATGGTGGGGTCGGCGCAAACCTCCTTCGATGCAAAAGAAGGATGCCTGAATGTCGTTGATGTTTCATGTGCGCGAGGTCTTGGTGAATATGGTGACAATTGTGTCTCCGCAAGTTATCTGCATGAAAAGTTCAATAGCGAGCAGTTCTGTATTGGAGCGGGAATTGGATATAGTCATCATCAGAAATACAAGTTTTCCACTATTCCCGTTTATCTCACTTCACACTATTTCTTTCTTGACAAGCGGTTTTCGCCTTTTGTTAATCTCCGTATTGGAGTATTCGCACTGTTCAATGCGAAGAATGTTGGAACTAACGAGAAATATTCCATCTCAAAAGATGATATGAGTTTTAGCCTGTTTATATCACCCAGTATCGGCATTAAGATGCATATTACACCGAATATTGGGTTGTTGGCATCTGTAAGTGATGAAGCTTACCTTATCAATGCGTTTGATACCAATCGGAACAATTATCACAATAAATTCATTCATAGCTTGGGAATCAATATAGGAGTTTGTTTCCAAATAAAAGGATGGTAGAGTGTAACAATTATTACGAAAATGAAAACAATGAAGATTTGGAGACTCGCCTTCGCGATGCTTGCTGCCTTCTCCCTTGCCTCTTGCAGCAATGACGACAATGTAGTGAAACGGCTGACTAACGAACAAAAGGAAACGTACGCGCAGAACATTTCGGGCGAATATCCTGGTCAGTATCTCATTATTTACAAAAACAAGGATTGCAAAGAATGGATAAACGAGGAAGGACGGCGCGTAACGGAAGCCCACGGCGAAACCTTCAACGGCGTACAGGTCGATGTGTCCGACAATAAGATGCAGCATGTCTTCTTTCAAGACTTTCCCGTGTCTCTGATTTCAATGGTCGTGGATGCGGACGAAGATTTGAGCCAGGCGCTTGCAGAGGCTTCTCCGCAGGCCATCACTGCCCGCTATGGCTTCGATTACGATACGGACTATTCGCACGTCAAATGGGCCTTCATCCCCAACGTCATGCTCTTGCAGTTGAATTATAACGGTGAAGACCACCACATCCGCGTGGAGTTTGACAACAACAGCCAGTATTACACGTTTACGGATGAAGAACTGAAACAAACGAAGGCATTCCACTCCCGTGCCAAAAACGGCATAGCCCTCCAACTGAAAGCCATCTACGACGGCCCGACGCTTATCCAGCAATTCGGCTCCAAGAGTGGCAACTATATGCACATCATCTTTGAGGCTGATTAAAACAGTATGTCATAAATCACAAACGATATGAAACCATTGAGATTTGCATTGATTCTTCTCACGACCATTCTATCAATGAGAGCGAGTGCACAACTTGAGAGCGTGAAGGAACTTTCGATGAAGTCCGAGTATTTCAACCATGAGCGGCAGGTGCTCATCTATACGCCAGCAGGCTATCAGCAATACGACCAGACCTACTACGATGTCATTTATGTGTTCGACGCGCAAGACCGCACGATGTTCGACCTCGTTCACTGTCTGCTCAATATCGCCTGCAAGCCCGACCCGGACGGTGGCAGAGGCACGAACTTTATCATTGTCGGCATCTGTTCGCCAAACCTTTTCGACATCAACTATTCGCGCAACAACGACTATCTTCCCATGCCCCTGCACGGCAACAAAGGACTATTCAAGGAAGGGTATAACTACGGCAACTCGCCTGACCTGAAGAAATTCGTCAAGAACGAACTGATGCCCTACGTGACACAGAACTACCGCACGTCGGGCCGCACGCTTGGCATCGGCCATTCGCTGAGCGCATCGTTTGTGCTGGACGCATTGATGACCGACGACCTGTTCGACGACTATATCGCCGTCTCACCCAACTGCTGTTACGACGATTATCGTCTGGCCACAGACATAGAGAATTATCAGTTCAAGAGCCGCAATACTCCCCGTTTCATCTATGCGTCAATGGCGGGAGAAATAGAAAAGGAACCTGAATACTGGGGCGATGAGTGGAAAGCGGGATGGGAGCGCGTCAGCACATTTCTCAAAGACAAGTCACACTTCAACGAAACCACCGTTACCTCCGTACACACCTTTCCTGACTATGACCATTACGGCAGCTTTATGCCCAGCGTGACAGCAGCCCTGAACGACTACATCGTGTTTGGTGCCAAGAACTTAGTGGGATATATAGGAGAAGAAACCGCCCCCGTCCACATAGAGCTTCGTGGCAAGAACTTGCCAGACGATATCTACATTACAGGCAACCAAGATGCCTTGGGCAATTGGGAGGCAAAGGGCGTCAAGATGAACCTTATCAACGACAGCACGGCCACCGTCGACCTTCGTCTGCATCTGCCTGCCCAGTTTAAGTTTACCCGAGGCAGTTGGGAGCGCGAGGCCATTATCAAAAATGCTGATGCGGGCAACCATACCATATATGATGCTGAGCATACGACCCGTGTGTATCGCCTGTGGGAAAGAAATCCCTGGATGGGTGAGGAACAAAAGTAACATAATAATTATCGTAAATGAAAACAATGAAGATTTGGAGAATCGCCTTGACGATGCTTGCTGCCTTCTCCCTCGCCTCTTGCGGCAGCAATGAGCCTCAATGGGCCGACCCTGAGACGCACGAAAAGACGGAGCAACTGCGGAAGCAATACGGACCGTTAATGGTCGGCACGTGGCACTACGAGAAAGTCGGTGAGAACAAGCGGTTCTTTGAACAACTAACGTTCAAGGACGACGGCACTTTCACGGGAACACGCAAGTGGCAGACACGCAAGCTCGTCACCATCGACGGCGAACAACGCTACACCGACTGGGAAACCTTGGAACTGAGCGGCACGTTCACCGGCACGTGGTCACTGACTTACTGGGCACCCGACGGCGGGGAGAAGCGTAACTGCCTGCAACTGATTGCAAAATATGATGGTGAGAATCAAAACTACATGGGCTATTCCATTTGCCTGACCTTTGGCTATGCCGACGAAACCACCCTCCACATCCAAGGCCATTACGCCCACGACGATGACGGTTGGGCCGACTACCAGCGCGGTCATGCCGAGCCAGGGTTCTGATGCACAGGAAAAAACTACTTAGAAATGCCGGTATCAGTTAGTACAAAGCGTCTGTACTAAGCGTACAAGGCGTCTGTACTGTTCGTACACAGGCCTTGTACGGCAAAAACAGCATTTTGGGAAATGAAAAGAAAAGCACGCTTTCCTTTTGCATTTCCCTCTTTTTTTCGTAACTTTGCCCCCACTAATCAAAACTATACAAGGTCAACTAATGACAGAAAAGATACACTCTTGTCCGGAACTGACAGCATGCATCCAGCAGGTAGGCTTCCTGCCACTGCTGGAGAGCGGCATACAAGGCTATGCGGCAGAGAGTATGGTGGGCGAAGAATGCCAATACACGGTATATCCGGACGGTTCCTGGGAGTGGCCACTATGGCAGTGGAAAGGCTCGGTGCTGCGCGAGGGAAGCTGCGTCTACGGCAAATTCTTCGCGGGCAAGGCGGGCTTTATCAGTCGCACATGGTGGCCCGACTTCTGCAACTGGCGGCGCAGCATCCACCCCATGCCGGAAGAGGGCACCATCGAGCATGCCATCCTGACAACGCTGCGCGAGCAAGGCAGCATGATTACCCGCGAACTGCGCGCCGCCTGCGACTTCACGGGAAAGAACATGCGCTCTAAGTTTGATGCCTATGTGAGTCGTCTGCAAATGGCCTGCTACATCGTGACCGAAGACTTTGTCTACCCCGTGGACAAGCATGGACGGGAGTACGGCTTCGGATGGTCGCAGCTCACCACGCCGGAGCATCTGCTGGGCAGGGAGGTGTGCCGGTGCAGCCGCTCGCCGGAAGAGTCCTATCAGCGCATGGCAGACTTCCTTGCCCGGCTACTGCCCCACGCTACGGAAAAACAAATCAACCGACTACTCAGATAACACTTATGGAATATATGTCTCAGGAGGGCTTCGACAAGCTTGTCGCCGAACTCCGTCAACTGGAAAACGTAGAACTGCCTCGTGTAAGAGAGGCCATCGCTGAGGCCCGTGACAAGGGCGACCTCAGCGAGAACTTTGAATATCATGCCGCCAAGCGCGAGCAGTCGCGGCTGTTGGGCAGAATCCGCTTTAAGCAGCGCGTCCTGGAGAATGCCCGCGTCTTGGACACTTCGCTGCTCAGACGCGACGGTATTGGCCTGTTAAGCCGGGTGGAAATCACCAATCTGGCCAACAATGCCCGCATGTCCTACACCATCGTCAGTCCCCACGAAGCCAACCTGCGCGAAGGAAAGATTTCCATCAAGTCGCCCATTGCCCAGGCGCTACTTAACAAAAAGGCTGGCGACGTCGTGGCCGTCCGCGTTCCCGCAGGCATGCTGAACCTCCGTATAGAAAAACTGTCAGACGCCACCCAGTAACCACCTACCGTAAGACCTTTGTCTATGATAAGTTTCTGCACGCTATTCGATTCCAACTATGCTGCCAAAGGACTGGCCATGTATTACTCACTGGCCAAGCATTGTACTGCCTTTCACCTGTATGTCTTTGCCTTTGACGACAAACTCGTTGCGGTGTTGGAAAAGTTGCGCTTGGAGCATCTGACCGTCGTCACCCTAAAAGAGTTTGAGAACGAGCAGCTGCTGGCCGTCAAGCCAACAAGAAGTGCCGGCGAATACTGTTGGACATGTGCCAGCTCCACCATCCTGTATTGTCTTCAGCACTATGACATTGCGTCGTGTACCTATATTGATGCCGACCTGTTCTTTTTCGCCGACCCGGCAGTCTTGCTGGAAGAGATGGGCGATGACGACGTGCTGATAACGTCGCATCGGTACACTCCCCGATACGACCAGTCGGCAACGTCAGGAAAATACTGCGTCCAGTTTATGACTTTCAAGAACACCCCCAACGGGTTACACATACTCAACTGGTGGGTCAATGCCTGCCTTGAATGGTGCTACAACCGTTATGAAGACGGGAAATTCGGTGACCAGAAGTACTTGGACGACTGGATGGAAAGATTCACGGGAGTACACGAACTAAAACATTTGGGTGGAGGCGTCGCCCCATGGAACATGGAGCAATATACATTCAGACATGAAGGAGGCGCATTCATAGGCACAGAACTGTCGTCCGGCACTGTCTTCCCGCTGGTCTTTTTCCATTTCCATAACCTCCCGTGCTACAAGAAAGGCATCTTCCGTGAGTTCAACATGAGCCGTGACTATTCTCTTCCCAGCAACGTGAGGACAACCATCTACAAAGCCTATCTCCCTCTGCTGAAACGCTGTTACAGGGAGGTGAGGCAGCTGGACAACAGCATAGACGGGCTGGCAACCAGAACCGTTCACAACAAGTCTTATCCGGGATGGATTGTCAAAATAGCCAAGCGCCGCCTTTTAGGCGCACTACAGATTAAGCGTTACCAGAAATACAGCCAATGGATAGAAAAATAGCAGAAACCAAGCAAGCAACGAATTAACATGAGGATAGAAAAATGCGAGATAAGAGAGTTGCCCAAAATAGCCGACCTGCGGGGCAACCTCTCGATAATAGAACAATTCCGGCAAATACCCTTTGACATCAAAAGGGTTCACTGGATATACGACGTACCCGGGGGTATGAACCGGGGCGGCCATGCCTTCAAGAAGACCGAAGAGTTTATCGTGGCCTTGTCGGGCAGCTTCGATGTAGAGGTGAACGACGGAACGGAGAGGAAAGTATTTCCCCTGAACCGGTCCTACTACGGCCTATACATCCCCAAGGGCATCTGGCGAACCATGACCAACTTCTCTACCAACTCTCTGGCGCTCGTCCTTTCGTCAACCGACTACGACGAGAATGACTACATTTTAGACTATCAGGAATTCATCACTTGGGGAAAAGATGGCAAGCGTATTTGACTGCTCTTTATACGAGCTGAACAAGTTTCACTATCCTGAGGGAAACTTAACGTATATCTATCAGAATGTACATGTACCGTTTCCTATCAGCAGGGTATTCTATTCATATGACATACCCGGCGGCGAGGACCGTGGGGCTCACGCTCATAAGCTGTGCCACCAGCTAATCGTTGCCGCATCAGGAGCTTTCGAGGTGGTGCTTGACGACGGCACCAACAAACGGACGGTAACGCTGAACCGCCCCTTCTGGGGGTTGCACGTGCCGCCGGGCATCTGGGCATCCGAGCAAGGCTTCTCTTCCGGCAGCATCTGTCTGGTACTGGCCAGTCATGGATATGATGAGGACGACTATATCCGCAGCTACGACGAATACTTGGAGTATATCAAATCACAACAAACACGGATAAGTCTGTAGAAGGGGATATTAATGTTTTTGTATAATTGCAGAGATTTTTTTAATGATGTGTCTCCATTGTCTCCGTTTTCTTTCAAGGAATGGCGGTCTTGGGGGGCAAGCAAAATACTCTCTTAAATTATTGGAAATGATTATATTCTCTTGAATATCTTTTACAAGGGTAATATCATATTTATCTTTGTTATAGTAAGGAATAGATGATGCCATACCAGACTCTGAGGCATCACAATGAACCCCCGTACCGTCCAGTCCTATGTTTCTTACCAATGTGTAACTTGGTCTGAGACAAAGTTTTCCAGCCCTACTCATGTTGTATTGCCACCTAACAGCCCATGAATCAACTTTGCCCAAAGCCTGGTTCTGGAGCATTGGCCAAAAGTCATCACCGCCTTTACAGAGACGCATGATATCGGCTCTATCTTTGTTTCTCAGTGCAGGATAGGTAGAGATGTCCCATTGTGCAGAAAGCCACCTGTCAGCCCATGTAGCCCACCCCCACGATTCCACACGTGGTACAACGAATACATCGTAGGCATAATCATCGGGAATCTTAATGTTCTCCGTAAACGCTCCTATTGTAAATATGTTCTTTTCTTCAGTATAGAAATCCAAGGCTTGATTCATAAAACGCAAAAAATAAGGATGCGTCAGTATGTCATCTTCAACTATGATAGCTTTACCATATTCTTTAATAACTTTGGTCACCCCATAAATGACGGAATTAGCCAATCCCTTATTTACTTTTGCTTTTTCAACAATTACTTTTCCAAACTCTTTCACGGAGTCGGCATACTCTTGAACCGAATGTACCTGGCTTATTTGTTCCGGTGTAGAGTTTTCTTTAGGTCCGTCACAAAAAATATAGACAGTGCTCTCCATAGCTAATTCATTCTTCTGCAGAGCTGCGATTGTCTGGCAAAGGTGCTCAAGACGATTATAGGCAAAGACTATGACTGGTGACAAATTTCCTTTCATAATGTTACAATTAATGAGAACAAAGATACGAAGATTTTCTATATAATACAAATTTTCTATGATTTTTTGGCTGTTAGTTGAAAAATAGTGCCATGGAAGAAGTTAACGAATAGTCCCCAAAAGCATCACAGTGCTATTTCCTTATATGATTGACTACCTTCACCACGCGTTTAGCCAACTTCCGAACTAATTTATACCCTCTGGGGCTATGCTCATCTAAATAGACGGCATACTTGACAAGGGCGAGGCTATACGCCTTGTTATAGGAATGGATGAATCCTACCATTTGTGGTGGGAATAGTTCCTGATAGACCTTTTCGCGTTCGTTTTCCCGCAATTCTATCTGTGTAAAACTAATGCCGCTCATATCGAAATAGGCAATATCCATATCGACAAAAGCATAGGTGTTCTTTTCCAATATAAGTGTCTCTATCCAGAATTTCCAATCAGAAACTATCTTATACTTCTCATCGTATGGATGGGCAAGAAGGAGTTCTCGTCTGATGAATGTGCCTTGATGGCTGAGGGTATCGGTAAAGAGATGTTCGTAGATGTCCTTGTATACCGGCCTGTGTCTTATCATTTTATCTGCCCTGATGGTGTGTCCCTCTATAATGTCTGCCTTCAGGCCACTCTTGTAGACATTATCCAGGACATTTTCATCGTAAAACCAGTCACCGGCATTGATAAAGATAACGTAATTCCCTGTAGCATGGCTAACACCCTTGTTCATAGCGTTGAAGATTCCATTGTCCGGTTCCGAACACCACCATGCGAAATACCCCTCGTATTGCTTGACAATATCTATAGTACCATCGGTGGAGCCCCCATCAACAACTATCAGTTCGTAATCATTGAACGTCTGATTGATGACCGATTCCAATGTCTTCTTAATGTTACCTGCCTCATTGTAACAGACGGTGATAATCGTAAATATAGGCATAGATTTATACACGGGATAGTTTCTTTTTGACGGCAAATATACGAAGAAAACTCATAAAAGGCAAATAATCTTTGTATTTATTTGGCTGCATACTGGAATTATTGTATTTTTGCATACGCGCAAACAACTGTTAGGAGTATGAAACTTGTCATTTCCATTATCATTCCTGTATATAACGCTTCCAAGTACTTGGGCAGGTGTTTGGATTCTCTAACGAATCAAACCTATACCACGTGGGAGTGCATACTTATTGATGACGGCTCCACAGATGACAGCGGACAGATTTGTGACGAATACGCCGAGAAGGACTCCAGATTCAGCGTTATTCACAAAGCCAATCAAGGTGTCAGCATAGCAAGGAATGCTGGCATTCATGAATCTACTGGTGAGTGGCTATATTTCTGTGATGCAGATGATGAAATTCTGCCCGACGGATTGGAAACACTGATAGAATTAACCAGCTCAAAGGCAGAAATAGTCTTTGGAGGGTATGTAGAGTGTTGCGAAAATGGTGAGGTCATAGCCTCACCGCGTAGAGAGGAACACTGCATGCTCTCGGCAGAAGAGGCAATCCTACAACTCTATCTGCATCCCAATAGCAATTACGAAGGGTATCTGTGGTGTAAACTGTTTCATGCTGACTTGGTGAAAAAGAACGCTATCCTATTTTCTGAACACATTTATTTTAATGAAGACAGGTTGTTTGTCATGCAATGTTTATCTCATGTCAGCCACCCAGTCGTTTACAAGAACTTGCCTGTCTATCGTTATTACCATCATCCTCAAAGTGCCTTTTGGGGCTTACAGCAACAATGGAATCCTCGGTATATAACCGACTTAAGGGCCTATGTGAACATGTATGAGGTGGTATGTGCAGCAACTTCCGATGTGTATGTCCGCCTTGTTGCCAAGGACGGAATCCGGTCAAGTATCAAGTCTATTCGCAGAATGCTGAAAAGACACCATGTGAAAGACCCGGCTGTTGAAGACGAAATGGCCAAGACAGAACGGCTGTTTTTGGGTTTTAGGGACAAGACGCAGCTTTTCATTATGAAAAGATTTCCCAGATTTATCCTGCATTGGATTTAGCTATTCGTGCTGTCCTGTCAGCCGAAAGTATTTGTCGAGAACCATCAAGGAGATAAGGTCTTCCCGCTTCTTGTTCCAAAACTGGCGAATCCATTCGTGGGCATGGATAACGATGGCCTTAGCCTCTTCAGGGTGCGCCTCATAATATTCAATCTTTTCTATCAGGTCGTGATAGTCAGATGCTATCTCGACATAATGATAGTTAGGTATCAGCCTCCCTTCCATATACCATGTCTCACAAGTGGGGCGCGGCATAACGGCAACAGAATTGCTGGACATGACCCATTTGAGATTCGAGGCAACGTCATTGCCTTCCAGCGACATGATGTAGCGACAGTACAGGTGGTCGTACAATGACATCTGGCAGGAATCGGACAAGTCGCAGAGGGGGTGATTCTGCCACATGTCTATGAATTGCTGGCGACGGGGCTTATTGGCAATTTCACCGCGAAACAAAATGCGGCATTCCTTTTCCTCCCACTTGAAAGGGTCGTTAAGCCACGTGAAGTGACGCACCTTGTCAAGGTTGAGGATAGCTTCGTTACAAGGAGTATTCTTGTCCATGATAGGACGGCTTTTCACAATGGCGGGAGTTGGCAGATGGTAAAAGACGTCACCGGGAATGGTAAGAAACCTGAAGTGGAGGGGGAAGTATCTCGTATATTCATAGGTGTCGAAAAAGTACGAAGTGTTGCCCACCTTATTCCTATATGTATATTCCTTGATTGTTACCGACTTGCTGGGACGCTCTATTCTCGGCAGATGGTCGTTGATGTCGCTGACCTCCGTGTCCTCAGCTATTCTACAATAATAATCCACCCTGTCTTTGACATATTTTCTTTCTTCTTCAGGCAAAGACCGGAATGCTGCCAATTTCTTCCTTAACCTGCAACGATAAAATGCATTCGGAATGAGCAGCATCGCCACTCCGTGAACCATGTAGGGAAAATGCCAATTCTTATGTATTCCCCTACAATAGGTATAATAAAGTCTTTTCAGATGAAACATAGTTGCTGCTTTTATTCCTAATTCACTGGGAGACATTGTCTAAAAATAACACAGGCAATACTTTGATTTTCTTTCTCCTGTGAATACTATAGATGATGTATGCATTGGTAAGTAGCTCGCCCAAATACCCTGGAACACGAGAATAAGTTTTCTCTGAACAGGACTTTATAATACCCCTGCTGACGATTTCCTCTTCATGCTGTGCGAGAACCGTGAAGACGAAGTTGCAATACTCGTCGAACGATGCGTTGTCCATGACCGACATATTGCAGTTGTACAGCCTTTGCCCGTCTAAAGACTTCTTGTAAGAAGGATAGATGTTGGGGAATGACTTTTGTACTATCTCATCCAGCAGGTCAATGAACAACTTGCTGGCATGCTGGTAGATAAACTGGCGGATGCTGATATAGAAACGGCCCGGATGAGGCACCAGCATGTTGGTGCCATTGCCAAGGAGTCCCTCCAAGTGAGCGGAGAAGTCGTTGGCATACCGCTGGAATTCCTTTTCGTCTGTGCAAGTGTATTGCTTCTTAACGCCCATGCTTCTATACGGACTCCACAAAGAAGCCAGCTGTCTCTCTTTGTACTTGAGTCTGAGCAGGGTCCTAAAGAAGAGAAAGGAATTCCTTTCCGTGAATATCCTGCGGTAATGCATCAATCCCTTATAATCGGCTGTCGTATTCTTCCATAGCCAGTAAAGGGCTGTCAGCTCACAATAGCGAGGGTTCTTGCTGCTGATATTGTCTCCTTCATCATCACCTTGGATGGGCAACCGTTGGTCAGACAACGCTTTCCCAACCTGTATTGGCAAGAAGTGCTTCTGCTGTAGAAGTATGGAGGGCTTATGATAGGCGATAGCTATTTTTATGTCCATTTCTAATTGTTTTCTATTGAATGTGCAATGCCAAATCCTTTGATTAATACAGACAGAGTAGCCTTCAGCCTTGACAGTATGCGTTTTCGCTTGAGCACAGAAGTATTAATCGGAGCACCCCTGAATGCCCAGTCCTCACCCTGACGGGTGATATACTTACGCATGGACGAATTGGTTATGCCCCATTTCAACAAGAATTGCAGGCTTCCCTGGTTCTTTTTAACCCGTTGGGTGGTTTTTGTCTCAAAGTGGTACACTCTACTGTTTCCTATTCCCTTCAGGTGAGTAATTCCAACAAACAGCAGCTTTGCCGTAAAATCCGGGTCGCTGTACATCCCTGGGGTCAGCTCGATACTGTAACCACCTACCATATCCCAGATGTCACGGTGTACCAGATTTGGCGGCCGAGTGGCTCCCTGCCAGTCTGGGTAGGGATAACGCATATAATCTTTCAAAAGCCTGTCCTTCTGAAAAGTTTCAATGGTGTCACCATAGTCTATGCATAAACCTACGTCAGATTGGTCATGAGGCTGAATCATGGTAGACGAGAGATAAAACCTATTATGTCCAAGGCGTTTTATCTCAGCCATCAATTCCGTGTCCCATCCCGGCAGCAGATACATGTCATCATTGACAAAATAGATGTAATCAGTTGCTACTTTGGTACGCATCATATTCATGGCAAGGCATACACCAACGTTCTGCGGAGTATGGATATAGTCAAGTCCTTCTGCCTTTACCCATTCAAGCGTACCGTCCGAGCCATCGTTTACGTGTACTATAATCTGATGGTTCAAGGAAGAGTTCTCGCGTATGCTTTCTACGCATAGTTTTAAGAAGGGTAGGTTGTTCCAGGTTGGAATCAATATGGAGAATCCGTTGAGCATAGCTATTGATGGGGATAGGTCTTGTAACTCTTGTCAAAGTCTAGATAGTGAAAGTTGTGCTGTCTTTGGCGGTTCTGGGACGGAATGACCATATAGTCACCATATTTGTTGCTTAAGTAAGTATGAGGATTGGCTACTCCGTAGAGCTGATGTCCCTCAAATTCCACCAGTGTAGGCTCGCCGATAACAGCCTTTTGCATGATGCCTTTAAGGCCGTCGTCATGGTCGACGACGAGTTCTGAACTGTCAAAGTCGTATTGCGTTTGCAGCTCCTTCATCTTTTCCTGTATATGCTGCATGTCATACATCTTCCGGCATAACAGCGGCAACCATGATGACGCGCCATGGCCATGGCGGTAGGGGTCGCGATGAACAAAGTATTGTGCCTTTTTGTACCATTGATATTTCATAAAGTGAAGACGTTGCATCACTTTGTTCGTGGTGATTCCGTCAAGTGGGAAAATATCTAAGTAGACCCCTCCCAGATAATGGAGATGCTCACGCTCTATCAACGTTGTATGGGCATCTTGTAGCTTGGCAAATGGTAAAGGATAGTGGGCCTTGTCCGTTTCATAGCTTACAACCTCATATTGTTCTGACAGCCAGTTATGGGCATTGGCAATAAAAATATCGTAATCCTTACGGGGCATGGCAATATCTATGTCATCATCCCAAGGAATGAACCCCTTATGCCTTATTGCCCCAAGCATCGTTCCCGCCCATAGGTAGTATCTCAACCCATGTTCCTTACATACCTGATGGACGGCAAGCAGGTTGCCCAAAATCGTCTGCTGAAGTTGACGTATATTATAGCTTGTCATTACCCGTTGCTGATTCTTTTGATAAAGTGCTGCAAATATACAAATAATTTGGCAATTATACAACATTTTCAAAATAAATGTAGAAAAACCTCGTTTTTATTAAAAACACATATTAAAGAGGTTTTCCAAGAATGAGTTACAACAAGGAACGATACAGAACACTTAAAAACATAGCCTACTACATCTTGTTTGGGATATGGTATCTGGTATCATTGTTGCCGATGTGGTTCTTGCATGCCGTTTCCAGCATCGTGTCAATATTCCTGTTCCATGTGATTCGCTATCGCCGCCAAGTCGTTCATGAGAACATTAAAAGCTCGTTCCCTGAGCTTTCGCCCACCAGGCTGTGGATGATAGAGCGGCGGTTCTACACGCACTTCTGCGACCTTTTATTCGAGAGCGTGAAGTATTTCTCCATCTCTAAGTGGAACATGAAGCGGAGAATGCGTTTCAAGGGGGTGGAACTATTGGAAGAGTCTGTTCGTAAAGGCCGCTCGTGCGGTGTCTTCTTAGGACATTATGGCAATTGGGAGTGGGTTAGCAGCATGCCATTGTGGGTAGACCCGAACATGTGTCTGTGTACACAACTTTATCATTCTCTGGAAAATTATGTTACCGACCGACTCATCCTATATACACGTCACCGTTTCGGAGGTATAAACATCACCATGGACAAATCCATCAAATATTTGGTGAAATACCGGAACGAAGGGAAACCCGTTCTTGTTGGCTTCATCGCCGACCAAGCTCCTTTTTGGGACAACATCTATTACTGGAACGACTTCCTCCACCACGAGACGCCATGGTTTACAGGTGCCGAGCGCATTATGCAGAAACTTGACATGGATGTTTACTATTTGGATGTAAGGCGCATTCGACGAGGCTACTATGTGGCTGAGTACAAACGCATAACTACAGAACCAAAGGAACAAGAGCAGTTCTGGATTACAGAGCAGTATTCCAAGATGCTGGAGGCAACTATCCGGCGTGGCCCTTCATATTGGTTGTGGAGCCATCGCCGATGGAAGCGTACAAAGGAAGAGTGGCTAAGGATTACCCATGGCGGAATAAAACCAAAGAGCTGATGCGGAGTATACGGGTCTTTTTCAAGGTGTTCCTGCTTTGGATTCTCATAGGTATTATCAGCAAGGTGGCCTTTTTGCTGATTAATCATGATATGCTCGGCGAGAGTTCCTTTTACCAGCAGTTGCCGGTGCTGTGGTATGGTTTGCGCCTTGACATCGCCATTGCCGGCTACCTCACGCTGTTACCTGGTCTGCTGCTCATCATCAAGCTATGGTGTCATCACCATGTGATGCACGTGCTGTGGCGAGGGTATTTTGTGCTTGCCGCTTTTTTATCAGCATTGGCATATACTGCAAATATCGGACTGTATCAATATTGGGGCTTTCCTCTTGACGATACCTCCTTATTATATATACGTACATCTCCGGCAGACGCTTTGGCCAGTATGGCGTGGTGGCAGTTGCTGGCTGCTGTCACGGCAATTACTATTGTCACTATAGCAATATGCCGGTGTATGCCGGCCTTGCCGCATGAAAGCACACTTCGTATCAGAAAGCGGGCGGCAGTATCGGTGCTGCTGCTTGTCCTTACCGCTTCATTGCTATTGCCTATCCGTGGTGGAGTAGGCACGGGAACCAATCACACCGGCAGTGTTTACTTCTCTGAGAACATTCGGCTGAATCATGCGGCGGTCAATCCGGTCTTCAGTTTTGTTGAAGCTGTGGTACATCATGAAGAAATAGGTAACAGATACCGTTTCATGGATGAAGATGAAGCGGCATCACGTTTCCGGAAAATGTCATATACGGCATTGCGACAGCAAGTCTCCTCCACTCCCCGACGCCCTCATGTCATACTAATTGTGCTGGAGAGTTTCTCTGACACCCTCATGAGGGTAAAAGGAGTAACTCCCAATCTTTTGAGGCTGGCTGACGAAGGCATGTACTTCAGCCGCTTCTATTCCAATAGCTTCCGTACTGACCGGGCGTTAGTGTCCATCCACAGTGGATTTCCGGCACAGCCTACCATGAGCGTAATGGACATGCCGCGAAGGAGTACTTCGCTCCCTTCCATAGCTGGTACGTTGGCCAAGCACGGCTACCAAACGACGTTTTACTATGGTGGCGACATCAACTACAGTAATATGCGGTCGTATTTTATGGGTACAGGCTTTCAAGAGGTTGTATCAGAAACAGACTTTCCCGTCAGGCTGCATACAGGCAAATGGGGTGTAGCTGATGGCCCAGTCTTCAACCGTGTCTTAGAGGACATCAAGGGAGAACAAACGGCAGGACCTTTCTTCCGGAGCATTATGACGTCAAGCAGTCACGAACCGTTCGACGTACCGGACTATAACAAAATAAAGAACAGCCCTGTACTCAATGCCTTTTCTTACGCCGATGCCTGTCTGGGCAAGTTTATAGATGGGCTAAAGGCACTGCCTTGTTGGAAGAATACCCTCGTGGCCATCGTACCCGACCATCTCGGTGCGTGGCCTGACAATGCTGACAATTATCTTACGTGGCGCTATAAAATACCGTTCATTATCACGGGTGGCGCAGCAGGCGTCAAAGGTTCCTTTGATGTGATTGGCTCACAGATAGATATTGCTGCGACCCTGTTGGCAATGCTGGGCATCGACCACCGTGATTTTGTGTATTCCAAGGATTTGCTTGACGAGGCCGCTCCCCACTTCGCCTTCTTCACCTTTCCTGACGCCATGGGATTAGTGAATGACAGCAGCAGTATTGTCTACGACAACGTTTCCGGGAGGACCATCATGGCCAACGGCCATGATACTGATAGCTTGGAGCATGACGCCAAGGCATATCTTCAGATTTTATATGATGACTTAGACAAACGGTAATAAGATGATTTTCGCACGTGATAAGAGCCAAATGTGCAACAACCTGTTGCAATACGCCCATGTCTATGCATGGGGCAGGGAGCATGGACGGAAAGTCATCTCCATGCGTTTCAGCTATAAATATCCCTATTTCAAGATACGCCACACCCCATTGACCAGTTTCCCGCTCTACCTGCTGGCTAAGTATGCGGCAGCCCTGCACCTATTGCCAACTGCCAGTTTCAAGTATGCAACGTGCGACCATGAGGCCCTTGAAAGGAAAATGCTGCGCCATCGTCATATTGTTGTCAGTGGCTGGCATGTGAGGTTCTATAGCCTCTTTTTGAAGTATCGTCAGGACATTTGCAACCTATTCACAATAGACGACAAGTACACAAGACCCGTCAGGCAGAAGATGCTGGACTTGGAACAGAAGACTGGTAAAACGGTGCTGCGATTAGGAGTCCACATCCGTCGTGGTGACTATTCGGAATGGGCCGGCGGCAGATATTACTATCAGGATGATGTCTATGCCCTGTATATTAACAAGTTTTCTGAGATGCACCGGGACAAGGATGTTCATGTCTATTTGTCCACTAATGATGCAGAAGTGACGGAAGAGCGGTTCCAAATGCTCTGTCCTGACGTCCGCATTCACCATCTCCGGGGTAGTGCCCCCGAAGATTTATTCATGCTTTCAGCGTGTGACTACCTCATCGGGCCTCCCAGCACCTTCTCGCTTGTTGCGGCGATGTATCGTGACATTCCCCTTTTCAGGATGGATACGGCCAATGCTGACAGCATGACGGCCGACGCTTTCCGGTTGTTTGACTATTGGTTTAGAAGAATCATATAATTGCTATGTCCCAACTCCGTAAAATAAGATACCGTCTGTTTGCGTGGCGACCATTCCGCAAACTCACTCCATCCGAGGAGCCTATTGACGTTGTGATACCAATCATCTCCAAGGATTTGCATATTTTGCCTCTCTGTTTAGAAGGGGTACGTCATTGCGTAGAGCATCCTATCAAGCAGATTTACATCGTTGCCCCCAAGCAAGATGACATTATTTCCTTCTGTCAGCAATACGACCTCTGCTTCGTTGACGAGAAAAGCCTGTTTGGCTTGTCCCCCAAAGACTTGAAGCTGAAGATACGCTTTGCCGACGGCCGGGAAGCAGACCGTAGCGGATGGCTGTTCCAGCAATTGGTAAAGCTGAGTGGTAAGATTGGGACTTGCCGCCACTTCCTGTGCATTGATGCAGACCATGTCCTTATTCGTCCGCATGTGTTCCTGACGGCTGAAGGTAAAACCGTGTTCTATATGAGCTATGAGCAGCATCAGCCTTATTATGACAATATTCAACGCCTCATTCCCGGCCTCCCGTTGGCCTCGCTGTCCTATGTTGACCACAAAATGCTGTTCGACAAGGAACAATTAAGGAACTTACACAAAACCCTGGAGCAGCAACATGGAAGTTCCAGTTGGACAGACGTCATCATCGACAGCTACGACCGAAGTTACATAGCCGGTTTCTCTGAATTCGAGCTATATGGCAACTTTGTCAAAGAAAAGATTCACCGTCCTTGGCTGCAGAAACGCTTGCCGTATAAGCGCTTGGCTGACTACCCAACCCTGCAACGCAAGTGGAGCAGGACACGGTGGTCGCTAACCTTTCCCGACTATATGCGCCAGAACAAATCGTAATCAGCTAATGTGTTGACATGGCCAGGCGGAAGCCAACATGGTCATGGCGGCGACGCTGGTCGTAGAGATAGCGGTTGCTGATACGGCAGTAGCGTAAAGAACTCTTGAAACAGCCTCCACGGATGACATGGAAGTTGCTGGATGGCTTGCTGACAGGCGTCTTACGATACCAGTCTTCACACCATTCCCAGACGCTGCCCGTCATGTCGTACAGGCCCAATTCGTTCGGTTTGAACTGGCCGACAGGCATGAACACCCCCTCCTTGAAGTTGGCATAGGTATAGGCTACTTCGTCAGGACGGTTGCTGCCGGCATACAGATAGCCTTTCGAGTGCTTTCCACCGCGTGCCGCATATTCCCATTCGGCTTCCGAGGGCAGCCGGAATTTCAGCCCGGTCAACTGGTTAAGCTTTACGATGAAGTCTTTGCACATGTGGTAGGTAACATACTCTACGGGCAGTTGGGCACCCTTGTGCTTGGAGCGGTTCTTGCCCACGACGGCCTCCCAAAGCTCCTGGGTTACTTCGGTCTCCCCCATATAGAAGCTTTTGACTTTGGCAAGATGGCGCACCTCATCAGCATCGGCCAGCGTGTCATTAGGAAGGGCTCCCATCGTAAAGGTGCCGCCTTCCACAAAATTCATGCGGAACGTCACCCCCTTGACGGTGAAGGTTCTTTGCTGCTGTGCGAAGCCTATGGCGGGAATCAGCATAAGGACCAATGCCATGGCTGTCACTTTCTTGGCCGCAGGTGTCATCGTAAAAGGTCCTACGGCCCACCATATCATACGCAGCCAGCAGAAGAAATAGGTATATACGTCTAACCAGAATGTCTGGTGGATGTAGTCATGTAGCCATGCCGGACAGAGCACATCAGTCGGCAAGATACCGAAGTTGACAACTAACAGCCAAAACAAAGTCCTGTCCAGCCATGTCCGGTTCGGCTGAAGGAAATAGGCCATAGCATAGAATGGGAAGGCAATAATATAGGTATGTGTTTCCGGACAGTCGCTGAACAAAATCATGAATCCTGTCAGAACTGCCAATACCAGCACCCGGAAACGGAAGTCTCCCCAGCGTTTGTATCGTGCAAAGAAGGCAATACCCAGCAGGGCAAAGACGGCCATCTGCACTTCGCGATAGTTAGGAAGCAGGAAGGGTTTCAGTCCACGGGCAAAGAGAATGCCAATGAAATCGGAGTCGCTGTGGTGTGAGGCAATCATGTCAAACATCTCCTGGTACAACACAAAGACATTGTCAAAGGCCGTATTGATGGCAGGCAGCAGTAACAAGGCCGTTCCACAGAGCACGGAATAGCCTAAATTGCGCCATACTTTGGGATAGCAGAACAGGATTGCCAGCTCTGCTGTCCCATATATTTTTGTCGTGGCAGAAACCATGATAAGCAGCACGGCCCAGAAAGGCTTGTTGCGTTCTAACAGGTTGAAGGCAAAAATGTAGATGTAAGCCACTATAATGTTGTGCTGATAGCAGAAAATAGTCTGTAGCACAACAGGCAGCAGGAACAGGAATATCCAGTGCTTGTATTTGTCCAGTTGCTGCGGCAGCGTCTTAATGGCCAGGGAGAACAGGCAGTAGTTGCTGATATTCCACACGTAAGGCCCTAACCACCATGGTAAAAGGAAGATGGGCGCAAATATGACATTGAATACAGGAGTGTAGAGGAAATAGATGCCGTGGGCCTCAACATACTCTATGTTGTAAGGGCTGATGCCCTCCCAGAACATGCGGGTGGAATCCTGATAGTCAAAGTAATTGGTGTTCCGGCCGCGTACGACCTCTAATGTCGTGGCGAGCAAGGCAATGGCCAAGCCCAGACAAAATACGCATGTAGGGTTGCTAAAGAACCATTTCAGCGCGTTGACGACCTTTTTCATGCCTTCAAGAACTTGAGGATAAGTTTGGTGATGTAATCCACGTCTTCATCGGTTAATTCGTAATACAGCGGCAACCGCACCAAAGTATCAGCATAGCGGTCGCAATTGGCCAGCACCCGCCCGTCATGCTTGTCCTGATAGTAGCTGCTGGAGTGTAAAGGCAGATAGTGGAATGTGGCCTGTACACCATTGTTCTTCAGGTAGTTCATCAGCGAAGTACGCACTTCGAGCGACGGACAAAGCAGGTAGTACATGTGATAGTTGTTAGTGGCATACTCAGGGATGGCGGGCAGTGTGATGCTTGCCGGCAGTTTCCCTCTCAATGCCCGGTCATAGCCCTCCCAGATATGACGGCGCTTGCCCTGTATGTCGTCCATCTGCTCCAGCTGAGCCCAAAGGAAAGCGGCATTGAATTCGGAGGGCAGGAAAGAAGACCCCAGGTCGCACCAGCCATATTTATTGACCATGCCACGGTAGAACTCCGCGCGGTTAGTGCCTTTCTCCCAGATTATCTCCGCCCGGCCTACAAACCGCTGGTCGTTGACAACCAGCATGCCGCCCTCGCCGCAGTTGATGTTCTTGGTCTCATGGAAGGAGAAAGCGGCCAGATGTCCGATGCCGCCCAGCGGACGCCCCTTGTAATAGGAGTCTACTGCATGGGCTGCATCTTCCACGACTATCAGCCGGTGCTTCTCTGCCAATGCCATGATGCTGTCCATATCGCAGGCTATGCCGGCATAGTGGACCACGACTATCACCCTCGTCCTCTCGTTAATCAGCGGCTCTATCTGCGCTGCCGTGACGTTCGGGTTGTCGGCCCCGCTGTCGGCAAAACGGACAAACGCCCCTTCACGGATAAAGGCAATGGCCGTCGATACAAAGGTGTAAGAGGGGACGATGACCTCGTCGCCGGGCTTCAAGTTGCAGAGCATGGCGCACATCTCCAAGGCATCCGTGCCCGATGTACACAACAGACACTTCAGAAAGTTATAGCGCTTCTCGAAGAATCCATGACAAAGTTTGGTAAACTGGCCGTTGCCAGACATCGTTGTTGAGTGGCAGACTTCTTGGATATAGCTGATTTCCCGGCCCGAGCAATAGGGTTTATTAAATGGTATCATCTTTTTCTTCAATATTCAACGTGTCCCTGACAATAAACACAGGCCGGCCTTTGACCTGGTCAAAAATCTTACCGATATACAATCCCATGACACCCATCATAAACAGCAGGAGCCCGCCCACGAACCAAATAGAAAAGATAGTGGAGGTATATCCCACCACTTCGTTCAGCCCGTAGAACTTGGCTATGATGTTGTAGATGGCCATCAGGAAGGAAAGCATGGACATAACCAGTCCCAGTCCGACGGCCAAATGCAACGGCCGGTTGCTGTTCGAGATAATGGAATTGTAGGATAAGGTGAGCAGGCGGCGCAGGTTGTACGAGCTTTCACCCTCCAGCCGGTGGTCATGGTACACGTCAACGGTGCTCTTTTTGAATCCCAACGTATGTATCAACTCCACGAAGGAGCGTGAGTATTCCGGAATACTGCAATATACGCTTACGATTTTCCGGCTGTAAATACCGAACTCTGCAACCGCCTTGTCGGTCTCAAAACCACTCAGGAAATCGTAGACCTGATGGAAAACGGTGGACGACATACGCTTCAGGAACGTGTCGTCGCGGACCACGCGGCGGGCGCTGACGACGTCATATCCCTCAAGGGCTTTCCGGTACATGGCAGGAAGGTCCTCCGGCTTGTTCTGCAGGTCACAGTCAATGACGGCGATGTATGCTCCCTTGGCATAGCTGAGCCCTGCCGTGATGGCATACGGCTGCCCGAAATTCCGGCTCAGGTTGATGCCTTTCACCCGCTTGTCCCTGGCGCAGAGCTCCTCGATTTTCTCCCATGAGTTGTCGGGAGAGCTGTCGTTGACCAGGATAATCTCATAATCATCTGTCAAGGGATGGATGGCCGAGTGTATGCGCCCGACCAGCTCGTCTAACATCTTTTCACCACGGTAAACGGGTGATACTATTGACAGTTCCATGGAAACTTCTTCGATTTTTGTGCACAAAAATACAAAAAACTCGTCATAAAAGGTAATATTTTATGGTTTTTTTATATATTTGCATCTGAAAAAGCCATATATCACATCATCATCATCATGAAAAAGGTAACGATTCTCATCCCCTGTTATAACGAAGACGATTCGCTGAATGCCCTGTACAAAGCGCTGCGGCAGCTGATGGATGCCCACGGCGAGTATTTATGGGAAGTGCTGATGGTCAATGACGGCAGCAGTGACCGCACCTTGGAAGTCATTCGGCAACTGCGGGCTGACGACCCGCGCATCTGTTACGTCAGCCTGTCGCGTAACTTCGGCAAGGAGAACGCCATGCTGGCAGGCTTCGACCATGCCACGGGCGACTGTATGGTCATCATGGATGCTGACCTGCAGCACCCGCCCACGGCTATTCCTGACATGCTGGCCAAATGGGAAGAGGGCTATGAGGACGTCTACGCCAAGCGTATTACCAGAGGCAAGGAAAGCTGGCTGCGCCGAAAATTCACCTTATTATATTATAAGCTGCTGCAGCACTCCACCCGTGTTGAGATTCTGGAGAACGTAGGGGATTTCCGACTGCTGGACCGCAAATGCATCGATGCGCTGAAGAATCTGCGTGAGACCCAGCGCTACACCAAGGGTATGTATTGCTGGATAGGCTTCAGGAAGTGTGAGATTCAGTTTGAACAAGGTGACCGCTTTGCAGGAACCTCCTCCTTTAACTTCCTGCGACTGCTGAACCTGGCCGTCGACGGCATCACCTCGTTCACGACCGCCCCGCTGCGCATGGCCACCATTCTGGGACTGGCCGTCTCTGCCGTGGCCTTCCTCTACATGTGCTATGTGCTGGTCAAAACCATCATCTGGGACGACCCCGTCAGAGGTTATCCCACGTTGCTGACCGTCATCCTTTTCTTAGGAGGGGTACAGCTCTTGTCGTTGGGTATCATCGGTGAATACCTGGGACGCATCTTCTACGAGACGAAAGGGCGTCCCGTCTATGTCGTCAGTGAAAAAGAGGGCGTGTGAGCCAAGCAGGAAGCCCTTTAGAGCGCAGCCTGGATTTTTGCGGCAATCTCCTTGAACTCCTCTTCCGAGAGCTTCAGCTTCTCGCGGCGGAAGTCGGCATCGGCCTCCGTCTGCATGGGAATGAGGTGGATGTGGGCGTGGGCCACCTCCAGACCGAGCACCACCTGGGCTACCTTCCGGCAGGGGAAGGCTTGCTTGATGGCGGCGGCTACGCGCTTGGCAAACTGCTGATAGCGGGCCAACTCGTCGTCTTCCATGTCGAAGAAGTAGTCGACCTCGCGTCGGGGAATCACCAACGTGTGCCCTTTTACTAATGGGTTGATGTCGAGGAATGCGTAGAACTCATCGTTCTCGGCAACCTTGTAGCTGGGTATTTCGCCTGCGGCAATTTTACTGAATATATCCATGGTTTTTGTTTTTTTCGATTTTTCGACGTTTCGATATTTCGATGCTTCGATTTTTCGATGTCTCGACGTTTCGATGTCTCGAAATTTCGAAATTTCGGTATTTCGATGTCTCGATGTTCCGATGTTCCGACGTTTCGAAATTTCGAAGTTTCGAGGCTTCGATGCTTATGCTATCGAGATGTTCTCTATGCGCAGCTTAATGGTGCCACGGGGAATCTGGATTTCCGCCTCGTCGCCCACCTTCTTGCCCAACAGTCCCTGGGCGATGGGCGTCTTGATGCTGATTTTCCCGGCGCGCAGGTCGGCCTCGTTCTCGCTGACGATGGTGTACGTCATCTTGGCCTTGGTGGTCAGGTTGGTCATCTCCACCTTGGTCAGAATCTGCACGGAGTCGGTGCTGAGGCGCGACGTGTCGACCACCTTGGCGTCGGCGATGGTGCTCTTCAGCCGGTTGATTTTATCCTCCAGATGGGCCTGGGCCTCCTTGGCGGCGTCGTATTCGCTGTTCTCACTGAGGTCGCCCTTCTCCCTGGCTTCGGCAATGGCTGCCGAGGCCTTGGGGCGTTCCACCGCTTCCAGGCGGTGCAGTTCGGCTATAAGCTTGTCATAGCCTTCTTGTGACATGTATGCCATAGTTCTTTTGCTATTTACTAATTGACTGATTTCAGTTGTTTATCGCTTAGCGAAAAATAAAAGAATCCCGACTCTTCGCGCTGTCGGAATCCCTGCTTTCAGCTATGTTTTATCCGTCTGCAAAGGTAGGAATTAATTTTCTATTGGCCAAATTTTTGGCAAGAAACTTTACTTTCGCGGCTTTTTTTGCCGCTTTTCCGGTTGATTTAGGTCAAGAAAGTGTATGTCTGACACTGTTTTCTGTACGTTTTGCATCCGCCTTTAAGATAAATCCTGTATATTTGCAATGTGTTTTTCATAGTATTAGATTTAAGGTTAACAAAGGTTTGGGACTCAGCGGAGTCCCTTTTTTTGTCACTTCGTCCACAATTTTATGTCAAACTGTGCACGCATTTATGGCACTTTGAGCAGACTTTTATGGCATTTAGCTCCAAGTTTTATGTCAAAAGTCCGCACTATTTGACATAAAAGTCTGCTCCATTTGGCATAAAAGTGCGCGCCGTTTGACATAAAAGTGCGCGCACTTCTTGATAAAGCGAGTGAAAAATTGGCGCAATTCCTTTGTTTTATGTCCACTAATTTGTACCTTTGCAGACATGAACGAAGATTTTGACATCCGACAGGAACGGCTGTCGTCGAGTGAGAAGGAGTTTGAAAACGCCCTGCGGCCGCTGGCTTTCCACGACTTCAGCGGGCAGCAGCAGGTGGTGGAGAACCTGGAGATGTTCGTCGAGGCGGCCAAATACCGTGGCGAACCGCTCGACCATGTGCTGCTGCACGGCCCTCCCGGTCTGGGCAAGACGACCCTGTCGAACATCATAGCCAACGAGCTGGGCGTGGGCTTCAAGATTACGAGCGGACCCGTTCTCGACAAGCCGGGCGACTTGGCCGGCATCCTGACGTCGCTGGAGAAGAACGACGTCCTGTTCATTGACGAAATCCACCGCCTCTCGCCCGTGGTCGAAGAATACCTCTATTCGGCCATGGAAGACTACCGTATCGACATCATGATTGACAAGGGACCGTCGGCACGGAGCATCCAGATAGACCTCAACCCGTTCACACTCGTTGGCGCCACGACGCGCAGCGGACTGCTGACCGCCCCGCTCCGCGCCCGCTTCGGCATCAATATGCACCTGCAGTACTATGAGCCGGAGACGCTGCAGAAGATAGTAGAGCGCTCGGCCTCGCTCCTGCGCGTACCTATTACTATAGAGGCGGCTGCAGAAATAGCACGCCGCAGCCGGGGCACGCCACGTATCGCCAACGCCCTGCTGCGACGGGTGCGCGACTTTGCCCAGGTGAAAGGCTCGGGACGCATCGACTCCGACATCACGCGCATCGCACTGACGGCGCTGAACATCGACCAATACGGACTGGACGAGATTGACAACCGCATCCTGCTGACCATCATCGACAAGTTCCGGGGCGGTCCGGTGGGCATCACCACCATTGCCACAGCCATCGGAGAGGACAGCGGAACCATCGAGGAGGTCTATGAGCCGTTCCTCATCATGGAGGGTTTCATCAAGCGCACGCCCCGTGGCCGCATGGTGACCGAACTGGCCTACAGGCACTTCGGGCGCAATCCGTATTCGGGCAACATCATGGAGCCGAACCTTTTTGAGTGAAGAGTGAAAAGTGAAGAGTGAAGAATCTGCTACCGCTATGAAGACAGGAATATTCGTTGGGAGCTTTAACCCGTTTACCATCGGCCACGACAGCATCGTGAGGCGCGCCCTGCCGCTGTTCGACCGGCTGGTCATCGGAGTCGTCGGCGACCAGGTACACAAGCCCGACATGCCGTCGGCCGACCAGCGCATCGAGGCCATCGCCCGCCTCTACCGCGACGAGCCGCGCATCGAGGTGAAGCCCTACTATGGGCTGGCCGTCGACTTTGCAAAGGCAGAAAACGCCCATTTCATCGTGAAAGGTGTCAGGAGCGTCAAGGACTTTGAGTACGAGCGCGAACAGGCGGACGTGAACCGGCAGCTGAGCGGCGTAGAGACGGTGCTGCTCTTTGCCGAGCCGCAGTTTTCGGCGGTTTCATCGACTATGGTGCGCGAACTGCAGCATTTCGGCGTCGATGTCAGCGCATTCCTGCCTAAAGACCAAGCATGACGAGCTAAAAGAATGAAGAAAACATGATAACCTATTCCGTTGAAAACGTCAAATTTCCGTCCATCAAGCGGCGCGAGACCACCGCATGGATACGGCGCGTGGCCGCTACCTACGGCAAGAAAGTGGGCGAAGTGGGCTACTTGTTCTGCGACGACGACCATATCCTCGACGTCAACCGCGAGTATCTGGGCCACGACTACTACACCGACATCATCACCTTCGACTACTGCGAGGGCGACGTGCTGAACGGTGACTTGGTCATTTCCCTGGACACCGTGCGCTCCAATGCCGAGCTGTTTAACAAGGAGTATGACGAGGAGCTGCACCGGGTCATCATCCACGGCATCCTGCATCTCTGCGGGCTGAACGACAAAGGGCCCGGCGAGCGTGAGCAGATGGAAGCGGCCGAGAATGCAGCCCTGGCCCTGCGGTGAGGCCATCTGCCGGTGGTTTCTGGCGGCTTATTTGAGCAACGCCTTGATGTCGTCCAGACTGTCGGCCACGCAGATGTACTGCTGCCACTGGCCGCGCACCATGCCGCGCCGCTGCATGTCGTCGAGCAGCGCGATGAGGCTGTCCCAGAAACCTTCGATATTATATAGGATAACGCGCTTGCGGTGGTAGCCGATGGTGTACGATGCCGCCATGGTAAACACCTCGTCCAGGGTGCCGATGCCGCCGGGAAGGGCGATAAAAACGTCGCTTTCATCGAGCATCAGCTGTTTGCGCTCGTTCAGGTTCCGGCATGTCAGCACCACGTCGTTGTACGTTGAAGTACGCCCCGTTTCCTCTACAATGTCGGGAACGACGCCGACGGTGCGCCCACCGGCCTCCTTTGCGGCCTTGGCCACACACTCCATCAAGCCCTGATTGACACCGCCGAACACGATGGCATGCCCGTCTTGGGCCGCCCAACGGCCCAGCTCCGCCGTCTTCTGGAAGAACACTGACGCTATCTGGCTGTTTGCCGAACAAAAAATTCCTATCTTCATCACCTGCAAAGGTAGCGCTTTCAGGCGAACCCTGCAAGTTTTTCCAGCATAATCGGTGAAATTTTATGCAATATCAATGGCCGATTCTGATTTATTTCGTATCTTTGCAGTTGAAAACCGTAACACTATAAATTCTATTTTCATGAAGAATATCCTGATTATCGGCTCAACGGGGCAGATTGGCTCTGAGTTGACCATGTACCTGAGACGTCTCTATGGCAACGAACACGTCGTGGCAGGCTACATCCGGGGGGCAGAACCGAAGGGGGAACTGCTGGAAAGCGGACCGTCGGTCATCGCCGACGTCACCGACGCCCAAGGCATTGCCAACGCCGTGAAGCAATACGACATAGACACCATCTACAACCTGGCGGCCCTCCTGTCGGTGGTCGCCGAGTCGAAGCCCAGGCTGGCCTGGCAGATAGGCATCGACGGACTGTGGAACATTCTGGAAGTGGCACGCGAGCACCATTGCGCCGTCTTCACGCCCAGCAGCATCGGTTCGTTCGGACTGGAGACGCCCCACGAGCTGACGCCTCAGGACACGATACAGCGGCCACGCACCATCTATGGGGTGTCGAAGGTCACGACGGAGCTCATCAGCGACTGGTATTTCCATAAATACGGCGTCGACACGCGGTCGGTGCGATTCCCCGGCATCATCTCAAACGTCACGCCGCCGGGCGGCGGCACCACCGACTATGCCGTCGACATCTACTACTATGCCGTGCGGGGCGAGCGCTTCACCTGCCCCATCAAGGCGGGAACGCGCATGGACATGATGTACATGCCCGACGCCCTCAGGGCCGCCCACACGCTGATGGAGGCCGACCCGGCGCGGCTCAAGCACCGCAACGGCTTCAACATTGCGGCCATGAGCTTCGACCCGGACATGATTTACCACGCCATCAAGCAGATAAAGCCGGAATTTGAAATGGTCTATGACATCGACCCGCTGAAACAGTCGATAGCAGAGTCATGGCCCGACCTCATGGACGACTCGTGTGCCCGCGAGGAATGGGGATGGCAGCACCAGTATAACCTCATTGACATGACCAGCGACATGCTGGAGAAACTGACCAAAAGACTGCTATAGATAGCGCCGCTTCAGCTTGGCGGCCTTCTTTTCCGCCTTCTTCAATGTCTTCACCGGATTCCATGCGGTGAAGACATTCTTGATAGAATAACGCCGGGCCTCGGCGTCAGAAAGGATGGTTTCAACGGGATTCTGCTCTTCCTTGAGCGTGAAGGTGACGACATTCGACGCCGGCGTAATGTCATGTCCACCGGCATCAAGCGTGCCATATTCCTTGAAGTCGTTCTGAACGGTACGCATGCCCCGGTAGTCGAAGCGGGTCTTCGACAGTTTCTCGGGCGACAGCAGGGTCGTCCGCAGCCAGATGCAGTGCGGCGTCGTGTGCCAGCCACGGGCATATTCAAAGTCGGACGTGTCGTTCGCTACCGTACAGCGATGGAAGATGTAGCCCCAGGGCGTCTTCGACGTGCGCGGCGCAGCAATGACATTACGGCCATGGCCGTCAAGGTTGCGCTTCTCGGTCACAATGCGGCAACGCTCAAACCATACGTCGCCGGCACCGCAGATGAAGTCGACCGTGCCGTGTATCTCCGCATCCTGGAAGTAATGCTGGCATTCCTCGTTGTCAGAATAATAGGTGTCTTGGAAAGACAGCAGGCGCACCCGGTTGCAAATGGTCCGCGTTCCCTTGTCATGCAAGGTCACTGCCCGGCCGGCAGCGCCGCACGAATAGTAGTCAAGGGCGTTGCGAAGCGTCAGGTCCTGGAAGTAATTGCCCGTGCCACGGTTCTGGAAGACGGCAGTCTTGCTGATACCCTCGTTTGCTGCATCAGGGGCGTTTTGGATAATGGTTCCCTCCATGCTCTGCCCTATCAGGGCGATGTTGTTGCCGGTGATGCGTGTCAGCACCGTCTTTCCCAAATCGTAGAAGCCGTTGGGAATCAGGATGAAAGTGCGCTGGGCGGTAGCCGATTCGTTGAGCTTGTTGGCCTCTTCCACGGCGCGCAGCAAGTCTGCCGCGTCGCCGGCGGCAACACGGATGGTACGCTGGGCATAGCCGCATAGTGCTGTCAATAAACTAATAGTTAGTAGTAACGATTGTTTCATTGCAATGAGCCATTTTGCTTGCAAAGATACCCTTTTTTCGCCGTAATGGCAAATTTTTCACCCTAAATTTGAAAATAATTCTTAATTCATGATTCATATTTCATATTTATTTATTATCTTTGCACCCGCTTTTTCAAAGCATTCGGGATGTAGCGCAGTTGGTAGCGCACTACGTTCGGGACGTAGGGGTCGGGCGTTCGAGTCGCCTCATCCCGACAGACAGACAAGTCTGTTAGCAAGGAAGTGACTGATTATCAGCCACTTCTTTTTTTTGTGATTCCCGCAAAAGAAACGAATCAGGGTTCAGCGGATTTTCAGTTCAGTGGATTTCTACCCCCCCCATTTCGCGCATCCATGCCGAAACGCTCTGCCCCATGCGCTGTTTGAAGGCGGTGCTGAAGGTGCTGTAGCTGCGGTAGCCGCATTGCTGTGCCAACTGCTGGGCGGTGAAATACTGCTGGCTGCTGGCGGCTTTCTGGTAGAGACTGACGAAGTGGTTGATGCGGAGGCCGTTGATGTAGGTGTTGTAGTTCATGCCCTGGCAGGAGAAATACTGGCTGAGATACGAGCGGTTGACGCCGACGGCAGTCGAGAGCTGGGCGAGGGTCAGGTCGTTCATCAGGTAGAGCCCCGTCTTCTCGCAGTTCTCTTTCAGCAAATCGCCGATATTGGAAAGAGCCTCAGCCCCGAGTCCTCGCCGAAGAGCGAGGGGAGTAGACGGTTCTTCCTCTGGTTTCTGTGTCCCTGCGGCAGCATTCCCTGCGCCCTGCAGGTCAGTAGCTGGGTCTTGCGATGCCTCCGGCTCCGGCAGGCTGTCCTCCTCGTCCGTCGCTGCCGCCTCCAACTGCGGCAGCGTCTCCACGCGCCACAGCAGCAGACCGAACAGCACGAAGTCGGCAATGCGGAGCAGGAAAAACGACGGGCCATCGGTTGTGAATCCGTAGATGACCACCAGCAGCAGAAACAAGATGAGCAGCGTATGGCTGGCCCACACCTCCTTGTGCTCCAGGTCGGCGTAGTTGTCGCGCAGCCACCGCCCGTATTGCCTGACGGCCACAGTCATATATATAGAAAAGAACACGTAGAGGACCAGCGTATAGGCGAGGGCCGGGGTCAGGAAGTCGGTGCCGGGCCTCGCTATCTGCAGTCCTCCGAGAATCACGATGGGCGTCATGGCTGTGACGAAGGGCCACAACGGCCGGCGGCGGTCCTGAAGCATGGACAGCATCGTGCCGAAGACAGTGGTCAGCGTCAAGATGCAGTCGAGCACCACGCAGGCCACGTGTGCCCAGGAATTGACGTCACCGGAAAGGATGAAGAAAATGTACCACCACAGATGGCCCAGGGCTGCTATGCCGAAAAATGCGGCTGCCCACCGACGCAGACGCGCAGGCGGCGTGATGTCTGGCGCGATGGCGTTGCCCCTGCACAGCAGCAGGTAAAGGCACAGCATGGCGGACACCACCGCTGCTCCGCCGTAGAGCATGCAAAACAGTATGAACTGTGGGGACGTGTATTCGAGCATATCCATTTCGGCAGCAAAGGTACAACTTTTTGGACAAAAAACTACAACTTGACTCTCAAAATCTGCAATTCGACTCTCAAAATCTACAAAAAATCGGGGCGACTCTCAGAATTAACAAAAAAAGTTTCAGAATCTGCAAAATCTTTTTGAGCGGGCTTTTCGGGTGCGGCAGTTCGGGAATTTTTGAGTAACTTTGAAGCAATTTTAACGCTAAAACAATAGATTATGTACGAATACCAAGGACTGGGTGATGCATTTTTCCTGATGCTCTACGGCGCGGCGGCATGGTTTGCGCTGTTGGCGTGTGTGTATCTGCTCTGGCGGCGGGGCAACGCAGTGGTTGGCGACGACATAGGGTCCAGCCGTGTGCTGCGTCGGTGGACGGCGGCATTCATGGCGGCAGTCTTCGCAAGCCACGTATGGTGGGTCGTGCTGGGGCAGCTGTGCCTGAGTGACGACTGGCTGGTGCGCAACATCGTGGCCATCACGCTCGACCGCCTGACGTTCGTGCCGCTGCTGATGTGCGTGCTCCTGCGGATGCTGCAGGACCGACAGCGACCGCTCTGGCCCGCATGGGCGACGGTGGCACCGGTGGCGGTGCTGGCCGTGGTGTGCATCGCCCTGCACAGCGACGTGTTCGAGCCGGCAGTGGAGTGGTACATGGCCGCAGTGGCCGTGGCCTTCCTCGTGTACTACGTGAGGGCCGTGCGGCAGTACGGGCGGTGGCTGCTCGACAACTATGCCGACCTGGAGCGCAAGGAGGTGTGGCAGAGCCTGCTACTGCTGGCCTTCATCCTGTTCGTCCACGTGGTCTACTCCACCAATGGCGGCGCGCTTGTGACGGAGTATCTGGCGCAGGTGAACACGCTCATCATCATCGCCTTCCTCGTCTGGCGCGTGGAGACGTTACAGGAATTGGAGAGCGACAGCGAGACGTGAATCCGGGTTTTTATTTTGAACACGAATTACCACGAATTAAACACGAATTATCATTAATTATATGAGAAATTCATGGGCAATTACATGGCAATTCGTGTTGAAAAGAAAGAAGAATAACATGACAATTATAAGTTAAAACAAATGATATGAAAACGAGATTCAAGAAAGGAGCCAAGGTTTTCGACATCATGATTACCGCTGTCGGCGGCTCATTGTCAGTGGGCGTGATGCTTTACGCCATTTTCCACTTCGGACTGGGCGAGGCATGGCCCGAACTGGTGCTCAACCTGTTCTACATTGCCTGTCTGGTGATGATTTGGATGTACTTCTTCAACTCCCCGCGCATCACCACCCAGCAGTTCAACTACTGGTGCTCCATCTCGGTGGGCATGACGGTGCTGCTGCGCGACATCCTCTTTGCACCGCCCCTGGCCTACTACGCCCTGCACCTCGTGTGCCTCACGCTGTCGGTGCTGCTGCTTTGTATGCTCACGTTCTTCTATGCCCGCAAGGACTGGAAGAGTTATACGAAGAGCAACCTGTGGACAATCTGTGTCATCGACATACTCATTGCCACGCTCTACAACTGGGACATCACCCTGGAGCCCATCAATGAGTACACCGAATATATGCTCACCGAGATATGGATTCGTCCTACCATTACCTATGGTCTCGTGGCCTGTTTCGTCACCGAAGCGGAGAATTGAAAGGTTGATAATTGAGAATTGAGAATTGATAATTTAAAAGCAAAAACAAAGAAAATGAAAATCATTAAAAGTACTTTGATGCTCGGTATCTTAACTGGGTTGGTGGCGTGTGACGTGAACATGCCCAAGGAGACACAGTCTTCGTTTGAGACATTGACAGTGAAGAAGTCAGACATTGAACTGCCTTACAAGTTCAGTGCCAGAATGAAAGGTCAGAACGACGTGACCGTCACGCCACAGGTCAGCGGACAGCTGATGCAAATCTGCGTGTCCGAGGGTCAGCAAGTGAAGAAGGGACAGACGCTCTTCATCATCGACTCCCGCAACGCCCAGCTGGAGCTGGAGGCAGCACAGGCCAACCTGCAGGCTGCCCTGGCTCAGGAGAACTCTGCCAAGCTGGAGTATGAGTCGAACAAGAACCTGTTCGAGAAGAAAATCGTGAGCACCTACATGCTCAGCAACTCGGAGAACTCCTACAAGCAGGCCCAGGCCGCTGTGGCCCAGGCGCGGGCCTCGGTGAACCGTGCCAAGGTGAACCTCGGCTTCTGCACCATCACGGCTCCCGTGTCGGGTGTCATCGGTGAGATTCCCGTGCGTAACGGCGACCAGGTGTCGCCTATGACAGAGCTGACCATGCTGAGCGGCAACACGACGATGTATGCTGAGTTCTCGGTCACGGAGGCCATCGTCGAGGCGATGGTGCAGGAAGGCGTGAACGCCACTGATATGAAGAAGCTTATTGCTGAGCTGCCCGAGGCAACGTTTGTCATGAAGAGCGGTACGGAGTATCCTCACAAGGGTCGTGTGGTCAGCTTGACGGGCGTCGTCAATGCGGCTACAGGCTCGCTGACCGCCAAGGTGTCGTTCCCCAATCCAGAAGGAGTGCTGCACTCCGGCATCCAGGGAACGGTAGTCATGTCGTTTGCTGAAAAAGACGTAATGGTCATTCCCCAGAATGCTGTGGTGCGTCTGCAGGACAAGTCGCAGGTATATAAGGTGAAGGCCGACAGCACCGCCACCGCTGTTGACGTGACGATGCAGGACACCGGTAACGGTAAGGACTTCATCATTACCAGCGGCCTGAACGTGGGCGACAAGATTGTGACCACCGGCGCCAACAACGTGACGGAGGGGCAGAAGGTACTGTTCCCGGAACAGTAATTTCGGAATACCGAAATATCGAAATGCCGAAATATCGAAATATCGAAATAACGTAATATCGAACTTCCGACAATGAAGAACAATATCTTTATCAATAAATACGTGATGGCATGTGCCATCTCGATAGTGATAGCGCTGGTGGGCTACATCTCGATGAGTACACTGCCAGTGGAGCAGTATCCCGACATAGCACCGCCAACGGTGATGGTCACTACCAGCTACTCCGGTGCTGACGAGAACACGGTGATGAAGTCGGTCATCCAGCCACTTGAAGAGGCCATCAATGGTGTGACGGACATGTCCTATATCACCTCCAAGGCTTCGTCGAACGGTGATGTGGAAATCAGTGTCTATTTCAAACAGGGTGTCGACCCCGACTTGGCGGCGGTGAACGTGCAGAACCGCGTCACCCGCGCGCAGGCCCTGCTGCCTGCCGATGTCAACAAAATCGGCGTGACTGTGGAGAAACGCCAGAACAACATCCTGCAGATTTTCGCCGTGCGCAGTGTCGATGGCAAGTACGACGAGGACTTTGTGTCCAACTATGTCGACATCAACATCAAGCCACGCCTGATGCGTATCAGCGGTGTGGGTAACGTGCAGAGCCTCGGCAACACCTATGCCCTGCGCCTCTGGCTGAAGCCCGACGTGATGGCACAATATGGCCTGACGCCTAACGACATCTTCGCCGCCATCGGCGGACAGAGCTTCGTGTCGGCAGTGGGTTCCCTTGGCGAGCAGTCAGGAAACTCCTACCAGTACTCCATGCAGTACAAGGGAACGCTGAAGACGGTCGAGGAGTTTAACGACATCGTCTTGCGCACCAGCGGCGGCGGCATGCTGCACCTGAGCGACGTGGCGGAAGTGAAGATTGGAGCCATGAGCTACAATTTCACCTCAAATATCCAGGACCGCCCGGGTGCCATGTTCATGGTGTACCAGGCACCGGGCGCCAACGCCACCGAGGTGAATGCCCGCATCAACAAGACGTTTGAGGAGATGAAGGCCACGATGCCCGCCGGACTGGAGTTCGTCACCTTGATGACCAGCGACGACTTCCTGTTCGCTGCCATCCACAACGTGGTGGAGACACTGGTCATCGCCATCATCCTCGTGGTGCTGGTAGTGTTCTTCTTCCTGCAGAACTTTAAGGCCACCATCATTCCCTCCATATCCATTATCGTGTCACTGCTGGGCACCTTTGCCATCGTCTCGCTGGCAGGCTTCTCGCTCAACATCCTGACGCTGTTTGCACTCGTGCTGGCCATCGGTACGGTGGTCGACGACGCCATCGTGGTGGTTGAGGCCGTCATGGCTAAGATGGAGGGTGGCATCAGCGATGCCCGCGAAGCTACCCGTCAGGCTATGAGCGAGGTGTCGGTGGCCGTCGTCTCGTGTACCTTGGTATTTATGGCCGTGTTCATCCCCGTGACGTTCATGCCCGGTACGTCGGGCACGTTCTTCACCCAGTTTGGTGTGACCATCGCCTCCAGCGTCGGTCTGTCGTGTGTCTCGGCCTTGACGCTCTGCCCTGCACTCTGCGCCATCATGATGCGCGTGAAGGAAGGCAAGAAGGAGGGCAAGGGCATTACCTACTACACGAAGAAAGCCTATACTGTTAGCTATAACGCCATCTACAATAAATACAGCCGTAGTGTCCAGAAGTTCATCAAGCGCCCCCTCTTGGCCTGGAGCCTTCTGGCATTGTCTGCCGTGCTGTTGGTGTTCTTCATGAAGAGCCTGCCGTCAGGTCTGGTGCCACAGGAAGACCAAGGCGTATTCCTGGTTGACCTCAGTGCTCCGGAAGGAACCACGCTGCAGCAGACCCGTGAGATTATGAAACAGGTGGAGGAGAAAGTGAAGAAGATTCCCGAGATGGAGAGCTTCGCTATTTGCTGTGGCTATGGCATGCTCTCTGGTGCCGGTTCTAACTACGCCACGCTGGTTGTCCGCCTGAAGAACTGGGAGGAACGCCCCGGTCTGGACCACCTGCTGACCCTCGTCATGTACCGGTTCTACTTCGACTGTCAGGACATCAAGAATGTGACGGTGACGCCCTTCGAGATGCCGCAGATTCCCGGCTATGGTACGAGTAACAGTGTCACGCTGGTTGTCGAGGACCCCACCGATGGCAACCTGTCGGAGTTTGCCAAGCATACCGAGCACTTCTTAGTCAAATTGTCTGAGCGTCCGGAGATAGCCTCCGCGATGTCGACATACTCTGAGCGCTTCCCGAAATATCAGGTCGATGTCGATGCTGCCCAGTGCGACCGGGCCGGTGTGTCGCCTGCCGACGTACTCAACACGCTCGGTACTTTCTGCGGTGGTGCCTATATCGGCAACTTCAACCAGTTTGGTAAGGTCTATCGCATCATGGCTGCAGCCTCGCCCGAGTATCGTCTTGACCCGTCGTCGCTGCAGAATATCTTCGTGCAGGTGGGTAATGGAAAGATGGCACCTATTGCTGAGTTCATCACACTGAAAGAGATAGTCGGCCCATCCAACATCGAGCACTTCAACCTGTTCCAGAGCATCACCTGCTATATTGCCGCTAATAGCGGATACACCGAGGGAGATGCCCACAAGGCCATTGCCGAGGTGTTTAAGGAGGAGATGCCCGCCACTGCCACCTACGAGTATAGCGGCATGTCGCGCGAGCTCGAAGAGGCTTCCGGGTCTAATGCCACCGCCTTTATCTACATCATCTGCGCCATCCTGATTTACCTCATCCTGGCCTCTCTGTATAACTCATGGTTCACACCGTGGGCCGTGCTCTTCAGCGTGCCGTTCGGCCTGATGGGTGCTTTCGTCTTTGCATACCTTGGCTATACGCAGGGTCTGCCGGGCATGGATAACAATATCTACCTGCAGACGGGTGTCATCATGCTGATTGGTCTGTTGGCGAAGACGGCCATCCTCATTACCGAGTTCGCCACAGAGCGCCGCGCCCAGGGCTTGAGCATTACGGAAGCAGCCTTCGAGGCTTGCAAGGAGCGTCTGCGCCCCATCCTGATGACGGTGGCCACGATGATTATCGGTATGATACCCCTCGTCATCGAGGGCGGTGCCGGTGCCAACGGTAACCGTGCCTTGGCTCTCGGCGTCATCGGCGGTATGAGCATCGGCACCGTGGCCCTGCTCTTCGTCGTGCCGGCCTTCTTCATCGTGTTCCAGAAGCTGCACGAGCGGTTCCAGGGAGCTGTTAAAGTGAAAAGTGAAGAGTGAAAAATAAAAAATAAAGAGTGAAACAATGAAGAGTGAAGGATTTGCTACCGCTGTAGGAAGCTGGAGAAGGGTCTTCTTGATGGCCGTGATGCTGCACGCCTGTGCGGTAGCAGACTTCTCGCTTTCCACTTCTCGCTTCTCATGCCTCAACGCACAGAGCCTTCTTAAGCGTCTTGACCGAATGCTGACCACGCGCTATAATAAAGTCAATTATGACACGGCTTACATCATGCGCCCGAACACCAAGTGGACCATCACGGCGCGGATGAACGTGTCGGGGATGGCCATTGAGAGCAAGGGCATTGATAATGGGCATCACTATCAGGGGAGGTCAGAAGCCAATAACAAGGCTACGCTCAGCATGGGCGTCAGCTATCAGGGTGTTGCGCTCGGCCTGGCACTCAACCCGGCCCAGCTGATAGGCAAATACCACGACTACGAGCTGAACCTCAACAGTTACAGCAATAAATTCGGTTTCGATGTCATCTACCAAGATGCAAAGAACTTCTCCGGGTGGTACGAACAGGATGGCATGGGACACCTCGACTTGCCCGACGGCTTGCTGGAGGCCCAGACGCTGAACCTGAACGCCTACTACGCCTTCAACGGGCGCCGCTTCTCCTATCCCGCCGCTTTCTCGCAGAGCTACATTCAGCGTCGCTCGGCGGGCAGTCTCCTGCTGGCCGCCTCGTACATGAGACAGCGCACTACCCTCGACTGGGAGGTGTGGCAGCAGTTGAAGATGACGAACGTAGGCTTAGGGGCGGGCTACGGCTACAACTACGTGCCCCGACAAGGCTGGCTGCTGCACATCTCTGCGCTGCCCACCTTCATCGTCTACAGCAAGACCTCCATGACTGTCGGTGACGACCGCATGTCCCTGCGCTATCATTTCCCCGAGACCATCATCACAGCCCGGGGGGCTGTGGTGCGTAACTGGGGTAACAAGTTCCTGGGCCTGTCAATGGTTTACACCTACACCAACATCGGCGACAAGGCCGACCTCGCCGTGGAGAACGCCAAATGGCGCATCCGGGCCTTCTTCGGTCTGCGAATATAGAAATAAGAGAAATATCAACAAAGCAACCATTTAATTTGAATATATAATGAGAAAGAACATCATTCTAATCTTCGTTTGCCTCACGCTTACGGGCTGCGGTATATATAATAAGTACGAGCAGAAGACTCCGACGCCCGCCGATGCCTTTGGCAGTGTGCCCGGCGGTTCTTCTGCCGAGGACGGCACATCCCTTGCCGAGACATCTTGGCGCGAGTTCTTCACCGACCCGCTGCTGCAGCAACTCATCGAGCAGGTCTTAGAGAACAATACCGACCTAAACTCGGCACGCATCGCCGTAGAGAAGAGCGAAGCATCACTCAAGGCCGCCAAGCTGGCCTATCTGCCGTCGCTCTACTTCGCGCCGCAGGGCTCGCTCTCCAGCTTCGACAAGAGTCCGGTTTCCAAGACCTACAACCTGCCGTTGCAACTGTCGATGGACATCGATGTGTTCGGCTCCATCACCAACCAGAAGCGTGCGGCAAAGGCCGTCGTCCTGCAGGCTCAGATGCAGCAGGAGGCCGTGCGCACCAACCTCATCTCCGTCACGGCCCAGCAGTACCTGATGCTGCAAGTGCTCGACCGCCAGCTGGAAATCCTTACCCAGACCGACAGCCTTTGGAACAAGTCACTCGAGACCGAGCAGGCACTTTGGGAGAACGGCAAGGCCTATAGCACCGCTGTCAACCAGATGGAGGCATCTTACCTGAATGTGAAGACGCAGATAGCCGACACCCGCCGCAACATCCGTTCCGTCGAGAATGCCATCTGCAAGCTGCTGGCCGTCAGCCCGCAGCACATCAACCGCCAGAAGTGGGGCACCTCCACCCTGCATCATGTCGAGGCGACGGGTGAAGTGGAAGAACGCATGTTCAATACCAAGTACCTGAAGATAGGTGTGCCGGCCCAGATGCTGGAGAACCGTCCTGACATCCGTATGGCCAATCACGCCATGGAGGAGGCTTTCTATAACACACAGGCAGCCCGTTCGGCCTTCTACCCCAGCATCACGCTCAGCGGAACCGCCGGATGGACCAATGATGCCGGCATTGTCGTCGACCCGGGCAAGCTGTTGCTGAATGCCGTCGCCCAGCTCACGCAGCCCATCTTCGCCCGTGGCAAGCTGATTGCCAACAAGAAGATAGCCCAGCTCACCGAGGAGGACTTGCAGAAGAAGTACGTCCAGATGGTCATCAACGCCGGCAACGAGGTGAACGAGGCCATGGCTGACTGTATGACAGCCCGTGAGAAGAACGCCTACTACCAGCGCCAGATAGAGGTGCTCCACGAGGCGTACACCGGTACACACGAACTGATGGACAACGGCAAGGCCAGCTACCTTGAGGTACTCACTGCCCAGGAGTCGCTGCTTAACGCACAGCTCAGCGCTGCCATGAACATGTACAATGCTTCTGAGGCCGTCATTGCCCTCTACATTGCCCTCGGTGGTGGCACAAAATAATAGAATTAATCATTAAAAACAATAGCACAATGAACATCCGACATTTTTTAACCGTACTCGCCGTAGCCTTGACAGTTCAGGCCACAGCAGAGAACTATCGTGACATGAAACCCCTGAAGTTGGAGACACCTGAAATGAAGGCCGAGCTGGTGGAAGTTAAGGCTCTTCCTGTCCCCACAATGAACGTGGAGTCAACTGCCGACAAGTGGAAACCCGACTTTGACTTCTTCAAGTCGAAGACGAATCCCGGCGTCAAGCCCTACAAGTTCATGGACGACCTGACCTTCGTCGGCATCCCCCTGTTCGCAGCAGGCTTGGCCATCAAGGGCGACAAGGCCATGTTCCGCGTCAACCAGAAGGCCGAGCAAGGCGGCAAGAAGAACACGCAGCTGCTGACCGACTTCAAGACTGGCATCGACGACTACACCCAGTTCTTCGGCCCCGCCATGGTGGTCGGACTGAAGCTGGGCGGCTATGAGGGCCGCAGCGACTGGCCCCGCCTGCTGGCCAGTGCCGCCATGTCGTATGGTATTATGGCCGGACTGGTGAACGGCATCAAGTACACCGCCAAGGAGATGCGCCCTGACGGCAGTACCGCCAATTCCTGGCCCTCGGGACATACCGCCACCGCTTTCGTCGGCGCCTCGCTGCTCCACAAGGAGTATGGACTGACACGCTCGCCCTGGTGGTCGGTGGCCGGCTACGGTGTGGCTACGGCCACAGGTGTGATGCGTGTGCTCAACAACCGCCACTGGATTAGCGATGTGATGTCGGGTGCCGGCATCGGTATCATGTCCACCGAGTTGGGCTATGCCCTCTGCGACCTGATGTTCAAACAGAAGGGACTGCTGCGCAACGACTTGGTGCTGGACAACGAAAAGCCCTCTTTCTTCAGCATCTCCATGGGTGTGGGCCTTGGCAACAAGGACCTCGAGTTTGAGAGCTATGGTGAGAAGATAGGCCTTAAGTTCCGTGCCGCCACGGTGGTCGATGCCGAGGGTGCCTATTTCTTTAATAAGTACGTGGGCGTGGGCGGGCGCCTGCGGGTACGCGCGCAATCGGTTAAGGACTTCGGCGACTTTGCCGACTTTGTGGCCGCCGAGGACTATTACGCCTGGCAGGGGCTGCAGCCATACTATGAGGCAGCCTTCCCCGGCGACTACGTGCCCGGCAATCTGGTCCAGAACGAGCTCACCTACTTCGGCAAGATAGGCTATGCAGCAGAAACGGAGAGTGAGTGGAATGCCAACGCCCCCGTCACCGACAGCTACGGCATCGTGAAGAGCGACCACATCACCGAGTTCACCGGCAGCGTCGGTGTCTACTTCAACCTGCCCCTCAGCCGTCACTTCTCCCTCGGCACCAAGGCACTCATCGGCCGTTCCATCACGCAGGAACTCGACATCGACGGTCACGCCGAGGGCAACGTGAAGGACATCCCCTACACCCTGACGCTCGACAACCGTCCCGGTCACAAGGACGTTTCCGGCGACCCTTCTATCCTGCTCGAAAACTTGCAGTATCCCACCAACACAGGTGAGAAATGGACCGACGACTGGGAATACCTCACCGTAAGCGCCAAGTCGTCCACCTCGTTTGGCACGGGCATCTCGCTCACCTATCGCTACAAGTCCAACTTCTCATGGCGTATCTACTGCGACTACGACTACACCCGCAAGGACTTCACCGCCACCTACGACCCCTACCACTTCATGCAGAAGGGCATGACCAGCGGTGCCGCCTTCCTGACGGACGCTGCCCTCATGGCCTCGACGGGCGAATACGCCGACGGTATCGGACTGGATGCCCGTGAGTACAAGACCCGCAAGCACATGAACTACTGGACGCTGGGCCTCTCATTCCTGGTGAACCTCTGAACAATAGAAAGCGTTCTTTGAGGCTTTGCCTCGAAGAACACCATCGCCTCAGCAATAGGAGCAAGCTCCATTGCATTCGGCTCAGGCGCTCTTTGACATACTGACACAAACGGATATAAAAACCTGAGGGATTCTGCGATAATCTCGCAGAAAATGCTTATCTTTGCAGCCAGAAACTGATTAAACGTTAGGATTATGGAAGCAATTACCTTTACCCCGGCACAAGTACAAGTGTTCAATCTGGTATCCCACATCAAGACTGCGGCGGGACTGGAAAAGTTGCGCCAACAACTGGCAACATTCTATGCTAAGCAGATTGATGACGAGATGGATGTACTATGGGAGAGCGGTCAGTTTGACGAGAAACGGCTTCAAGAACTACGCGGTTCACACTTCCGTACACCTTATACGAAGTAAGCGGCTATGAATCCCGTAGTGATTGACACTAACTGCCTGTTGCAGATTATCGCCCGCAAGAGTCCCTATCGCCCGATATGGGATGCGAACCTCGTTACGCTCGACGAGTTCCAAAACTCAAGGCTTATCGAGGCTCAGTAGTCCACCCGACATTCTCCCATCGAGTTTTTTATCCGCCGAGACATCGAAAGATGAGCCCGGCGGATTGCATTATATCCGTTTTGTGTCAGGAGTGAGAAATAGGCTCTAAGGAGTCAGGGAGTTAAGGAGTAATAATAAAAAACTCCTGTCCTCCTCAACTCCTTAGAGAATAAAGCCTCCGTAGCAACAGGCGGGGTGGGGTGCGACTCCCCTGCCCGCCACGAAGAAAGAAAAAGAATAGTATAACAATAAAGATATTAGCAGCAATGAAAAGAAAAGACTACAGGAAACCGGCGATGAAAATCGTCAAGTTACAACACCAGACGCACCTGCTGGCAGGTAGCGGCGAGGCTGGCAGCCCCAGCGGCGAGGCTGGTGTACAGAACTACAATTTTAACAGTTATCAAGAAGAGTAACAAACCCATCATCACGAAGCAATGAAGACAATGAAATATCTTAGCATAGCAGCCCTCGCAGTGGTGGGCGCAGTAGTGACCGGCTGCTCCAGCGACGACAACATCGCCGACGGGTCGCAGTCTGCAACGCAGGACAACATAGTGACCGTGACCACCACCGTGGGCTTCGACGAGGGAGCGCAGGCACGAGGCACCACCCGCGCACTGCGTATTGACTACGAGAACAGAAAAGCCGATAAGACCTTCGCCGTTGGCGACCAGGTGGCGCTGGTGTACGAAAATACAAGTGAAAAGAAGGTGATGGCTGTGAGCGAAGCCCTGACAGCGGAGGACATCTCGGCAGAAGGCAATTCGGCAACGCTGACCTTCACGCTGACCAATCCTAAGAATAGCCAGACTGTCGAATATTTTTATCCGGCATCGTTAGTGTCGCTAAATGAAAATGGCAACATCGTCGTACCGATTGCAACGCAGGATGGTACGCTGGCCGACGTCGCAAGTCATGACTATGCTTGTTGTAATACAGGCAGTATGTCTGGAACTACACTTTCCCCGGTGACGCTGGAAAACAAGTTTGCCATCGTGGCCTTCACGCTGAAGGACGCTGACGGCACGCACGACATCACCAGCACCATCACGGGTATGACCATCAAAGCTGGCTCAGAAAACTACACCGTCAAGGGGCATGATACCGATGGACGCATCTATGTCATCATGCGGCCTACTGACGGCACGCACGACATCACCATCACCGCCAACGACGGCATAAGGGACTATACCAAGACGCTGACCGGCAAGACCTACGCCGCCAACAACTTCTACCAGCAGGGCCTGAGAATGACCCCGCAAAGCACGACGCTCAATCTGGTCAGCCTGCCTGGCAGCATCACAGCCCAGGACGGTGACGTGCTAACGGGTACGCTGAACGTAGAGTACGACAAATACATGATTTCCATCGCCGACGGCGCCACGGTGACGCTCAACGGCGTGACCATCAACGGCGCGAACAGCTCCAGCTACCACTGGGCAGGCATCACCTGTCTGGGTGACGCCACCATCATCCTCAGCGGCACGAACACCGTAAAGGGATTCTATCAGGACTATCCCGGCATCTACGTGCCCAGCGACAAGACGCTCACCATCCGTGGCAGAGGCTCGCTTGACGCCAGCAGCAACGGCGCCGGTGCGGGCATCGGCGGCGGCTTTAATTTAGCCTGCGGCAACATCCGCATCGAGGGCGGCACCATCACCGCCACGGGCGGTGCCTATTCGGCTGGCATCGGCGGCGGCAATGGCGCTGCGTGCGGCGACATCACCATCACCAACACCGTGACCAAAGTCACCGCCACCAAGGGCGAGAATGCCACTAACAGCATCGGCGCGGGCGGCAACGACGGCAGAGTCGGCACCGTGACCATCGGCGGCGTGACGGGTGCCATCACCGATAGCCCCTACACCTACCAGCCGTAGAAGGGGGGCGCTACGCTCAACCGACGGCAAACTCGTTCTTTGACATACTGACACAAACGGATATAAAAAACTGAGGGATTCTGCGATAATCTCGCAGAAAATGCTTATCTCTGAGCTTTGCTCGAAGATAGGCTACATCTCGGAAATACAAAGAAAAACAAGTTTTCCTTTGGCATTTCGCTCGATTTGCACTATCTTTGCAGCCAGATAACGTAATACAGATACGACTATGACAAGAGAAGAAGCAATGACCCGCTTCATGGCGGCCAAGGAAAAGAAACGCCAGTGCGTGGCACGGCTGGAGGAGAAGATGAAGCAGACCTATGAACAGCGGACAGGCAAGCCTGCCAAATACACTTTCGTGTTATGAACCCACTGGACATAGCGAGCATCAACGCCCTGTCGCCATACAAAGTGGAGGAGGCTGACGAAGAGAACTTCTTCAAGTTCTTTACCGAACACGACGTACACTACTCCGTAGGCTTTATGCCTGACGACAGCCTGATGCAAAGTGAGGCCTACCATCTGATTATCGTCAATGTGGACAACCGACCGTCGCCCAACGACCGAAAGGTGAAGGACACGGTACTGGCCGTCGTCGCTGAGTTCTTCGACAAGAACAACACCACACTGCTTTACATCTGCGACACTGGCGACGGTAAGCAGCGCTTGCGTAGCCGGCTGTTCGAGCGGTGGTTCTCTGCCTACAGCAGAAAGGCGCTCTACACATCGGTCACGTCATCGGTAGTTGACGAGGATGGCATCACCAATTATGCCACCATCATTGTCCGAAACGACAATCCACGGTTAGTGGAGGTTATTGCCGAATTCACTTCGACGATAAGCCTTTTGAACCAAAAGCCTTAAAAAGCACGTTCACACATTCCTCCCCCCCCGAAAGAATATATCCGCCGAGACATCGAAAGATGGGCTCGGCGGATTGCATCCTGCGAAGTCGCCTGCGCCCAGCAGACATCGGCGAATTTAAAAAGTATCCTTCACCTTCACGGTTCCCCCGAAACCCCTGTAAACAAAGAGGTTCGCGGGGGGCGTCTGCGCCGCGCGGACGTTCACGGAACCTTCACAGCTGCCTGCCTACGCGGGCGGGTGTGTGTTTGCGCGGGCGGGAGTGCGCCTACGTGGGCGGGTGTGTGTTTGCGCGGGCGGGAGTGCGCCTACGTGGGCGGGTGTGCGCTTGCACGGGCGAGGGGTGCGCCTACGTGAGCGGGTGTGCGCTTACGCGGGCGAGGGTGCGCCGAGCAGGCGACGGAGGTGACGAGGATGGTCGGTGGAGGCTCAAACAGCGAGCCGGCGGTGCTGAAATGGCGGTCGAAAGAAACTGAAATGGCAGTCGAAAGAAACTGAAATGGCAGTCGAAAGAGGCTCATTCGTGGGAAAACGGTGAGCGTTTTTCCGCAAACGGTGAGCGCTTTTCCGCAAACGGTGAGCGCTTTTCCGCAAACAAGCCTCCTTTAGTCGGCAATAAGGTATAAGCGTAAGCGTATCCGCTTATGTAGGGAGAAGGCAGCCGTGAAGGTTCCGTGAACGTTCGCGCGCCTCCGCGCGGCGCGGATACCCCCGCGAACCGCTTATATACCGGCGTTTCCCGTTCCTATGTGACGGCGAAGGAAACTTTTTAAAACGCCCAGTGTATAGTCCCCATGAAATCTTACCCCATCCCGAAGAACTTGGGTGGCGCGACGCCGGAGTCAGGGAGTGGATATTATTTTTCCGGGGAATCGTGCGCGAAATCGCGAAAAAGTTGTAACTTTGCAGCCGAAAGGCTGCGAGAACGGGCTGCGCCTCAGCAATTCAAACAAGTTTGATTGCGTTCGGCTTGCACCGTCCTTGCACGCGTAATTATAAAATGCAAGCAAATATGACGACGAGGCGCGAGAAGTCGAAGCCGCAGAAGCCGCAAATCAACAAGCAGCTGGAGGCGGCCGAAAAAAAGCCCGAGATGGAGAACACTTGGATAGAGAATCTGGGTAAGTATCTGTTGGATATTTCCAAATATGTTACGACGGGCGTCGTAATAGCATCCTTGTTCAAGGACATGGACGACAGCTCTGCAATTTACATTGTGGGTACGGTCGTGGCTGTTTCGACACTGATAGTGGGATTAGTATTAACAAACAAGAAAAGGAAAAAGGAGGAATAAACTATGGGAATGTATCTTATTTTCTTTGTTTACGGAGTACCGTGTATTTTATTTCTGTTGTTCTGCCTAACACCAAGCGGCAAGCAGTGGTTACGCCAGCACAACATGCTGTAAGAAAGGAATTGATGAGAGTGAGCGGAATGCTCTGATTTGTTGACACGGGCGAGGGCCCGGAACCACCCCGAAAGGTTTTATCCGCCGAGACATCGAAAGATGGGCTCGGCGGTTTTATATCCGTTTTGTGTCAGGACTGAGAAATAAACTCTAAGGAGTCAGGGAGTTAAGGAGTAATAATAAAAAAACTCCTGTCCTCCTCAACTCCTTAGACAGAAGAGAAGAAGAAAAGAAACAAGGTAATATACATTTTTATTTAAATTTCTAACTTATGTACAACAACAGATTAACAAACAAGAGGCGAGGGCGACCGTGAAGCCCTTCGATAAGGCAGCTTGGTAACAAGCGGTCACAAGAAGAAATCGTTCTTTGAGGCTTTGCCTCGAAGAACTCAACGCTCAGGATAGCTCAAGCAAGCTTGGCTCTCCACTCGCTAAATCGTTCTTTGACATACTGATACAAACGGATATTATTTTTCTGGGGAATCGTGCGCGAAATCGCGAAAAAGTTGTAACTTTGCAGCCGAAAGGCTGCGAGAACGGGCTGCGCCTCAGCAATTCAAACAAGTTTGATTGCGTTCGGCTTGTACCGTTCTTGCACGCGTAACCGTAAAACAACACGATTATGGAAGCAAGAACCATCAATGTTCCGGTAAGAATACCCAAGTCGTACCGCATCGACCTGCTGCAACAGCAGCTCACGGCCTACGCCCAGCAACTCATTGACGCGGCCAAGCCCGCCAAGAAGAGCAAGCGGCATTACCGTCACGAAGCCCTTTGCGGTGTGTTCAGCTCAGGGGCCACAGAAGAAGAACTCCTCGAAGACTACTTTCAGGAGAAGTACCAACTTTAACAGTTGTCAAGTCCCATGAAAGTATTCCTCGACACGAACATCTTCCTCGAATACCTCCAGCGGCGTCGTCGATACCAGGCTGTCAGCCAACTGCTGAGTGCCGTCGAGGACAAGCGAATAAAAGCTGTGGTCTCTGCCGGATGCGTCTATACGCTGGCCTACCTCATCCGCATGGAACTGAAGCGTCAGGGCATACACCGTCCCGAACAGACCAACCGGCTGCGCAGCCTGCTGAACATCGTGCTCTCAATGGGCACCGTGGCCAGTATCAGCCACAAGCGCATGGTCAGCGGAACCAACGACCTTGCTTTCGATGATGTGGAAGACAGCTACCAGTACCAGTGCGCCTTGCAGAACAAATGCGATGCGCTGGTAACCATCAATCTGAAGGACTACCGTCTTGCCGACACGTCGGCAATGGAAATACTTCTGCCCGACACGTTCGTAAGCAAGTACCTGTAGCCCTACTCTCCCCCAGAATACAAGAATAATATCCGCCGAGACATCGAAAGATGGGCTCGGCGGTTTTTATATCCGTTTTGTGTCAGGACTGAGAAATAAACTCTAAGGAGTCAGGGAGTTAAGGAGTAATAATAAAAAACTCCTGTCCTCCTCAACTCCTTAGACAGAAGAGAAGAAGAAAAGAAAGAAACAAGGTAATATACATTTTTATTTAAATTTCTAACTTATGTACAACAACAAATTAACAAACAAGAGGCGAGGGCGACCGTGGCAGTGGATGCTACTGCTGGCGCTCTTCGCATGGCTGCTGCCACAGGAAGTGGCGGCAGGCGACTGGTTCGTCGAACGGACCTACCAGTACCAGGTGATGCTCAACGGTGCGAACACCATCCGCATCAAGGCCCCCGTCTACGACGAGGACGCGGCGGACCACTGGGTGAGCAACGCCAACCTGAACGTAACGTGGACCGACGACTCGGGCAACACGCAGACCAAGTCCCTGCTGAACTGGGGCTTCAACTACAAACGGGAGGGCAGCCACGACAACAGTGACAGCACACTGCCCGTGTTCTTCAAGACCTCGGTCGGTGGCAGCATCGACATCACGCAGGGCAACTCGTCGAACCACTTCACGCTGAAGCAGGAAGACGGCGAGCAGACCACCACCGTCTATGAGAACACCGACGGCGAGACCTACTCTTTCAGCGCCGTCTGGCGCATCCCCTACGACATGCTGGGCAAGTCGCTCAAGCTGGAGTGGGCCGTCACGCTGGACCACACCGCTGGCACCGACTACACGCTGAAAGACTTAAGTAGCACCACCATCGATGTGCCGAGTGCCCAGGCGGTGATGACGCCGCAACTGACGGCAGCCACCATGTCGTACAGCAAGGAGGGCATGCTGGAGATTCCCTGGTTCATGGCCACCGACAAGATGACGGCGGCCCGCTATGAGTACACCGACCATCTGGGCAAGCTCCACAAGGTGGACTTGCAGCCGAAGGCCACCAGCGACGTCATCTATTTAGACGCCACGGTGCCTCACCACGACTTCCGCATTGTGGTGAGCTATAAGGACAACAACGACTACGAAATCCAGAACATATCGTCGGAGGTACAAGACCTGCCCGTCATCCATGCGCCGCAGGGCCTGACCCTCAGGCCGCTGGGCGGCATCGATTCGAAGATGGAGCTGAAGTGGCACCTGATGCACAGGGGCACGAATGACATGTCGGTAGCCGACCACTTCTACATACAGCGCTCGCTGACGGGTCTGGAGAAGGACTTCGAGGAGATAGGCATGGAGCCCTATATGGAAGGTGTCGACGACAGCACCTACACCTTTGTTGACAGCACGCTGGTGCAGGCCATTGCCGAGGCCCATCTGGTGAACGGCGGCACGCTGCCCAACGTGACCTACCGCGTGCGCCGCGCCATGACCGAGAACTGGGGCTGGGAGAAGAACAGCTGCGCCAAGCAGGCCAGCTGCTCGCTCGACAACCTGCACCTGCTGCGCATCAAGGACTACACGGCTCAGTGGGTGGACTCGCTGGCCTTTACAGCCCGCGTTTCGTGGAACTATGCCGACGAGCCGGGTGCCGTGTGGGACGACCGCGCCCGGATGGTGGTGCAAGTCGCCATGAAGAACCGCGACGGCCAGCCCGTCGACACCATGCGCTACGAGCTGAACCAGACAGACCGCGAGCAGCGCTACAAGGTGGTGACTCTCTCCCGCTCCTGCGTTTCATTCGACGTGGATGTTCTGGTGGAGCGCGGAGAGTCGGCCCTCAACTACCTGAAGGATGTAACGAAATACTTCTTCCCCATCCGCACTACTGACGACTGGACAGATTTCAAGAACAAAGTACAAGCGGCTGGCGGCAACTCCGACGTGAACGCCCGCCTCTATGCCGATATTGAAATCAACAAGGACCAAATTGTCGGTTGGGAGAACGGTTATGCCTATCGTGGCATCTTTGACGGTGGCGGTCATACGCTGACCCTCAACTTTGCAGACACCGGGCAGGAATTTATAGGACCCTTCCGCTACGTAGGCAATGCCACCATCAGGAACCTGCACACGGCTGGCACCATCAATACCAGTATAAGATATGCAGCAGGTCTCATCGGTTGGACTATGGAAGGTGCTAAGGTCATCATTGACAACTGCCGCTCGTCGGTCACGCTCAAAAGTTCTGTCAATGGCGAAGCACTTCTCGGTGGCTTCATAGCACGCCAGAGCGCAGCCAATGTCATCATTCGCAACAGTAAGTTCGACGGCAGTTTCGAGGGTGCCAATGCCGCAAACAACCGCGGCTTCGTGGCCTGGGTTGCCCGTGGTAGCAGCCTGGTCATTGACAACTGTCTCTTTGCCCCCGACCAGATCACCACCAAACTCGACGGCTGTCAGACGTGGGTAGGCTTAGACACTCAGGATGTCAACTACACGAACACCAACAGCTATGCCACCCGCGAGTATTCGTCGTCGTATATCGTCATCAATAAAGATGAGGACTGGAATACGTTCAAAGCCATGGTAGAGGCAGCCAAAGGAAATTACGATGTTAATGTCAGCCTTAATGCTGACATCTCCATTACCAATCCCGTTGGCTGGGACGGCGCCTATCCTTACCGAGGCACCTTCGAGGGTAACGGCCACACACTGACTGCCAATCTCAATGATAATGGTGCTGGAGTCCAATTTTATGCTCCGTTCCGCTATGCTAAAACGGCTACCTTTAGGAATCTGCACGTTACCGGCAGTGTCAGCGGTGCTCTGCACACAGCCGGAATCGTAGGTGGTGTCAGGGATGCTGCCAATTCGACGCTGAGATTTGAAAATGTGCGGGTTTCGGCCAACGTCACGACAAGCGATACCCATGTAGGCGGTTTTGTCGGCCATGCCAACAACTCGACTGTTTACATCACCAATTGTCTGTTCGACGGCAACCTCAAGTCAACCAGTTCCAGTTATGACAACACCTATGGCGGAGCGTTCACCGGATGGGGCGACGGCAGCTGGGGTTTTGAGTGTAACTACGAGAACGGCTCCTACTCCGGCATCCTGCACACGGGTATGTGCTATCGCGGTTTCAGCAGTCCATGGGGCGGCAGTGCCACCAGTTATTCCGCCCACAACTGGGGCGAGATGGCATCGGCCGCCAACCGCAACCTCACCGACCAGTCGAAGGCCGTTACGTTGTTAGGTTCGCAGTGGCACCTTGTCAACGGCAAGGCCGTGCCAGTGATGGAGGCCACCACCTCGGCTTCGGCATACACCGCCGACGAACTGCTGGAGAACCTCGGCAACAGCTGGACGCAGGACGGCTCGGCCGTCGTTCCCGCTACGACGACTTTGACCTACCATGAGTATGTAACCAGCTTCCCCAAGCCTACGCTTCCCAACTTCTACCATGCCAGCAACGGTAAGATAGACGAGACGCTGGTGACGCAGACACGCCAGAGCAGCGTGCTGCTGTCGTGGAACACCGACGGCAACCCCATCGACTACTTCACCGTGATGCGCCGCACGCAGGGTAAGGGCGACGATGCGTGGACCGAGGTGGCCACCGACCTGACCGGCCTGAGCTACGAGGACACGAGCGTGTCGCCGCTGCTTACGTATGAATATAAGGTGGTGGCCGTGAACCAGTGCGAGGGCCGCGACTCTACCGAGACCAAGGTGGTCGTGGGCGAGAGCAAGCATACCGGCCGTGTGGAGGGCTACGTGCGCTTCAACGACGGTACGGGCGTGGCCGGCATCCGCGTGAACGCCACCTACGACGGCAAGGTGGTGAAGTACGACACGACCGACGAGAGCGGCCACTACGACATCGACGAGCTGTCGTACCAGGGCAAGGCGAACGTGGAATACAAGATAGCGGTGGTGAACGAGGACGCCCTGGAGTTTGAGGCCGGCGTCAGCACCTACAGCATTACGTTCAACGCCAACAGCAACGACGAGACGGTGCACGAGTTCATCATCACCAACGGTAAGCGCTTCTCGGGCTTCGTGATGTACGACGGCACGAGCATCCCCGTGAAGGGCGTCAACTTCAGCGTCAACGGCCAGCGTGTGCACAATGCCACGGGCGACCTGGTGGAGACCGACTACGACGGCTCGTTCTCGTTCCGCGTGCTGCAGGGCGACAACACCATCCAGGCCGTGATGGACAAGCACGTCTTCACCAACGACGGCTGGTATAAGAGCAGCGAGAAGCAGAACATCACCAGCGATATTGCCGGCATCTACTTCTACGACGCCACGAAGGTGAAGCTCGTGGGCCGCATCGTGGGCGGCAACGACCAGGGCCAGAAGCCATTAGACAACAACCTCTCGAAGAACAACCTGGGCGACTCGCTGACCATGGTGCTCACCCTGGAGGGCGACAACACGTCGTGGCTGGTCTACGACAACCAGCACCCCAACCGCAGCGTGCGCGAGGAGGTGGTGCGCCACCAGCGCCACGGTGACAGGCACTACACCACGGTGCGCACGGAGCGCAAGCGCATGACCGTGTGGCCCGACGTGAAGACGGGCGAGTACACGCTGCAGCTGCCGCCTGTGCGCTGGAAGGTGCAGCAGGTCTACTGCTCGGGCTACGCCACGCTGTTCCAGGAGGGACAGGTGAGCGAGGTCATCGACCTGACCAACGCGCTCGACACGCTGACGATGACCTACGACGGCACCTACAAGGATGTGGACACAATGTCGGTCTATAAGCCCACGATGACTTACAACGCCATCTACAACCGCATCTACCGCGCACCGGTAGAGGTGACCTACAAGCAGATAGGCTACGACACGTTCGACTACTTCGGCGACAAGAACTACATGGCCAGCAACCTGGCCGGCGACCAGCGCACGGTGCCCCTGGCCTATCTGGATCCTGTAGATTCTGTGACGGTTCACTACACCTTCAGCTTCCCGGTGTTCAGCCTGGAGCGCAAGTATGGCATAAAGCTGCAGGTGGCCGAGCGCTATCAGTACAACAACGACCCCAGGAGCGGTGCCCCCGACCTGGTGCGCTTAAAGGGCGGCACGGCATACATGCAAAACGGCATGAAGGCCGGCGCCACCAAGGAGGCGCAGGAGCTGGACAGCCTGGGCCAGACGGTGTTCACCGTGCAGGCCGACCAGGTGACGCGCATGCTGACGGGCTTAGGCGCGCTGAAGACGGTGAGCTTCACCGTGGAGCGCGACGGCACCACCTATGAGGCCGAGCCGCTGCGCGGCTACGTCCTGAACATGTTCCCCTTAGGCGAGGGCAAGGACGTGCTGGCCGATGGCCAGCCCATCTTGATGGACATCCTGCGCGACCCGCCGGGTGGCTACAGCTCGGCCACGCTGGCCAGGGGTGCCACCATCAGCAACTCCTACATGATGAACCTCTCGCTGTCGGCCGGCCCGATCATCAGCGTCACGGGTGGCCAGCAGTCGTCTACCTACTTTGGCACGGTGGCCACTGTCACGGGCAACGGCTCTACCGCCGGCTACCTGAACAGCTCGGACAATTCAACCACGTCGCTGACGGACCTCGTGTTCAACATGGTGGGCAATAAGGCCTACACCTACACCATGGTACTCAACAACGCGGTGAGCACCAGCAGCGACCCGACGATGGTGGGTGCCGACGCCGACCTCTACATCGGCACGGTGCAGAACGTCACGGTGACGCCCATGAGCACCATCCGCGCCCTGACCGACTCGATGTACAACGAGATCAAGAGCCAGCTGAGCATTGGTCAGAGTAACACGGAGGGCATACTGGCCCAGTATGCACAGTATGGCGACCTGGTGGAGATAGCCGAGGGCTATTCCCCTGACAAGGACGGCAAGCTACAGAAGTTCCACCTTGTGCGCGACCTGTCGCTGGGCTACGGCCCGAAGCTGCAGTCGAACTTCATCTACTCGCAGAAGCAGATCATGCAGCAGATCATCCCCGCCAAGGCCAAGGAGATACTTAACCTGATGTTCATCGGCTCGAAGGCCGACGCTCAGACCCTGGCCAACAAGACGAAAAAGCCCGTCTATCTGTCGCTGCGCAATGAAGACGACGAATGGTTTGGCACGGCCAACACCAAGATAATACCCGGTCACGCCTACAACACCGAAATTGAAGTGGCCGAGGACGGCATCAACTACTTAGTGGTGCTGCCCGACGGCAAGAAGGAGAGCGACTTCACCGACGAGGTGTTAGAGAAGTGCATGATCATCTATGCCTGGGCTAAGATGATTACCCAGAACGAGCATGAGAAGCTGAGCGCCACCGACTTGGTGAACAACTACGACGTGGCCGGTGCCGCAGGCGTGAACTACAGCGAGACCTACGATGCGGGCTTCTCGGAGACCACCATGCAGTACTTCCCCTTCGGCGTGCAGCCCGACTATTTCGAGACGGCAGCCGCAAGCGGCTCCTGGATGGCAGCCGTCTCACTGGCTTCCAAGTTCGTCGCTGTCTGGGTGGCAAGCCTGACAAAAAAGTTGAGCATGAACCCGTCAATTAAGACCAATAAGAATGATTGGATAAATGAAAATGCAGCGAATAAGGCATCGTCGACGATTGAGTTCGGCGGCATGCTGCTCAAGTGGTCTATCTTGCCCGTGGTGTCCATGCAGACGATGGGCACCCGTGGTGAGGGCAAGTCGTACAACCGCACGGAGTCGTTCACCCTGGCCTGCGACCCGCAGAGCCACCTGAACGTAGACGTCTACCGCGTGAAGCCCGCCAACACCGAGCCTAATAAGAGTCATGACGTGACCAACATCTTCACCAACGGCAACTTCTACGACATGTCGGGAGTGGTGCTCAACAGGCTGAGCGGCCGGTTGAGCGGCAACCAGATTCAGGTAGATGGTCCGCGCAGCTTCGTCTACCGCACCCGTGGCGGCTCCACACAGAACCCGTGGGAGGACCAGCGCGTGACCCAGTTCTATAACGAGGGCTCCGAGCTGGATGCCCGCACGCTGAAGATTGTGAACCCGAAGATCACCCTTGACAAGCAGAGCGTGAGCGGCGTGTCGATAAACGACGCTGCCAAGTTCACCATCATCCTGAGCAACGAGAGCGAGAAGCCCGAGGCCACCGAGGGCCTGACGGTGCTGCAGCTGTTCTCGCTTGACCAGGCGAATCCGCAGGGCGCCAAGATCAGTGTCAACGGACAGACGCTGACCACCGGCGGCATGAGCGTCTCGGTGGTGCCTGGCTTGCCCACCGTACTGACCATGGAGGTACGCGCCGGCCAGGGCTTCGACTATGAGGGCCTGACCATCGGCGTGATGTCGCCCACCGACGCTGTCAACACCAAGGAGCTTGTGTCGTTCGACGTACACTTCCTGCACGAGGCCGGCGGCGTCAACATACAGACGCCTGGCGACAAGTGGGTGCTGAACACCAACGCCCAGCAAGACGCTAAGCGCGGCTGGTACATACCCGTTGTCATCAACGGCTTCGACCGCCACCAGCACAACTTCGACCACATCGAGCTGCAGTACAAGGAGAGCCAGCGCGGCGACGACGCATGGACCAACGTCTGCTCGTTCTACGCCAGCGACTCGCTGATGGCCCTGGCCAACGGCGTGCGCAAGCTGATTCCCGAGAACGGCAACATCGTCACCGAGTTCTACGGCGAGGGTTGGGTGATAGAGCGCACCTACGACCTGCGCGCTGTGCTGTGCTGTCGCAACGGCAGTGACTTCCTGACCACGCCGTCGCGAATCATCAGCGGCATCAAGGACACGCGCCGTCCGCAACTGTTCGGCACGCCCGAACCGAAGAGCGGCCTGCTGACCGCCGGCGACGACATCGTGTTCAACTTCTCTGAGGACATTGAATACAACTATCTGAGCGCCATCACCAACTTCGAGGTGAAGGGCGAGACGAACAACAGCTCGCTGTCGGAGATGGTGAGCGTGCAGTTCAACGGCACGACGGCCAGCGTGGAGAGCGAGGCCAAGCGTAACTTCAGCGGCAAGAACCTGACCATCGACCTGATGGTGAAGCCCACCGAGACGGGCCGCGACATGCCCATCTTCTCGCACGGCACGAACGGCCAGAAGCTGCAGCTGTGGCTGACCTCTGACTTCAAGCTGAAGGCCATCGTGAACGACGAGGAGTTCGTCAGTGACTCGGTCATTGGTCGCAACGCCTTCCGCCAGGTGGCTGTAAGCATCAACCAGCAGGACAGCACGCTGACCTTCTTCAAGGGCGGCGTGGAGATAGGCCGCAAGAAGATGAACGGCCTGTACACCGGTTCTGGTCCTCTCATCTTCGGACGCACCAACGAGCAAGACCGCTCGAAGAGTACCTTCTATGAGGGTCGCATGATGGAGGCCCGCCTGTGGTATGCTGCCATGGACGGCGGACTCATCGGCTCGACCTACGGTGGACATCACCTGACGGGCTACGAGAAGGACCTCGTAGACTACTACCCGATGAATGAAGGTTCGGGCGACTATGTGACAGACTACACCCAGGGTGCCAACGCCAAGCTGATGAACGCCGCGTGGGCCATCCCGCAGGGTCTGTCGCTGAAAGTGGAGAAGGCCGACAAGGGCGTGCAGCTCGACAAGACCGCCATCAGCCGTACCGCCGAGCAGGACTACACGCTGATGTTCTGGTTCAAGACCGACACCGAGGGACGCGGTACGCTGCTCTCCAACGGTCGCGGCCTGAGAGCGGACAATGGTGCCGTGAACCAGTTCCACATCGGATTCGAGGCCGACAAGCTGGTGTACCGCTCAAACGGATTTGCCCAAGAGGTGCCGGGCAACTGGAGCGACGGCAAGTGGCATAACTACGCCATGACCGTGAACCGAGGACGCAGTGTGGCCAACATCTATATGGACAAGGAACTCGTGACGACCTTCGAGACCGACACGCTGGGCGGCATCAGCGGCGGCTATCCGCTCATCGGTGCCAGCCGCTACGACATCATCAACGAGAAGGACACCTTGTTGAATCAAGACGGTCTGACCCCGCTGAAGGGTAACGTGGACGAACTGATGTTCTTCGCTCAGGCTCTGCCGCAGCAGCTCATCAGCACCTACGCCTCGAAGAGCCCCAACGGCGACGAGGCCGGTCTGCTGACCTACCTGTCGTTCGACCGCCAGGAGCGTCAGAAGGACAACAGCATCGAGCTGGTGCCCTACGTCTACAGCAAGAAGCTCTACTTGGACGACCAGGGCAAGCCCCGCTACGAACTCGACCCGGAGACGAAGAAGCCCACCGACACCCTGGTGCGCGACTACGTGTTCGTCGATGACGAGGACGAAATCCTGGCACGCCTTGACAGGAAGGACGCTGCCCCGGTGGTGCCTTACGAGGAGGTGACGAACCTGAAGTTCTCGTTCATAGGACGCGGCAACCAGGTGCTGGTGGAACTTGACGAGCCTAACGCGAAGCTGAACCACCGCAACCTTTACGTGACGCTGCGCGACGTCGAGGACCTGAACGGCAACACGATGGCTTCGCCGCAGACGGCTTGCTACTACGTGACGAACAGCAGTCTGCAGTGGCTCATCAATCGTCTGGACGCCACCGTCAGGTATGGCAGCGGTGAGAACTGCACACTATCGTTCTACAACAACGGCGCCCAGAGCCACACCTACACCATCGAGAACTGCCCGCGCTGGCTGACACTCAACAAGTACAGCGACGTGGTGGCTCCGCAGAGTCTGGACTACGTCACCGCCACGGTGAGCAAGGACCTGAATATCGGTACGTACAACGAGATTATCTACCTGACCGACGAGGAAGGCATCACCGAGCCGTTCTACCTGAACCTGACGGTGGAGGGCGAGCAGCCTGAGTGGGCCGACCACGTGAACAGCGAATTCCTGGCGAACTCGATGAACATCAGCGGACAGGTGTACCTCTATGACGAGCTGGACAGCGACCCGCGCGACATCGTGGGTGTGTTCGACGACCAGAACGAGTGCCACGGCTTTGCCAACATCACGCACGACACGCAGTCGACGGAGACGGGACTGTACCTGACCGTCTATGACAGCCAGGCCAGCGGCCGCGAGCTGAAGTTCCGCCTGTGGCAGTACAGCACGGGTCGTGAGATTGTGCTGACACCTGCTGTTGGAGGGGAATTGCAATCTCCGACCATCACGTTCCAGAAGGATGCCATGCTGGGTACCAACCAGCCCGTGCGCTTCGACGGCGGCGAGGACTTCGTCCAGAACTTCAAGTTGCAGAAGGGCTGGAACTGGGTATCGTTCAATCTGAAGAGCAAGCAGCTCAGCGACGTGAACAAGCTGCTGGGCAGCATGCGCTGGAGCGACGGCGACATCCTAACTGAGCTGAACAGCAAACTGACGATGAGCTACGAGGCAGCACAGAAGCAGTGGATTGCCACGGGCAACACCGACGGCGTGACCATCTCGCCGCAGAAGTCGTATGCCATCAAGGTGCAGAAGGATTGCACCCTGCCGATTAGCGGCACCGTCGTCAAGGAGCTGGACGACCGCACCATCGAGGTCAAGAAGGGCTGGAACGCCATCGGCTACACGCCGATGACCAACCTGACCGTGGAGACGGCACTGAGCGACTACTACGACCAGGCCGAGCAAGGCGACGTGATTAAGAGTCACACGGAGTTTGCCTACTTCACCAAGTCGGGCAACACCGGACGCTGGCGCGGCAGCTTGCAGTACATGAAGCCCGGCGAGGGTTACATGATGCTGCGCAAGGGCGAAGCCGAGACCTCGTTCACCTATCCGTACTACGACATGAGCAGCAACTTCCGTGAGGACTGGAACACCAGCATCACTCGCGCCGCTGCCCCGGTTATGTCGCCCAGCACGATGAGCGTCAGCGCCACCGTTAAGGGCTTCGATGTCGAGGACGGTGATGTGCTCATCGCTTACAGCAACGGAGATGCCGTTGGCATGGCTACCGTGCTCAGCGGTTCTTTGGCCGATGGTCAAAGTGTGGCGATGCAATCTGCCGCTGAGAGTCAGGAGCCTCTCTACCTCAGCATTGCCGGCGACGCCAAGCAGGGCATCTGGTTCGCCATCGAGCGCGACGGCGAAATCGTTGCCGCTACGGGTGAGGTGATGACCTTCCAGACCAATGCCGTCATCGGCAGTCCCGACGAGCCGACGGCCATCAACTTCGTCCGCGCTGACTATGCAGACGGCCAGTGGTACACCATCAGTGGCATGAAGCTGCAGAAGCGCCCGACGCAGAGTGGAGTATATATCTTCAACGGAAAGAAGGTCGTGGTTAGGTGAGGCGGAGCCTCGAAGCCTCGAAACTTCGAAGCCTCGAAACTTCGAAACCTTGGAGCTTCGGAGCCTCGAAACCTCGAAATATCGAAATAACGAAATATCGAAAAAGATTATGAAAAGAATCAAGTTAATAACCGTCCTGCTGGCAGGCCTTTTGTTCGGGGCTTGCAGTAGCAGCAGCGACGACAACGACAACAACAGCAACACCAATGCTGCCTACACGGAGACCTCGCAGAGCGAGGCCCCCGCGTGGCAGATTGACTGGAGCAACAACCAGGAACGCCCCAGCTGGACGGAGCCTGACGCCTCACTCTATGAGAACTGGACCATCCTGAAGGTACAGATAGAGGAGACGCTACTGCCCTATGCCTCTGCGGGCGACCTGATGGCGCTCTTTGTGAACGGCGAGATACGCGCACTGGCTGCACCCGCCAGCATCGTGGGCAGCGAGCAGACGGCCAGCGGCAAGTTCCTGATGAAGGCCTACGGCAACGAGACGGGCTCGGAAACATTGCACATGACGTTGCAGTACTACAGCCAGACGCTGCAGCACATCTTCACGCTGACGGACGACATCAGCCTGAACTCGGACGTGACGACGGGCTTCGACGAGGCGTTCATCCCTGAGTTCACCTACGGCTCGGCGAAGTACCCAGTGACGACAACCATTGACGTTGCCGCCATCCTTGCCAGAGCCGGTCTCACGTTTGCCAAGGGCAACATCGTCGCTGCCTTCGTGGGCGACGAGTGCCGTGGCGTGGGCGACTGGTCATTGAACGGCGACCTCATCGTGTTCCTGCGCGAGAGGGGCGAGGCCGTGACGCTGAAGTACTACGATGCCGCCACCGGCAAGTTGTACACCTTCCCCAATGCCGTGAGCAGGTAGAACCTCTAAGGAGTAAGGGAGTAAAGGAGTAAAAACTCCTATCCTCCTAAACTCCTTAGACAAAGAGAAAGGAAAGAAGATTGCAACAGGATAACACAGGCGGTAGCGGGTTCGACTCCCGCTGCCGTCACAAAGCGAAAGAAGAAACAATGGTATAACAATTAAAAACAAGTAACAATGAAAAAGATTTTGGCCATGGTGGCAGCCGTAGCGCTCATGCTGGGCATGACGGGTTGCTCGAACAGCCACGACGACCCCGTAACCCCGAGTCAACAGGAGATGGAAAAGAGCCTCGTCGGCCTGTGGTACGAGACATTCGCCTATGAGGACGTGACGGAGGCGGGCAAGCCCTTCAACCACGCCTTGATAGCCGTGGAGGCCAAGGCCGACCATACGGGCTATGTCGCGCTGGCCGTGTTTGACGACGAATTCAACGAGCCGCTGGAGGTGTACGGCGGTCCGGCGGATGCGCCGTTCACATGGCAGGTGACAGCCGATGGGCATGTCATCCTGACAGACCCGAATACAAACACGACCATCAAGACGGCTCGTACACGCAGTGATGGCAACCACAGCGACTTCGTCGATATTGGTCAGATTGACATGAACTGTGGGCAGGGCAGTGTCGCTTTCAGCAATGGCTCCCATGAGGGGACGCTGACCAAGGCTGGAAGCGCTGAGGACGACTTGATTCAGGACTGGATGGCGAAGTCTACGCTCCCCCAGGCCTGCATCACTGGCAGCATCCCGGTGGAGATACTGCCAGACCTGATGAACTACGTGTTCAACTACCCCTCTGTGGACCCCTACGGCAATCCCTGCACACTGAGCGGCGTCATCTCGGTCAATAAGAAGCTGATAGAGGAAGACAAGCCCTTCAACGGCATCCTGCTCTATAACCATTTCACTATCTACGAAACCACGCAGGCACCCTCGCGTGGAGCCATCGAGTTCCCGTCCGGCGCAGCCCTCACCGACTTCATCGTCGTAGCCCCCGACTACTACGGCTTTGGCATCACGGAGAAAGAGCCGCAGGCCTATTGTATCTCACGGGCCAACGGACGCGCTTCGCTTGATGCCTACCTCGCTGCCAAGCGGTTGATAGAAGACCTGAATGTCAAGAAGAACGACGACTTTGTCATTGCAGGCTACTCAGAGGGTGGTCAGACCACGATGAGCGTGTTGCGCGAGATTTCCGAACGTCATCCTGAAATCAAGGTGAAACGAGCCTTCGTCGGCGACGGCCCCTATGACATCAACTCGATGTACGATGCCATCGCCACCGGCACCACCGAGATGCCCAGCACCGTCTGCAACGTGCTCTATGCCTACAACCACTTCTTCCGTCTGGGTTACGACATCCACGACTATCTGAAAGGTGACGTTGCCGAGCACTTCGACGAGTGGTTCCTTAGCAAGAAGAACAAGCGCAAGGCCCTTGACGAGGAACTGATTAAGACCAGGAAGACGAGCGACATCTGCACCGAGGCCGTCCTTGATGCCAGCAGTCCCTTGTCGCTCCGGTTCAAGGCCGCCTTCAGCGAGGATGCGCTTACCAGCGGGTGGACACCCCGCAGCGACTTCGACGTGATGCTCTTCCACGATACGAAAGACGACGTGGTGCCTGTGGAAAACTTCTATGCCATGAGCCAGTTTCTGAAGGACCATGGTGTCAAGACTGAGGAGTTTGTCGGCGAGTACAGCTCGGAAGTGACAAAGGAAGCCGGGTTCAGCAACCATGAGACATCGGCCCTTACCTTTTTCCTCAGAATTATCGCATGGATGAGGGCAAACTATTAATTCATCAAATAACACATAACTTATGCGACAGACTTATTTCTTTATGTTAGCCACTTTCTTAACGTGTGGTGGCTTGTGTGCCCAAGGCCAGCGTATTGCCGTGGCACAAAATGGAAAACAGGTTAAGCGTATTACCTTTGACCGCGAGAAGGTTTCAGTGATTTACTCGGATGAGACGAAGGATGAGAATGTAACAGACTTTGTTGTCCGTCGTAACATTCCTACAGGCATCAAGACCGTCAAGGATAAGCAGGATTCCAATGGCGCCGCAGCCCGTTGGTATACTGTGGACGGTCGCCGTTTGCAGGCTCAGCCCGCAGCGGGCGGTGTGTACATCAAGCGAGAGGGTCAGCGTGTTCGTAAAGTTAAAAAGTAAGCAGCCATGAAGAAACTGTTATTTGCCCTTTTGGCCTTTGTGGCTTGCATGACAGCCCAGGCCAAGACCGTCAAGATTACTTTGGCAGACGGTTCCGTCAAGGTTTATACCTCATCACAGCTCAGTGCCATCGACTTCAACGATGACGGCTCGCTGACCGTCACAACGTATGACAACAAGAAGCTGGAAGCGGTGGATGCAGAGTTTGAGGAGATGAGTATCGGCTATGAAAGCATGATTTATGAAGAGCTGGACGATGTGCTGAGCTTTGAGGCCGATGTCGACGGACTGCCCGTAGACCTCCACTTCGACCGCGATGGCAAGCGGCTTAACTATGTGTACACTTCCACCGACCCCTATGGCAACCCCGTCACACTCAGTGGTTGCATCATCATTCCTATTGAGATATGGAACAAGGAGAATAAGTGTGAGGGTATCATCCTCTATAACCATTATACTGTTTTCAACCGGATAGAGGCGCCGACCATGGGCTTTGCAACGCTGGAGGGTATGCTTCTGGCCAATCCGCTGAAGCCTGACTACATCATTGTGGAGAGTGACTTCTACGGCTTTGGTGCTACCGAGCGGTTCCCGCAGGCTTTCCTCCAAGGCACCGTCAACGCCCATGCCAGCCTTGACGCCTTTCTGGCCGCCAAGGAGCTGCTGGACGAGATGGGCTTTGAATACGGCGACCTGACCTTTAACATCGGCTACTCGAGCGGTGGCTTCGACGCCCTGGCTACACAGAAGTGCCGCGACATGGAGTATAGCGACAAGGTCAGCTTTGACAAGACCTTTGCAGGCGGCTCTCCTTCCGACATCAAGGAGTGCTACCGCCAGTATGTGACGCTCGACCGTTCGGCCTACAATGCCGTTCCGCTGCTGCTGCTGGTTTCCACCAAAGAGACCCAGAACCTCGACCTGACCTACGAGGAGGTGTTCCAGCCGGACATCGTTCCCCTCATCGAGCCGTATGTATTGTCAAAGGAATACTCTTCATGGCCCGTCTGCGACATTGTTGGCCGTGACAAGTGGATACATGAGATACTGAGCGACGACTTCTGCAACCTTGAGTCGGAGAAGAGCCTTAGCATACAGAACCTGTTTGAAACATTCGGCATAGCTTACGGATGGACTCCCGACCCGACCCAGAACCTGTATATCTTCCACTCTCGTGGCGATGACTATGTGCCCGTACAGTCGGCACGCCCCATCCTCAGCTTCTTGCAGGCAAACGGATTCAAAGCCAGTGCCATTCCCGGAGCCACCAACCTGCAGACCAATTTCCTGGTGCCCAAGCTGGGCCACCTGTCGGCCACATTGGTATATCTCATTCAGACCATCTCAGCCCTGAAAGCATGGCCGCTGATGTATGAGAATGGTCAGCTGAAGCCCGAATACCAACTGATACTCCACGAAAGCATGTCGCCAGTCGATGTCATGCGCTATCTTGACACTATCGGCTTTGACTGCCGTACCTTTATCCTGGGTGTTATCTCCAGGCTGAGCGACGCCCAGGGTGAGGGGAATACGGAAAAATATGGTTTGGAAGCTATTCAGGCTGCCATCCACTCCGCACTGGCTGAGCTTGACCTTACGGAGGACGACGTCCGGGAGATGTTGGCTGACTCTGGCATTGACCTCAATAAATTTGTCATTGAACTCCTCATGTACCTCAGCGAACAGCCAGAGACAAGTGCAGACAATGCTAACGACGAACAGCATGGAGAGAATGTTAACGTCGACATGCAGCATGTCGCCAAGCTTCAGAAGCCAAATCCTGCAACTCAATACGAGGAGCAACTAAAGAACTGGATGGAAAGCAATGGCATTGAACTGCCATAATAACCAGTAATTGCAAAAAATGTCCTAAGATACACATGTATAGAATCGTTCTTTCCGTCATCGTGAGTCTGCTGAGCGTCGCCACATACGCCCAGGACGACTTCGTGTTTACGCCCCAGTGGACGGCACAGGCGCAGTTCGCGGGCTACTACGTGGCCGAGGCGAAGGGCTTTTATCGGGAGGCGGGCGTGAAGGTGCGCATCGAGCATCCGTCGGTCACGCTGCCTGCCATGGCCCGACTGCGCTCAGGCAAGTGTCAGGCCACGACGCTGCAAGTCTGTCAGGCCCTGGAGATTGTCGATGCCGGCATCCCCCTAGTAAACATCCTGCAGACGTCGATGAACAACGCCATGGTCATCGTCTCGGCACGCGACAAGGATCCGCTCTCGCAGAAGGGAGCCCGCGTGGGCATCTGGAGCGTGGGCTTCGGACAGTTGGCCATCTGCATGAGCATCAAGGACCATCTGGACTACCAGTGGGTGCATCTCGCTCAAGGCGTTAATCTGTTCGTTGCCGGTGCGCTTGACGCCACGCTGGCTATGAGTTACAACGAGTACTACCAACTGATTCAGGCAGGCATGGACATCAGCGACAAGGCGGTCTATCGCTTCTGCGACCACGGCTACAACGTGCAGGAGGACGGCGTCTACATGACCCGCGAGTACTACCAGACGCACCGCCAGCAGGCCCGCAAGTTTGCCGAGGCCAGCCGCCGTGGATGGGAGTGGGCCGCCCGGCATCCCGATGAGGCGCTGGACATCGTGATGCAGTACGTCGACAAAGACCGCATCGCCACCAACCGCACGCTGCAGCGCCTGATGCTGAAGGAGGTGCTGCGCCTGCAGGTGGACCGCGAATCGAAGAAGCGTGAGTTCCGTCTGCGCCCCGACATGGTGCAGCAGGCCAGCCGCCTGATGGTGGACAACATGATGCTGGGGCGCGAAGTGAAATATGAGGAATTGTCGGAATAACGAAGCATCGAAGCATCGAAATCTCGAGGCATCGAAATCTCGAAATGTCGAAACATCGAAATTCCGAAATGTCGAAAACACCGAAATATCGAAACACCGAATGAAAAGAATCATTGCCTATATCCGTCGGCGGCTGTCCGTGAAGCTGAGCCTGTGGGTGGTGCTGTTCGCCGCCGTCATCTTTAATGCTGCCCTCGCCTTCTTCGTCTGGCAGGCCCGCGAGGCGGTGCACCAGGAGGCCATCAGCCGCGCCACGCAGATTCTGGACAAGACGAGCCTGCGCGTAGAAGGCATTCTGAACCGTGTGGAGGTGGCGACGCAGATGACTGAGTGGCTGGTGCAGCGACACCCCGACAAGGCCGACTCGATGTTCGTCTACAGCCGTGGCATGCTGCTGAACAACCCCGACTTCTACAACTGCTCCATCGCCTTCGAGCCGTACTACTTCAAGGACAAGGGGCGCTACTTCTCGGCCTACTCGATGATGAGCGGCGACAGCATCCGTACCATTCAGGGCGGCAGCGACCACTACCAGTACTTCTACATGGACTGGTATCTGATGCCCACGCTGATGGGCCGTCCGTGCTGGACGGAGCCGTACATGGACTTCGACGCGCCGACCAACAGCTACGCGATGGTGACCAGCTACTGCCAGGCCATCAAGGACAAGGCGGGACGGGCGATTGGTGTCATCAACACGAGCCTGTCGCTGAACTGGCTCTCGAAGACCATCTCCGAGACGAAGCCCTATCCCAACTCCTACAGCATCATGATAGGCCGTGGCGGCACGTACTTCGTACACCCTGACACGACGAAGATTACCCGTCAGACCATTTTTACGCAGACCATTGATAATCCCGACACGGCCCTGACCGCCTTAGGCCACGCCATGCAGCGCGGCGAGGAGGGCATGAAGCGCATGGACATCGACGGCACCGACTGCTACGTCTTTTATAAGCCGCTGGGACAGACGGGCTGCTCGATGGCCATCGTCTGCCCGGAGAGCGACATCTTCGGCGGCTTCAACCGGCTGCGTCACATCGTGTGGGGCATCATCACCGTGGGCCTGCTGCTGATGCTCTTCTTCTTCATCCGTATCATCACCCGCGAACTGCGCCCATTGCAGCAATTAGCGAAAGAAACGGAGACTATCGCCTCTGGGCAGTTCGACGCCCAGATACCCGACTTCCACCGTACCGACGAGATAGGCCAGTTGAGCCACTCGTTTGCCGGTATGCAGCAGTCGCTTGTGCGCTACATCGAGCAGCTGAAGGACACCACCGCACAGAAGGCGTCGATAGAGAGCGAGCTGAACATCGCCCGCTCCATCCAGATGTCCATGCTGCCCAAGACCTTCCCGCCGTTCCCCGACTGTGACGAGGTAAGCATCTACGGACAACTGGCACCCGCCAAGGCCGTGGGCGGCGACCTCTACGACTTCTACATCCGCGACCAGAAGATGTTCTTCTGCATTGGCGACGTCAGCGGCAAGGGCATCCCGGCCTCATTAGTGATGGCCGTGACAAGGGCTTTGTTCCGAACCATCTCGGCCCACGAGGAGCGACCGGAGCGCATCGTCAGCCAACTGAGTAACACCATTGCCGAGGACAACGAACAGGGGATGTTCGTCACGCTGTTCGTCGGCATCATCGACTTGGACACGGGCCACATGGCCTACTGCAACGCGGGCCACAATCCGCCACTGCTCATCTCCGGCAAGGGCAACCGCGTCGGTCTGCTGCCCGTCGACAGCAATATACCGGCAGGCGTCATGTCTGGCTGGGAGTACACACCACAGGACACCACCATCGACAGTGGCACCACCATCTTCCTCTACACCGACGGACTGAACGAGGCCGAGAACAGCACGCACGGACAGTTTGGCGACGAGCGGATGATGGAAACCGCACAGGCTGTCTGCGCCGACGGGCGACCGTCGCCGCAGGCGCTGGTGGACAAGATGGTAGCCGCCGTCCACGCCTTCGTCGGTGACGCCGAGCAGAGCGACGACCTGACGATGATGGCCATACAATACAGCCCCAAGGCCGCTGCCGACGGCCAGCGCAGGCATTCCGTCACGCTGCCCAACGACGTCGATACCGTTCCGCAGTTGCCACAGTTCATCAATGCGGTAGCCGAGGATGCCGCACTCGACGCATCGCAGACCATGAGTCTGAATCTGGCCATCGAGGAGGCAGTGGTCAACGTGATGCAGTATGCCTATCCCGAGGGCACGAAAGGAACGGTGAACATCGTGGCCACGATTGCCGACGGCCTGCTTACGTTCGTCATCAGCGACAGCGGCAAGCCCTTCGACCCCACGGCCAAGGCCGACGTCGACACGACGCTCCCGGCCGAGGAGCGCCCCATCGGCGGTCTGGGCATCCATCTCGTCCGTCAAATGATGGATGACATCACCTACGAACGAAAAGGCAACAAGAATATCCTGACTCTCAGGAAGTCTTTAAGACCATAAGTTCGGCACCCTGTGAAATCAAACACTTTTCTACACCATCAGTCTCAAAAATAATAAGTCTATGAAATTGAATATCTACGAAGAAGCTAACCGCTGCCTGTTGTGCGAGGACGCTCCTTGCACCAAGGCCTGCGCGACGGGCGACCCGGCACGGGCCATCCGCGCCATCCGTTTCGACAACCACAAGCCCGCACTGCGCTGGGTGAACGACTGTACCGACGCCGACCTGGAGCGGGCGGAGCAAGCCTGCATCCATCCGGGCGGTCCCGTCCGCATCAAGGAGATGCTGAGCAGCATCGGCCCTGACGACGTGGGCCTTGAATGGTTTACGGTGGAGGGTGAAGGGTTGAAGGTGAAGGGGCCTTCGCTCAATATCGACTTCTGCGGCATCCCATGTGAAAACCCGTTCTTCCTCGCCTCGTCGGCGGTGTGCACCAACTACGAGATGGTGGCCCGCGCCTTCGATGCCGGTTGGGCGGGCGTCTTTTACAAGACCATCTGCCTACAGGAAATCCGCGAGGTGTCGCCCCGCTTCGACGCCAAGCACAGCAACGGCATCCACGGCGACTTCTACGGCTTCCGCAACATGGAGCAGTTGAGCGAGAACCCCGTGGAGATGGATTTTGACATCCTGCGGCGGCTGAAGCAGGACTACCCCTCGAAGGTGGTCATTGCCTCGATTATGGGGCAGACCGAGGAGGAGTGGATGCGGCTGGCGAGGATGGCCGAGGCGGCTGGCTGCGACGCCGTGGAACTGAACTTCTCGTGCCCGCAGATGAAGCACAAGGGCATGGGCAGCGACGTGGGGCAGAGTCCGGAACTGGTGAAGACCTATACTGCCTGCGTGAAGAGTGCGGTGAAGATACCCGTCATCCCGAAGATGACGCCCAACATCACGCATATCGCCGAGCCTGCCGCTGCCTGCGTGGAGGCGGGTGCCGACGCCATCTCGGCCATCAACACCATCAAGTCGGTGACGATGACCGCCGAGGCCGAGGTGGCCGGACAGCGCACCATCTCGGGCTATTCCGGTCGTGCCGTGCGGCCCATTGCCTTGCGGCATGTATTGGAATTGGCGCAGAGTATCCCACAGACGGAGCTCAGCGGCATCGGCGGCATCGAGACCTGGCGCGACGCCCTGGAGTTTATCCAACTGGGCTGTGGCAACGTGCAGGTATGCACCGCCGTCATGCAGTATGGCTACCGCATCATCGACGACCTCACGCTCGGCCTTCAGCGCTACATGGCCAAGCGCGGCATCACGCAGTTGCAGCAGTTGGTGGGCGAGCAGTTGCCGAAGTTCCTGAACCCCGACCATCTGGACCGCGAGACCATCGTCTTTCCGAAGATAGACCGCGAGCGCTGCATCGGCTGTGGCCGCTGCTACGTGTCGTGCATGGACGGCGGCCATCAGGCCATCGTCTTCGACCCGGCCACCCGCCAGCCCCGCATCGTCGGCACCAAGTGCGTCGGCTGTCACCTCTGCCGACTGGTCTGCCCCACGGGCGCCATCGGTGTTACCAAGCGAATCAATAAGAAATAAATAAGTATATGAAACAGACATTGAAACTATGGATGATGGCCGCCATCCTCGTAATCAGCGGCGCAACAGTGCTGACATCGTGCAGCAAAGATGATAACAACAAAACGATAGTGACTCCGCCCGCGAAGGAGTACTTCACGCTGTGGAACCCGTGCGAGGCGCTGACGGCCCTGCAGGACTACGTGAAGGACGTGACCGACCCCGCGTCGGCAAACTTCATCCCGGCGGAGGACCGCATCGCCACGTTCGACATGGACGGCACGTTCGTCGGCGAGCTCTACCCGACGTACTTCGAGTACAACCTGTTAGAGTACCGTGTCCTCGACGATGCCACCTACGACGCACCGGAGGACGTGCTGGAGACGGCGCAGGAAATCCGCGACTTCGTGCGTACCGGCAAGAAGCTGCCCGACCACTTCGACATGAAGCACGCCTACGCCGCCGCCAAGGCATACAGCGGCATGACGCTGGCCGAGTTCGACGCCTACGTGAAGGCTTACGCCCAGCAGCCCGCCAACGGCTTTTCGGGCATGACCTACGGCGAGAGTTTTTATAAGCCCATGCTCGAGGTCTTTGACTATCTGAAGGACAACGGCTTTACGTATTACGTCGTCTCGGGCTCCGACCGCTTCATCTGCCGTGCGCTGACGGAGAGCATCGGCATCCCGTCGAACCGCGTCATCGGCATGGACGTGAAACTGCACTCCACCAGTCAGGGCACCACGGAGGGCGTCGACTACACGATGGGCAAGGAAGAAGACCTCGTGCGCACCGACGAACTCATCATCAAGAACCTGAAGACGAACAAGGTGCTGCAAATCTCGCAGGAAATCGGTAAGGTGCCCGTGCTGTCGTTTGGTAACAGCGGGGGCGACGCCGCCATGCACAACTACGCATTAGGCAACCCGAAATACAAGTCCGCCGCCTTCATGCTCATTGCCGACGATGACGTGCGCGACCATGCCAACCGCGAAAAGGCGCTTGCCTTGGGCGAGCAGTGGCGTACAGAGGGCTACCACGTCATCTCCATGCGCGACGACTTCAAGACCATCTACGGCGACGGCGTCACGAAGACCGACTTCACCTTCCCCGTTGACACGCCTTTCCCTGCCGCACGAAAAATTAAATAAACCTGCACCCTGCACCCCCGTAGAATGCCGATGTACAGAGGGCTGAGTGGCATTTGGGGTGCAGGGTGCAGGTTTTTTTGTTTTTGCGTTCGACGCGCGCATGTCTGCGCACGTACCATAGATTTATTATTCACACGAGTTAGTTGTTGAACACGTAGCGCAGGACGGGCGACTCGTACCAGTCGGCAGCCATGTTGCTGTTGGCGGCCCACTCGGCGAAGGAGTGCGATGCCGTGCCGTATGCCGTAGTGATGTGGCGGCCCTCTATGGGGTATCGGAAGGTGCCGGGCACGAGGAGTGCCCACGGCATGTTGTCGCCGTAAGCCGCCTCATAGGCGCCGTCCTTGAAGGGCGTCAGCACCTGGCTCGTCTTGTAGCCGTTCTGCACGGTGTGCGTCTCCCAGTAGGCACCGTTGAACGACTCGACGATGAACACGTCGTACAGCTCCGGGCGCAGCATGCTGCGGGCCTGTACGGCATCCTTGAACTCGAAGGTGTAGACGGCCTGCGGCGCCTCCACGTTCAGGTAGCTCACCTCGCCCGTGCTGCCCGCCGGTACCGTATTATAATATATCTGCATCACGCCGCCCGTCGAGCTCTTGACCGGGTTCATGGCCCAGTGTGCGTCCTTGAAGAGCACCACCACCATGTCGTCCGTATAGTTCGGGTGCTCGTTGCCGGCCAGTATCGTCTTGTCCCCCTCGATGTTGTTGTACGTGCCCATGCCCAGTCCTTCCGGCGAGGCAAAGCCACGGTCGACGCGGTAGCTCGTCAGCATGCTGCTGGTGACGCCTGCCAGCCGCACGGCGGCGGCGACGGTCTTCGAGGCTCCCACGGCGTCGAGCCTGACGTTGAGCGTCAGCGTGGTGCCGCTCACCGTCGGCATCACCGACAGCACCACGTCGTTGAAGTCGTAGTCGCCCACGTCGGGGAAGTCCTGCTCAAAGCAGTAGCGCAGGCTGAACGGCTCGGTGTTGATGACGCCGTCGAAGGCCCGCTTCTCGTCGGCGTCGGTGAAGGTGCATGCCGCCATGCCGTCCTGCAGCGGCACCGCCTTGACGCGCCGCTCGCCGGAGCTGTTGGTGAGCTGCACGAAGAGCTGCGTCGCCGTCGTCGGGCACGCCACGCTACGCACCAGCGTCCGGCCGTTCGTCATCTCTTCCTGCAGCACGGCCACGCTGGTCGTCGAGGGTATGGGGTTGTGCAGGTAGGCAGCCATCTGGTAGCTGTCGTCTTCCGTGAGGTTGATGGTGGTGCTGACGGTCACCGTCCGCACCGTCGCCCACTGCTGTGCCGCGTCGAGTGCCTCGATGCCGAATGCCTTCTTCACCAGGTTGTCATAGTTGCCTTTGTCGAACGAAGCGTCCTTGCCGCACGACGTCACGGCCAGTGCCGCGAGGCACCACAGGGCCGTTGCCTTGATACTTTTCTTCATGTCTGATAGCTTTTGAGTTACAAAGATAAGGCATTTCCAGTGTATTACGTACACGTTTACGTTCGCTTTAACTTTTTTTAGCAAGTCAACCGCCCGCCTTTTGTCATATTTTTAATAACTTTGCGCACAAATTTTGAACACTAACATTAAAAAACTCTAAGATTCTATGAAGAAAAAGACATTGCTTTGGGGCCTCGCAGCCCTCGTTTTAGCAAGTTGTGGCAAGGACATGGGTATCTTCAACCTGCCTGCTGGCTACAACAAGGAGACCAAGGATGCCGATGTTGCCAACTACGAGTCGGCTTTCGTCAAGACGTTCGGTGCCCCCGCAGCCACTCAGGACTGGGGATTCGGCAGCGGCACACGTGCCGTTTCTGCCCCGGCAGTAGCAGAACTTGCCGCCCCCTACGATGAGGCTTGGGTGACTACTTACAAAGAAACAGCCAAGGAGCCGAACAGCGAGAATATAAACGATAATTATGACAACTCGACATCATGGGCCGAGGAAGGCTATTGGACGGAAGCTATTCCCGGCACGGAAGGTGGCTACGCGTACAATGATTTCAACTGGACTATTGTTAACAGCTTTGCATGGGGAACTGAGGAATACATCTGGAAAGATGCAAACATCGGCCCCTTCTGGCAAAGCAACTGGTCATATTACGGAGTTGCCAACAGTGCGGATGCATGGAAAAAAGTCGTGGAGCTGGTGCTTGCCAAATATCCTACTTGGCTGAATTATACAGAAGGCACTCCCGGAACTCCTGCACAGTGGGTAGTCACAAAGGAAGCCGGTTCAAATCCTGACGAGACATACGTCCGCAACTTCAAGATTACCGGCACATATAGCGGAACTATTCCTGTTGTCGCCTCTGAAGGTATCCTTCCCGACCACGTGACCCGCAGCAATGCTGAGCGCACCGTGGTGGTGACTGGTACTTGGAATATCACGGATGACCAGAGAGTGGGTGAATTTGGTAAGATTATCATCGCCAACGGCGGTACGGTGAACGTGGCCAGCGGCAAGTTCCTGAACATGGTGAACGAGGCTCGCCTCGTGGTGCTCAGAGGTGGTAAGTTGACCGGTGCCGGCACAGTAGAGGTGAACAACGGCAACGCTGTCGGCGAAGAGAACTACAACGCCGGAACCATTGACGTGGCTACCTTCAACAACAATTTCGGTAAGTTCTACAACTACGGCAAGTTCCTGGTCAACGAGTATCAGGCCGGTGCCGTGGAGAGCAACTTCTACAACCACAAGCTGGTGGCCATCGACCACACTGCCGGTGATGCCAACGCCCGCGTGTTCAACGCCTGCCAGTTCTACGTAAAGAATAATGCCCGCCTACGCAACTATGAGGGCGTTAACGGTTCGGCTCTTATCGTCGGCGGACAGTTCATGCCTTTTGGCAGTGAGGACGGCACCACCATCCCCAGCTACGTGTCTCTGGCAGCCGGTGCACTGGTGAAGTGCGGCTCGCTCTACAACGGCAGCAGCTGGGTAGGTCCCACAGAGGGCGGCTACGCTGCTCTGGAGGTCGTCAACCAGATTGACTATCTGAACTGGGTACAGGATTCACCTCAGACCGCCGGCTACTTCGCCAACAACATCTATGTGAAGTGCGGCACATGGCAGAACGACCCCGCAGGACAGGGCAAGCATCAGGATGTCGACGACGGCTCTGAGTGGGGACACATCAACTACACGGAGTCGCGTGCCGAATATAAATTCTGGACGGTTGCTGCCAACTGCACCGGTAACGGCAATGTTACCAAGGTGGGCGAGGGAACAAACGAACTGTTGCCTGCCGACGAAGACTTCGAACTGGGTGTGAAGGGATGTACTCCCGGCTTCAAGGGCGACACCACCCCAACCGAGCAGGAGACCGTCACCTACGTGAAGCGCGTGATGGCTGAGGACCTGAGCGCCAGCGAGGGTACCGACTTCGACTTCAACGATGTCGTCTTCGACGTGGCATGGACCGAGACGGGCGCCAAGATTAAGCTGCTCGCTGCCGGTGGCACGCTGCCCCTCTACATCGGCGACCCCGACCTGGGCAATGAGGTACACGGCATCTTCGCCGCCAAGAACCCCGGCCGCAACATCACGACCTCGACCATCATCAATACCCGCGCACAGAATGGCGACTCACGCTTAGGATGGCACAACGCCGTCAATGGCCTCGCTCCCGTAGAGTTCACCTTAGAGGGCAACTTCAAGGATGAGAACGGCGAGAACAACGCCAACAACATCCAGATTTGGGTTGTCAAGAACGGTAAGACCCTTCAGCTGACCGCCGTCAAGGCACAGCCCGCCTCGAAGTTCGCTTGCCCCGTTGGCACCGATTGGGCCGACGAGTTCCAGAACATCGACGACAAGTGGCCGACCAAGAAGTTCACCAACTGGGTACAGGGTGGCCCTGGCTTCTGGGCAAGCGACAATACCAACGAATAACATTCTCATAGAATCACTATAACTTGGGAAGGGCGGTTGCGTGATGCAACCGCTCTTTTTCGTGCGCTGCGGGGAATATTTTCTATTTTTTTATTTCCTGTTTCTTATTTTCTTCGTATCTTTGCAAAGATTTATGGTACTGAACTATATTTGGATAGGCTTTTTCCTCGTAGCCTTCGTCATAGCAGCAGGGAAGCTGTTGCTATGGGGCGACTACGACGTGTTTCCCGCCATGATGGACGCCACGTTCGCCTCGTCGAAGACGGCGTTCGAGATTTCGCTGGGCCTGACGGGCGTGCTGTCGCTATGGCTCGGCGTGATGAAGGTCGGCGAGAAGGGTGGGGTGGTCAGCGCGCTGTCGCGCCTGCTGTCACCCGTGTTCTGCAAGCTCTTTCCCGACATCCCCAAGGGGCATCCCGTCACGGGCAGCATCTTCATGAACATTGCCGCCAACATGCTTGGCCTCGACAATGCCGCCACGCCGCTCGGCCTAAAGGCCATGGAGCAGATGCAGGAGCTGAACCAGAAGAAGGACACGGCGTCGAACCCCATGATTATGTTCCTCGTGCTGAACACCTCGGGGCTCACGCTCATACCCGTCAGCATCATGGTATACCGCGCACAGATGGGCGCCCAGCAACCGACGGACATCTTCATCCCCATCCTCTTAGCCACGTTCTTCTCGACGCTGGCCGGCATCATCGCCACCTCCCTCTACCAGCGCATCAACCTCATCAACCGCACCATGCTGCTGACCTTGGGCGGCGCCTGCCTCTTAGTGGTCGGCGTCATCTGGGGATTCTCGCGGATGGCTCCTGAAACGATGAACCGCGTCAGCACCACCGTGGCCAACATCCTGCTGATGACCATCATCTGCGCATTCATCGTGGCCGGTATGCGGAAGCGGGTTAACGTCTACGAAGCCTTCGTCGAGGGAGCCAAGGACGGCTTCTCCACGGCCGTGCGCATCATCCCCTATCTGGTGGCCATCCTCGTCGGCATCGGCGTGTTCCGCGCCTCCGGCGCCATGGACCTGCTCATCGGCGGCTGCCGCAGCGTCGTCGAGGCGTGCGGCGTCGACAACCGCTGGGTCGACGCCATGCCGACAGCCCTCATGAAGCCGCTCAGCGGCAGCGGCGCGCGCGGCATGATGGTCGACGCCATGACCAACTACGGCGCCGACTCCTTCGTCGGGCGCCTGTCGTGCATCTTCCAAGGCTCCACCGATACCACCTTCTATATATTAGCCGTCTATTTCGGCAGCGTCGGCATCAGGAACACCCGCCATGCCGTCAGCTGCGGATTACTCGCCGACTTCGCCGGCGTCATCGCAGCCATTGCCATCTGCTATCTCTTCTTTTCCTGACATCGTAATCTCGTAACATCGTAATCTCGTAATATCGTAACCTCGTAACCTCGAAATATCGAACTTTCGAAATATCGAAATTTCGACTCCCGAAACCCCGAACCCCCGAAACCCCGAAAAAATAATGCCCAACCTCAAATCACTCGCAAAAGATACCGCCATCTACGGCCTGTCGAGCATCGTAGGACGCTTCCTCAACTATCTGCTGGTACCGCTCTACACTTACTACATGCCGCACGACACCGGCGACTATGGCATCAGTACTAATATCTATGCCTATACAGCACTTATCCTGGTGCTGCTGACCTTCGGCATGGAGACCACCCTGTTCCGCTTTGCCAATGACGAAAAGTGCAAGCCCGACACCGTCTTCTCCACCGTTATGGCTACTGTAGGCTCGCTGACGCTGGTGTTCCTCCTGCTGCTCTTTGGCTTTATCACCCCTATCAGCGATGCCCTTGGCTATGCTGCCCACCCCGACTATCTGCTGATGATGGGTGTGGTGGTGGCGCTCGATGCCTTGCAGGCCATCCCCTTCAGCTATCTGCGCTTCCAGAAGCGGGCAGTGCGCTTTGCGTCGCTGAAGCTGTTGTTCATCGTCTTGAGCATCGTGCTGAACGTGGTCTATTTCGTGCTGTTAGGCAAGACCAGCGTGTTCTATGTGTTCTTCATCAACCTGTTGTGCACAGCGTTCATCACGTTGTTCTTCGTGCCCGACCTGCTGCATATCCATTGGCATTTCGACAGCCAACTGCTGCGCCGGATGCTGAGCTACTCGTGGCCCATCCTGGTACTGGGCATTGCAGGCATCCTGAACCAGGTGGCCGACAAAATCCTGTTCCCGTTGGTATATCCTGACAGGGCCCAGGCAGACATTCTGCTGGGCGACTACGGCTCCTGTGTCAAGATTGCCATGATTATGGCCATGATAACACAGGCCTTCCGCTATGCCTATGAGCCTATCGTCTTTGCCAAGTCAAAGGATACAGACAAGACCGAGTACTATGCCGCAGCCATGAAGTATTTCCTCATCTTCACGCTGTTGGCCTTCCTGTGCGTCGTCGGTTGGTTGCCGCTGTTACAATATATTCTCGGTGAACAGTACCGTGCAGGACTGGGCGTGGTGCCCATCGTCATGGTTGCCGAAATCATGATGGGCGTCTACTTCAACCTGTCGTTCTGGTACAAGCTCATCGACAAGACCATCTATGGTGCCTGGTTCTCACTGGCAGGCTGCCTCGTGCTCTTTGCCGTCAACATCCTGTTTATCCCCAAGTACGGCTACTGGGCTTGTGCATGGGGTGGGGTGGCAGGCTATGGTACGGCCATGGTGCTGAGCTATGTGGTCGGACAACGTAAGAATCCCATTCCCTATCCCATGAAGGACATCCTGCGATATGTGGCCATCACTGTCGTGCTCACCATGGCGATTTACTGTTTCCCGGCCTATGACTGTGGCACGGTGGCCAACCTGGTGTTCAACACGCTGTGCATAGTCCTGTTCGTTGCCTACATCGTCAAGCGCGACGTCCCCCTAAGCCAGCTCCCCGTCATCGGGAAGCTGTTCGCGAGAAAGTAATTTCGGGGGCTTCGGGATTTCGGATTCTCGAAATTTCGAAATTTCGAAACCTCGGAATATCGAAACTTCGAAACCTCGAAATATCGAAACATGGAACATCGAAACTTCGAAACCTCGAAATATCGAAAAAAACGAAACATCAAAAAACAAAAAAAGCAATAACAATGAAAAAACTACTCTTATCACTTATGTGCCTGTGCTCCCTGGGAGCCCGCGCCGACGAAGGCATGTGGACCATGTACAACCTGCCGACGGCCATCTACGAACAGATGAAACAGTACGGCTTTGAGCTGCCCATGGAACAGCTGTACCAGAGCGATAACGCCGTGAAGAACGCCGTCGTCAACTTCGGCGGCTACTGCTCGGGCGTCGTCGTGTCGCCCAACGGCCTCGTATTCACCAACCACCACTGCGGCTTCGACGCCATCCGCCGCCATTCGACGGTGGAGCACGACTACATGCTGAACGGCTTCGTGGCCCAGTCCTATGAGGAGGAGCTGCCCAACGAGGACCTGTTTGTCAGCTTCATGGTGGAGCAGAAGGATGTCAGTGATGTCATTCTGCCCCAGCTGCAAGGGCTGAATGCTGACCGGCAGGGAGAAATAGTCGATTCCATCGAGAATGCCTGGCAGAAGGAAGTCCGCCAGCAGGACTCCACGCTGCGCGTCGAGGTGAAGCCGTTCTACGAGGGTAACAAGTACTACTGCACCACCTATCGCGACTTCGAGGATGTGCGCCTGGTGTTCACCGTGCCCAAGTCGATGGGTAAGTACGGCGGCGAGACCGACAACTGGATGTGGCCGCGCCAGACGTGCGACTTCTCCGTGTTCCGCATCTATGCCGACCCGAAGACGGGCGGCCCCGCCAAATACTCGAAGGACAACACGCCCTACCACCCCAAGTCGTGGGCGCCCGTCTCGCTACAGGGCTATAAGCCCGGCGACTTTGCCATGATTATGGGCTATCCCGGATCTACCAGCCGCTACCTGTCCAGCTATGGCATTCAGGAGCGCCGCGACGCCATGAATGCCACCATGATTCAGGCCCGTGGCGTGAAGCAGGACATCATGTGGCGGCACATGCAGTCGTCGGAGGCCGTCCGCATCATGTACGAGTCGAAGTATGCCCACAGCAGCAACTACTGGAAGAACTCCATCGGCATGAACAAATGCATCGACAGCATCGGCCTCATCCGCCAGAAGCAGGAGTTCGAGGCTAAAATCCGCCAGTGGCAGGACTCGACGGGCTACCTGCTCCCGCCCCTCAGCCCTGCGGGCAGCTCCCCTCAGGCAGGGGCGCAGTATCTCGACTTCGACCGCTTGCAGCGCTTCTACCAGCAGCGCTTCAACGCCCTGCGGGCTCTGTACTACTGGAACGAGACCTGGGGCCGCGAGTGTGACGAGATGACGGCCCGTGCCCGCCGCGTCCACAACGGCATTGAGGTGAAAGGACCGGAGAAGAACAAGAAGAAGCAGTATATTGAATTCGCCGACAACACTAAGGACTGGGACCAGGCCACCGACCGCGAGCTGCTGGCTGCCCTGATGAAGAACTACCGCGAGCATGTCGACCAGCACTACCATCCCGACCTCTTCCAGACCGTTGACCGCGATTTCCATGGCGACTTCCGCGCATACGTCGACCATCTCTACGACCATTCGATGCTGATGGCGAACGGGAAGAAAATCATGATTAACAAGAAAAGCTATGACAAGGACCCCGGCGTGCTCTACGGACTCAGCCTGACTGAGCTGCGTGCTGCCCTGCGTGCCGACCTGACCGCCGTCGCCGACAGCATCGCCCAGCAGGAACGCCTGCTCTGTGCCGCCAAGCTGCGCATGGAGCAAGACCTGCCCAACTATTCGGATGCCAACTTCACCATGCGCATGACCTACGGCCAGGTGGGTGAATACTCCTTAGGCGGTCGCCCGTCGGGCTACTACACCACGGCCCGCTCGCTGTGGGAGAAGATGCAGAAAGCCGATGAAAACGTGGAATATTTTGCAGAGCCCGTCATGCACGAGCTGCTGTCGGCCAAGGACTTCGGCCCCTACGGCGACCCCCTGACGGGTACGCTGCAGCTCTGCTTCCTGTCGAACAACGACATCACGGGCGGCAACAGCGGCTCGCCCATCTTCAACGGCAAGGGCGAGCTGATGGGTCTGGCCTTCGACGGCAACTGGGACTCGCTCTCCAGCGACATCTTCTTCGACCGCCAGCTGGCCCGTACCATCAATGTCGACATCCGCTTCGTCCTGTTCATGATGGACTGCTGGGGCCATGCCGACCGCCTGCTCAAGGAAATCAACGCCCGCTAATAACCATTCAGCATAAACACTACAGACATGTTAGAAGTACGTAACCTGCACGCCAGGATAGGCGAGAAAGAGATATTGAAGGGCATCAACCTCGTTATCAACGACGGCGAGACGCATGCCATCATGGGTCCGAACGGTTCGGGTAAGTCGACGCTGAGCGCCGTCCTGGTGGGAAACCCCGTCTACGAGGTGACCGCCGGCGAGGTGTTCTTCAACGGCAAGGACCTGCTGGCCATGAAACCCGAGGAGCGCGCCCACGAAGGGCTGTTTCTGTCGTTCCAGTATCCGGTGGAGATTCCCGGCGTTTCCATGACCAACTTCATGAAGGCCGCCATCAACGAGAAGCGCAAGGCCCAGGGCCTGCCGCCGATGAATGCCGCTGCGTTCCTGAAGCTGATGCGCGAGAAGCAGAAAATAGTTGAACTGGACAACAAACTGGCCGGCCGCTCGGTGAACGAAGGCTTCAGCGGCGGCGAGAAGAAGCGCAACGAGATTTTCCAGATGGCCATGCTGGAGCCGAAGCTCTCCATCCTCGACGAGACAGACTCCGGGCTGGACGTCGACGCCATGCGCATCGTGGCTGAGGGTGTCAACAAGTTGAAGACGCCCGACACCTCGTGCATCGTCATCACCCACTACGACCGGCTGCTGGAAATGATACGCCCCGACGTCGTCCATGTGCTGTATCAGGGCCAGATAGTAAAAACGGCCGGGCCGGAACTGGCCAAGGAGATACAGGAACGTGGCTACGACTGGATAAAGGCTTTAAGGATGGGGGCCTGAACAAATAGAACAGACACTTATATGAATGAGAATTTGAATAGCAAGGTGGGGCGTTCAGGCCCCCAGCCCTCTAAGTCAGGGGGCTCGAGCCAGCAATATATAGAACTGTATGAGCAGTGTCGCGGCATGATATGCGGGCATTCGTCGGAGGTGATGAATGCCGGGCGTGATGCCGCCTTTGAGCGGTTCAGGCAGGAAGGGTTCCCCACCCGCAAGGTGGAGCGCTACAAATACACCGACATGGAGAAGCTCTTCGAGCCTGACTACGGCCTGAACCTCAACCGCCTGGACATCCCCGTCAACCCCTACGACGCCTTCCGCTGCGACGTGCCCAACCTGTCGACGTCGCTCTACTTCGTGGTGAACGACGCCTTCTACCCTGTGGCCGAGGCGGAACAGCGCTTCCATCCCTCGCTGCCCGAAGGTGTCATCATCGGCTCGCTGAAGGCACACACCTCAGGGCCGGAGGGCCTGTCCTGTCCCTACAACCAGCTGGCCGGCCAGGACGCTGACGCCGTGACCGACCTCAATACCATGCTGGCTCAGGACGGCCTTTATGTCTATGTGCCCAAGGGTGTTGTCGTCGACCGTGCCATCCAGGTCATCAATATCCTGCGCAGCGATGTCGACCTGATGGTCAACCGCCGCGTGCTTATCGTTCTGGAAGAGGGCGCTGAGGCGAAGTTCCTGTTCTGCGACCATGCCGCCGACGACCGCCGCTTCATCGCCACGCAGGTCATCGAGGCCTACGTCGGCCCTAACGCCAAGCTCGACCTCTACTGCCTGGAGGAGACACATAACAAGAACACCCGCGTCAGTAACGTCTATATCCGGCAGGAGCGCGACAGTCGTGTGAACCACAACATCATCACGCTGCACAACGGCGTGACCCGCAACAAGCTCAATCTCGACCTTGTCGGCGAGGGCGCCGAGTGCACGCTGGGCGGCTGTGTCATAGCCGACAAGCAGCAGCATGTCGACAATAACACGCTCATTACGCACCACGTGCCTCACTGCACCAGCCGCGAGCTGTACAAATACGTCCTCGACGACGAGGCCACGGGAGCCTTTGCCGGGCGCGTCCTCGTCAAGCCCGGCGCCCAGAAGACGGAGTCGCAGATGACCAATCAGAACCTCTGCGCCACCCGCGAGGCCCGCATGTACACCCAGCCCATGCTGGAAATCTATGCCGACGACGTCAAGTGCGCCCACGGCTCCACGGTCGGCCAGCTCAACGATGCCGCCCTCTTCTACATGCAGCAGCGCGGTATCTCGCAGAAGGAGGCCCGCCTGTTGCTGCAGAACGCCTTCATCAACGAGGTCATCGACCACATCCGGCTGGAGCCGTTGCGCGACCGCCTGCACTATCTTGTCGAGAAGCGCTTCCGTGGCGAGCTCAACAAGTGCGAGGGCTGCCGGCTGTGTAAGTAAGCCATCAGCCTCTAACACCCTGTAACAACGATAGCATTTATAATCAACAAACCATGTACGATATCAACAAAGTCCGTGCCGACTTCCCCATTCTGTCGCGCGAGGTCTATGGCCGTCCGCTGGTCTATCTGGATAATGCCGCCACCACGCAGAAGCCGCTGTGTGTGCTCGATGCCATGCGCGAGGAGTATCTGAACGTCAATGCCAACGTGCACCGGGGCGTCCACTATCTGTCGCAGCAGGCCACCGACCTGCACGAGGCGGCCCGCGAGCGGGTGCGCCGCTTCCTCAACGCCCGCAAGACGGAGGAAATCGTCTTCACCCGTGGCACCACGGAGGCCATCAACCTGGTGGCGTCGTCGTTCTGCGAGAGCCAGATGCAGGCCGGCGACGAGGTGCTGGTCACCGATATGGAGCACCATTCCAACATCGTGCCGTGGCAGTTGCAGGCGCAGCGGTGCGGCATCGTGGTCAGGCACCTGCCCATCACCGACGACGGGCGCCTGTGTTGCAGTTCCGGCGGTTCTGTATGTTGCGATGACATCGCAACATACCTGACGGAGAAGACGAAGCTGGTAAGCCTCACCCACGTGAGCAACGTGCTCGGCACCGTCAACCCCGTGGCCGACATCATCCGCCTGGCCCACGAGCGCGGCATCCCCGTCCTGGTCGACGGCGCCCAGAGTGCGCCGCACATGGCCATCGACGTGCAGGCGCTCGACTGCGATTTCTACGCCTTCAGCGGCCATAAGATGTACGGCCCGACGGGCATCGGCGTGCTGTATGGCAAGGAGGAGTGGCTGGAGAAGCTGCCGCCCTATCAGGGTGGCGGCGAGATGATTGACAAGGTGTCGTGGGAGCATACCACCTTCGAGCGCCTGCCGTTCAAGTTCGAGGCTGGCACTCCCGACTACGTGGCCACCCACGGCCTTGCCACCGCCATCGACTACTTGGAGCGTTTGGGCCTCGACGCCGTCGCGGCCTACGAGCACGAGCTGACCCGCTACTGCATGGAGCAGCTGCAAACCATCGACGGCATCAAGCTCTACGGCCCCCCCTGTTCTGTGCCCCATGCTCAAAGTTCAATGTCCAACGCTCAAAGTCCAATGAACAATGCTCAAAGTCCCATGTCCAAGGATGCCGTTGTATCCTTCAACGTCGGCGACATCCACCACCTTGACATGGGCACCCTGCTCGACCGCCTCGGCATCGCCGTGCGCACCGGTCACCACTGTGCCCAGCCCCTGATGAGCCGCTTAGGCATCACGGGCACCGTGCGCGCTTCGTTTGCCCTGTATAACACCCGCGAGGAGGTCGACGCCTTGGTCAGCGGCATCCGCCGGGTCAGTCAGATGTTTTGAGGAAAGAAGCCATGCGAATAGGTGACATAGAACTGGGCGAGCGCCCCGTCTTCCTCGCTCCGATGGAGGATGTGACGGATATTGGCTTCCGCATGCTGTGCAAGCGCTTCGGCGCAGCCATGGTGTACACGGAGTTTGTGTCGGCAGAGGCGCTGGTGCGCGACGTCAAGTCGACGGTCCGCAAGCTGACCATTGCCGACGAGGAGCGCCCTGTGGGCATCCAGATTTACGGGCGCGACGTCGACGCCATGGTCGAGGCCGCTAAGATTGTCGAGCAGGCCGGCCCCGATGTTATCGACCTGAACTTCGGCTGTCCGGTGAAGAAGGTGGCCGGCAAGGGCGCCGGTGCCGGCATGTTGCAGCACATTCCGAAGATGCTGGAGATAACCCGCAAGGTCGTCGATGCCGTCCGCTTGCCCGTTACGGTCAAGACGCGCCTGGGCTGGAACTGCGAACAGCTCATCATCACCGAGCTGGCGCCCCAGCTGCAGCAGTGCGGCATCCGCGCGCTGACCATCCATGGCCGCACGCGCAGCCAGATGTACACCGGCGAGGCCGACTGGACGCTCATCGGCGAGGTGAAGCGCAACCCCGACATCCATATCCCCATCATCGGCAATGGCGACATCAAGTCGCTGGACGATGCCGACCGCGCCTTCGACCGCTACGGTGTCGATGCCGTCATGATAGGGCGTGCCACGTTCGGTTGCCCGTGGCTCTTCAGCCGTCGTGCGCTGTCGCTCGACGAGAAGATAGACATCTTGGAGGAGCAGTTGCGCATCAACGTGGAGCGTATCGACGAGTATCGCGGCATTCTCCATACCCGCCGCCACCTCGCCGCCACGCCGGTCTTCAAGGGCATCCCCAACTTCCGTGAGACGCGCATCCGCATGCTCCGCGCCGAGAAGGTCGACGAGTTGGTCGACATCCTCGAATCGTGCCGCGAGCGCCTGCGCTCCGTTGGCGGGTAAGCCTCGAAAACGCCCCGTTCCATCGCGCTTTTTATTGTTTTCCGCGTTGCTTCCGTCCCGCTTTTATGGCATACTGAGCACGCTTTCCTTTCGCTTTGTGCGGACTTTTATGTCAAACGGAGCAGACTTTTATGTCATTTTGTATGTACTATATGCCATAAAAGTCGGAGCTAAATGCCATAAAAGTCCGCTCCGTTTGACATAAAAGTGCGCTCGATTTGCCATAAAAGTCGGAAGCCCCCGTGGGCATTGTCGGCAGCAGGAAAGTGCAAAGTCGGCAGATTTTTTTGTAAAAAATGTTGGAATGTTGCGGCAATTTCGTATCTTTGCACTTGTATCATGAAGAGAAACCTGATATTTCTGCTGACAGGGTGGCTGGCGGGCGTCATGGCCGCGACGGCGCAACCGCAGAGCCGTACCGTCTACTACGACGAGGAAGACGGTCTGCCTCAGGGGCACGTCACGCAAGTGTTGCAGGACGCGCAGGGCTTCATGTGGTTTGCCACCTGGAACGGTCTGTGCCGATACGACGGCTATGAGTTCCGCACCTTCAAGTCGCAGGCGGGCGACGGCTGCCAGATGACGACCGACCGTTTCCGCGACATCGCCCTGCGCCCCGACGGGAAGATTATCTGCCGGGTTGACGACGACTACTATCTCTTCGACACGCGCACCTACCGCTTCAGCAACATGACGGCCCGGGAGGCCGCCCAGGCTGCCGACGACGCGAAGCGCTACCGCATGAGCCAGGCCTCGAAGGTCGACGGCGGCAAGAAGGGCTTCACCTATACCGACCATCAGGGCAACCGCTGGGTGGTGCCCGGCAACGGCATCCTGAAGGAGATGCCCGTGGAGCAGCACACCGAGCGCCTGCCCATCGAGCCGCAGGCGGAGGTGAAGTGCCTGTTCACCGACAGCCGGCAGCGCTGCTGGCTGGCCACGAAGGACGACGCTGCCGTGCGCGTGCTGGAGCGATGGGGCGAGCCGGGCGCCACGATGCGCTACTTAGGCTCTGACGGCCGGCTGCACAGCCAGTACACCCGTTTCGGTGCCGCCGTCTATAGCATGCACCAGTCGGCCGACGGCACGCTGTGGTTAGGCACGAAGCCCGATGGAATGTACCGTTTGCGCGAGACGTCGGCCGGTGTCTTCCATGTCGACCACCTGACCGATTTGCCCAACCAGAACGTCTATAACATGGTGGACGACGGGCAGGGCCGCCTCTGGGTGGCCACGCTCGACGGCGGACTTTGCTATACCGACCAGCCGGAAGCCGACGCCCCCCACTTCCGGGTGCCGAAAGGCTATCCGAAGGATGGCGCGCAGCGCGTGCGCTTCCTGCGGCTGGCCCGGCAGGGACAGGTGCTGATGGCCGCCACGACCGACGGCCTCGTCGTGGCCGAGCTGAAGCCGCGCGCCGACGACATGCTGTTCCGCTGGCACCGCCGCGAGGCCGACCGTCCGCAAAGCCTGAGCAGCAGCGCCACGATGGACATCATGCAGGGCCTTGGCGACCGCCTGTACGTCAGCACGGAGAGCGGCGGTGTGAACCGCATCGACGGTGACGACCTGACCGCCGAACAGCTCGTTTTCACCCATTTCAACGCCAAGAACCACCAGCTGCCTACCGACGTGGTGCTGGCCATGGTGCCTATGGAGCACGGCACAACCATGGTAGTGAGCAGCCATTTGGTGACGCTGGTCGACAGCACCGGCCACTTCCGCCAGCTGGATGCGCGCTACTTCAATGCCGACTATCGCTTCAGCGACGCCCACCCCCAGCCGTTAGGCGGGGGCCGCTGGCTCTTCGGACTGACCGACGGCGCCTTCACCACCTCGGTGGAACAGATGTACGGCAGGGCCTACCAGCCACGGGTGGTGCTGACGGGCGTCAGCATCGAGGGCGGCGACGACCTGTGGGCCATCACCGCTGCCGACACGCTGACGCTGCAACCCCGCGAGCGCAACTTCACCCTGCACTTTGCCGCCATCGACTATCAGGCCGCCGACCGCATCAGCTACGCCTTCCGCCTGCGCTCCGACAGCCAGCGCGACACCACGGCGTGGAACTACATCGGCAGCGACCGCTCCGTGACGCTGCTCGACCTGAAGCCGGGCACCTACCAACTCGAGATACGCTCGACCAACGCCGACGGCGAATGGATGCAGAACCAGCGCCGCCTGACCATCGTGGTGACGCCCACCTTCTGGGAGTCGGCCTTGGGGCGCCTGCTCATCGTGGCACTTATCGCCGCCGCGCTATACCTTATTATATATACCTTATTATATATAAGGCGCATCAAGCGGAAGCAGCGCGAGACCCTGGAAGCCTATCTGGCACTGTTGGAGAGGCCCGCCGCGACAACTGCCGGGGAGGGAGCCTCCGGCGGTGCAAGCCACGGGCAGGAGCCGGACGACGCACAGCCTCCGCTTCCGTCAGGAGAAGGCGGGAGCGGGCAGGACCCCATGCTGCAGCGCGTGATGGCCTTCATAGAAGAGAACATCGGCAACAGCGACATGAACATCGGCGACCTGGCCTCGGCAGCCGCCACCAGCCGCAGCGGCTTGCAGCGCAAGATGAAACAGCTGATGGGCATCACGCCGCTCGACTTCCTGCGCGAGGCCCGCATCAAGCATGCCTGCCTGCTGCTGCGCAACAGCGGTAAAACCGTCGCCGAGGTGGCCTACGCCTGCGGCTTCACCGACCCCAAGTACTTCAGCCGCTGCTTCAAACAGAGCATGGGACAGTCGCCGACGGACTATAAGAACAGAAGCTGACCCGCACGAGGATGCCCGGCGGCGAGGGGGTAAGGATGCGTCAGAGTAGCGTAAAAACGCACTTTGACGCATTTTTCATACCCGTTTGATGCAAATTTCATACCTTTTCAACAAAGAAAAGCATTACCTTTGCAGTCAAAACAACTACTTAAAAACTAATTTACAATTATGAAACAAAGATTATTTCGATTGATGCTACTTGCCGCCGCCGTATTGATGATAGGCAGCGTGCAAGCCGCCAAGAAGGTACACACCATCGGTGACTCGACGATGGCTGACTACGATCCTTCTTCTACCGACAAACGCGGCTGGTGCCAGATGCTTCAGCAGTTCTTTGAAGGTATTACGGTGAACAACCGAGGCAAGTCGGGAGCCTCCAGTAAGTCATTCTACAAAGAGTCTCCCTATTGGCCAACCATGGTGACGGGTTCCGGCAAGATTCAGGCTGGAGACTTTGTTCTTATTCAATTTGCCCATAACGACGAGAAGTCGAATGGAACGGACGGTGACGAGGAAAATGCCTATCATACACAGGTGAGTGACGGCAAGTCAGTAGATTATCGTGGAACCACTCCTTACGATACTTATAAACAGTATCTCCGCAAGTATATTGAAGAAACAAAGGCATTAGGCGGAAAGCCTATCCTGGTAGGTCCTATCTGCCGCAAGTATTTTTCGGGAAACACCATTCGTCGCAATGGTCGTCACGACTTGGGCGACTCATTCAATAAGCTGACGGAGAATGGTGTGACAACAGGCAACAAGCTGCCTGCCGACGACCACACAATGGACTATCCTTACCAGATGCAGCAGGTGGCTTTGGAGTATGATGACGTACCTTACATCGACCTGACGACGGCCACCGCAGAACTCTATCTGAGCTATGGCGATGCCTATTGCACCAGCAACCTTTTCTGTAGCGATGACAGTACCCACCCCCAAGGTATGGGTGCCACACTCATTGCCCGGTTGTTTGCACAGTTGTTGAAGAACCAGGCAGAGGGTGGCGAGACTGATGCCAAACGGAAGGCCGTGCTGCAGGAGCTGGCTCAATACGTGCAGATTTCAAGCGACATCTCCTTCAGTCCCTCTACGGGTGATATGGGTAAAGCCTATAGCGGTCAGCAGATTGTCAAGGAGTACAACATCTCCGCTTTCGGACTGACACCTGCTGCAGGCACCTTCACCATCACGACCGACGGCAACTTCTATGTATCTGTAGATAAGCAAAACTATATGCAGAGCGTGAGCGTTGACTATACAGGTAATACACTTATTACTACTATTTACGTTAAGACGACGATAGCCGCCGGCGGTATCGTCACAGGTTTGCTGACCGCCAGCAATGGCACTGTCACCAAAACGCTGGAACTGACTGCCGAGGGTGTGGATATAAGCGGCGGCGAGGCTACCAGCTGTGTCTGGCCGCTGAACAGCAACGACGGCAGTGCCGTCTCAGATGTCTTCAGTGCTGCCGATGTCAAGGTGGTTGGTATGACAGGTATCAAAGGTACCGTACAGCCTACGACCCCTGATGGACACGGCAAGATGGCCTACTTTGACATAGAAGGCAGCACATGGCCTGCTGGTGAAATCGACGAAAATTCCACCCGTTACATCCAATTTCAGGCTACGGTACCGTCTGAAATGACAATAGACGTCAGCAACATTTCGTTTGATGTCTGTGGCTGGGGCGGTAATACCGTCAGCTATCATGCCTATTATGCCACCAAGGCAGACTTTTCTGACCAGGTGCTCATAGGCGAGGCAGTGAAGATGAGTGCCAAGGCCGCCAATAGTGTGTCATACGACTTGACAGCATCGTTAGAGGAAGGCGAGAGCATCTATATTCGCATCTATCCTTGGCTGAACGGTCTGTCATCTGATGCCACGGGCAAATATATCGCTTTGTCTGACATTGCCATCAACGGTATGGCGAAGAAAGTCGGAGGCATAGACGTTACGGGTTCTATTACTTATAAGCTCGACAAGGGTGGCCTCGACCAGGATGCGGAAATGAATCCGATGGAACTGCAGGCCGGTATTGCCGGCATGAAGTGGACGGCAGGCACATCGCTGACTTTGAATGGTACGACGACCTATACCGGCCAAAACAATGAGAAGACGGTGATGACCTCTGTATATAATGGTACTGGCAGTAGCTTCCCCGGCACGGCTACCGATGCCAATACGATGACCTTGACACTGACCCCTGAGGACGGTTTCTATTTCATGCCTGCCAAGGTGAGCTTTGAAGGTGCCCGCTTCGGAACCGACGGTGGTAAGCTGACGGTATCTGTTGAGGCTGGCAGCAACAAGGTGGAGCTGTGCAGCAGTGCAGAAGTCAATCGCAGCGGCAAAAACTTAGACATTGCCAAGTTCAGTTACGACGTGAGCAGCTTGATGGCATCCAACAACGAGCCGTTGAAGCTGAACTTTGCTTTCGTTGGTCTGGGCAATACTAAGACGATGGGGCTGGCTAATCTGGTCATCGAGGGACAACTGACAGGCAGTGCCTCTACAGCAACGAAATATGAGCTGAATACCCTGGTAACACCTGCTGAGGCCGGCAGTATCGAGAAAGACCCCGACCTGGCTTCCTATAAGGAAGGTACACAGGTGACGCTGAAAGCCGTTCGTAACTTTGGCTATCATTTCAAGGAATGGCAGGATGCATCGGGTGCCGTTGTGGCCGCTACCCCAGAGGTTACCATCACGATGGATAGTGAGAAAACCATGAAGGCGGTCTTCGAGAAAGTTTCCGTCTATACCATTACCACCCGCGTCACCAATGATGCTGACCGCACATTAGGCAGCGTCACGCTGACCCCAAATGACCATAACAACCAGTATGAGGCCGGTTCGGAGATTACTGCCACGGCTAATGAGAGCAAGATACTGAAGTTCATGCAGTGGACTGACCAGAACGAGAATGCCGGTACAACGGCAACCCGTACGTTGACGGTGAACAGCGACATGGAGCTGGTGGCCAACTATGAGGTACAGGACTTCATTGCCGTCTTTGATGCCAGCGTCAACAACTACTACGCATATCCGACGACATCGGGCTATCCTTTCCCTGCCGACATCACTTGGGACACCGAGCGCAATGCCTCTTCTGCAGTGGTGAAAGTCAGTGACGGTTCGTTAGCCTACACCAAGGATGGCGGTACACCTGTGGTGCGCAACCGTGAGGGTGTCGTCCTCGGTGGCATCAACGGCCTGTACCAGAACGGTTATTCCACAACCGATATTGCCTTCCAGTATCAGTTCTCTACCAAGGGATTTACCACTGCTACCTTCACAGCCGACATGGCTGCCAAGAACATGGCATCGAAGAACTGGAAAGCCCTGCTGTCAACAGACGGCACGACCTTTACGGCCATTGACGGGGCGGCATGGACTATGACAGCCAATGCCAAGATGCCGCTCAGCATAGAGCTGCCCGCTGAGGCTATTGGTCTGGAGACGGTCTATCTTCGCATCATGGGCGACGGTGACGAGATGCTGTCCGGCAGCTATCAGTTCGACCAAGAGTTCGACGGTCTGAAATATACTTCCCATTCCGAGAGTGGCGTGGGCAATGTCTATGTGTTGGGTACCGCAGAGGTCGTTGAAGACAGTCAGGCACCGGTTGTGACGACCACGTTGCCGGCAGACAATGACGAGGATGTCAGTGCTACGGGCCGCATCACCATTTCATACGATGAGCGTATCATGGCTGGTGACGACACGCAGAGCGTGACACTGCAGGGCGGTGGCGAGACCATCAGTCTGACACCGGTATGGAGCAGCCGTTCGGTGAGCTTCAACTATATGGGGCTGGCTTATGGCACCCAGTACACCTTCAGTCTGCCTGCAGGATATGTGGCCGACCGTTCGGGCAATACCGCTGATGCTCTCACGCTGACCTTCACCACCATGGAGCGCAAGCAGCCTGAGCAGCGTCTCTACGATGCCATCGTCGATGCCGGTGCAACGGGTTCAGTAAGTGGTGATGGCATTGCCACATATACCTCGGTGCAGGCTGCCATCGACGCCGCCCCGACGGGCCGCGCACTGCCTTGGCTCATCTTCATCAAGAACGGCCAGTACAAGGAGCATGTTGACATTCCCAAGACGAAGCCTTATATCCACCTCATCGGCCAGACCCGTAACGGTGTGGTCATTAAGGACGACCGTCTCTCGGGTGGCGACAATGCCGTACACGTCAGCGTAGGTGCCACCGTTGTGGTGAACTCTGACAACGTCTTCATCGAAGGCCTGACCATGGAGAATATCTGGGGCCACGAGAAGCAGGCCGGTCCGCAGGCACTGGCGCTGAATACCGGCGGCGACCGCATCGCCATGAACAACGTGCGTCTGCTGTCTTACCAGGATACGTGGATTACCACCTCTACCTCCAACAACCGCCACTACATCAAGAACTCGCTCATCGAGGGTGCCGTTGACTTCATCTACAACTCGGGTAACGTCTATCTCGACGGCGACACGCTGGAGATTAACCGTCCGAGCGGTGGCTTCATCGTCGCTCCGTCGCATGGTGCCGACGTGAAGTGGGGCTATGTATTCATGAACAACGTGCTGCGTCCTGTGCCGGGCATGAACGTTACCGACATCTGGCTTGGCCGTCCCTGGCACAACCAGCCGAAGACCGTGTTCATCAACTTGCAGACTTACATCAACATCCCCGCTGCCGGCTGGTACGAGACCATGGGCGGTCTGCCCGTACTTTGGGCTGACTACAACACCGTGGACGCCAATGGCAACCCCGTTGACCTCTCGCAGCGCCGCGACACCTATTACAAGACAGAGAATGGAGAGAAAGTCTATGGCAAGGCCAAGAACTACCTGACTGCCGAGGAGGCTGCTGAATACACGCTGAAGAATGTGATGAGCGGCGACGACAACTGGCAGCCTGACATGCTGTGCGAGGCTTGCGACGCTCCTGTGGTAAGCAGGACCAACGGTAAGCTGACCTGGGAAGCAGTGCCTTACGCCATCTGCTACGTCGTGACGAAGGGCGAAGAAGTGGTAGGCTTCACCACTGCTACAGAGTTCGACGCCGAGGAAGGTGCCGCCTACAAGGTGCAGGCCGTGAACGAGTTCGGTGGCCTGAGCCTGTACGACACTGCCAATACTACCGCTGTCGACGCTATTCAGGCAACCATCCAGGCCGTTCCCACCGAGATTTACACGGTTGACGGCAAGCGTGTGAGCCAGATGCAGCGCGGACTGAACATCGTCCGCACGAGCGACGGCCGGTTTACGAAAGTCATTAAGTAAGATTATTGATTAGTATTTTGTTCGTAATGGAGCGTACTGCAAAGTGATTTTGCGGTACGCTTCTGCTAATCTTGGGCGGGAAACGAAAAAGTCGCTCACTTTTTTCCGTTGCCGACGGTGTCAGTTGCTAAAAATTTAGTACCTTTGCACCCGAAACAATAATACGTATTAAGTTTTGAAGACATTTGAAGAACTTGGCGTCAGCGAAGGGATTCGCCGCGCCATTGAGGAGATGGGTTTCGTACAACCCATGCCGGTACAGGAGGAAGTAATACCTTTTTTGTTGGGAAACCGCAATGACGTCATTGCCCTGGCCCAGACGGGAACGGGCAAGACGGCAGCATTCGGCATACCCGTTCTGCAGCGGATTGACGCCAAGCCGCGCCCCCAGTTAGGCGAGATAGGGCGGGGGCTTCCGCAGGCTCTGATACTGGCTCCGACGCGTGAGCTGTGCCTGCAGATAGCCGACGACATGCGCGACTTTGCCAAATACCTGGACGGCATCCACATTGAGGCCGTCTACGGCGGGGCCTCGATAGAGCAGCAGATACGTGCCCTGCGCAAGGGCGTGCAGGTCATCGTGGCCACGCCGGGGCGCCTCATCGACCTGATGAAGCGCGGCGTTGCACGGCTCGACGACGTGTATAACGTCGTGCTCGACGAGGCCGACGAGATGCTTAACATGGGTTTCTCGGAGAGTATCGACGAGATTTTGGCCGGTATTCCCGAAGACCGTAACACGCTACTGTTCTCAGCCACCATGAGCCGCGAGATAGAGCGCATAGCCAAGGGCTATCTGCACGACCCGAAGGAGATTGTGGTCGGCTCGCGCAATGAGGGTGCCGAGCACGTGAACCACATCTATTACATGGTGAATGCCAAGGACAAATACCTGGCCCTGAAGCGCCTCGTGGACTATTATCCGCGCATCTTCGCCATCATTTTCTGCCGCACGAAGGTGGAGACGCAGGAGGTGGCCGACAAACTTATCAAGGACGGCTACAACGCCGAGGCGCTGCATGGCGACCTGTCGCAGCAGCAGCGTGACCTGACGATGCAGAAATTCCGCCAGCATACCGTACAGCTGCTGGTGGCCACCGACGTGGCAGCGCGCGGCTTGGACGTGGACGACCTGACGCATGTCATCAACTACGGACTGCCCGACGACATCGAGAACTATACCCATCGGAGCGGCCGCACGGGGCGTGCCGGCAAGAAAGGCACGTCGCTCAGCATTGTGCACAGCCGCGAGAAGCATAAAATCAGGAATATAGAAAAGGAAATAGGCAAGCAGTTCGAGCAAGGCACCATCCCTTCTGCCGATGAAATCTGCAAAAAACAGCTCTACAAGGTGATGGACCAGATAGTGAAGGCTGACGTCGACGAGGAGCAGATAGCCCCGTTCATGCAGGACATCAGCCGCTATTTCGAGTACATCGACAAGGACGACCTCATCAAGAAAATCGTGTCGCTGGAGTTTGGCAAGTTCCTGGCCTACTATGCCGACGCCCCGGAAATATTGCCCGTTTCATCGGGAAGGGAGAAGGGCGAGAAGCGTGAAAAGGGCGGAAAGGGCCAGAAAAAGAGTCCGACGGCTACGTCAGAGGGTTATCGCAAACTCTTCATCAACCTGGGAAAGAAGGACGGTTTCTACCCCGGCGAACTGATGCAGTTCCTGAACAAGCACGTACACGGCCACGTAGGGGTAGGGCATATCGACCTGTTGCAGACCATGTCGTACTTTGAGGTGCCGGAGGAAGACGCCCAACGGGTCATGAAATATGTCAACGGCCAGCAGTACAAGGGGCGCGAGGTGCGCTGCAACGACGCTGCCGAAGGCGGAACGCCGAGGAAAAAAGGCGCCGAGATGCGGGGCAGGGAATACGGCAAGGACAAGGAACGTCGCGGAAAAGCCCGCAGGGACGCCGCCCCGGACGCCGCTCCCAAGCGGTACCAGAAGGAGGAATGGATGCAATTCCTGCATCCCGCCGGCAGCAAGCGGACAAAGTCTGACGGCAAGCAGGCGCCAGACAAGAGGCTGAAGGGCGAAATTCCTGACTTCAGCGAGGAGGGCTGGGCCATCCGCAAGCCCCGGAAGAAGAAATGAGGCTGGTGACAAAGTGGAGCGTCGTGCGTCCATTTAGTGTAAAAACCAAACTATCTAACGACTCAATTCGATTATGAAAGAAAAAGCAATGAACGTGAAGCTTGTGGTGCGACCTATCGTGGGATGCCTCACACACTCCCACTTCTGGGAAGGCCCCTGCCGTGCAGGCTATGCAAAAGACATGACGCCCGAGGCTGAGGCTGCCGCTGCCGACAAGGCTTTCCACGATGCCGTGGAGATGCTGAAGGGTGCTACCGCCGAGATAGACATGCTGCCGGCTGTCGATGCCCGCTACGACGAGAAGTTCCTGGTTGACCGTGCCATCTACGAAAAGATAGAGGAGCGGATGGACGAGGTGGACTTCTTCCTCTGTATGAACTGGCGCATCCCTAAGCTGGAGCGCTATCGCAAGCCCGTCGTCATCCTGCAAAACGGCAACGAAGGCATCGACTTCGGAGCATACTGCCGCAGCATAGGCGTCGAGGCATACGTGTGCATGGACCTGAAGGACCTGAACGAGATAGCCCACCTCCTGTGGGTGCGCAAGGTGGTGGCCAACACCCGTGCACTGGTGCTGACGCACGGTTCCATGCCTACCTTTGGCTTGCAGAGCGTCATCCGCGACCCGGAGCTGATTCGCTCGCGCTACGGCATGGAAATCGTGAAGCTGCCGTTCCGCGACATCTTCAAGTACATGGACGAGGTGACCGACGAAGAGGCCCGACCCATTGCCGAGAAGATTATCGGCGGCTCGCTGGAGACCAAGGTCAACAAGGAGTGGTTCGTCAACGACATCAAGTACTATCTGGCTGCCAAGAAGATGATGGACGTCTACGATTGCAACGCCTTCTCGACGGCATGCCATGAGCTGTGTACGAGCGAGATACCGCAGAACAGGAAGTTTACGCCCTGCACCTGTCACTCGCTGCTGAAGGATGAAGGGTACCCCAGCGGCTGCGAAGAGGACCTCAATGCCCTGCTGGCCATGACCATCATGCAGGCTGCCGCCATGCGTCCGGCCTTCATGGGCAATCCCAACATGGAGACCGACGAGCTGCTGCGCATCCATCATGCCGTGCCCGCGCTCTGTATGAACGGCTATGGCAAGAAGCCGCTGAAATACAAACTGTGGGCTTTTACCGGACAAGGCTTTGGCGGCAAGCTACAGGTCGACTTTACTGAAAACGAGGAACGGTACATCACCTTGGGTCGCTTCAACCCGATGGCTGACACCATCAGCGTCAAGCGCGGCGAGGTCATCAAGTCGGAGTTTGATGCCGTCTACTGCTCACCTTATTATTATATAAAGATGGACGACGCACGAGGCTTCATGCATCAGCTGGCAGGCTTCGGCCATCATCAGGTGCTTGTCTTTGGCGACTATACCCGTATGCTCCATCAGCTTGGCGAGGTGATGGGCTTCAATGTGATGGAACACCGTTGAAATGGTGGGAAAAAGCATGATATACCTTAACAACGCTGCAACAACCTTTCCCAAGCCGCCGTCAGTCTTAGAGGCCGTGACGGCGGCTTTGGCAGAGCCGCCTGTCAGTCCGCTGCGCAGCAATGGTGACGGCGAAGACCTGCTGACTGGCCTTCGCCGGTTGCTGGGCCGCCTGTTTAACATCAGCGACTGGGAGCGCATTTTTTTCTGCAGCGGAGCCACGGATGCGGTAAACCGTATCGTGGACGGCCTGTCGTGGAAGAGCGAAGGCTTCACGATGGATAGCCACAATAGTGTGCTGCGGCCATTGGCCAACAAGCTGGTTGCGAGCGATGACGGCGAGTATAACTTCCTGTTCCTGAACCATTGTAACAACGTAACAGGCGAGATATGCGACATACCGCGCACATGGCGTGCCCGCAAAAAAGGCAATGGCGACCTGCTGATGGTTGACGCCTCGCAGAGTGCGGGCTGTATTCCCATTGACGTCGACGGCTGGGGCGTGGACATCCTGGTGTTCACCGGCCATAAGTCGCTATTCGGTCCGATGGGTACCGGCGGCTATTATGTGCGGCGGGGCATTGACTTGTGGCCGTCGCAGTTTGGCGGCACGGGGCGTGACAGCCAAGTCATCGAGTATGCCGAGGGCGACTGGGAATACGAGGTAGGCACGCAGAACATGCCCGGATTGGCCGGGCTGAAGGCTGGCGTGGAGTATGTTCTGGAGCGGGGGGTGGAAAACATCCTCAAGAAGGAGCAGCAGATGGCTCAGCAGCTCATTGACGAGCTGGGAAATATCCCGAAAGTAAAGCTGTATGTGGCTCCGATGTACCGTCGGAATGCCAAGGTGAACAAGCGGCAGGGACCTGTCGTCAGCTTTAATATCAAGGGTTTGAAGCCCTCTGACGTGGGCTATATCCTGCAGAACAGCTACGGCATCACCGTGCGCACCGGCCTGCATTGCGCCCCGCTGGTTCATGAGCAGTTGAGAACAGCACGGTATGGTACGGTGCGCGTATCCTTGTCGGACCTGACAACCTGGCAGGACCTTGAGGCTTTGATAACCGCAGTACGTGAAATAGTGCAAAGTCTATGAAGATAACCACTGTCACCCCATCGCCGGAGCCTTGTGTGGAGGCTGGATGGCAGGCTTTCCAATACTATCTGGAACAGCCCGTCAGCCGTCAGCTGATACTGGCATTGCGGCCGTTGGGGGCGCTGGTGTTCCTGGAGGCGCTGGCCAAGCCGTTCTTCAAGGTGGAAAACGAGCACTATATCGTGAAGGGTCTGTTGAATGACGGCAGCATTCGCGTTGCCGTACACCGCGACCATCTGGATGAACAGCAGCGCATCCGGCAGGTCCTTGAAAGCTTTTCTCCGGACAGGAAATAGCAGCGTTTTATGGATTTTTACCGCAGAAAGCGGGCAGAATGTTTGGAAATGTCGGAGACTATGTGTAAATTTGCAACGTAAAACAGAACTAAAAACCTATCAACTATGTACGGAAAAATGAAAGAACATCTCGCCCAGACACTCGGCGAGATTCGTGAAGCAGGACTTTACAAGGAAGAACGGCTCATCGAGAGTCCGCAGCGGGCAGCCATTCAAGTGAAGGGACAGGAAGTGCTCAACTTCTGCGCCAACAACTATCTGGGGCTGTCGGACCACCCACGTCTCATCGAGGGAGCTACCCGCATGATGCAGCAGCGCGGCTTCGGCATGTCGTCGGTGCGCTTTATCTGTGGCACGCAGGACATCCATAAGGAGCTGGAACGGGCCATCAGCGACTACTTCAAGACAGAGGACACCATCCTCTATGCTGCCTGCTTCGATGCCAACGGCGGCGTCTTTGAGCCTTTGTTTACCGAGGAAGATGCCATCATCAGCGATGCCCTGAACCACGCCAGCATCATCGACGGCGTGCGTCTTTGCAAGGCTAAGCGCTACCGTTATGCCAATGCCAACATGGAGGAGCTGGAGAAGTGTCTACAAGAGGCCCAGGCCCAGCGCTTCCGCATCATCGTTACCGACGGTGTATTCTCCATGGATGGTAATGTCGCCCCCATTCGCGAAATCTGTGACTTGGCAGAGAAATACGACGCCTTGGTCATGGTCGACGAGAGCCATTCGGCTGGTGTCGTCGGCAAGACGGGGCATGGCGTCAGCGAACTGACCGACACCTACGGGCGTGTCGACATCTATACCGGAACGTTAGGCAAAGCCTTCGGCGGAGCCTTGGGCGGCTTTACCACCGGTCGTAAGGAGATTATCGACCTGCTGCGCCAGCGCTCACGGCCTTATCTGTTCTCCAACTCGCTGGCGCCCTGCATCATCGGCGCTTCGTTGGAAGTATTCAAGATGCTCAAGGAGTCTGACGAACTGCACGACCGTCTGGTGGAAAACGTCAGCTACTTCCGCGACCGTATGATAGCAGCCGGCTTCGACATCAAACCCACGCAGAGCGCCATCTGTGCCGTCATGCTCTACGATGCCAAGCTGTCGCAGGTCTTCGCCGCCAAGATGCAGGAAGAGGGCATCTACGTCACCGGCTTCTACTATCCCGTAGTGCCGAAGGGCGAGGCCCGCATCCGTGTCCAGCTGTCGGCAGGCCATCGCCGCGAGCACCTCGACAAGTGCATCGCCGCCTTTATCAAGGTTGGTAAGGAACTGGGCGTACTGAAATAACTTCATTATGACACACCCTCATATTGGTAGGCAAAGATATATTGGGTAACTCGAATATATCCTTCCAACCTTCCAACCTGCACCACCGCCTGGCTATTGTAGGTGTTTACAAGGAATACCAAATACTGGGACTTGGAGTCCGGGCTACCCGGACTCTCAGTCCCAGATATGCGTACTGATTTTTGGTACTTTAGTTAAAATTCGTAAAATCCAGGCTTTGGTGCAGGATGGAAGGTTGGAAGGATGAAAATGCAATGGGGTGGTGGATAGTGCGGATAGTACGAAAAAATGATAAAAGCGTAAAAAACTGCTATTTTGTTTGGTGATATGCGTTATTTTGTATAAATTTGCAGCCGAATTCGCATAAATATACCAACATGAAAGTTAAAAACAACCGTTTAGAAGCCCTTAGAATGATTATTTCCAGTCAGGAACTGGGTAGTCAGGATGAGCTTCTGGCTGCCTTGAAACAAGAAGGTTTCAAGTTGACCCAAGCAACTTTGAGCCGCGACCTGAAGCAGCTGAAAGTGGCCAAGGCAGCCACCATGCGCGGCAATTATGTCTACGTGCTGCCCAACGACACCATGTACAAGCGTGTGTCAACCCCTCAGTCCATCCGTGAGATGCAGCAGGTTCCCGGCTTCATCAGCATTAACTTTTCCGGGAATATTGGGGTTATCAGGACGCGCCCCGGCTATGCAAGCTCTATTGCATACAACATTGACAACAGCCATCTTGACGACATCTTGGGAACCATTGCCGGCGACGACACCATTCTTATCGTCATCAAGCAGGGTGTGACGAAAGAAGAGGTGATAGCGGCCTTGAGCGAGGTGGTGCCTAACATGAGATAAACAGAAAGGTATGGAACCGAAAGAAGAAATAGAGGTGTTGGTGGCGGAGCCACAACACGAGAGGTATGTGGACACCATTCTGCAGACCATTGCCGATGCAGCAAAGGTGCGTGGCACGGGTATTGCCAGGCGTACCCATGAGTATTTGACTACGAAGATGAAGGAGGCGAAGGCAGTGATAGCCCTCAGTGGCGACCGTTTTGCCGGCTTCAGCTATATAGAGACGTGGGGCAACAAGCAGTATGTGACGACCTCAGGTCTGATAGTGCATCCCGACTTCCGCAGTATGGGCGTGGCCAAGAAAATCAAAGACCTGACGTTCTCGCTGGCCCGTACGCGCTGGCCGCATGCCAAGATATTCTCGCTGACCAGCGGAGCGGCCGTGATGAAGATGAATACCGAACTGGGCTACCAGCCCGTGACGTTTGCCGACCTGACGGACGACGAGGCTTTCTGGCGCGGCTGCGAAGGGTGCTGTAATGTGGACGTGCTGCACCGTACGGGTCGTAAATACTGTATCTGCACGGCGATGCTCTATGACCCTGAGGAGCACCTGCCCGCCAAGATTCCCGAGGAAGTTATTGAGAGAATCAAACAGTTAGACGAAAAATAAAATTTAGCAAGGACTACAGGACTTAAGGACTTTTTCTATGCCAAACGACAGTCTTGTCAGTCCTGTAGTCCTTGCAAAAAAAGAATAAATAATTATGGCAAACAAGAAAGTAGTAGTAGCATTCAGTGGTGGCTTGGACACCAGCTACACCGTGATGAAACTAACCCAGGACGGCTGGGATGTCTATGCAGCATGCGCCAACACCGGCGGTTTCTCCGCCGAACAGTTGAAGACCAACGAGGAGAACGCCTACAAGCTGGGCGCCGTACAGTATGTGACGCTCGACGTGACTCAGGAGTATTACGAGAAGTCGCTGAAATACATGATATTCGGCAATGTGCTGCGCAACAACTGCTACCCCATCTCGGTATCGAGTGAGCGCATCTTCCAGGCCATTGCCATTGCCCGCTATGCCAAGGAGATTGGTGCCGATGCTATTGCCCACGGCTCGACGGGTGCCGGCAACGACCAAATCCGTTTCGATATGACCTTCCTCGTCATGGCTCCCGGCGTGGAGATTATCACGCTGACCCGCGACAAGAAGCTGACGCGCAAGGAGGAAGTGGACTTCCTGAACGAGCATGGTTTCTTCGCCGACTTCACCAAACTGAAGTATTCGTATAACGTCGGCATCTGGGGCACCTCGATTTGCGGCGGCGAGCTGCTCGACCCGACGCAGGGTCTGCCCGAGGATGCCTATCTGAAGCATGTCACCGCCAAGGAGCCCGAGCAGCTGCTGAAGATACAGTTTGAGAAAGGCGAGATTGTCGCCGTCAACGGCGAACGGTTCGACGACCGCGTGAAGGCCATCCAGAAAATAGAGGAGATAGGTGCCTCGTATGCCATTGGCCGCGACGCCAACGTGGGCGACACCATCATCGGCATCAAGGGCCGTGTAGGCTTTGAGGCAGCAGCTCCGAAACTGATTATCGAGGCACACCGCCTGCTGGAGAAGTCGACGCTCAGCAAGTGGCAGCAGTACTGGAAGGACCAGGTGGCCAACTGGTATGGCATGTTCCTGCACGAAAGCCAGTATCTGGAGCCCGTCATGCCCGACATCGAGGCCATGCTGACCTCCAGCCAGCGCAACGTCACGGGTACCGCCATCCTGAAGCTGCGCCCCTATGGCTTTGAGACTGTGGGCGTTGACAGCGTCAACGACCTCACCAAGTCGAAGCTCGGCGAATACGGCGAGACGCAAACCGGTTGGACAGCCGACGAGGCCAAGGGCTTCATCAAGGTATCCAGCACCCCGCTGCGTGTCTACTATGGTATTCACAAAGACGAGAAAAGATGATTAAGGTAGGTATATTAGGTGCAGCAGGCTATACGGGTGGTGAGCTCATCCGCCTGCTGCTGAACCATCCCGAGGCGGAGATAGTGTTTGCCAACTCGGAGAGTAATGCGGGCAATCCTGTCAGCGACGTGCATGAGGGACTGCTTGGGGAGACCGATTTGCGGTTCACTGACGCCATGCCCTTCGACCAAGTCGATGTTATCTTCTTCTGTTTTGGTCATGGCAAGAGCGAGGCGTTCTTGAAAGAGCACGACATACCGGCGAATGTGAAGATTATCGACTTGGCACAGGACTTCCGCATCCAGGGTGACCACGACTATGTCTATGGACTGCCCGAAATCAACAAGGAAGAGATAGTCCAAGCACAGCACGTAGCCAACCCCGGATGCTTTGCCACCGCCATCCAGCTGGCCTTGCTGCCTGCTGCCCACCTCAATCTGCTGAAAGAGGACGTCAGTGTCAATGCCATCACAGGCTCCACGGGTGCCGGACAGAAGCCCGGTGCCACTACCCATTTCTCGTGGCGCGCTGGCAACCTGAGCATCTACAAGCCATTCCAGCACCAGCATCTGGCAGAAATCAAGCAGAGCATCAAGCAGGTGCAGGGCTATCTCGATGCCGACATCGACTTCATTCCCTATCGGGGCCCGTTTGCCCGTGGCATCTTCTGCACTGCCGTCGTCAAGACCAAGGCTCCCGAGGCCGACATCATCGATGGCTACAAGGACTTCTACAGCGATGCAGCCTTCACACACTATAGCGACAGGCCCATTGACCTCAAGCAGGTCGTTAACACCAACAAGGCGTTGGTACATGTCGACTGCTTCGAAGGCAAGATTCTCGTCACGTCCTGCATCGACAATCTTCTGAAGGGTGCCGTCGGTCAGGCCGTACAAAACATGAACCTCATGTTCGGCATTGACGAAAGGGCAGGACTGCGGCTCAAGGCCACAGCCTTCTGATAGCATGCTCGTACCTTTTTTCGGTATGTTGTTTCACATCAAACCAAAAGCATTATGGAAGTTATACAAAGTTTCACCATCGACCACACCCGCCTGAAGCCGGGTATCTATATTTCACGCGAAGACAAGGGCTTTACTACCTTCGACCTGCGCATTACCGAGCCAAACCAGGAACCCGCCGTGGCGCCTGCCGCCATGCACAGCCTGGAGCACTTGATGGCTACATGGTTCCGCAACTCCGAGGTCAAGGAGGATGTAGTATACGTAGGTCCCATGGGCTGCCTTACGGGCATGTATGTCATCATGACGGGACAGTATGGCGTAGAGGATATGCGGCGTCTGACCATTGCCTGCCTCCGTTGGATTCTGACGCAGGACGAGGTGCCTGCCACGCGTCCCGAGTCGTGTGGCAACTATCTGCTTCATGACCTGCCGATGTGCAAATGGGAGAGTGCCCGCTATCTTGACCGTCTGGAGCACGACTTCCACAGCGAGTACGCCAAGCTCCATGTCACCCTCGGCGACGGCAAGGTGTTTGCCGACGCATAGGGGCACGTGGCGGATGCTGTGCGGCATTCTCAATTCTTTGCATGAATGTGCATGTTTATACAACAAAACGGGTAAAGTAATTAAAAAAGAAGGCCAAAGCCTCAGCTTTATTCGTTTTTGTTTGGTTTTTCGGGCGATTTGCGCTATCTTTGCAAGCGATTATCACCAAAAAGTAACAATATGAAACTATTCGACGTATATCCCTTGTTTGATGTCAACATTGTCAAAGGACAAGGATGTAAGGTGTGGGACGACAAGGGTCAGGAGTATCTGGACCTGTACGGCGGGCATGCCGTCATCTCGATAGGCCACTCGCATCCCCATTATATTAATAAGGTGACGCAGCAGTTGGGGCAGATAGGCTTCTACAGCAATTCTGTGATTAACCGGTTGCAGGAGCAGCTGGCCGAGCGGCTGGGCAGAATCAGCGGCTACGACGACTACCAGCTGTTCCTCATCAACAGCGGCGCCGAGGCCAACGAGAACGCGCTGAAGCTGGCGTCGTTCCGCAATCCGACGGCTACCCGCATCCTGGCATGTGAGCACTCGTTCCACGGCCGTACGTCGCTGGCCGTCGAGGTAACCAACAATCCGAAGATTCGAGCCACGCTGAACGATAACCACCATGTACGCTTCCTGCCGCTGAACGACATTGAGCCGTGGGTTCGCGAGCTGTCGCGTGGTGGGGTGTGCGCCGTCATTCTGGAGTGCATCCAAGGCGTCGGCGGGGTGCAGATGGCTACGCCGGAGTTTGCCCAGAACTTGGCATACGCCTGCAAGCGCTTCGGTGCCGTACTGATTTGCGACGAGATACAGTGCGGATATGGCCGTAGCGGCAAGTTCTTCGCCCACCAGTGGTTAGGCATCAAGCCCGATATCATCACTGTGGCCAAGGGCATCGCCAACGGCTTCCCCATGGGCGGCGTGCTCATCAGTCCCGACTTCAAGCCCGTCTACGGACAGTTGGGCACCACTTTTGGCGGCAACCACTTGGCCTGTGCGGCAGCGCTGGCTGTGCTGGACGTCATGGAACAGGAGCAACTGGTAGAGAATGCCCGCGTGGTAGGTGACTATCTGATAGAAGGAATCAGAAAGCTGAACAACCCGAAGATTAAGGATGTGCGCGGCCGGGGCCTCATGATAGGCATCGACCTCGACTGTCCACACAAGGACGTGCGCCTGCCGCTCATCAGCCAGGAGCATTGCTTCACGGGATGTGCCGGCCAGAATACGCTGCGCCTGCTGCCGCCACTCTGTCTTACAAAGTCAGAGGCCGACGAGTTTATTGAGAGGCTAACAAGAGTATTATAACAGCAAGAACAGATGAAGATAGCAGTCATCGGAGCGGGCGCCATGGGTGGCGCAACAGTTGAAGGCCTCATCAAAGGCCAGCAGTTCAAGAACGAAGACATCACCGTAGCCGACCCTTCACAGGCAGTGATAGAGAAATTCGCCAAGACGGGCGTGTCGGTGACAACAGACAACAAACTGGCAGCAGACGGTGCGGATGTCGTGTGCGTCGTGGTGAAGCCATGGCTGGTGGAGCCAGTGTTGAAGGACCTCAAGACCGCACTGAACCCGCAGAAGCAGATACTGATAGTGATAGCTGCCGGTGTGCCGTCGGCCAGCATCAAGGAGTGGCTGGACGAGTACTGTCCGCCCTTGTTCCTCGTCATACCCAATATCGCCATTGCCGAGCTGGCCTCCATGACATTCGTGGCACCGGTCGGCGCTGAGCCTCAGCAGACAGAAATCGTCAAGGGCATCTTCGACAGGATGGGCGATACGCTCATTACCGACGAGCAGCACCTGGCCAGCGGCACTACGCTGGCGTCGTGCGGCATTGCCTATGCCATGCGCTATATCCGGGCAGCCTCGGAGGGTGGCGTGGAGCTGGGCTTCAAGGCTGACGATGCCAAGCAGATAGTGATGCAGACGATGAAGGGCGCCGTAGCTCTGCTGCAGGCCACCGGCCTGCATCCCGAAGCCGCTATCGACTTAGTGACGACGCCCGGTGGTGTGACCATCAAGGGACTGAACGAGATGGAGCATGCCGGATTCACCAGCAGCGTCATCCGTGGCTTGAAAGCCGGTGCAAAATAACGTCGAAATATTGAAATCAATCGTATATATTGAAATCACATCGTAATATCGAAATCACGAAATATCGAAATAAAACTATGGACGAACAACTGAAACAGATAGGCGAGCGGTTGCGCGGACTGCGCGACGTACTCGACATTCCCGTCAGTGAGATGGCAGAAACCATCGGCGTCGAATCGGAAAAGTACGAGAGAATAGAACGGGGCGAGGCCGACATCACCATTTCGAACCTGATGAAGATAGCCAAGAAGTATGGCATTTCGACAGAAGAGCTGATTTTTGCCGAGACGCCACACATGAAGTCGTACTTCGTGGTACGCAAAGGACAAGGGGTGAGCATTGAGCGCACGAAGGCCTACAAGTACCAGTCGCTGGTTAGCGGCTTCGTGAATCATAAGGCCGACGTGTTCATCGTAACCGTCGAACCCAAGCCGGAGGCACACGTAGTATATAAGAACTCGCACGCAGGACAGGAGTTCAACCTCGTCTTGGAGGGCAAGATGGAACTGTACATCGGCGGTAAGACCATCGTTCTGGAAGAGGGCGACAGCATCTACTTCGACTCGACCAAGCCACACGGCATGCTGGCCGTGGGCGACAAGGCGGTGAAGTTCCTTGCTTTTACAGTAGAGTAACGGCATGACGACATGACGGAATAACGACATTACGACATAACGAAAAAAATGGTAGAAAGATTTTTAAAGCAGACGCACTTTGAGTCTGTAGAGGATTACAATAAACATCTGGAGTTCATCATACCCGAGAACTTCAACTTCGCCTACGACGTGATGGATGCGTGGGCCGAGGAGAAACCCGACGGGCTGGCCCTGCTGTGGACTAACGACCAGGGAGAGGAGATTCGGGCTACGTTTGCCCAGCTGAAGGAGCAGTCGGACCAGGCCGCCTCGTATCTGCAGTCGCTGGGCATCGGCAAGAACGACCCCGTGATGCTCATACTGAAACGCCGCTACGAGTGGTGGGTGGTCATGCTGGCCCTGTGCAAGATTGGGGCCATAGTCATTCCCGCCACCCACATGCTGACCAAGCACGACATTGTGTACCGCAACACACGGGCCTCGGTGAAAGCCATCATCTGCGTGGACGACGCCTACGTCGTCAGCCAGATTCAGGCCGCCAAGGACGAAAGCCCGACGGTGAAGCAGTACATAGCCATCACCGACCACGGCAAGCCCATTCCCGAGGGTTTCCACGACTGGCAGGCCGAGTGGCAAAAGGTTCCCCCTTTTGCAAAACCCGCCTTCGTCAACACCAACGACGACACCATGCTGATGTACTTCACCAGCGGCACCAGTGGTGAACCGAAGATGGTGGCGCACGACTATCTGTATGCCATGGGCCATCTGACCACGGGCGTCTTCTGGCATAACCTGCACGAGGGTTCGCTGCACCTGACCGTGGCCGACACGGGCTGGGGCAAGGCCGTCTGGGGCAAGTTCTACGGCCAGTGGTTTGCCGGTGCTACGGTATTCGTGTTCGACCATGAGAAGTTCAATGCCGACACGCTGCTGCGCCAGATAGAGAAATACCGCGTGACCTCATTCTGCGCTCCGCCTACCATCTACCGCTTTATGATTCGCGAGGACCTGTCGAAGTACGACCTGTCGTCGCTGGAATACTGCACGACGGCCGGTGAGGCCCTGAACCCTGCGGTGTTCGACAAGTTCTATGAGAAAACGGCGGAGAGCACCGGCCGTTCCGGAATCCGCATGATGGAAGGCTTCGGCCAGACCGAGACCACCATGACGCTGGGCACCTTCCCGTGGATGACGCCGAAGCCCGGCAGCATGGGCATACCCAATGCACAGTACGACATCGACCTCATCCGCCCCGACGGCACCTCGTGTGAGGACGGTGAGAAGGGCGAGATAGTGGTCCGCGTAGGCGACAAGAAGCCCGTGGGCCTCTTCAAAGGCTATTACCGCGATGAAGAGAAGACTCGCGAGGCATGGCACGACGGCATCTACCACACTGGTGACATGGCATGGCGCGACGAGGACGGCTACTACTGGTTTGAGGGCCGCATCGACGACGTCATCAAGTCCTCAGGCTACCGCATTGGCCCGTTCGAGGTGGAGTCGGCGCTGATGACCCACCCCGCCGTAGTGGAGTGCGCCATCACGGGTGTTCCCGACGACATCCGTGGCATGGTGGTCAAGGCCACCGTGGTGCTGGGCAAGGAGTGGAAGGACAAGGCTGGCGACGACCTTATCAAGGAGCTGCAGCAGCACGTCAAGAAGGAGACTGCTCCCTACAAGTATCCCCGCATCGTGGAGTTCGTCGACGAGCTGCCTAAGACCATCAGCGGCAAGATACGCCGCGTGGAAATCAGAAAGAAAGACGCTGAGAAATGAAACACCGCTTAGTCATCAAGATAGGCTCTAACGTGCTGACGCGCAGGGATGGCAAGCTCGACGTGACACGCATGTCGGCACTGGTCGACCAGGTGGCGTGGCTGCGTCATGAGGGCTACGAGGTCATCCTTGTGTCGTCGGGTGCCGTGGCCTGCGGACGCGGCGAATTGAAGGTTGACCATTCGCTGGATTCCGTAGAGCAGCGTCAGCTGTTTTCTGCTATCGGACAGGTGAAATTGGTCGGCCTGTATTACGACTTGTTCCGCGAGTTCCATATCAGCGTCGGCCAGGTGCTTACTATGAAGGAAAACTTCGAGCCTGGCGAGCAATATCAGAACCAGCGGGCCTGCATGTCGGTCATGCTGGAGAACGGTGTCATCCCTATTGTCAATGAGAACGACACTGTCTCGGTCACTGAACTGATGTTCACCGACAACGACGAGCTGTCGGGCCTCATAGCACAGATGATGCAGGCCGATACACTCATCTTGCTCTCCAACATCGACGGCATCTATGACCGCCACCCCGACGACCCGCAAGCCCAGCTTATCCGCGAGGTGGAGCCCGGTCGCGACCTCTCTGAATATATTCGTCCGGAGAAGAGCGCCTTCGGCCGTGGCGGTATGCACTCGAAGTACACCACCGCCACCCGGGTGCAGCAGGCTGGCATCCGTGTTATCATTGCCAACGGTGAACGAGACGACATTCTCGTCAACCTGGTGCAAAATAAACAGAATATACCACACACAGAGTTTATACCATGCGATTAGAAGAAACTTTCCAGCGTGTCAAGGCGGCCAGCAAAAGCCTCGCCACACTGACTGACCAGCAGCGCAACGACATTCTGAATGCCGTTGCCGACGCCATCATAGACTATCAGGAGCGCATCCTTGCTGCCAACGAGAAAGACTTGGCCAAGATGGACCCGAAGAATCCACTGTACGACCGTCTGCAGCTGACGGAGAAGCGCTTGGCCGACATTGCTTCCGACATGCGCAATGTGGCCAGTCTGCCATCACCATTAGGACATGTCACAAAGGAGAAGACGCTGCCCAATGGCCTGCGCCTCTGTCGCGTCAGCGTGCCTTTCGGTGTTATCGGCATGATTTACGAAGCCCGGCCCAACGTGACCTTCGACGTCTTCTCGCTATGCTTCAAGAGCGGCAATGCATGTGTGCTGAAGGGCGGCAGCGATGCCGACCTGTCGAACCAGGCATCAGTAGAGCTGATTCAAGACGTGCTGCGCAGCTTCAGCATCAACCCTGATGTGATAACGCTGCTGCCAGCCACCCATGAGGCTACTGGTGAGCTGCTCAACGCCGTGGGATACGTAGACCTGTGCATACCACGTGGCGGACGCCGACTCATCGACTTTGTGCGCGACACAGCCCGCATACCCGTCATTGAGACTGGTGCCGGCGTGGTAAACACCTACTTCGACAAGGACGGCGACCTGGAGATGGGCAAGGCCATCGTCTGCAATGCCAAGACACGACGCGTCTCGGTATGCAACGCACTGGACTGCCTGCTCATCCACGAGAGCCGTCTGGGCGACCTCTTTGAACTGGTCAAGCCCTTGCTCGACCACAAGGTGACGCTCTACGCCGATGCCCCTGCCTACCAGCTGCTGACAGGAAGATACCCCGCAGTGCTGCTGCAACCTGCCACCGACGACAGCTTCGGCACAGAGTTCATGGACTACAAGATGGCCATCCGCACGGTGACGTCGCTCGACGAGGCCATTGCACACATCGACCGCCACGGCAGCGGCCACAGCGAAGCCATCATCACACAGGACACCGATGCCGCCCGCCGTTTCCAACAGGCCGTCGACGCTGCCTGCGTCTACTGGAATGCCCCGACGTCGTTCACCGACGGTGCCCAGTTCGGCCTTGGAGCCGAAATCGGCATCTCCACTCAGAAGCTCGGTCCGCGCGGTCCCATGGCCTTAGAAGAAATCTGCACCTACAAGTGGCTCATTGAAGGCTGTGGCCAAACCCGCCCATAACAAACCCGCTCGAAGCATCAAGCCATCGAAGCATCAAGCCATCGAAGTATCAAGGCCTCGAAACATCAAAACATCGAAATATCGAAACATCGAAACATCGAAAAAAGAGAATATATGAAGAGCTTTATCAATGTGGAGGATATCGGCGACCTCCGTCAAGCACTCGCCGAAGCACAGGAGATTAAGCAAGACCGCTACAAGTATCAGCATCTGGGCAGGAACAAGACCCTGATGATGATATTCTTCAACAACTCGCTGCGCACACGCCTCTCAACCCAGAAGGCAGCCATGAACCTGGGCATGAACGTCATCGTGCTCGACGTCAATGCCGGAGCATGGAAGCTGGAGACTGAGCGCGGCGTCATTATGGATGGCGACAAGAGTGAGCATCTCTTAGAGGCCATTCCCGTCATGGGCTGCTATTGCGACCTCATCGGCGTGCGCTCCTTCGCAGGTCTGACCGACCGCGAATACGACTATGCAGAGACCGTGCTACAGCAGTTCATCAAGTACAGCGGACGCCCCGTCTTCGCCATGGAGACAGCCACCGTGCACCCCCTCCAGGCCTTTGCCGACCTGATTACTATCGAGGAATCGTGGAAGGCCACTGTGGGTAACGGCTCTGCCGTTGCCAAGCCCAAGGTCGTCCTCACCTGGGCTCCCCATTGCCGTGCCCTGCCGCAGGCCGTACCCAACTCGTTTGCCCAGTGGATGAATGCTGCTGACATTGACTTCATCATCACTCACCCCGAGGGTTATGAACTCGACCCCAAGTTTGTGGGTAATGCCAGAGTGGAGTATGACCAGCGTAAAGCTTTCGAGGGTGCCGACTTCATCTATGCCAAGAACTGGTCGAACCCCGGCGTCACCAATCCTGCCGACTACGGCAAAATCACCTCGAAAGACATGTCGTGGATGGTAGACACCGAGCACATGTCGTGGACCAACAACGGCAAGTTTATGCACTGCCTGCCCGTGCGTCGCAATCTCATCGTCACCGACGACGTTATCGAGTCGCCTAACAGCATCGTCATCCCCGAGGCTGCTAACCGCGAAATCAGCTGCTCGGTGGTCATCAAGCGTATGCTCGAAGCCCTATAAACTCAGAAGGGTAGACGGTATTGTGTGATGCTTTCACTATTATATAATAAGGTGTATGGCGTTTTAAGTAATCTTTTAACGGATAAAATATGTAATAAACGTTAATTTTTGGCATTTATTTTCCAAAAACATTTGCAGATTCAAAAAATAGTCATACCTTTGCATCCGCTAAACGAGAAATGCTTCTCGGGAAGCAAACAAAGAAGAGCGTTCTTTGAGAGACTTACATAGACAGAGAAGACAAGTAGTACGAGAAGCGGGAGCGTCTGTTTTTTTTTAGCAGGCTGCTTCCGGGTAGAGAATAACGAACCGTCAAAAAGAACAGGCGAGCCGCCGTTTTCTTGAATCTGAATACTACCGGATGAATGAGCGTTCTGAGACAGAAGAAAAGAGCGATGGAGATTATACAAGG
>JAFUDJ010000010.1 GCA_017459445.1 Prevotella sp. | reverse complement strand
CTAAGAGAAACGGAGCATCAAAGTTTGGAACACTATACCAACTGATGATTGAGGACAATCCTGACAGCAGCTTTATCGAAACTATCACTTCTTAGGGGCATGCTTGGTACCCCCTAAGAAGTCATGGGTACATGACTGAGTTGTTACCCCATGCCCCACAGAGAGTTAAATAATCATAACACAGCGAAAATAATGGCCGAAAAATTTGGCCGTTACAATATTTTTGCTACTCTCTCTGGCGCTCGCCTATATACAAGAGAGGTAGTTACACCTTTTATTTTACGAGCGGGTCGCCCGCGTCAAGGGCAGTGCAAGCCGAGTGCAGAGCCAAGCTCGCTTGGACTATGCCGAGGCGCAGCCTGCCCTCGCCCGAAAGGGCAATATACGACTTTTCTTGCGTCCATGCAAGTTTTGGAGCTGCGAGTGCAAAGGCAAACTTGTTTGCGCCTTGCCGAGTCGCGACAAAACTCGACCGAAGGTCAAGAGAAGTCGGCTTGTTTTTTCCCGTCGGACAACTGTGGCGGGGACGCATATAACAACAAACAGTTTTAATTCACAATAAGCTTATTTTAAAACAAAATGCAAATGAAAAATTATTTCAATCTCAAGAAGAGCAAACTGCTACTCTTGACGCTCCTGACGATGCTCGTCGTGGGGGCAAGGCCCGCATGGGCACAGAAGTCACTGCCGTACAGTTATGGGTTCGAGGACAACAACCTCGCCACCGACGGATGGACTACTCAGAACCCAAGTGGTCGGAACAACCATGAATTTGGTATCAATTCATATGCCCGGAAAACAGGCAGCTACGGATTCCGTTTTTCTTCATTAGTCGAGAATGGAGAAAATACACAGTATCTTATCTCCCCTGAACTGAATGCTTCGCGCGAAATCGAGTTGACTTTTGAGTACCGTGGCAGCGATATTAGAGCATCAGAAAAATTCAAGGTCGGTTATTCAACGACAAATACCGACATAGCAAGTTTTACTTTTGATGGTGATGAGTATACCGCCAATGATGATTCATGGGCCACATTTAGGGGTAATTTCCCCGCAGGCACCAAGTACATCGCTGTCTATTACTATACCGATGGCAAATATCAATTGTATGTAGATGATTTCTCTTTCAAACTCGCCTGCCCCGCCCCGACCAATCTGACCGCCACCAACGTGACGCCCACCTCCGCAACCTTGAACTGGGAAGGCAATGCTGAAAGCTACAATGTGCGGTATAGAAAACTTGTCTTCTTCGATGACTTCGAGAATGGACTCGGCAACTGGACCACATACACTATGGGCGATGCAGCTGCTTGGGGAACAGAAGATCCAAGTATTTTAGGTTTGAGTGGTCACAATAGTAGCACCAATGTGGCTTTTTCTCTGAGTTGGGATGATGGCGTTTCCTACCATGCCGATAACTGGCTTGTGACACCTCAAGTACAACTCGGCGGCACGCTGAAATTCTATGTGTACACTAATCAAAGTTATCCGGATGCTTACGAAGTAAAACTTTCCACTGGTGGTAATACCATTGACGACTTTACAGTTACTTTGCAGGAATTGGCTTCTATTCCTACCACGGGTGATTGGGTTGAGGTGAACATTGATTTGAGTTCTTACGAAGGACAAAGTGGATATATCGCTATTCATCACTCTTTTTACGACGGCAACTACATTCTTGTTGACGATTTCAGTATTTATCCCCCACAAGAGGCTGGCGAATGGATTGAAGCCACTTCTACTACCAACAGCTTCGACATCACTGGCCTTACTCCCGGAACGACATACGAATTCCAGGTGCGGGCAAACTACGGCTCCGAGGACGGCCTGAGTCAATGGTCAGCTGTTGCCACCTTCACAGTCAATTATCCATGGGCCGGCAGCGGCACGGCTGACGACCCGTTTCAGATTCAGAATGTAGATGACTGGAACACACTTGCCGCTAATGTCACCGGGGGCGAGACGTACAGCGGTATTTACTTCAAAATGACGGACGACATCATCGGTGTAACTACGAGAACAGGTAAAAACTCGCTCAATCCTTTCTCCGGCACCTTCGACGGTCAGGGCCATACGATGAACCTCAATATCTACTCGACCACCACAGCCGATGTCACGTCAGCCCCATTCGGCTCCATCAGTGGAGCCACCATCAAGAACCTGCACGTCACCGGTAGCGAGACGACAACAGCATATATGCGGGCTGCCAGCATTGCAGGTTTCGCAGCGAACAGCACCATCACCAACTGCTGGAGCGAGGTAGCACTTACCTCAGGCTACAACAAGGACATTGACTGCGGCGCCTTCGTAGCCACGGTGATAGAAAATTCGAGCCTTACCCTGAACGGCTGCCTGTTCACCGGCACGATTACCTATACCAATGCTGCAGGCTACGAGGGCGGCGGCATGGTAGGCTGGACACGCGCTGGCAGCACCGCCACGCTGAACGACTGTCTGTTTGCACCTGCCGGCTTCACCGTCACCAAGTATTCCGGCCATTACATGTTCGTTGGAGGCAAGAAACGCGGCGTGCTCAACAACTGCTACTACAACGACGTGGCAGCAGCAACCAGCCTGACCAAAGAGGGCAAGCAGGCATTCAGCATCGTCAAGGGCGACGACGTTTCCAGCCTCGCCATCAGCGGCGAGGGCACTGAGTATAGCGTCAGCGGCATCACGGCCTACGCCACGGGCATCAAGTACAATGACGTTTACTACGCCGGCAGCGGCGAGGCCGTAGGCCTCACGCTGAGCCACGCCGACGCTGCTACGGGCTATTCCTTCGACCAGTACACCGCGTCGGCCGGAACACTGAGCGGTACGACGCTTACGATGCCTGATGCCGATGTTACCATCAGTGCTACGTGGACGAAGAACACGAAGACATTGGCAGAGACAGCCACAGACAATCAGGCATGGCTCACGGAGAACGACGGCCAGGTATATGAAATCACCCTGACGCGCACGCTGCAGACGGGCGGATGGAACACGTTCTGCGTGCCCTTCAGCACGGAGACGCCCAGCGGATGGACGGTGAAGGAGCTGAGCAGCTCTGCTTTCGACAGCTCGACGGGCGAGCTGACGCTGAACTTTGGCAATGCCGCCAGCATCGAGGCCGGCAAGCCTTATCTGGTGAAGGTGGATGCCAACGTGGAGAACCCGACCTTCAACGGCGTGACCATCAGCAGCACAACCACCACGACAGAGACGACGGCCGTCGATTTCGTACCCGTGATGAACCCGACGAACCTGACGGGCGGCGACAAGACTGTGCTCTTCATCACCGACGGCAACAAGCTGACCTACCCCTCGGGCGACGGCAACATCAACGGCTTCCGCGCCTACTTCAAGCTGAAGGATGAGGTTGCTGCGCAAGCCCGCGCCTTCCGCATGAGCTTCGACGACAACGTGACGGGCATCACCACCGTTATCTCCGACGAACCGACGACGGCCAGCGGCACTTACACGCTTGACGGTCGCCGCATCGAGGGAGAACCTACACAAAAAGGCATGTATATCGTGAATGGTAAAAAGGTCATCAAATAAAGAATGGAGGATACGACTATGATTAAGAAGGAATATATGAAGCCCACCATGCGGGTGGTAAAGGTGCAGCATCAAAGCCACATCTTGGCCGGCTCACTTCGGAGTGTAAAGTCCAGCGGTCTCGACGATGAGGACGATTTGCTGTACGACGACTTAGAAGGCAACGGCGGCGACCAAGGTTATGCCTGGTAAACGATAATGACCGATACTCCTGCGGAGGGTTTTCTTTTCTCCGCAGGAGTTTTCGCTCTCTTCTACGATGCCTCTCAGCCGCGAGCGGTGCTCACTTAATCACGATTTTCGTCACTTTTAACGCCCAAATCGCGCGTAATTTACAAACTTTTTTGTAACTTTGCAGCGAAATTTCACATAAATACGTATTTATTATGGCAAGACCAATCAGAGAAACCCCTGTGCTGAAAGGCGAGGATGCCTTCAACTTCGAGATGCGAAGACTGGAGGTAGAGCACATGAGCAAGGAGCAGCGGGCCGAGAACCGCCGCAAGTTTGAGGCGCAAGTGGCCGAGGCAAAGAAGTACATCACAGTTTGCATCTGAGCCATGAACCTTGTCCGCCTGACACCCGACTATGAGTTGACTGACTTCGATTGCGGAGACGAGCAGCTCAACAATTTCCTGTTCGAGGATGCGAAGCCGTCGCTCGAACTTCGTGTAGCCAATACGTTCATTTTGGAGGACGATGGACGTATTGCCGCCTATTTCTGTATTCTCAACGACAAGGTGAGCAAGGATGAAGTCATCGGCAGCCGCTGGAAAAAGATTCGCTCGAACTTTCCCCAGAGCAAGCAGCTTCGTAGTTACCCCACTATCAAGATAGGTCGGTTCGCCGTTTCCAAAGACTACCGAGGCCAGCAAGTAGGAAGAAGGCTCATGAACATTGTCAAAGACTTGCTCCATCATAGTGCGTCAAATTCTGCCTTCCGCTTCATCACCGTCGATGCCTATCTCTCCGCCGTTCCCTTCTACGAGAAGGGAGGGACCTGCGATGTTGATAACATCGTGGGAGGGTACCACGGCTTCCTTCACCTGACGAAGAAGGATGAGGACGAGCACACCCGACTGATGTATTTTGACATGATGGAGATTGCCGACTAAACTACCCTATACACCCATACAAATAACAAGTAGCAATTATGCCCTATCTCCCCCTGACATACACCCGCGACGCTGCGCCCTGCCCGACATTCTTAGGCAGGACGGCTGAGGCCGTCGTGGGCGCTGCTGACGGCATCAGCGGCGGCAGGGACGGCATGATTTTTACCCCCCCCATTTTGTAAACTTAATCGTAAACCCATGCTGCCGCGAGGCCGCCGTAAGGCTGCGCTTCAGCGAGAACAGAGCCAAGCTTGCTTGGCCTCTGTCGAGCGTGAGCAGGCTCGACCGAAGGTCAAGGCTGCGTCGGGCGCATCTGCTACGGAGTGCCGTGACCCTCCGTAGCCGCCGCTGCGTGTGCATTCGTGTAACAGGCGGCGGCATCCGTGTAAGTCGTTTCCGCGACTCGGAGGCATATAATACCTTTGCACACAATATACGACAGACACTAAGAAACAAACATTTTTATAATTCACTTCAAGTTTAACAATTAAATTCAAAAAATGCTTATGAAAAAAGTATTATCTATTCTCGCCCTGCTGCTCGTGGCAGCGACGGGCGCATGGGCGGAAGACATCGATATTGATGGTGGCAGCCGCACTATTTCGTCTGACGTGTCGTCAGGTTATTTTTACATGTATAGTGGAACCCTTACCATTGACCAGGGAGCGACGGTAACATTAAGCTCCTATTTCATGTTTGATGAAGGTAGTAAAATTTATCTTCACGGAACCTTACAAGGTAGTGTTGTTGGTGGTGGATGGAATAATGGCTGTGTCATCCATATCTATCTGAATGACGGTGCTAAGTACACACTCTCTGGGTTTACTGCTCCGACCGACGCATGTCAAATCTATTATGGCTACGACGCAGCGACGGACGGCAACGGCACGGTGAGCGTGAAGAACGGGGCTGTCGAGGTGACAAGCTCCAGCACAGGATACAAGACCACCACCTACACCTTCACCGCCTCACCCAATAGTGGCTACAAGTTCAAGAACTGGACGAAGGGCGCCGGCGGCGAAGTGCTCGGCACCGATGCCAGCATCAACGTCACCTGCGAGCAGAACGGACAGTATCAGGTGTATGCCAACTTTGAGGAAGATGCCCCCGCCGCCATCTTCGCCATCGACACCGACGGCACCACTCAGGACTTCGGCAGCGTGGAGCTCGATGCCACGGCTCAGAAGACCTTCACCATTACAAACAGCGGCAACAAGTCCTTGTATGTAACCATCAGCAATCCAGAAGACTTTACCGCTGAAATGACGCACAATGCGAATGTCTACTTCACGGATGCGCTGGGCTGGGGTGATATCCATGTCTACTATTGGAACAATGGTCCCGAGTGGCCCGGAGTGGCTATGACCGAACTCTACACGAACGAGTATGGCCAGAAGGTTTACTGTTGTGAACTGCCTGCTGACGTTGAAGGTATCATCTTCAATGGGAATGGCAACCAGACTGTTGATATTACAGACGAACCGATAGGTAAGGCCTATTACACAACGGACGAAAAGAATGGTAATAATTACACCGTAGGAACTTGGTCTTACGACAACTGTGTTCCTGCTGGCATGTCAAGAGTGTTGACAGTGACCATGAACACCGCTACTCTCGGCTCGAAGAGCGGCAACATCACCCTCTCGTTCGATGCCAAGAATGCCACGAGTTTCACCATTCCCTGCACGGGCGAGACCGTCGCTCCTGCCACGAAGTACGACCTGACGCTGGCCGATGGCAGCAATGACCACGGCACGGTGGCCTTCACCGTGGGCGGTGTTGCCGCCGACAAGGCCAAGAAGGACGACGTGGTGACCGTGAGCGTGACCCCCAACGAGGGCTACTCGGCAAAGGACGTGACCGTCCGCGGCTATACCTCATGGGAGGCTGCTTCCGACGTCCTCACGGGTGGTGGCGATAACCCCGGACTGGTGAGCGACATCACCGTGACGAAGAATGAAGAGAACGGCATATGGTCATTCACCATGCCTGAGGCCAACGTGTGGGTAACCGTATCTTACGCGGCCGACAAGACCGCGCTGAACGATGCCATTACAGATGCTGAGACCTACTACAACAGCATCAAGGACGACCACGCCGACGCTGCCGCTGCACTGCAGTCTGCCATCAACACGGCCAAGGGCGTGCAGGACAATGCCGACGCTACGAAGGAGGATGTTGACGATGCCATCGCTGCACTCGCCACTGCCAAGACGACTGCCGAGGGGGCCGTGCTGACCGAGACCAAGAACGAACTGAACGACGACATCACCGAGGCCGAGGCCTACTACAACAGCATCAGCGAGAGCAACCCCGACGCTGCCGCCGCGCTGCAGACTGCCATCAACGCCGCCAAGGCCGTGAAGGACAATGCCGACGCTACGCAGGAGGAGATTGAGACCGCCGCACAGACGCTGACCGATGCCCTGAACGCTGCCAAGGCCGACGTGGCCCTGAAGCGCATCACGCTGACCATCCCTGCCAAGAGCTACATGGCCCGCATCGATGCCGACAAGCGACAGATAGAGAATGCCGTGGCAGGCGTAAAGCTCTACTCGGTGAAGAGCGTGACCAATACGGAGGTGGAACTGACCGCTGAGCTGAGCGTGATAGCCGCCGAGATGCCTTACTTCATCTATAACGACAACGACACGGAGGTTGAGGTGAGCATCATCGTGAGCAGCGAGGATGCCGACAACGTGGACTACGACAGCGACCACTTCAAAGGTACGCTCGTGGACAAGACGTTCACCGACGAGAACATGGAGGAAGCCGACCACTACGTGCTCTCCGGCGGCAGCAGCTTCGTATGGGTGAAGGATGCCGGCACGCTGTCCGCAGGCAAATGCTGGATTGAGCTGGTTCCGTCGTCAGAGGCACATGCCCGCCGTCTGGCTATCGTACATGAGGGCGAGACGACTGGCATCAACGCCGTTTCTTCCGCTGCTGCCAAGATGGACGGCGAGTGGTACTCTCTTGACGGTCGCCGCGTGGCCCAGCCCACAAAGGGCCTGTTCATCGTGAACGGCAAGAAGGTCGTGGTGAAGTAAACAACTTCGTCGCAAGACTATAACCCCGATACGCCTGCGGATGGCGCGGTTGCGCACACTGCTGCACCAGAGCGTGCTGCGCTACGACGTGGCCTACAAGCAGAGCACCAAGAGCTTCCTCACCGAGACCATCGACGCCAAGGACACTGCCCGCGACAAACTGACGATGGTCATCGAGTGGGTGGCCCGCTACTGGATGAAACTGCCCGACGAGGACGACGCCCTTCGCGGCCGCCGCGTCTACCAGCCCTTCAAGGACTTCGACTACCGCCGCGACGAGGCGCTGATGGCGCAGAACGCCAAGTGGCAGAACATCGCCCAGGTCTATGCCCAAGCCGCCTACGTGGCCGACCTGCAGGCCATGGGCCTCGCCGCACTCGTCACGAAGGCCAACACGCTGACCGCTGAGATTCAGCAACTGATGCAGCAGCGCCAGACGGAGGGTGCCTCCTATGTCGTTGGCGAGATGAAGGCCGCCCGCGCCGAGTCCGAGAACCTGCTGGCTCAGGTCATCCAGTACCTGAACGCCCTGCTCGTCGTCAGCCCCAGCGAGGCTCTGGAGCAGACCGCCCAGTACATCCAGCAGGACATGAACAAGACCGAGCAGCAGTATCAGCAGGGCCGCAAGCACGGTAAGGGCGAGGACGGCGGCGACGTGACGCCCGTGGAGCCGGAGGCTGCTGAATAAAGTTACAGACCCCACCCCCGACCCCTCCCCTTGAAGGGAGGGGAGCGGCTACCGCCCAAACGAGCCGCAGGGCACTCCCCTCCCATGTAGGGGAGGGGCAGGGTTGGGGTCAGTAACCCCTTTCCATTTGAAATTTGCCCCGCCGAAGTCCCCGGCGGGGCTTTTTGCACCCAGAAAAACGCTACCCGCGCCGCCAAACACACCGCCAACGCCGTAGACACCCATTCCGCGCCTCCGTTGGCACCCGCTCCCGTGAGGCCAAAGTGAGAATCCGTAAAAATAATTATTACGCTGCCCGAACGTCGTACAGAAACGATGTTCGGGCAGTGTTCGTTTTTACCTTCAGAATATAACAAAACGGCTCTGACGGAAAAAATAACGGATGGAACACTTAAAGGTAAATTCAGACAACCGACGAATGCTCAGATTTTCTTACCTTTGCATGCAAAACATGCGAGAACGGGCTGCGCCTCAGCAATTCAAACAAGTTTGATTGCATTCGGCTTGCACCGTCCTTGCACGCAAATTAAATTGAGGTATGGAAGATAAGAAGACAAACATTGAGCGAGTGACCTACATGGACGGAATGATTCTGGTAGCCGACAACGTCAATCAGTTGCCGGTGGATGAACGGGCGTTCCGTCCGGACATGTTCATCGTGTTGATATGCAACCAGGGCCGACTGCAGACGGACATCAACGGCAGACAGTATCTGATAGAGGCGGGCGACATGCTGCTCTGCAACAGTTTCCACACGCTGACGGATGCCCTGCACAGCATCGACTTCTCGTGCAGCATCTACTGTTTCCCTGGCACATCATCGGCGGAGGCTGTTCACGTCAACGAGAAAGTGCTGCGGGATTTCTTCTTTGCCAACGACAACCCCGTGATACACCTGACGGAGGAACAGCGTGGACTCTTCCGGACATACAAGATACTGATAGGCAAGAAACTGGAGGACGGTGCGTCGAGGTATTCGGAGCAGTCGATGAGCGGCCTTCACAAGGCGATACTGTATGACATTCTTGCCGTCATCGACAAGCGGAAACACGAAACCGCAGAGGCGACAAACACACACGATGAGGAGATGTACCCCTCGGTGAAGAGCGACAAGGTGAAACGTTTCCTGATGTTGCTGGCCGAGGACGACAGCCGTCACCACACCGTGGAATACTTTGCCAGCCAACTGTACGTCACGCCCAAGTATCTCTCCGTCATCTGCAAACACGAGACAGGCAAGACCCCATCGGCCTGGATTCGCGAGCGGCTGATAGAGAAGATACGCTACTATCTGCTCAACACATCGCTGTCGGCCAAGGAGATTGCCCATCGGGTGGACATGCCCAACTCGTCGTTCTTCGGCAAGTTCGTCAAGCAGCACTTCGGCTGCACACCCATGGAGTACAGAAACAAACAGATGAACAGCGAGCCATGAAACGGAGAACGCTGCTGCCGCTGTTGGCATTGCTCT
>JAFUDJ010000009.1 GCA_017459445.1 Prevotella sp. | reverse complement strand
TTTCACACGAATTCCCGCTTTCCCTTTATATAAAGGGGTTTCAGAGGTGCTGGGATGCCGCAAACATGCCAAAAAGGCTTCACATAGCCTTCACACCATCCGAAAGGGTTGAGGTCGGAGCAAGGTTGAGGCAATTTTGAGCCGGCGAGAGGCAGTGTGAAGGGTAGGTGAAGGCTCCAAACGGGGCCGCCACCCCCGGAAACGCCCTGCAGACAGGCTTTCCCGCCGCCCCGTGAAGGGTGAAAGCAACTTTTCGAAAAAGTCCTGTGCGCACGCACGCGCGTACCGTTATTATATAAATGACAAATAACAAGTAATTTTTAATATTAACAAAACAAAACTAACAAACAATGAAAAAAATTCTATCTTTATTGACGCTCCTCGTTGCGGTATGCAGTGGGGCGTGGGCAGCGGAACTTTGTTCGGCAGCATTGCCAAATTTTAATGCTGATGGTTCTTCTTATAAAAGAAGTAGCGGTTCCCTTACAGGAACAAACTGCACATTAGCATGGAGTGGTATTAATTCCGGTAATGTTGTGGTTAATGATGTAGTATATTGGAAATTTGACTCTGGTACTTATGCACAGTTGACCTTAACTTCTGGTTCATTTCAAGCAGGTGATATCCTAACTGTCAATATGTATAATCAATCTAGTAGTGGTACAAAGGAAATAGGTTACACACTTAAATCAACTAGCGGAAACGTAGCCAAGCAAAACGTTGCTAAGCAAACTGTTGTCAATATATCGTATACTTTACAAGCTGCAGATATAGAAGATGATGGATCAATAAAAATATATCGTGGTGGTTCAGCATCTTCTGATGCAAGATTCTATAGTTTCTCCGTTTCTGGTACTCGTGGCCCATCAATCTCCACCCAACCTGTTGGTGCAAGCTATGTATCAGGTGCAACAATCAACCCTCTGACCGTTGAGGCTACTGGCACAGGCACGCTGACTTATCAGTGGTACTCCTGCGAAGATGCCGACAAGACCAACGCTGCTGCCATTGACGGTGCAACGAGTATATCCTATACTCCGACTGCTGCTGGTTTCTACTATGTAACGGTAACTGATGGTAACAACGTTTCTGTTGATTCTAACGTAGTAGAGATTACCGTTTCTGCTGCAGCGGCTCCGACCATCAATGTTTCTGGTGCTCCCGATAGCAATGTTAAGGTTGGTACTGAGGTGACGCTGACTGCCACCGTTACTGGTGTTCCTGTACCTACTCTCCAGTGGTACAGCAACACAACTGCCAGCACAACAGGTAGTACTGCCATTGCTGGTGCAACAAGTGAAACTTACGCTCCTTCAACAGATGCTGTAGGTACATACTATTACTATGCCGTTGCTACCAACTCTGAAGGTGAAGCTACTTCTGCCGTACAGACTATCGTTGTCAAGGAGCAAGTGGCCACCCCGGCCTTTACACCCAACGGTGCCTACTTCGAGACTTCGCAGGAAGTGACGCTGGCTTGTACTACGACTGGTGCTACCATCAAGTATTCTACAGACAATGGTGCTACTTGGACTGACTACACAACTGCACTTAATTTCTCTGAGACTACTACTGTTCAGGCTAAGGCCACTAAGGACGATTATATTGACAGTGAGGTGGCTACTGCTACGTTTAATAAGGTGACGCTTGATGCATGGACTAATGTTACTGGTGCCGCTACTTGGGATTGGAGCAAGTTTGGAACTAAGGAGATTAAGTTAACGGATTCGACTACTCCTAAAAAGAATGATGAATTTGTCCTTTCTAATGTTGTCAATTACGGTTACTGCTCTTCTATCAGCAGTGAATTTGGAGATGCTCAGGCTCTTAAGGTTTCGGGTGAATATGCCGTTCGTGATACTAAATATTTCCAAGGCGGATTTGTTAAGTTCCATCCCACTGTGGCCGGAAAGTTAAGCGTTACTTATTCCAATACAGGAGGTCGAACTAATGAGGACGATCGTCGTTTCTTGAATGTTAACGGAACGGACTATGGCGAGGGAACGATGAATACCACAGCTATCACTACTTCTGATATTTATGTTCCTGCAAACAATGACGTGACTATCAAGGGTACTCTGAAAGGTGACGGCTCTGACCAGTACCTGCGCATCAATAAGATAGAGTTTACTCCTCTTACTGAAACTACAGTAGCTGTCTCTGACAAGCTCTACCGTACATTTGCCAGCAAGTATCCCACTACATGGGGCAGCATTTCAGGCCTGACAGCTTATAAAGCTACTGTTATTGGTGACAATGTGACATTTGAAGAAGTTACTGGTAGCGTTCCTGCTGGTGAAGGTCTGCTGCTGAAGGCTACTGAGGCTAAAACTTATACAGTTCCTGTTTCCAGTACATTACCCGATGCCATTGAGAATGCTTTGGAAGGAGTTACAAAGGATACAACCGTTGAAGGTGCTGGTATCTTCGTGCTGTATGCTGACGATACACATCCCATTGGTTTCTATAAGACTGAGGCAACTTCCTTTACCGTTGGTGCCAATACGGCATACCTGCCCGCAAGTACTTCTGCCCGTACGTTCATTGCTTTAGACGAGGAGACGACAGGCATAGACGCTTTGCTAATGAATAGTGAGAAAGTGAACAGTGAAGTTTACAACCTGAACGGTCAGCGCGTGATGAATCCTGCCAAGGGCTTGTACCTCGTTAATGGCAAAAAGGTCGTGATTAAGTGAGAATAAAGCAAGAGCTTGCTCATGCTTTATCGAGCGTGAACGAGCTCAAGCTTTAGCTTAAGGTCGTGATTAAATAAAGATTTAATGTCTAAGGAGTTTAGGAGACAAGGAATTTCTTAAACCACCCCTGCCCCTCCTTTGGGAAAGGAGGGGAGTTGGAGGGGATGAAAAACTCCTTTAACTCCTAGAATCCTTAGACAATAAAGAAAAGTAGAACTAATTAAAATAGAATATAGCAAGATGAAAAAGATATATATCAATCCCTCATTGGAGGTGGTAAAGATTGCGGCTACCCATCAGATGCTGGCAGGCAGCAATCCTGAGGATGGATTCAGTCAGAGTGGTGCTGAAAAACTGGAAAGCACTATCAGTAGCGGCAATATGGGACGTCGCGGCTGGTTCGATGACAGCGACGACGAGTAAGCTTAACCCCACCCCTGCCCCTCCCCTGCGAGGGGAGGGGAGTGGGGGGCGGCCTCCTCTCGCAGGGGAGGGGAGTGGAAGTGGAGAATACTAAAGCCCTTTGCCGTGTGAGGGTATAATGACACACGGAAGAAATTTTTGTTTTATAATGTTTTCTGGCTCGCCGCCCGCGAGGATGGCTGCCAGTTTTGAAACAGGGCTTTAAAACCACGGCGCCGCGAGGTGCGCAGGGCCCGAATGTTTAAAATTTAGTTAGTAAGAAAATTTAGCCTCCCCTTGCTCGTGAGAGTGTGGGGAGGTTTCGCTTCTTGCGAGAAATAAAATCGCGGGGGAATGCTGTCAAGTCAGAACTATTTCGTATCTTTGCAGGAGTTTTAAAAAAACGCAGGCGTGTTATGGTGAATGTACAGATGGAAGAAACGTGGAAGGGACAGCTGGCGGAGGAGTTCCGGAAGCCGTACTTTGAACAGTTGACGGCTGTCGTCAGGCAGGAGTATCGTACTACGACGTGCTATCCTCCCGGGCGGCTTGTCTTCAATGCCTTCAACCTGTGCCCCTTCGGGCAGGTGAAGGTGGTCATCATCGGGCAGGACCCCTACCATGAGCCCGGTCAGGCCCATGGGCTGAGCTTCTCGGTGCAGGACGGCGTGCCCTTCCCGCCGTCGCTACAGAACATCTTCAAGGAGATAGAGCAGGACTTAGGGGTGCCGGTGCCTCCGTCGGGTGACCTGACGCGATGGGCTGAGCAGGGTGTGCTGCTGCTGAATGCCACGCTGACGGTGCGTGCCCATCAGGCCAACAGCCATGCCACGCTGGGCTGGCAGACGTTTACCGACGCTGCCATCCGCGCCCTCGCCAGCCGCAGGGAGCACCTGGTGTATATGCTGTGGGGCGGCTTTGCGCGGTCAAAGGCTTATATGATAGACCAGTCGCGGAACCTCGTGCTGGAGTCGGTGCATCCGTCGCCGCTCAGTGCCAACCGTGGCGGATGGTTCGGGCAGCACCAGTTCTCGCGCTGCAACCAGTATTTACAACAAAACGGAATAGAGCCGATAAGATGGTAAGTTCTTCTTTCCCCCCTATTATTGAAGTCGGCGGCGTGCTGCTTTCGTCGGAGATACTGACGGAGCCGTTCTGCTGCGACTATGAAAAGTGTAAGGGCATCTGCTGTGTGGAAGGCGATGCAGGAGCCCCCGTGACGCTGGACGAGATAGCGGACATCGAGGATGCGCTGGACGCTGTGTGGCCGCGCCTTTCAGCTACGGCACAGAGCGTCATCGACCGGCAGGGCGTGGCGTATAACGACCGCGACGGCGACTTGGTGACGAGCATTGTCGGCGGAAAGGACTGTGTGTTTACCTGCTACGATGGCGACAGCTGCCTCTGTGCGCTGGAGTGTGCCTATCGTGAGGGTGCAACACGCTTCTGCAAGCCTGTCAGCTGTGCGCTGTATCCTATCCGCGAGAAGCGTTTCGCCAATGGTGTCGTCGGCCTGAACTACCACCGCTGGGAGGTGTGCCGCGACGCCGTAGCAAAAGGGAAGGCGCTGGGCCTTCCCGTATATAGGTTTCTCCGTGAACCGCTGGTTCGCCGCTTTGGCGAGGCGTGGTACAAGGAGCTTTGCGACGTTGCCGCCGAACTGCAGAAGCGGCAGCAGGCTTAGCGGTTGGCGCGCCTGTACTCCGAAGGGCTCATGCCCACGTGTTCCTTAAAGTACTTCCCGAGGAACGACTGGTTGGGGAAGTTGAGCTCATCGGCAATTTCCTTGATGCTCATGGTGGAGTTCTTCAGCAGAACGCGCATTTCCAGGACGACATAGTTGTCAATCCACTCGTTGGGTGTGCGCTTGGAGACGACTTTGACAATCTCAGAGAGATATTTCGGCGTGATGCAAAGCTGTTCGGCATACCAGCCGACGCGCCGCTCGCTGCGGAAATACTGTTCCAGCAGCTTGACGAAGCGGGCAAAGAGCGCCTCGGTGCGGGTCTGCGTCTTGGTGGTGTGCTGCTCTAAGCGGTAGATGACGCCGGACATGTCGTAGAACATGGCCAGCAGCAAGGCCTTTACCACTTCCGTGCGGTAGGGGTGAGCGGCATCCGACATCTTGTTGCGGACAACCTGATAGTAGTTGGTGTACACCTGTATCTCCTGTTTCGTCAGCTGCACCACGGGGTAGTTCATGGAGAAGAGCAGCAGGGACGACACGTTCCTCACGTTCTGCACGAAGCCATGGTAGAACTCTGTCGACAGCATGATGCAGAAGCACTTGAAGTCGGGGCTTGCCGCGTAGTTGTCGAAGATGTGCCGCTCGGAGATAAAGAGCAAGTCGCCGGGACGGACCGTCTGTTGGCGGGTGTCGATGGTATAGCTGGCTTCACCGCACTGGCAGAGTGCCATCAGAATGAAGTTCCGGCGGTCAGGCCCTTGGTTGAGCGACGCATTGGTAATGCTGTCGCTCAGCACGAGGCCTTCCTCCAGATAAATAGCGTTGCCCCAGCGGCGCGCCTGTTCCAGACTGGTGTCGATGATGTTTCTTTTAGTCATTTCATAGTTGTTTCAGGTTTGTTATGCGAACTTAATGGTGCCTTGGATGGCTTCCTGCTGGGCAGGTTCGGCCTTCTGCTGAGGCTCCTCGCCACTGGCTTGTGAGTAGATGCTGTCCAGGATTTCACGCGTACGCTTGTAGGTCGGCGTCTGTTCCACAGCCGAGATGACGTCGTCGTTGTCGAGGTCTTCGGGGCGGAACAGGTAGATGTGCGGACGGCGCTTGTAGCGTTTCGACTGGCCGTCGTTGCCATAGAAGCGGTTGCGGCGGTCCTGGCGCTTGGCTTCTGCCTCCTGTTCGGCGGCAATGCGGGTGGCCTCCTCCTGGGTGTTGTGGCGCTGGCGGTGGTTGGTCATGCCGTCCACCTGGTCAATGCCGAAGCCGGTGGCGAGGATGGTCACCTTGACCTTCTTGCCAAGCTCCGGGTCGACGGCCAGTCCCCACTTGATTTCAAAGTCGCCGAACTTCGCCATGAAGTCGTTGACGTCGTTCATCTCCTCCATCATCAGCGAGTCCTTGCCGTCCTTCGAGCCGGCAAAGGAGATGCTGAGCAGGATTTTCTTCGAGTTGAACACGTCGTTCTCGTTGAGCAGCGGCGAGTTCAGGGCGTCGTCGATAGCTTTCTTTACACGTCCTTCGCCCTCGCCGTAGCCAGTCGACATGATGGCCACGCCGCCGTCCTTGAGTACGGTCTTCACGTCGTTGAAGTCGAGGTTGATAAGCCCGTGTACGGTGATAATCTCAGCGATGGACTTGGCGGCCACCGACAGCGTGTCGTCGGCCTTGCCGAAGGCATCGAGCACGGTCAGCTCAGGATATATCTCGCGCAGTCGTTCATTGTTAATCACCAACAGGGCGTCGACGTGCTTGGACATCTCCTCGACGCCGTCCAGGGCCTGGTCAATCTTGCGGTCGCCCTCGAAGCGGAAGGGGATGGTGACAATGCCGACGGTGAGGATGCCCATGTCCTTCGACACCTTGGCAATGACGGGTGCGGCACCAGTACCCGTGCCGCCGCCCATGCCGGCGGTGATGAAAGCCATGCGCGTGCCGTCGTTGAGCATGTTCTTGATGTCGTCCAGGCTCTCCTCGGCAGCTGCGCGCGCCTTTTCCGGGCGGTTTCCGGCACCGAGTCCCTCCTTGCCTAACTGCAGGTGGACGGGTACGGGAGAGTCGTTGAGTGCCTGGTTGTCTGTGTTACAGAGTACGAAGGTCACGTCGTGGATGCCTTCACGGTACATGTGGTTGACGGCATTGCCGCCACCGCCACCAACACCAATCACCTTGATGATGCTGTTCTCTTTCTCTGGCTCGCCGAAGTCGAGCAATATGTTATTGTCTGCCATGATTGATTCTTTTTTTTTCTTTTTTTCGATGTTTCGATATTTCGATGTTTCGATGTTTCGATGTTTCGATGTTTCGATGTTCCGATATTTCGATGTTCCGAGGTCTCGAGGTTTCGATGTTCCGATTTTTCGAGGGGGAATTATTCTTCGTCCTCTACCATTTTCTTGCCAAACTCCTTGAGGCCTTTGAAGGCTTTGTTCCAGAAAGAGTTCTCTTTCTTGATGCGCTGGCGCTCGCGCTCTTCGGCTTCAGCCTTCTCGCGGGCTATCCGGTCCTCCTCTTCCTTCTTGATGCGGGCCTCCTCCTCGGCGCGGCGAATCTCTTCTGCCGTGCGGACTACACCCGTAGGCACTTCCGTGGCAGCGCGTGGACGGCGCTGGTCGGCGGGATTCTCGTTCTGCGTCGGTCGGGTGTTTGTGGCAAAGAGGTCGCCGTTGGGGTTGTACTCGCTGCCGGCGCAGTTGATGTCGCCCTTGGCGAGCAGTCCCAGCACGGTGTTCATCTTGCCGTCGTGGGCATTGATGTCTGCAATGTTCGACGTGATGGTGTGGGTGACGAACTTCGCAATGCGTATCTTGTCAATATGCGTATAGTTCTGGAAGGCCTTCTCGATGTTCTTCATGTTCGAGCCGCCGCCTGTCAGGATAATGCCGCCCAGCAGCTTGTCGCAGTATTCCTCGGGCACCTGGCACCACGCATTGGCCACGATTTCCTCGAGACGGCCTTCGACAATCTCGATGAACTTGCGGGTCTCCACCTGACGGTCCTGGTCGATGGAGTATTTCATGTTGTTGTCGATGTCGTTGTTGTCGGTATATGCCGAGGCATATTTCAGCATCATCTTCTCAGCGTCCTGCTCTTCCATCTGCAGGGAGGCGATGTCCTTGATGATGTTGTTGGAGCCGAGGGGGATGACGGCGAGGTAGCGCAGCACGTTCTTATAGTAGACGCTGACGGTGGTTGTGTCGGCGCCGAGGTCGACCAGCGCGCAGCCAGAGCGCTTCTCCGTCTCCGTGAGCACGCTGTCGGCCAGGGCCAGCGGTGCAAGATACATCTCGGCAACGTTGATGTTGGCCGATTCGAAGCATTTGTTCAGGTTCTTGTAGAACGTCTTGCGCTGCAGGATGTTCAGGAAGTTGCCCTCGATGCGTGAGCACTGAATGCCTACCGGGTCCAGCTGCAGCTGCGAGTCGACCTTGTACTCCTGCACGGCAGCGTCAAGAATCTCCTGGTCGGGATAGACAATGTTGCGGTTGGCATCCATCAGTTCTATCACCATGTCCTGCGTGACCAGTGTCTCGCCAGGCAGGTCTTTGGCGATGACATTGCGAACAGAGCGTATCGACTGGCCGCCCACGCCGACATAGACCTGTGTAATGGTGGTCTTGAGCTGCTTTTCCAACTTGTTGACGATGTTGGTGATGCACTGGGCGGTCTTGTCAATGTTGTACACAACACCCTTGTGGATGCATGAAGAAGAGGCTTCCTTGACGCAGGCCAGCACCTGTATGCTGCCGTCAAGGTTCTTCTTGCCTGCGATACCGGTCATCTTGGATGAGCCGAGTTCAATCGCTACGATAAATTCCTTTACTGCCATTCTCTTACTTTTTATTTTTTCTATTTTTTATTCTTCTTACAGATAATCTGGTTGTCGAACTCAATGCTGATGTAGGCATACTTGTTCCAGCCAGCCTTTGGGAGTCCGTACTTATAGAACTTTTCCAGTCTCGTGAACTTGCGGTCCAAATCGACGGGCTTCCCTATATATATAATATGTTCGCCCACGCGAGGCACTAACTCGACGGTGCCGTCGGCCAGCACGTAGACCTGTTCTATCTGGCTGCGCCAAAGCGGGTGCTCCAGCAGGTATTTCCCCAGGCGGGTGAGCGTCTTCTGGGCATATTTCTTCTGAATGTGTCCCGTTGCCACGGCCAGGTCGCTGACGTAGTGGGTGTTAGGCATGATGTTGCCGTGCTCGTCGACGTAATAGTCCTCGCCGTTGTCGGCCTTGACACGCATGACGGGCAGCCGCTGGGTGAGGTTGATGAAGACGCGTCCCGTCTGTGTCTTGTAGCATTCTGCCGACTCCACGAAAGGGTTCTGTCGCAGCGTCTCCTCTATCTTGCGGGTGTTGACCTGTTCCATCAGCTCCCCTAAGGGGTAGAGCCTGGCGCGCTGCAGCTGCACCTTGACCTCGTCGGCATTCAGGAAGCCCTTGACGATACCGTCCTTGATGTTGATGCTGACTTCGCCGCATGTGCTGTTTAGCTCGTCGGGCTTGTTGAATGCCGTGATGGCCAGTATGAGATAGACGCCCAATACCAGGTCTATCAGCACGAATATTGTCTTGTTCCAATTAAACGACACCATTGTTTTTTGCGATTGACGGGTTTACCATTTACTATTTACGGCTGGTCAGCAGCTTCGCCATTTGCGGGACAAGGTTGTCCAGGTCGCCGGCACCTAAGACTATGAGCACGTCGAACGTGCGGCTCTTGACGAGTTGCAGCACGTCGTCCTTGCGGATGAGCTGCTTTTCGATGCCCGGGCGCAGATGGTCGAATATGAGTTGAGAGGTGACGCCCTCGATGGGTTCTTCGCGGGCGGGGTATATCTCGGTAAGGATGACTTCGTCGAGGATGCTCAGCGCATCGGCGAAGTCGCGGTAGAAGTCACGGGTGCGGGTAAAGAGGTGCGGCTGGAAGATGGCCGTGATTTTGCGGTCACGATACAGCTCTCGCATGCTGCGGGCACTCTGCAGAATCTCCTTCGGGTGGTGGGCATAGTCGCTGAGGAACACGAGCTCGGGCGTGTTGATTTTGAAGTCGAAGCGCCGGTCTACGCCACCGAATGTCAGCATGCCGATGCGCAGTTCCTCTGCGGTGCAGCCTGCCAGCTGGGCCATGGCCATGGCCGCCACGCCATTCTCTATGTTGATGGGGATGGGCTGGCCGAGCTTGATGTGGCTGACGTTCTCGATAGGCGAGACGAAGTCGAAGGTGATGTCGCCATTGTCTATGCGGATGTTCTCGGCATGGAAGTCGCCCTCGTCCAGTGCGTAGTCATAGCGGCGGACGCCGTCGGGCAGCGACTCTTTCATCTCCAGGTTGCGGTGGATGATGAGGGCGCCGCCGCTCTGGATGAGTTCTGTGTAGTGGCGGAACGACTCCAAGTAGGCCTCTTTCGTGCCGTAGATGTCCAGGTGGTCGGGGTCGGTGGAGGTGATGACCGTCATCCAGGGGCGCAGCCAGTGGAAGGAACGGTCGAACTCGTCGGCTTCGATGACCACATAGTCGGAGTTGGAGAGGATGTAGTTAGTGCCGTAGTTCTTTGAGATGCCGCCGAGGAAGGCGTTGCAGTCCAGGTGGCTTTGGTGCATGATGTGTGCGCACATGGTGCTGGTGGTGGTCTTGCCGTGCGTGCCAGCCACGCAGAGTCCCTTGTGTTGGCGCGTCAGTGTGCCTAAGACCTGTGCCCGTTTCTGTATCTCGAAGCCGTTCTGGCGGAAGAACTGGAGTTCCTTGTGGCTGTCGGGAATGGCCGGCGTGTAGATTATCAGCGCCGACTGCGGCTTCTTGCAGTCCAAAGGTATCTCGTCGACGTTCTCTTCGTAGTGGATGAGCATGCCTTCAGCCTCTAACTGTGCGGTCAGCGCACTGGGGGTCTTGTCGTATCCGCCTACGACAAGGCCGTTCTTGATGAAGTAGCGGGCGATGGCGCTCATGCCGATGCCGCCTGCTCCAATGAAGTATACTGCTTTGATGTCTTTTAGTTCCATGATGGGTTGTCTTTTCTGTCGGGTTAATGTGCGGCTTGTGCCAGGGCGATGACCTCTTTGGCGATGATTTCAGCCGAGTCGGGCAGCGCCATCTTTCCTATGTTTTCACTTAGGCTCTTCAGCTTGGCGTCGTCGTTCACCGTTTCGACGGCTAACGGCAGCAAAGTCTTCGGGGCCTCGGCGTCCTTGGTGTACAGGGCAGCCTGCCGGTTGACGAGTGCCATGGCATTCTTGGTCTGATGGTCTTCGGCCACGTTGGGGGAAGGCACCAGGATGACGGGTTTTCCCAGCAGGCAGAACTCGCTGATACTGCCCGCCCCGGCCCGGCTCACCACCAGGTCGGCAGCCCGGTAGGCCGTGGCCATGTCGGTGATGAAGTCGGTCACCTTCAGGTTGGGGATGTCATGTCCCTTCAGGCGCTCGCTTATCTCAGCGCTGTAGTATTTGCCCGTCTGCCAGATAAACTGCACGCCGCTGTCCTTGATGAGCGGCAGCTGCCCCAGCACGCTCTCGTTCAGCGTACGTGCTCCCAGGCTTCCGCCAACGATGAGAATCGTCTTCCGCTGCGGGTCGAATCCGAATGAGCGTACAGCGTCCTCGCGTCCGCCCTTGCTCTCCAAGAGTTGCTGGCGCACGGGATTGCCCGTCAGCATTATCTTGTCGGCGGGGAAGAAGCGCTCCATGCCCTCATAGGCCACGCATATCTTGCTGGCATGCTTGGCGAGCGTCTTGTTGGCAAGTCCCGCATAGCTGTTCTGTTCCTGCAGGAGGGTGGGGATGCCTAAGCTGTTGGCGGCACCGAGTGCTGCGCTGCTGGCATAGCCGCCAACGCCGACGGCCACCTGCGGCCGGAATTCACGCAGCAGCTTCTTGGCGAGCCACTTGCTCTTGAGGTAGTCCATGGCCACTCCTATGTTGGCAGGCTTCCACAGCGGGCGGAAGAAGCCGCGTATGGGCAGTCCTTTTATCTCGTATCCGGCAGCCGGTACGCGCTGCATCTCCATGCGTCCTTCGGCACCGACAAACAGAATCTTGGCGTCGGGCCGCAGTGCCTTGACGGCATTGGCTATGGACACGGCCGGGAAGATGTGCCCGCCTGTGCCGCCGCCACTGATGATTACTCTTAGCTCTTTCTCCATATCTCACGCTATTCTTTGATGTCTTTCTTGACTTTTGCCGACCGGCTCACGCTCAGGATGGCACCGATGTAGGCACAGTTGATGATGGTCGACGTGCCGCCTTTGGAAATCAGCGGCAGCGGTTGTCCCGTCACGGGAGCCAGTCCGACGGCCACCATCATGTTGAACGTGGCCTGGATAACCAGCAGCAGACCGAGGCCCATGGCCAGGAAGGCGGGGAAGTTGTTCTCGCAGCGGCTGGCGATGCGGGCACAGCGGTATAGCAATATGATGTACAGGAACATCACGAAGAAGGCTCCCACGATGCCCAGCTCCTCAATGATGATGGCATAGATGAAGTCCGAGAAGGCCTGAGCCAGGAAGTCGCGCTCCGTTGACTGTCCCGGGCCTTTTCCTACGATGCCGCTCGACACGATGGAGATGTTGGCATGAGCCACCTGTGCGTCCTTGTCGAGGTCATAGTCCTGTGGCAGCGGTGCTTCCTTGCCAAAGTTCAGGATTCGCCCCTTCCAGGTGTCGGCACGATGCAGGAGCTTCTCTACGGCGCTCTTCTTCTTGCCTTTTTCCACCTTTTCCACCTTGGTCAGCTCCTGGTTCTCTCCCGTCGTGTCGTGTCCCACTATCAGCACCATGGATACCGCAGTGATGCCCAAGAAGGCAATGATGCCTGCCAGTTTGCCCAACTGGCGCATAGGCACCAGTCCGATGAACATCATCAGGAACACCACGGCAAACAGCAAGGCCGCCGTGGACAGGTTCTCCAAACCTATCAGGAAACAGGTCGGAATGGTAATCCATAATATCCATTTGAAGGCTTGCCGGTCGGCGCCGTTCTCACGCTGCATGGCGGCCAGAATCTGTGCCACGGCCAGCACGATGGTGCCCTTGGCTATCTCTGACGGCTGGAAGGTAAAGCCGAAGAGGGAGATGACGCGGTTGGCGCCGTTGATGGTCTGTCCGCCGATGAGCACCCACAGCAGGGTAAAGGCGCTGATGAGCATCAGGAAGGGAGTCATCAGCTTGAAGTAGCGGCACGGAATGTTCAGCGTGAAGATGGCAATGACGGCACCAAAGGCTATCATTCCTGCGTGGTAGACGATGGGCCCGATGTAGTTCTGGCTCTTGTATGTCAGTCCGCTGGAAGCCGAGAACACTTCCACCAGGCTAATCATGCAGAGGAAGAAGAACACCATCCAGATGACTTTGTCGCCTTTGAAGATATTACCTATTTTCTTGTTCATCTTTATTTTCGGTATTTCGAGGTTTCGGTATTTCGAGGTTTCGAGGCTTTTTCGATGCTCCGAGGTTTCGGTATTTCGAGGTTTCGATGTTTCGAAGTTTCGATATTTCGAGGATTCGATGTTTCGATATTTCGAGGTTTCGGGGTGTCGAGGTTCCGATATTTCGAGGTTTCGAGGTGTCGAAGTTCCGGGTCTCGTCAGAGATTCCTGACCAGTTCCTTGAACTGCTCGCCTCGGTCCTCCATGTTCTTGAACAGGTCGAAGGAGGCGCAGCAGGGCGATAGCAGCACCGTCATGCCCGGCTCAGCCAGTTCGTAGCAGGCTTCTACGCACGCTTTCATGGAGTGGGTGTCGCGAACGGGGATGCCCAGCGCGTCGAAGTTGTCGTGCAGCTTCCTGTTGTCGGCACCGAGATACACCAGTCCGGCGCACTTTTCGCGTATCAGCGGCATCAGCGGGCTGTAGTCGTTGCCCTTGTCCTTGCCGCCAATGATGAGGATGGTCTTGGTCTTCATCGACTCTAACGCATACCAGCAGGCGTCGACATTCGTGGCCTTCGAGTCGTTGATGTACTGCACGCCGCGCACGCTGCATACCTTTTCCAGACGGTGTTCCACGCCGGGGAAGTCGCTAAGCGACTTGCGTATCACCTCTTTCCTGATGCCGGCCACGTTGGATGCTATTCCCGCAGCCAGCGAGTTGTAGATGTTGTGCTTGCCCGTCAGGCTGAGCGACTCCTGCTCCATGTTGAACGGCTCGGGCTGTTCTATCTTGTACTGGCCTTCCTCGATGTATCCGATGCTGCCTTTCTCCTTCAGTTCTGAGAACGGATACTGGATGGCGCGGATGTTGTATTTCTCCAGTTCGCGCTTGATAACCGGGTCGTCGTTCCAATAGATGAAGGCGTCCTGGGGCGTCTGGTTCCTGATGATGCGCATCTTCGCGTCCACGTAGTTCTGCATCTTGAAGTCGTAGCGGTCCAGATGGTCGGGTGTGATGTTCAGCAGGATGGCAATGTCGGCGCGGAAGTCGTACATGTTGTCGAGCTGGAACGACGAAAGCTCGATGATGTAGTATTCATGCGGCTCCTCCGCCACCTGCAAGGCCAGCGAGTTGCCGATGTTACCGGCCAGTCCGACGTCGTAGCCTGCTTCCTTGAAGATGTGGTAGATGAGGCTCGTCGTCGTCGTCTTGCCGTTGGAACCGGTGATGCATACCATCTTCGACGTGGTATATCGCCCGGCAAACTCTATCTCGCTGATGATGCGGATGTCCTTTGTCAGGATGGCCTGAACCATGGGTGCCGTGTCAGGGATGCCGGGACTCTTGATGACTTCGTCGGCATCCAGGATTCTCTCAGCCGTGTGCTGTCCTTCCTCCCAGGCTATCTGGTGGTCGTCCAGCAGCTTCTTGTACTTGTCGTGTATCTTCGACATGTCTGATACGAACACGTCGAAACCCTCCTTCTTGGCCAGTACGGCGGCTCCTGCACCGCTCTCGCCGGCTCCTAATATAGCTATCTTGCTCATCTTTCTACACTTTCTAATCCGTTAAATCCGTGTAATCCGTTGTTTATCTTATCTTCAGTGTTATAATCGTTAATGCTGCTAAAATGATGGTGGTAATCCAGAAGCGGATGGTGATTTTCGACTCGTGGAAGGGGCGGTGCGGCCATCCTTTCAGGATATACGTGCTGGTGGCGTCGAGCTGTGAGTCCAGCCGGCGGAACGTGTCGTGGATGGGCGTGGCGCGGAACACCCTGACGCGGCGGCCCTTCCTTTTCTGTATCTTGAACCACTGGGTCTGGATGATGACGCTGAGGCTCTCGATGAAGAAGATGCCGCAGAGCAGCGGCAGCATCAGTTCCTTGTGGATGATGACGGCGCAGACGCCGATGATGCCGCCGATGGTCAGCGAACCCGTGTCGCCCATGAATACTTGTGCGGGGTAGGCATTGTACCACAGGAAGCCAATCATGGCGCCGATGAAGGCAGACAGGAACACAACGAGCTCCTGCGAGCCGGGAATGTACATGATGTCGAAGTAGGCCGCGTAGATGATATGCGACGAGACGTATGAGAAGATGAGCAGCGCCACGCCGATGATGGCGGCATTGCCCGCACACATACCGTCCATGCCGTCGTTCAGGTTGGCACCGTTCGATACCGCCGTTACCACGAGAATCGTCATGATGACGAACAGCACCCAGCCTGCCGCCACCTTGTATTCGCCAAGGAATGCCATGACGTTCGAGTAGTTCAGGTTGTGGTTCTTGATGAACGGGATGGTGGTCTGGAGCGATTTGACAGCCTCCGCCTTGTGCTTTACGGTGATTTCCTGGCCCTGCTTCGGCACCGATACGTTTTCGCGTACCACGGCATCGGGACTGAGCCACAGCGTCAGGCCCACGATGAAGCCTATCGACACCTGCCCGATAATCTTGTAAAGACCCTTCAGCCCTTCCTTGTTCTTGCGGAAAATCTTGATATAGTCGTCCATGAAGCCCAGGAATCCGAGCCATAGCGTTGTGATAATCATCAGCAGCAGGTAGGTGTTACGCATGCGGCCAAGCAGCAGTACGGGTATCAGGATGCTGACGATGATGATGATACCGCCCATGGTGGGCACTCCCTTCTTCTCCACGCCGAACGGGTCGATGCTGGCGTCGCGGGCTGTCTCGGCTATGTTACGGTGCTTCATCCACTTGATGAAATGCTCGCCGAACCACGCCGATATGAGCAGCGACAGGATGAGAGCCAGCAGTGAACGGAACGAGATGTACGACCAGATGTGCGCCCCCGGGATGTTGTACTGTTCTAAGAATCGGAAGATGTAATATAGCATGGCTTCGATGTTTCGTTATTTCGAGGTTACGATGTTTTTTTTGTTGTTGCGAGGTTTCGAGGTTTCGAAATAGCGAGGTTTCGGTATTTCGATGGTTCGAAGTTCCGAGGTTTCGATGTTTCGAGGTTACGACTGGAAGATTTCGCGGACTACCTCGCGGTCGTCGAAGTGGTGTTTGACGCCCTTGATTTCCTGGTAGTCCTCATGGCCCTTGCCGGCTATGAGGATGACGTCGCCCGGCTGTGCCAGCAGCGTGGCAGTCTTGATGGCTTCGCGGCGGTCGGCGATGCTGACCACCTTCTTCATCTGCTGCGGCGTCAGTCCGTCCAGCATGTCGTTGATGATGTCCTGCGGTTCCTCGAAGCGCGGGTTGTCGCTGGTGATGATGACGCGGTCGCTCTGCTTCACGGCCTCCTGGGCCATCAGCGGGCGCTTGCCCTTGTCGCGGTTGCCGCCGGCACCGCAGACGGTGATGACTTTCGGGGCGTTGGGTGACGGGTGTTGGACGTTGGTGTCCAGCACCTCGTGGATGGCGTTAAGCACATTCTCCAAGGCGTCGGGCGTGTGGGCATAGTCTACGATGGCCGTTACGCCCTCGTCGGAGCGGATGGGCTCCAGTCTGCCGGCCACGCTCTTCAGCGTGCTCATCACCACGAGGATGTCCTCCGGCTGCTTGCCCAGCATGACGGCTGCGCCATAGACGGCCAGCAGGTTGCTGACATTGAACTTCCCGATGAACTGCACGCCCACCTCATGGCCGTCAATCTCCAGATACATCCCTTCAAAGTGGCACTCGATGATGCGGGCGCGGAAGTCGGCCATGCGTTGCGTGGAGTACGTCTTCACCTTGGCCTTGCAGTTCTGTACCATGAAGAGGCCGTTCTTGTCGTCGGCATTAGTGATGGCGAAAGCACCCTTGGGCAGCGCGTCGAAGAAGGCTTTCTTGGCGTCACGGTAGTTCTCGAAGGTCTTGTGGTAGTCCAGGTGGTCGCGTGTCAGGTTGGTGAACAGACCTCCCGCGAACTTCAGACCGCCGATGCGCTGCTGGTCGATGGCGTGGCTGGAGCATTCCATGAAGGCATATTCGCAGCCCGCCTCTGCCATCCGGGCCAGCAGTTTGTTCAGCTCGATGGGATCGGGTGTGGTATGGTCGGCGGGTATCGTCTCGTCCTCGATGTAGTTGCACACCGTGGAGAGCAGGCCGCATTTGTGGCCCATGCGGCGGAACATATTATATAATAAGGTGGCGATGGTCGTCTTGCCGTTGGTGCCCGTCACGCCGACCAGCTTCAGCTTCGTCGACGGCTCGCCATAGAACACGGTGGCTACAGGGCCGACGGCAGCCTCGGTCGACTCCACCTGCACGTAGGTGACGTCACTTTCGGACGCTCCCTCGGGCAGCTCCTCGCACAGCACCGCCCCGGCGCCCAGCTCCAGTGCCTTGTCGATGTATCGGTGTCCGTCCGTCTGCGTCCCTTTGATAGCGACGAAGAGGTGTCCCTTCCCTATCTTGCGTGAGTCGATGTTCACGCCCGTGACTTCTACCTCCGGGTTGCCGATGATGGCCAGCGGCTTCACGTATTTCAGCAGTTCTTTCAGTTTCATATTGTTTTGTTGTTGCGTTATTTCTTTATGTCGTTGATGTCGGTAGGACGGTGCGGCAGTCAATTCTCCAGTGTCAGGATGCACTCGCTGCCTTTCATGACCAGTTTCCCGGCCGGGTAGCTCTGTCGCTTCACCTTGCCGCGCCCGATGATTTTCACCCTTAGGCCGCGCCGCTCCAGTTCGTAGACGGCGTCGCGGGCTCCCATGCCCGTCACATCGGGCGTGATGTCCTCCCGTTGCTGTCCGTCGGCATGGCTGACGCGCTTGTTGATGTCCAGCTGTCCGAGCACGATGTTCGCATCCTTGGCGCTGCCGTTCTTCACGTCGGGGATGGGCGACGAGTCCTCATCGTGGGCAGCGTCGACGCGCCTCTTCAGGTGGCGGGCCATGACGCCCTCGGCAATGTGGTGGAACACGACGCCGCTCATGCCGCCGCCCGATGCCGGCAGTCCCGACTTCTTGATGCAGACGAGGCAGGTGTAGCGCGGGTCGTCGGCGGGGAAGTAGCCAGCAAACGACAGCCAGTAGCGCGTGATGCCTGAGTGGTAGCCGCCATATTGGTCGGCAATCTGGGCCGTGCCCGTCTTTCCGGCCACCTTGAACAGCTTCGAGCCGGCCTTGCGTCCCAGTCCCTGGCTGACGACATGCTCCAGGATGGTCTGTATGGTCTTGATGGCCTGGGGCTTGGCGATGCGCTCCTTGATGACCTCCGGCGGGTATTCGGCGATGGTCTCGCCGTTCTTCATCACCTTCTTGACGAAGCGCGGGCGCATCATCTTGCCGTTGTTGGCGATGGCGTTGTAGAAGGTGACGGTGTTGATGGGTGCTATCTGGGTCTCGTAGCCGATTGACATCCACGGCAGGGTTGTCATGTACCACTTGCCGGTGAACCTGCCGCGCTTGTCGCGTTCCGGCATGCGGATGTTCGGTTTCTGGTAGCCCACGAGGGGTATCTTCAGGTCTTCGCCGATGCCTACGCGGTAGAGTCCCTTGACGTAGCGCTCCGGTTCGCTGCCGTAGAAGTGGTCGATGACATGGCTGACGCCGATGTTCGAGCTGACTTCCAGTGTGCGTGCCACGTTGATGTCGCCATATCCGCCGCGCCGCCAGTTGTGGTCTTTCATGAAGCGGCCGTGCATCTCGCGCACGCCGCAGCCCGTATGGATGATGTAGCTGGTGTCGGCGGGGTGCTTCTGTGGCAGGATGCCGTCGTCGAGTGCCACGAGAAACGATGCCGTCTTGAACACGGAGCCGGGTTCGCAGCGGTAGCTGATGGCCGAGTTGACGGCTTCGACGTACTGTCCGTTCTCGTTCTTCATCATGTTGACGATGGCTTTCACGTCGCCCGTCTCCACTTCCATGAGGATGGCCACGCCCAGTTCGCCGTTCACCTGCGGATTCTTCAGCATGTCGAGCAGGGAGCGCTCCGCCAGGTCCTGCATGTTGACGTCGATGGTGGTCACGATGTCACAGCCGTCGATGGGCAGCGTGACGGGGATGTTCATGTATTTGTTCAGCACCTTGCGGCGGCCCGTGATGCCGGGTGTGCCGCGCAGGATGCTGTCGTAGCTCAGCTCCAGGCCGTAGTAGGCCGAGTCCTTGGCACCGTACATGCCGCCCATGGTGCGCAGGGCCAGCGACCCGAAGGGGCGCCGCCGCGAGTTGAACGCCTCCTCGTGGAAGCCGCTCTTATACTTCGGCATGTTCAGGAACGGCAGCTGCTTCACCTCCATGTAGGTGTTGTAGTCGATGCGCCTTGGCCAGATGGCCCAGTGGCGGGCACCCACGCTTCCGTTCCGGTTCACCTTCTGGCGTCCCTCCTCCAGTTCCTTCTTGAATTCGGCGGCCGTCTTGGAGGGGAAGATATAGGCCAGTCCTTCGCACACGGAGTCAATCTTTTCAAGCCATAGCGAGTCGTTCTCGAAGGCGGCCGCCTGGAAGTCCATGAATATCTTGTATTCCGGGATGCTGGTCGCCATGAGCTGCCCGTCGCAGCTGAGGATGTTGCCACGGTTGGGCCTCACGTAGACGCTGTCGCGCTTCAGCCTGTCGGCCACGTCGGTCCAGTACTGCTTCTTGGCCGTCATGATGTAGAGGGCCTTGCCGATGACGGCAAACCCGATGACCGTGAGGAACAGGGCGATGGCCATGTAGCGCGGCATTACTTTGTTGTTGTCAAACTTGCTCACTTTAACTATTCACTTATCACTTTTCACTATTCACTATTCGCTTTTTCACTCTTCACCCATCCCTCATTCCGGCACCTCGATGATGTATGGCGGCTGGTCGGCCTGGTGCAGCAGTGAGTCCTTGTTCTGCTTCAGGGTTTCCAGCACGTGGCTCTCGCGGCATTTCTCCGTCAGCGTGCTGCTCGACGAGAGGGCCTTGAACTTGGCGTCCTTCAGCTTCTCCTCCATCCTGTCGATGGTCAGCATGTCCTGCTGGCACTGGTAGCGGAAGGCCACATAGACGATGGCGATGACGACAATCATGATGATGAGCCATATCTGTGAGCGCACGACCTGCGTCGACAGCAGGTCGCCGCCCAGGATGGTGCGCAGCGACAGCTGCTGCGAGGGCTTCGGGTCCTCCTCGCTGGCCGTCTCCTTGATGATTTTCATCGCCTCCGTCAGCTTGTCGTCGCTCTGCTTCGGCTGCTCCTCCGCCGTCTGTTCCGTCGTGGCGGCGGTCTCCAGCGTCGTGTCTTGTGTCGTCTCCTTGTCCATACGTCTTATATTTTTTCTGCTATTCTCAGTTTTGCGCTGCGGCTGCGCGGGTTGCGCAGCAGCTCCTCCTCGGTGGGCGTGGTCACCTTGCCTATCAGTTGGAAGGGCGACGTGACGCGCCCGAAGAAGTCCTGCGCTATCTTGCCTTCGGCGTTGCCGGCCTTCATGACATTCTTGACGATGCGGTCCTCCAACGAGTGGTAGGTGATGACCGACAGCCGGCCCCCCTCGCGGAGCAGCTCCGTGGCGCTGCTGAGCATGTCGCGCAGGGCGTCCATCTCGTGATTGACCTCGATACGCAGTGCCTGGAACAGGCGGGCCAGCTCTTTCTTTGACTGGGAACTGGGAATTGAGAATTGGGAATCCTCCTCCGTGGTCTCTATTCCCAGCGCTGCCAGCAGCTGTCCGCTGGTGCTGACGGGCTGCGCCGCCCTGGCCTTCACCACCGCCTTGGCTATCCGGCGTGCGTTCTTCAGCTCGCCGTAGAGGTAGAAGATGTCGGCCAGCTGCTCCTCCGTGTAGTTGTTCAGTATGTCGGCAGCCGTCAGTCCGGCCCTTTTGTTCATCCGCATGTCCAGCGGTGCGTCGAAGCGGAAGCTGAAGCCGCGCGTCTCGTCGTCGAAGTGGTGGCTCGACACGCCGAGGTCGGCCAGCAGTCCGTCTATGTGCTCTACGCCGTAGTAGCGCATCCAGTTGCGGAGATACCTGAAGTTGCTGCGTACGAAGGTGAACGTGGAGAGGCCGGCGGGTATGTTCCGCTCCGCGTCGGCGTCCTGGTCGAAGCTGTACAGGTGTCCCCTGCTTCCGAGACGCGCCAGGATTTCCCTGGAGTGGCCGCCGCCACCGAAGGTCACGTCTATGTAGATGCCGCCGGGCTGGATGTCCAGCCCGGCGACGCTCTCCTTCAGGAGAACAGGAACATGATATGTTTCTGCCGTCGTTATCATTATCGTCACCGTTGGGATTAGTCGGTTGCCGCCTGTTCATTGCTGCCGGCCATCAGTGCTTCCAGCGCCGCGCCGAATTCCTCGGGCTTCATCTGGTTCTCCTCGGCCTTGCTAACGCTCCATATCTCGATGGTGTCGCCCATGCCGACGAATTTGATGTCCTGCTCAATGGTGGCCATGCGCTGGTAGCGCTTGGGAATCAGAAAGCGCCCGTTGCCGTCGAGCGTCAGCAGTTCCACCTCCGATACAAACTGGCGGTACACCTGCTGCTGTTGCCTGTTCCAGCGGTTCAGCCGCTGGCGCATCAGGTCCATCTGCTCGTTCCAGATGCTTTCCGGGTAAAGTACAAGGCATGACTGGAACACGTCCTTGCGCAGCACCAGACGCTCCTCGCCGCCCGCTTGCAGCACCTTGCGGAAGGTGGCGGGCAGGAAGGCGCGACCCTTTGCGTCGACCTTGGCTTCTATGTTCCCTAAAAAGCGCATGCTTTTACCTATTATATATAATATGTGTACTTCGCTGCAAAGGTAATCAATTTCTTTTTAATTCGCCCCACAATTCTCCACTTTTTTTCGTTAATCAATATTAATTCTTCAAGAAATTATTGTATAACGTTGATTTTCAGTGGATTGTAAAAATGCGACAAAGTGGGGCGAATTTTCTTGAGGATGCCTGCTGCCGTGATGCGGTTTTGCAGGGGAAAGCGCATCGGACGGCGGCGGCGTTCGTGCCGAATGGCGGTGATGTTCATGCCGAATGGCGGCAGAATTTACGCCGGATGACGACGGCGTTTGAGCTGAATGGCGGTAGCATTTACGCCGGACAGCGGCGATGTTTGTGCCGGATGGAATCCGCTTTATGGTCACTCTCTTGCCGCTTTTATGGAGGGCAGTTTTTAGTTTCTCCGCTAAACTAATCTTATTTCTCCGCTAAACCGATTCTGTTTCTCCGGTAAACGAAGTTGGTTTAGCGGAGAAATGAAATGGATTTAGCGGAGAAACTTACCACGTTTAGCGGAGAAACTGAAAACGAAGTGACATTAAACTGCCGGAGATGTGACAGAAAGCATGCAGCAAAATGGCTGAGGACACGCAGCAAAATGACAGGGGACATGCGGCAAAATGACAGGGAGCATACAGCAAAATGATAGGAAAGGAAGGTGAAAGGGGTGGAAAATGTCAGTGAATAATACAAAATTTCCTAAAAAGTGTAGCCGTTTTGAAGTTTTTTCCGTATATTTGCAAGCTGTTAGCAAAAGGAGAGAGATGGAACAGGTCACGGAGAGGACGATAGACATCGACAAGATACTGAAGAACAAGATGGGCGCGAAGGCCAAATGGGTGCCGCGCCCGCTGGTGTCATGGCTCAAGCGCATTGCACACCAGGAGCAGGTGAACGACTTCCTGTGGAGCGCGAAGGACAAGACCGGCGTGCCCTGGCTGGAGGCCACGCTGAACTACCTGCAGATAACACTGGAGGTGGAGGGGCGCGAGAACCTGCCCGACAAGGACGACGGACGGCTGTACACCATCGTGTCGAACCACCCGCTGGGCGGCATCGACGGCGTGGCGCTGGGCGTCGTCATAGGCAACCACTTCGACTCCCGCTTCCGCTATTTGGTCAACGACCTGCTGATGTACCTGCCCGGTCTGGCGCCGCTGTGCATCCCCATCAACAAAACGGGCCACCAGAGCCGCAACTTCCCGGCCATGGTGAAGGCCGGCTTCGAGAGCGACAACAACATGCTGATGTTCCCGGCGGGCATCTGCTCGCGACGCCGCAACGGCGAGGTGAGGGACATCCCCTGGTCGAAGACCTTCATATCGAAGAGCGTGGAGTACCAGCGCGACGTCATCCCCATCCACTTCGGCGGCCAGAACTCCAACTTCTTCTACCGGCTGGCCAACTTCAGCGACCGCTGCCTGCCGTTCAACCTGGCCATGCTCTTCCTGGTCGACGAGATGTACAAGAACGTGGGGCAGACCTTCCATGTCACCATTGGAAAGCCGATTCCCTGGCAGACCTTCGACAAGAGCAGGAGCCCGAAGGAGTGGGCGCAGTTCGTCGAGGACAGTGTCTACGCCCTGTAATGACAGCCATGCAGCAAACCGTGAATTCCCAACAAAAGACTCAATACAGCGACCATGGAACAGCAGATAATAGAACCCGTCAGCAAAGCGTTGCTCGTCAGTGAACTGACCCCCGAGAAACAGCTCCGGATGACCAATAAGAGCAACAACAAAATCTACATCGTCACGGCACATAACGCCCCTAACGTTATGCGCGAGATAGGCCGTCTGCGCGAGATAGCGTTCAGAGAGGCCGGCGGAGGCACGGGCAAGGATGTGGACATTGACGAGTTCGACACCTGCGAGAACTGCTACAAGCAGCTCATCGTATGGAATCCCGAGGAGCAGGAAATCATCGGAGGCTACCGCTATCTGCTGGGTACCGACTGGGAATACGACGCGAAGGGACAGCCCATCCTGGCCACCAGCCACATGTTCCACTTCTCGGAAAAGTTCCTGAAGGACTATGCGCCGTGGACCGTCGAGCTGGGACGCAGCTTCGTGGCGCTGCCCTACCAGTCGTCGAAGATGGGCGCCAAGAGCCTGTTTGCCCTCGACAACCTGTGGGACGGGCTGGGGGCGCTGACCGTCATCCGCCCGAACGTGAGGTACTACTTCGGCAAGATGACCATGTACCCCTCCTACATCCGCAAGGGGCGCGACATGATACTCTACTTCCTGAAGAAGCATTTCGACGACAAGGAGAACCTGATTATCCCGATGAAACCGCTGGAATTGGAAACAGACCCCGGGGAACTGGCACGGCTGTTCTGCGGCTGCGACTTCCGGGAAGACTACAAGATTCTGAACGGCGAGATACGCAAGCTGGGCTACAACATCCCGCCGCTGGTCAATGCCTACATGGGACTGTCGCCGACAATGAAGCTCTTCGGCACGGCCATCAACTACGGATTCGGCGACGTGGAGGAGACGGGCATCCTCATTGCCGTGGACGAGATACTGGAGGAGAAGCGCAAGCGCCACATCGACTCCTTTATCAAGGAGCACCGCGACGAGCTGGAGATAACCTCCGGCGCCAACAAGCTTATCTATCGTTACAAGAAGTAAGATGAAATACTATTACAAAGTTGCAGAGCACACGTTCTCCGTAGCCATGCCCGACGACATGGCTATTGTCGGTGAAATGGGGCAATATGCTCCATTTTCTGTTCCTGAGAGCGCTGACGTGCTGTTTGAACTGAACGTCGTGCCGGCGTCGGAATTCCCCCGGACGGAGCATGTCACGGTGGAGATGAACCAAGACGACGACGGCTCGCAGATACTGGCCGGCAAGGCCGACGGACTGCCCTATTTTGAGTTCCAGCTGTGGGGGCGCTGCGCTGCCCGCATGGTGACCGACGAACAGTACCGCAGGGCTACGGCCGTGCTGGTGGATGAGCCGCTCTTCGGCATCAACAATGCGCTGATGGTCATGTTTGCCCTGGCCACGGCGACGCACCAGACGGCACTCTTCCATTCGTCCGTCGTCAGCTACCGGGGCCGGGGCTATATGTTCCTCGGCAAGAGCGGCACGGGCAAGAGTACGCATTCCAGCCTGTGGCTGCGCCATATTGAAGGCACGGAGCTGGTGAACGACGACAACCCCGTGGTGCGGCAGCTGTCCGACGGCATCTATGTGTTCGGCTCCCCATGGAGCGGCAAGACCCCCTGCTACCGCAATGTGTGCTACCCGGTGGGCGCCATCGTGCAGCTGAGCCAGGCTCCCTATAACGCCATTCGCAGGCTGCGCCCCCTGGAGGCGTACGCCGCACTGGTGCCCTCCATCAGCGGAAAGCGGTGGGACAAGGTGGTGGCCGAGGGCCTGCACGAGACGGAGAACCTGCTGGCCGGCCATGTGGCGGTGTGGCATCTGGAATGCCTGCCCGACGAAGCCGCCGCCATGACGTGTAAAAATGCCGTGGCCGTATGACGCAGTTGAGTGACAACGAGATTATCGGCAATGCCGTCCAGCTGGTGAACGAGGGCCTGCGGGTCACGTTTCCGGTGAAGGGCTATAGCATGCTGCCGTTCATCATCGGCGGCGTGGAGAGCGTCGACTTGGTGAAACCCGGCCACCCCAAGGTCGGCGACGTGGTGCTGGCATGGGTGGAAGGGTGCCGCTATGTGGTGCACCGCATCATCCGTATCGAGGGCGAACAGGTGACACTGATGGGCGACGGCAACATAGCCGGCGTGGAGCATTGCCGCTTAGACGAGGTCGCCGCACTGGCCGTCAACGTCGTGACGCGCCGTGGAAAGCACCTGCCGCTCTATGCACCGTGGCGGGTGAAGGCCAGCCGCCTGTGGTGGCGACTGCTGCCCGTGAGGCGCTGGATACTGGGCGTCTACCGCCGGACTTGGCTGAAGGTGAAACTGAAATATTAAACAAGGAGAAAAATAAAGAGAAAAGGAATTGGACTATGAAGCAGAAAGAAGGATTTGTATTGCGTGATGTCTGTGGCGAGCATGTCATCGTAGGCGAGGGCCTGGGAACCATTGACTTCGGAAAACTGATAAGTCTGAACGAGACAGCGGCATGGCTCTGGCGGAAAGCCGGTGAAATGGGCGATTTTGATATTGACGGACTGACGGAGGCGCTCTGCGCAGAATACGAGGTGGAAGCCGCCCAGGCCCGTGAGGATGTGACCAAGATGGTGGGCCAGTGGCAGGAGCTGGGCATCGTGGAGTAATGGCTTTCCCCATACCGTTGTAGACTGCCATGAAGTACATTCTGTGGATATGGCGTAACATGCGGGGCATCAGGGTGAACACGGTGGTCCGCATCGTGCTCGGCATCTCGCAGGTATCGCTGGGCCTGCTGATGGTATGGCTCAGCAAGCAGTTCATTGACGTCACCATCCGTACGGGTACTAACGACGACATCGTGGAGATGGTCGGCATGCTGGTCGGGGTGGTCTTGCTGGGCATTCTGCTGCGCCAGGCACATTACTATATGTCGATGCTGGCCAACACGTCGCAGTCGAACACGATTCGCCTGCGGGTGTTCAGCTGCCTGTTCCGCCGCCAGATGTATGAGGACCAGCTGCATTCGGGCGACGTGACGTCGCGCCTGTCGAAGGATATTGATACCGTGGCGAACGTCACGACGAGCCTGTTGCCGTCGTTCGTCATCACGAGTTTCCAGTTAGGCGGCGCCTTCGTCTTGCTGTACTCCATGGACAGCCGCCTGGCTTTGTCGCTGCTGCTGGTGACGCCCGTCGTCGTCGTGTTCGGAAAGCTGTTTGCCCATAGGCTGCGTACGATGACGCTGGAGATACGACAGCAGGAGAGTGTCATCCAGATGCATGTGCAGGAGGGCATGGAGCATAATGCCGTGCTCCGCTCGCTGGGCAGCGAGCACTTCGTGATAGGACGGCTTGGCGACATGCAGGACACGCTGATAGCACGCGTCCTGCGGCGCGCCCGCTTTACGATTGTAACCCGCCTGCTGCTGGGCTGTACGTTCAGCATGGGCTACCTGATGGCCTTCGTCTGGGGCGGTTTGCAGCTGCGCGCGGGTGTGATAACGTTCGGTGTGATGACTTCCTTCCTGCAGCTCGTAGGCCAGATACAGCACCCGATACTCTCACTGCTCAACATGCTGCCGCAGTTCTTCTATGCCACGGCGAGCATTGACCGCCTGGAGGAGCTGTCGACCGACAAGCAGGAGGCGCCGGACACGACGGAAACGGCAGCTGACAGGCGCTCCCGCCGCACCATCAGTCCCGCCAGCCAGGCCGGACTCAGGGTCAACGGCGTCAGCTTCAGCTATGCCACGTCGGAGCGCCCGGTGCTGTCGGCTTTCAGCCATGACTTCCAGCCCGGCACCAAGACGGCCATCATGGGGGAGACGGGCATCGGCAAGACGACGCTCTTCCGCCTGATGCTGGCTTTCGTGAAGCCGTCGGCCGGTGACTTGGTGCTGTATGGTGACGGACAGGAGATGCCAGTCAGCGAGGCGACGCGCCCGAATTTCGTCTTCGTGCCGCAGGGGAATACGCTGATGAGCGGCTCCGTGCGCTACAACCTCCAGCTGGCAAGGCCCGACGCTACGGAGCAGGAGCTGCGCCGCGTGCTGCATATCGCCATGGCCGATTTCGTCCATGACCTGCCCGATGGCATCGACACCCTGTTGGGCGAACGGGGCATCGGACTCAGCGAGGGACAGGCACAGCGCATTGCCATAGCCCGTGCGCTGCTGCGTCCGGGCGGCATCCTGCTGCTCGACGAGATAAGCTCGTCGCTCGACGAGGCTACCGAGCACGAGCTGTTCAGCCGCCTTTTTGCCGCCTGCCAGGACAAGACGATGATTTTCATCACGCATCGTCCGGCTGTCAGCGGTCTTTGCGACAACGTGATACGCTTGGGGGTTGCCTGAGGCTTAGATGATGGGCAGTGAGATACCGTTGATTTTCTGATAGACATCAAGGGCATAGACGTCGGTCATGCCGCTGATATAGTCGATGACGGCCATGAGGCGCGTCTCCAGGTCGGCGGCATTGATGTCGTACTGGCTGGATACGCGACCGATGAGCTGCTGGGAATAGTAGCGCTCCGGGTGCATGACGGCCTCTACCATCTGTTCCATGAGCGTCGCCATGATTTTATAACCTGACAGCTCGACGTCCAATACGGGCCTGCTTTTGTAGATGCGGGCCACCGACAAGTCGGCACAACGGCGGTAGGCATCGCGCTGGCGCGGACTGATATGGTTGATGAGTCCTTTGTCGAGTGTGCCGCTGAGGATGGCGTCCTCGTGCTCGACAAAGGCATTGACACAGGCATTTTCCAGCTTCCCGATGACGCAGGCCCGGAGATAGACGATGCGCTCGTTCTCGTCGGTCAGCTGCTCGTCCTCGATGCGTTGCAGGATGCGCTGCTGCGTCTCTTCGTCGAAGAAGTCGAGCATGAGGCGCGAGGTCTCGTCGAAGGAGATGATTTTCAGCTTGTGGGCATCCTCCAAATCCATGATTTCATAGCAAATATCGTCGGCAGCCTCCACCAGATAGACTAACGGGTGGCGGGCATAGCGCAGCGGCTCGCCGTCGGCGGACAGCCGGATGATGCCCATCTCGTCGGCAAGGCGCTGGTAGGTGGCCTGCTCGCTGCGGAAGAAACCGAACTTGCCCTTCTTGCCTGCCGCCGACGAGGCGTAGGGATACTTGACGATACTGGCAATGGTGGAGTAGGTCATGACGAAGCCGCCGGGACGGCGCCCGCGAAACTGATGGGTCAGGAGGCGGAAGGCATTGGCGTTGCCCTCGAAGTGGGTGATGTCGTTCCAGAACTCCGGCGACACAAGCGGCTGTAACTGCTTGCCTGCCCCCTCGGTGAAAAAGGTCTGGATGGCTTTCTCGCCGGAGTGACCGAACGGCGGATTGCCAAGGTCATGGGCCAGACAGGCCGTGCTGACTATCTGACCTATCTGCTCAAACTGCGTCCCCCGTAGCTCGGGATGCCGCTCGGCCATGATGCGTTGCGACACGTCGTTGCCTAACGACATGCCGACACTGGCCACCTCTAAGGAGTGGGTCAGCCGGTTATGGACGAAGATGCTGCCCGGCAGCGGGAAAACCTGCGTCTTGTTCTGCAGGCGGCGGAAGGGCGCCGAGAAGACTAAACGGTCGTAGTCGCGCTTGAATTCCGTGCGGTCGTCGTGGCGCTCTGTGTGGCGATGTTCCTGTCCGAGCCGCTTGTTTGATATGAGTTGTTTCCAGTCCATCATGCTGCAAAGGTACGAAGAAGCGAGTAAAAAGCCAAGAGTTTCTTGGGTTTTTAAAAAAGTAAAAAGGTAAAAAAATAAAAAACTTGGTGTCTTTACGTCTTTGTATTCTATAAAATTTGGTCGTTTGGAGAGAAATGAGTACTTTTGCACATTATTTATACGTATAAAAAATAAATGCTTAAGATTAAAGTCGTGAATCGCGGGCACCAGCAGTTGCCTGCTTATGCCACGCCGCAGAGTGCCGGAATGGACCTGCGCGCCAATCTGGAGGAACCCGTCACGCTGCGCCCTTTGGAGCGCCGGCTAATCCCTACGGGGCTGTATATGGCCCTGCCCGAGGGCTATGAGGCGCAGGTTCGTCCGCGCAGCGGGCTGGCTCTGAAGCACGGACTGACGGTGCTGAACGCGCCGGGAACCATTGATGCCGACTATCGCGGCGAGATTGGCGTCGTGCTTGTCAACCTGTCGCAGCAGGACTTTGTCGTCAACGACGGGGAGCGGATAGCCCAACTCGTCATAGCCCGCTGCGAACAAGGCGAGCTGACGCTGGTGGAACAGCTGGACGAGACGGAGCGCGGCGAGGGCGGATATGGCCATACTGGCGTGAAGTAGCGGGCTCCGCCTTGGGTGAGTGAAGGGTGAATCATGAAAGTGAACGCTGAAGAGTGAATAGGACAATGAAGAAGGAGCAGACAAGGAAATGGATGGTGTTAGTGACGTTGTTCACTATCTGCGGTTCGTTTTTCACGGGCTTTGCGGTGGCGCAAGACACGGCAAGGCGCTATGATGCTTTCTTCCTCGACGCCATCTGCCAGCGGGAAAAGGGTAACAACGACGCTGCCTTCGACCTGTTGCGACATTGTGTGGACATCGACTCCACGCGCTCGGAGGCCTTTTACTACCTGGCGCAATACTATTCCGGACTGCGCCAGCGTGAGACGGCACTGGCCTATTCCAGGAAGGCTGTGGAGCTGGAACCGGACAATACGACCTATTTGGAGACGCTGGCCAACGCCTATATCGGGCAGAAACAGTATGATGAGGCCATCGACGTGCTGGAACGTCTCTATGACAGGAGCCGCGACCGGGAGGATGTGCTGGCGTTTCTGGTGCAGTTGTATGAGCAACGACAGGACTACGACAACGCCATCCGTACCTTGACGCGGCTGGAAACGCTGGAGGGCAAGAACGAACGGCTGAGCTTTGCCAAGAGCAAGTTCTACACCCAGAAGGGCGACAAGAAGGCCGCCGTGGCTGAGATGAAGACGCTGGCCGACCAATATCCTAATGACAATAACTACCGGAGCCTGTATGCCAATGCACTGTATGTCAACGGACAGCAGAAGAAGGCATTGGCCATCTATGACAAGGTCTTGAAGGAGGAACCGGACAACCGGCAGGCACAGATGGCATTGCTGGCCTGCTATAACGAGCAGAACGACTCCGTGCAGGTGGCCAGGATGATGGAGCGCATACTGGTTAACAGGAATGCTACGACGGAAGACCGCGTGGCTTTATTGCGACAGGCTATCGGAGAGAGTGAGCAGAACGGCGGCGACTCGACGCGGGTGCTGTACTTGTTCAACCGTGTTTTGGACATGCCTGACCTGGATGTCGACATGGCTTTGTTCTGCGCAACGTACATGAACTTGAAGAAGATGCCGACGGACAGCATCAGCCGGGTCTTGGAACGCGCCTTGCAGGTAGCGCCAGACAATGCGGCGGCCCGCTTGCAGCTGGTAAGCTATGCATGGAGGGCAGAAGACCGCGACAGGGTTATTGCCCTTTGCAGGGACGCCCGACAGTATAACCCCGAGGAAATGGCTTTCTATTACTATCAGGGCATTGCCTATTACCAGAAAAATCAGCTGGATGAGGCCCTGAATGCCTTCCAGAACGGCATCGGCGTCATCACGCCTGAGAGCGACCCGGCCATCGTTTCCGACTTCTATGCCGTGATGGGCGACATCATGCACCAGCGGGGAATGGAGCAGGAGGCTTTTGCGGCCTATGACTCCTGTCTGGTCTGGAAGGACGATAATATCGGATGCCTGAACAACTACGCCTATTATCTCAGCCTTAAGGGAAAAGAGCTGGAGCGGGCGGAGCGGATGTCGTTCATGACCATCAAGGCTGAGCCGAAGAACCCGACCTATCTCGACACCTATGCCTGGATACTCTTTATGCAGCAGCGGTACAACGAGGCACGGATATATATTGACCAGACGCTACAATGCGACTCTGACACGTCGGCAGTGCTGCTGGAGCATGCCGGCGACATATACTATCATGTGGGAGAAAAGGACAAAGCCGTCGCTTTCTGGCAGCAAGCCTTGGAGCGGGCGACTGACTCTTCTGAGCTGATTGGCGAGCGCAGACAGGTTCTGATAAGGAAAATAAAACTACAAAAATATCTGAAAGAATGAAGACTGAACGTTTTTTGATGGCTACGGCATGGGTCGTAGCATTGCTCATGGTAACGTCTTGTGGCAGTCATCGCGGACTGGGACGCAGGTCGGTACAAAGCGATGGGGAGGAGAACTCGAAGAGTTCGAAAGCGGGTCGTATATCCAAGACGGCTCAAGCAAAGCAGGACGGTAATACGACTGTGGCACCTTTCTCGACGGACACGCTACAGCAGAAGGCTTTTCTCGAGAAGATTGCCGATAACGCCCAGAAGGGGCACTTTATCACGTCGAAAATCAAATTCTCCGTAGAGGTGGGCAACCAGCAGATGACACTGACGGGCAATCTGAAGATGAAACGCAACGAGGTCATCCGCCTGCAACTCATGGGCTTTGGCTTTGTGGAAGCCGGGCGGCTTGAGTTCACCCCTGACTATGTGATGATAATCGACCGAATTAACAAGCAGTACCTCAAGGTTGCTTACAATCAGCTGACATTCATGCGCACCAGCGGCCTTGACTTCTATATGTTGCAGGCTTTGTTCTGGAACGAAATCTTCAAGCCGACGGCTCCCAAGGATGGAACACCGGCTCCGGAAATGAAGTCGCAGCGTGGCCTTGACGACGATATCGTTCTCTCCATCGACAACGATAAGCTCTCCTATCGCTGGTTAGCTGAAAACACTACAGCCCGTGTGAAGATGGCCAATGTGCTGTATACCGACCGTTTCCGTGGCAATTACCAGCTTAATTGGGATTACGAGGACTTCAAACGCAATGAAATGAAGTATTTCCCGATGCGGCATAACGTAACGGTAACTGCCCCTGAGAAGGAGGTAAAGTTCAGTATGGTGCTGAACTATATGGGGCATGAGGAGAACTGGGAGACCCGAACCAAGCTGTCGGGTAAGTATCGCCAGGTATCGGTTGATGAGATTCTACGTCGTTTCATGGCTCTTTAAGTATCCTGAATGAAAAGGATTGGTATCATACTACTGCTGTTAGCCTTCACTTTGGCGCCACAGGCGCAAAAGCGCCGCACACAGAGTGCGCCGAAGAAGGCGGCTGTTGTCAGCAAGGGCAAGACTGCCGCGAAGTCGGGAAAGTCCGGGAAATCCGGAAAGTCCGCCAAGACGGGGAAGTCTGCCAAGTCCGCCAAGACGCCCTCTGTGCAGTCTTTGCAGAGCGAGCGTAAGCAGATACAGCAGCAGATTCGGCAGCAGGAGCAGCTTCTGGCAACCAAAAAGCAGGACGTTCGCAAGCGCTTACAGAACCTGATGATGCTCAATACAGAGATAGAAGGTAAGCGCCGCGCCATTGATACCATCCGTAAGGACATCAGTAATCTGGATGTCGAGATTGAGCAATTGGACAGTCAGCTGGTCGTTTTGCAGGCAGAATTGGCCGATTGCAAGCGTCGCTATATCAAGTCGTTGCGGTATATGCACCGCAACCGTTCGGCATCGAGCCAGCTGATGTTCATCTTCAGTGCCGATAACTTTGCGCAAATGTACCGGCGAATGCGCTTTATGCGTGAGTATGCCGCCTATCAGCATGTGCAGGGCGACGAGGTGAAGGCACAGCAGGAGACCGTTAACCTGAAGCTAAAGGAAATCAGCGAGGCCAAAAACAAGAAGTCGCAGCTGCTGGCAAAGGGAGAACGCGAGCGTCGTTCGCTTGAAGGCAAGCAGACGGAGCAGCAGAACGTGGTGAAAACCTTACAGCGCGAGCAGCAGAATATCCAGAATATTATCGCCCAGCAGAAGAAGCGGGATGCGGCATTGAATGCACAGATAGACCGCCTGATAGCCGAAGAAGTGGCGCGACAGAAGGCCCGCGAGGCAGCAGAGGCTAAGCGCAAGGCCGAGGCTGCTGCCCGCGAGCGGCGTCTGGCTGAGGCTCGTGCCCGGGAAGAAAAGGCCCGCGCCGAGGCGTTGGCGGCAAAGAGCAAGAAGGAAAAGGACGAAGCCAACCGCCGGGTACGTGAGGCCGAGAAGCACCGCGAGGCAGAAGAGCGGCGCGTGGAGCGCGAACCGCTCTATACGCCGCCGAACGACAACTCACGTATCAGCGGCAGTTTCGAGAGCAACCGTGGCCGTCTGCCCATGCCTATCACCGGCAGCTACCGCATTGTCAGCCACTTTGGACAGTACAATGTGGAAGGCTTGCACAACGTAACGCTCGACAATAAGGGCATCAATATCAAGGGAGAGTCGGGCGCTCAGGCCCGTAGCATCTTCGACGGCGAGGTCAGTGCCGTGTTCAGCTTTGGCGGTTCCATGGTGGTCATGGTGCGCCACGGCAGCTATATCTCCGTCTATTGCAACCTAGCCAGCGTCAATGTCCACCGTGGTCAGAAGGTAACGACGCGCCAGCCGTTAGGACGTGTGGGTCAGGATAACATCCTTCAGTTCCAGCTACGCCGCGAAACGGCCAAGCTCAATCCCGAGAACTGGCTGAGACGATAAGCTTCCTACTCGTCGGCAAGGAGCCGGATGTAGGTGGCAATGGCGTCATCAATCTCCGACAGGCAGATGAATTCGTCGGCCGTATGGCTGCGCGCCGACAGGCCCGGGCCTAACTTAAACGAAGGGAAGGGCATGAGCGCCTGGTCGCTCAGCGTTGGCGAGCCGAAAGGTTGCATCCCCATCTGGATGCAGCGTTGTATCAGCGGGTGCTCTGCGGGCATGTACGACGATGCCAAACGGAAGGAACGCGCCTTCAGTTCACACTTCTTCATGTGTTCCTGCAGGAACAGGAACAGCTCTTCATTCTTGTAATACTCGTTAGGACGGACGTCGATGACGAAGCGGCACTCGTCAGGTACGACGTTATGCTGAGTGCCGCTGTTGATGACGGTGACGGTCATTTTCGTAGCCCCTAACAGCGCGCTGTCTTTGTCGAATCGGTAGTCGCGCAGCCAGACAAGGTCATCCAGCGCCTCATAGATGGCATTGACGCCCTCGTTGCGGGCAGCATGGCCGCTCTTGCCGCGCGCTATGCCGTCGATGACCATCAGCCCTTTCTCGGCAATGGCAGGCTGCATGCCCGTCGGCTCGCCAACGATGGCCACGTCAATGGCGGGCAGCTCGGGCAGCGCCAGCGAGAAACCGTTGGCTCCGCTGACCTCTTCCTCGCAGGAAGCGAGGTAGACCAGATTATATTGCGTGGGTAAACCACGCAGCAAACGGTAGGCTGTCAGCAGGCTTACCAGGCCGCCGCCGCAGTCGTTGCTGCCCAGACCGTAGAGGCGGTCGCCCTCCACGTCGGCTGCAAACGGGTCGCGGCTCCACGTGCTGACGGGCTTCACCGTGTCGATATGTGCGTTGAGCAGCACCGTCGACTTTCGCGCATCGAGGTGCTCTTGCACCAGCAAGTTGTTGCCGATGCGCCTCACGGGCAGCCCGCACTGCTTGATAAAATCGGACAAAATGTCCGCCGCCGCCGCTTCGTCGCGGCTTATCGACGGGGTGCTAATCAGGCGTTTCAGCAGCCCCACCGCTTCTTGTGCTAATTGTTTAATATCCATAATTGTTGCAAAGATACGAAATTTTTCATTTTTCACTTTTCACTTTTCACTTTTTTTCGTACCTTTGCACTATTATTAAATAAGGAGAGCTTATGCAGACGAATTGTCACATGTCGGTGCTCATTCATGAGCAGGCTAAGAAGTATGGCGACCGCGAGATGCTGATATACCAGGATTTTAGCGGGGGAGAGTGGAAATCGCTGTCATGGAATCAGGTGTCGGCAACGGTGAAGCAAGTGTCCAATGCCTTGTTGAACATGGGCGTGAAGCCGCAGGAGAACATCGGAATCTTCTCGCAAAACTCCGTTCAGTACATCGAGTGTGACTTCGGTGCATGGGGCATTCGAGCCGTAACGATTCCGTTCTATGCCACCAGTTCCGAGCAGCAGATACAGTTTATCGTCAACGACGCCAAGATTCGCTACCTCTTCGTCGGCGAACAGGAGCAGTACGACAAGGCCCGCCGTGTGGTGTCGCTCTGTCCTATGCTGGAGCGCATCATCGTCTTCGACCCTGCCGTGCACATCTCCACCCACGACCCCAGTGCCATCTATTTCTCCGACTTCCTGAAGCTGGGCGAGAACCTGCCCCGCCAGACGGAGGTGGAAAAGCTGTGGCGGGAGGCCAATGACGACGATGTGGCCAACATTCTCTATACCAGCGGTACCACGGGCGACTCCAAAGGCGTCATTCTTACCCACGGCCAGTTCCATGCCGCCTTTGAGGCTAACAGTAAATGCGTGCCGGTCACCGAGAACGACCGCATCATGAATTTCCTGCCCTACACCCATATCTTTGAGCGCGGCTGGGCCATCCTGTGCCTGTATGCCGGTGCCCGCATGATTGTTAACACCCATCCGCAGGAAGTCCAGCAGTCCATGCGCAGCACCCATCCCACCTGTATGTCGGCCGTTCCGCGCTTCTGGGAGAAGGTCTACATGGGCGTGATGGACAAGATAGAGCATTCCAGCGCCGTACAGCGCAAGCTTTTCAAGCATGCCCTGGCCGTCGGTCGCAAGCATAACATCGAGTACCTCAGCTTAGGAAAGAAGCCGCCCGTAGCCCTTCATTTGGAGTATGAGATGCTGAACCGCACCGTATTCTCCCTCGTCCGTAAGGAGTTAGGGCTTGAAAATGCCCACTTCTTCCCCACGGCGGGTGCCACGGTCAGCGCCCATGTGGAAGAGTTTGTCCACTCCATCGGCATCAATATGATAGTCGGCTACGGCCTTACCGAGTCGCTGGCCACGGTGTCGTGCAACCATTTGGGCGACCCCTACACCGTCGGTTCCGTAGGAATTCCCATTGACAGCATCGACATCCGCATCAGCGACGACGGCGAAATCCTGTTGAAGGGCCCCACGATTACTGTAGGCTATTACAACCGCGACGACCTTACCCGGCAGGCTTTCACCCCCGATGGCTACTTCCGCACGGGCGATGCCGGCTATATGAAGGGTGGCGAGCTGTTCCTCACGGAGCGTATCAAGGACCTTTTCAAGACCTCCAACGGCAAGTACATCGCTCCGCAGATGATAGAGTCGAAGCTGCTGGTCGACAAATACATCGACCAGATAGCCATCATTGCCGACCAGCGCAAGTTCGTCTCGGCGCTCATCATCCCCGTCTACTCGCTGCTTGAAGAGTATGCCCGTGCCAACGGCGTCGCGTTCGACAGCCGCGAACAGCTCTGTGCCGACCCGCGTATCATTGACATGATGAAGGAACGCATCGACACCCTGCAGCAGCAGCTTGCCCATTACGAGCAGGTGAAGCGCTTCACGCTGCTGCCACACCACCTGTCGATGGAGAAGGGCGAGCTGACAAATACGCTGAAAATACGTCGCCGCGTGCTCAACGAGAACTACAAGGCGGAGATTGACAAAATGTATGAGGAATAACGCCATATTCCCTAACAACCCCCAATAACCCTTTATGATTACACAGGACCAGTTGAAGGACGTCTTGGACAGGGCCGACAAGTTGCGGCACTATCTCAAGATTGACGAAAAGAAGATAGAGTACGAAGAAGAAGACTTGCGCACACAGGCGCCTGATTTCTGGGAAGACCAGAAGCGCGCCGAGGAGCAGATGAAGAAAGTCAAGGGCATCAAGAAGTGGCTCGACGGCTACCAAGAGGTACGCACCGCCGCCGACGAGCTGCAGCTGGCCTTCGACTTCTACAAGGAGGACATGGTGACCGAGGCTGAAGTCGACGACAACTACCGCAAGGCTGTGGAGGCCATTGAGGCCCTGGAGCTGAAGAATATGCTGCGCCAGAAGGAAGACCCCATGGACTGTGTGCTCAAGATAAACTCCGGAGCCGGCGGCACCGAGAGCCAGGACTGGGCCTCTATGCTGATGCGTATGTATCAGCGGTGGGCCGAGGCGCACGGCTATAAGGTCAGCATCTCCAACCTTCAGGACGGCGACGAGGCCGGCATCAAGAGCGTCACCATGCAGATAGAGGGCGGCGAGTATGCCTACGGCTATCTGAAGTCGGAGAACGGCGTCCACCGTCTGGTCCGCGTCTCGCCGTTCAATGCCCAGGGCAAGCGCATGACCTCCTTCGCTTCCGTCTTTGTCAGCCCGCTGGTCGACGACACCATCGAGGTCTATGTCGACCCCGCCAAGCTGTCGTGGGACACCTTCCGGTCGAGCGGTGCAGGCGGCCAGAATGTCAACAAGGTGGAGTCGGGCGTCCGCCTGCGCTATTGGTATACTGACCCCGACACGGGCGAAGAGGAGGAAATCCTGATTGAGAATACCGAGACGCGCGACCAACCCAAGAACAAGGAGCGCGCCATGGCGCTGCTTCGCTCTCAACTCTACGACCGCGCCATGCAGAAACGCCTGGAGGCGCAGGCAAAGATAGAGGCTGGCAAGAAGAAGATAGAGTGGGGCAGCCAGATACGCAGCTACGTCTTTGACGACCGTCGTGTGAAAGACCATCGCACCAACTACCAGACCAGCGATGTCGACGGTGTCATGGACGGTAAGATTGATGACTTCATCAAGGCTTACCTCATGGAGTTCCCCGTCAGCGATGAAGACTAAACAATTCAACATTAAACATCAAATATTATGGCTAACAAGAAAGTAAATGCAAAGCGCGAAGCTTATGCGAAGAAGCAAGAAGAGCAAGGCAGAAGAGTAATGGGCTGGATTTTCGGCGTGTTGATAGTCCTTGCCGTTATCTATCTCATTTGGACGTTCATGATGATAGCGTGACATGGCGTTGGAGATAGAGCGTAAATTCCTGGTGCGCGACGACAGTTACAAGCAGCTGTCGTTCGCGCACCATCGCATCACGCAGGGATACATCTGCAGCAACGGTGGCCGTAGCGTGCGCATACGTATAAAAGAGGAACGCGCGTACATTACTATTAAAGGCCCGTCCCTTGACGGCGGTCTGTCGCGCTATGAGTTTGAGCAGCCCATTCCCCTTGCCGATGCCCGTCAGTTGCTGACGCTTTGCGAACCGGGGCTTATCGACAAGACCCGCTGGCTGGTGAAAAGCGGTTGCCATACGTTTGAAGTCGATGAGTTCCACGGCGACAACGCCGGACTTGTCGTGGCCGAGGTGGAGTTGTCGACTGCCGACGAGCCGTTCGACCGGCCGCCGTTCATCGGCACGGAGGTCACGGGCGACCGCCGCTACTACAACGCCCAGCTGCGCCTGCGCCCTTACAGCCAGTGGGCGTAGCCTGCATATTACCCGTTCACCATAGCAAGAAAGCGGATAACGGCATTGCGGATGCTGGTCAGTCCGAAGTCTGCGGGATTAACCTTACCGATGGGAATCCACAGCGCTTCGGCGGCATCGTCGTCGGCTTTGACGTCGGCGCTGCTGTCCTTGACGCTGACGAGGTAGTCCATGTCGAGCGTATGCACGCCCATGCCGCTGTACATGTAGACGTTGGGCGACGAGAACAGGTAGTGCATGGCCGCCACGTCCAGCCCCGTTTCTTCCTTGATTTCGCGCCGCATGCCCTCCTCGGCGGTCTCGTACATGTCGCAGAAGCCGCCGGGCAGGTCGAGTGTTCCCTTGGCAGGCTCCTTGGCGCGCCTCACCACCAGCAGCTCGTCGCTGCCGCTCACCTCTGCGATGCCGCCCACCGTCCGGCGGACGATAAAGGCCGCCGTGGCCGAGCAGGGATTGGCATAGTAGGTGAATCCGCAGCTGCCGCAGCGCTTGCTTTTGAAGTTGTTGACGCTGAAGAGCTGGCTGCCGCACGCCGGACAGAATTTGAATTTTTCAAGCGGGTGTTCCATGTTCGTCATTATAATTTTTGGCAAAGATACAAAAAATGCGTATCTTTGCAAGCAATAAACGAAGGAAAGATGAAGAAAATTCTGTTTTTTGTCATGTTGTTGTTCCCTATGTTGGCTTCGGCACAGAAGCCGATAGAGTTGAACCTGTGGCCTCAGGGCCCTATGACCAGTAATGGCGACCCGCAGGATATGGCCAAGGTGTGGGTCTACCTGCCCGATGCCAAGAAGGCGACGGGGCGCGCCGTGGTGTGCTGTCCGGGCGGCGGTTACTCGCATCTGGCCATAGATAAAGAAGGCCACGACTGGGCCCCCTTCTTCACTGGGCAGGGCATTGCGCTCATCGTGGTGAAGTATCGCATGCCGCACGGCCATTACACCGTGCCGCAGGAGGATGCCGACGAGGCCATCCGCCTGGTGCGCCGCCATGCCGACGAGTGGCATGTCAGCCCCACCGATGTCGGCATCATGGGCTTCTCGGCCGGCGGCCATCTGGCTTCCACCGTGGCCACCCACTCTACGGGCGATGCCGCGCCGAACTTCCAGATACTCTTCTACCCGGTTATTTCCATGGAGCAGGGCACTACGCACCAAGGCTCCCTTGACAACCTGTTAGGCAAGAGCCCGAAGCGCAAGCTGGTCAATGAGTACTGCAACGAGCAGCACGTCACCCGGCAGACGCCGCGTGCCTTCATTGCCCTGGCGCATGACGACCGTGCCGTGCCGCCCCTGAACAGCATCAACTACTATGAAGAGCTCTATGCCAACGGCGTCCCTGCCTCCCTGCATGTCTATCCTTCAGGCGGCCATGGCTTTGGCATCCGCCAGTCGTTCGCCTATCATTTCGAGATGATGCTCGACCTGAAGGCATGGCTGCGCAGCTTCTAACGGCAGAGCTGGCTGATTGACTGCTCTACGTCCTTGAATGATTGCGAGCGCCCTACGATGTTGCTGTTGCGGTCGATAAGGAAATACTCCGGAACAGCCTGCACATTGTAGATGGCCAGTGTCGGCGATGCCAGCCCTTGCTCCTCGCGAACGCTTATCCACGGCAGGCTTGCCGTCTGCTGCTTCCAGAAGTGCTCGTCGGGGTCGAGGCTGACTTGGTATATTTCCAGTCCCTGTGCGTGATATTTGTTGTACAGCTCGCGGAGCAGCAGGATGCGGGCCGGCGACTCCTCGGTGGCAAAGACGTGGAAGTCGAGCAGCACCACCTTGCCCTCCAGGTCCGTCAGCCGTCGCGTCTTCCCGTGGTTGTCGGTCAGTTCTATGTCAATGATGCCCGTCGTCCTGATTTTGCTGGCGTCGATGGTCTGTGCTCCGGAAGCGTCCTGCATGCGCACGTTTTTCATGCCTTCGATGGCGATGTTGTGCAGGTTCTGTCCGCGCTCAGCCTGCGGGTAGTACGTGTCCCAGCTCGTAGCCACGGCGGCGAACACCTTGATGTCGTCCCTGTTGGTGCGCGGGTTGAAGAGCAGCATGTCGCCCAGGGCCTGGAACAGTGCAAAGTAGGCATACGCCTTGTCGGGAGCCGGGAATATGTACTGGCGCTTCACCTCGTCCTTGTACTGGCGCACGATGGCGAGGATGCTGTCGTTCGACGCCTCCACGCTCAGCGCGTCGTTGCGGCTGATGGCGATGGCCCGCTGCTGCAAGTCAATCTGGCGCAGGGCCAGTTCCTTGATTTTCTGACAGTTCTCCGACCCGCTCACCTCATATTGCGTGGCCATCTGCGGATACTGTGCCTTCACGGTGACGGTCTCCGTGGAGTCGATGCTGACGTTGATTATCTGGTCGCTGATGCGCAGGCGGTAGAACTCGGGGGCCTCCTGCCGCTCGCCGCTGAAGGCAAAGTCGCCGTCGCCATCCAGTCTTACGGAGTCCACCACGCTGATGTCGCTGATGCCCACCTGCTCGAAATACAGCACGGAGTCCTTGGCTCCCGTGATGTTGCCCTCTACGTGGAACTTCCCTTCACTGCACGATGCCAGCCCCATCAGGGCTACGGCGGCTATTACTGCATATTTCTTCATACCTCTTTGCTTTTATTTGATGATGTTTTCTGTATAGCTAAGTTACAGACCCCACCCCTACCCCTCCCCTTGAAGGGAGGGGAGTGGCTGCGCTTATGCTGCCTCATAGCCCCCTTGAAGGGAGGGGAGTGGCTGCGCTTATGCTGCCTCATAGCCCCCTTAAAGGGAGGGGAGTTGCTGCGCTTATGCTGCCTCATAGCCCCCTTAAAGGGAGGGGAGTGGCTGCGCTTATGCTGCCCCATAGCCCCCTTGAAGGGAGGGGAGTTGCTGCGCTTATGCTGCCTCATAGCCCCCTTGAAGGGAGGGGAGTGCCCTGCGGTTTACTCTCTGGCGGCAGCCGCTCCCCTCCCTTCAAGGGGAGGGGCAGGGGTGGGGTCTGTATTGTTATAATTCATGTTTGCTTTCGATGAATCGAAAAGTTTGCTGCAAAGGTACGAATAAGCGAGGACAAAACAAAGGGAAAAGGCAATTTTCCTTTTGTTTTGTCGAGCGTGAGTACCTTCGACCGCAGGTCAAAGGTACGAATAAGCGCGTGAAAAGCCAAATTTTATTCGACCTTTTCCGGGCATCAGCCTTTTTCTTTCCCTCCTTTTCTGCCATTCTGCAACGGCTTTCCAGCCATTTCGCAGCATGTCTTCAGCCATATCCGTAGCACTGTTATGTCACTTCAAATTCACTTTCTCCGGTAAACGTGGTAAGTTTCTCCGCTAAACTACTTTCATTTCTCCGCTAAACATACTTAGTTTACCGGAGAAACAACATGCGTTTACCGGAGAAATTAAGTACATTTACCGGAGAAACATAAAATCGCCTGGCATAAACCTGCTGCAGAACTGGCATAAACCTACTGCAAAACTGCCATAAATACGCTGCGCATCTGCCATAAATACGCTGCGCATCCGGCCACAAACCTGCCACGGACCTGACGTGGAAGGCACCCGTCGTGGGCCAGACCCGCAAGCTCGTCGTCAAGTAACGGCGCGCAAGCATTGATACAGACAGAGGGGCATTCCGAAATGGAGCGCCCCTCTACGTTGATGTGTTGAAAGAATAAATGTCCTATGCTGTTATTGTGCGGTCAGGCTGTAGGGGACCCAATAGCCTCCGTTCATGATGCTGTTGCGCACCGATGCTGCAAGGTTGGAGTCAGTGTATTTCTGACAAACACGGTCGGCCACAATCGACGGGTCGCTATAGCGAACGGCCATTCGGTTCATCATGGGATAGACTTTGCCCTCACCGGCGAACTCAAGCATTGACTCGTCGAGTAGGGCCAGGTCGTTGAACTTCAGCGTAGCCGTCTTGCCCAGCTCTGCAACGTCAGTCTTGACGGGGCGCGCGCTCAAGCTAAAGCAACCACGGATACCAGCGGAAGGATAGCGTCGCACTCCCCAGTTGGCATTGCTGGTCCAGTCACAAACGGCGGGGTTGACGGTGCTTTCAAACCCCTCCCATTCGGGAGTGCCGGCCTGGAAGTCACTGGTTCTGACACCTGTGTTGAGTACAGCATTCATAGCCGCGAAGCGCTGCAAGTGGTTGAGGGCCTCGCAGAGCATCATGTGATACTGAGTGGCACGATAGATATAGATGTGGACATTGTCTTGATAGGCAGGGCGAACGTTGCTGTTATCAGGCCTGAACTTAGTCAGGCTGGAAGCGTCAGCCGAGGTGCCGAAACAGCATCTGTAGCGCGTATCATAGGCCGTAGCACCAGGATTGAACGCCTGGTCAAGAAATCGCGCGATGCCAGCCTGCGACGGACGCAGCAGGCGCACATTGGGCAGTTCGTAGGAGAAATGCTTCAGCAGGGTGTTAGCCTGATGGTATTCGGTGTCATAAAAAATGGCGGAAACGGTCTCGAAAGGATAGGGCTGGGCGTAATTCCAAATAGGTGCGTAACGGCCAGCTGTTGCCGCAGAAGGCATCCAGTAGACGTTTGTTCCGGGGTCCGACGTTGAGCTAATCTTAGCTCCAAGGGCCTGTAGCAGTACGTCGGCAGCCGTCTTATAGTAGGCCGTGGAAGCCTGACCGGCAGCATCTAATACGGCTCCCTTCCACAGACACAGCTCGGCATAGAGTCCGGCATAGTCGGGAACCATCGTGTTCCATTGGCGATAACGCGAAGCAGCGATACTCGTCTGGCCGGGGTCGAGCAGTTCAGTCCAGACAACTTCGCCCTGTGAGGACGCGCCCTCAAAACCTTGTCCCATCAGATTCAGACAGGCATCGACAAGCTCGCCCAAGGACAGGAGCCTGACGTTGCCGCCAGGATGCTGCAGGCTGATGTCGGTCACCAGGTCATCGCTCCACGCAGCCTGGCCATAGATTTCAGCCAAGGTCTTGTAGGCCCAGACCTTGATGCGTATAGTTGAAGCTACCAGTTTCCGCCATTCGTCGGCATTGGTGCCGTCGTTGGCTCTGATGTTCTTCATGTACTGCAGGTATGCATTGCAGGCCGTGATGACTTCATAGTATCCCTGCGGGTTGGCATAGGGGTTGTCTTGCAGGTCAGACTCATAGCGATAGAGTGCCTGCAACTCGCTAACCGCTCTGCCGGGTTCTATCAGCTCGCCACGGGGCTCAGTAAGCAGAATCTCTTTGTCGCCCACGGCCTGCATCTTCGTGATGATACCGAGGAAGTTGTTATACATCTCGGGTATGTCGAATGAAGGAGTAGAAGGGGCAATGGAGCCGGACGTCTTATCTCTGAAATCGATAAATTCTATTTCCGACGCTGTGTATGAAACCACGTCGCCGTTCTTTAGGTGGAAATTAGCTATTTGTGCCTCTGCCGACAGCGAGAGCAGCAGCATGAGGACTGATGATATTTGTTTCTTCATGTTTCAGTTTGCTCGTAATAGTTTTAAACAATCCATTTCCATATCAGTAGTTGTTGCTCGTCGGCCGCAAGCACCAGTGATGCAGTTTGACATTAGTCTTCCAAGCCCAATCCGTACATGCTATGCGCATGGTAAGCTGAACGGGCGTACCGTCGCCATTCAGGTCGGGAACTACCACTTCGTCGATAATCAGTCCTCCGTCAGTATCGTAATTGCCGGCTTTGTTGCTTCCTCCCATCGCCCGCACATTATCCGGGTCATAATATTCTGGATAACGTGGCGAAAGCGCGGTGCCACGGTCGTAGTGATAGACTGTTGAGGACCCCAGTTCGATATTGTCCGACTTGGCAATCTCCTGCCCGTTGGCATAAACGGTGACGGTGATGGTTAGGCCAGTATTTTGTTGAAAGCCCATGGCCAGACGGTAGCTGCCCGGCGGAATGGGGTAGGGAGACACTTGGCCCGTGGCATTGTGCGTGATAGGTGTGAAGTCAAGGGTGAAACCATCAGCATCGCTCAGACCAGAAGGCTTGTTATAACGCAGCACCCGGTTCTCGTGCAACGGCCAAACGCCCTCCAAGGGTGTCCAGGCACTGACTTCTGTTGTCACGCTATTGAAACTCAGGTTCGATGCATTGAAGTAGGCGGACCTCTGTTCGTCAGTACAATTCTCATAGAGGCTGAACATATCCTTCAGACGGTAAATCAACACATTGTTAGGTATGCGTAATTCGGTGACGTTGTAGGCCACGGCGTTTAGCAGGTTGACCGGGTTGGCGGCATCGACCTTTTGGACATTGGTGCGCCATTGTCGGCTGCGGATGCTGGTCAGGTCGTTGGCTTCTTCGGTCAGTATCTGTTCTGCTGTATAGCGCTTTCCAAACAATGCCACGTCAGCTATCCAGTTCAAGATGGCGGCGTCGGGGCAGCCAAATACGGGCTGATAGGCCCCGTTCTCTTGTACCATGTGACCCATGTTGAATGTCTCATGGTTCCAGACGTTCAGGCGGGCGTGTGCATTCTCCAGGGCTTTGTTGATGACTTCGTCGGAGAAAAGCAATATGGTGCCGTCAAAAGCTTCAGAACTTAATTCTTCGTATGACTGAATCATCGACTTGAAGATGGAATAGTCGTCAGAGAGTTCTTCTACAAACGAGGTTGCCAGCGGGGGAAGCTCTTCCTCGGTATAGTCCATGTAGTCTAACTCTTCCTGCGAGTATTTAACAATCTCACCGCTTTTAAGATAGACGTTTACGGTTTGTGCTCCTGCTGTCAGGGAAAGCAGCAGTGCCAATAAGAGTATAGCGTTTGTTTTCACTTCTTGATGATTTTTACTGATTGTCCATTTGTCTTTACAATATAAACGCCAGTTGACTGCTGCCCTAATGGCACCAGCATCCTACCGTCCTGTGCAACAGACTGCTGCCACAGCAGTGTACCGTCAGACCGATAGAGCGTTATACGCTCACCGGGTGTGTAGCCAGAGAGTATGATATAACCATCCGAAATCCGGATATTATTGTCACGTGCAATGATTTCGTCAACAGCCGAGGGCTCATTCTCCTTGATATATATCTTCGTTATCTGAGAAGCCTCAAGCTCTACCTTTGTGTTGAGGGTAAGCATGGTAACATGATTCCTCACCTGTGTGATGCGTGGAAATTCGCTGAGCACATATTCCATCCGCTCTCCGCCAGCCGTTTCTACCACCACGCAGTCGTCTGACGTCTGTGCTCGCAGGCCAGCGGTACACAGAAGTGCTCCGAAGAGCAAGCATGTTTTAAAGTGTGTCATAACTATAGACAAAAAAGGCGGAACCGTTCGGTGCTTATTCAGAGTTTGGTTACCGCCAAGTAGACCATAATAGCAACAAGCACTAACAGCCCACGCCTTACGACGTGAGCATTTTGTCTGCTTGTCCTTGCTATTAATGAATGTTTGGCGGTATTCAACTCTGCAGGGCAAGAGCAAAAGCTCAAATATGATTTTCAATAAGTACGAACAGGAACGCTAACCTGTAAGTTAATAATTTTATTTGATTAAGTTCCCTAATGGGAGGGCGGCACCTGGTACGACCTCATCCCGATGTACTGTTATTACTGTCTGTTTCTTTTGTCTTGTGTATTAATTCGTTACTATTTTTTCCTGTCTCTGCAAAACCTACTTTTATAAAATTAAGTAAAATTTTATCACGACAAAGGTACGGAAATAGGATGTACTGCCCAAGTTTTTTTCTTCTTTTTCTTTGTACCGTTCTGTAATTTTAACATATCTGGGAGAAAAAATAGGTGATGGTGATGGTTAGTCGGAATAATTTCGTACCTTTGCAACAGTAATTAAAATGAATCAGCTATGGTAACAACGCAATTGAACCCTGCACAACTGAATGTGTTGAGCCTGATGTCATACATCAGCACGGAGCAAGAGCAGCAGGAACTACAGGATATTCTTCTGCAGTTTTACCGCAAGAAGACGGATAGTCTGTTGCTACAGTTCCAACAGAAGAACAACATTACCCAGCAGACGTTGGACGAATGGTCGAACCAGCACGAAAGAACAGCGTACTGATTTAAAATCATACGAACGCTTTAATTGCTCATTTCTCTCTTTTATACCGTTCTGTAATCTTAACATATTATAGGAAACGATGATGAAAAGACTATTTGCACTTCTGCTTTTATCGTTGGCGGCGTGGCATATTCAGGGCCGTGAGTACAATCATTACAGCGAGTGGCTGGTGGCCAGCGAGCGGCAGCGCGTGGCACACCCCTATAACCTCGACTTCTCGCCGACAAAGGCCCGGTGGAGCTACACGATGGGCATTGAGCTGGAGTCGATGCTTGACACCTATCTCACGTATGGCGACGAGTCGGTGCTGGCCTATATCCGTGAATATCCGGAGAAGATGATTAGCGCGAGCGGCAGCATCACCGGCTATAAATACAGCGACTTCAACCTCGACAACGTCCGCACCGGGCGCTTCATCCTGCGCATGTACCAGCGGTGGCCGCGCCAACAGGACCTGACGGCCATCGACGAGATGTTCCGCCAGCTGGAGAACCAGCCGCGTACCAAGGAGGGTGTGTGGTGGCATAAGGACATCTACGCCTGGCAGGTGTGGCTCGACGGCATCTATATGGGCCTTCCTTTCTACACGATGGCAGCCCCGCTGCTGCGACCGGGTCAGGAACAGCAGTACTACGACGACGCCGTGGACCAGATAGTGAAGACGGAACAGCGTACCTACGACGAGGCGACGCGCCTGTGGAAGCATGCATGGGACGAGACACACTCGATGTTCTGGGCCGACAAAACCACGGGGCTGAGCCAGCACACATGGGGACGGGCCTTAGGGTGGTTTGCCATGGCGCTCGTCGAGGTGCTCGACGCGCTGCCTGCCGACTATGCCCGCCGACAGGAGGTCGTGGCGGTGCTGCAGAAGGTGCTGGCATCGGTGGTGGACTATCAGGATGCGGCCAGCGGCGTGTGGTATGACGTGCTTGATGTCGACGACCCGCGCAACTATTTAGAGGCAACGTGTTCGTCCATGTTTGCCTACTGCTTGTTGAAGAGTGCCCGCTTAGGCTATGTCGACGCCACCTATCAGCAGGCTGGCCTGAAGGCTTATCGCGGCATTGTGGAGCAGTTCGTCCGCGAGAACAACGACGGCACGCTGTCGCTGACCAAGTGTTGCAGCGTCTCCGGTCTCGGTCCCAATAGCAATCCCAAGCGCGACGGTTCCTTTGATTACTATATGAGCGAACCCGTCCGCGACAACGATGCCAAGGGTGTCGGGCCTTTTGTGTGGGCTTCGCTGGAGATGGAGCGCATGGGGTATACCACCGACAATCTGGATGAGGACCTGACCGCCGTGGAGACGGTCAAGGGCGGCACGCGGCATCCTGCTACCGTCTATAACCTGAAAGGGCAGCGCGTGGGGGCAACGGCGCATGGTGTCGTCATAGCCGACGGACAGCAGCGCCTGCAATAGGTCATCTTAAAACACATAAAACGCAAAGAAAGGCATGGAAAAAATCAAGGTTATCGCCTTCGATGCCGACGACACGCTATGGGATTGCCAGTCGTGGTTTGACGAAGTGGAGCGGGAATGCTGCGAGCTGCTGAAGCCGTGGGCGACAGCCCGCGAGGTCAGCGAGGGCCTGTTTACCACGGAGCGTAAGAACCTGTCGCTGACGGGCTACGGTACGAAGGCTTTCACGCTGTCGCTGATAGAGAATGCCGTGAGGGTGACGAAGGAGCAGATAACGGGCGACATCGTCATGCGGCTCCTGGAGTTAGGACAGGGGCTGCTGCAGTTTCCCACCACGCCGCTGCCCGAAGTGGCGGACACCCTGCAGCGGCTGGCCGCTGCGCGGCGCTACCGCCTGGTGGTCTTTACCAAGGGGGAGCTGATGGACCAGGAGTCGAAGCTGCGGCGCTCAGGCCTGGAGCAGTATTTTTCGTACATGGAGACGGTGTCGAACAAGACGGAACGGGAGTACCGCCAGCTGTGCGAGAACCTGGACGTGGCTCCCGAGGAGACGCTGATGGTCGGCAACTCTTTCCGTTCGGACATTGCCCCGGCGCTGGCGGCCGGCGCCTATGCCGTGCACATCCCCTACCATGTGGTATGGGAACTGGAGAAGAGCGAGGAATATCCCCATGAGCGGCTACACAAGATAACGCATTTCGGCGAGTTGCTGCAATATTTGTAGCCCCCTTTTTGTACCCTTTATGACAGCCATCCCGTGCGGATGCTGTCACACCAGGAGCGTCGGCGTGTCCGCAGCCGGACCAGCACATAGGCACACCCCAGCAGCACATAGAGCAATGCGAGCTGTAGCGTCGAGAGGCTGATGCCCTCGATGCTGCATCCGGGCAACAGGGCGATGAACTGTAGCAGCCGGTTCATCAGCGCGACGACTGCCGCCAGCGTCATGACCGTCCACTGCCAGACGGTTGTCCACCAGTAGCAGGCGATACAGACAAGCGTGAGGTAGAGCACGGCAGTGGCCAGGGGAACGACGACGAGATTGCTGAGCAGAAAGTAGCATGAGAAACGCCCGAAGTAATAGGCGACGAGGGGTGCCGTGCCCATTTGTGCCGCCAGGGAAACGGTCAGCAGTGACCAGAGGTAGGCCAGCCAGCGGTGCCTCTGCAACACATGCGGCGGCACCACGCTGCCGAACAGCGGCAGGAAGAGCAGGATGCTGAGCACGGCCATGAACGACAGCTGGAACCCGATGTCGTAGAGTGACATCGGATTTGCTGCCAGCATGACGATGGCGGTGAAGGCCAGCGTGTTGACCGACATCCGTTCACGGTAGCCTAATGACAGCAGGGCGTAGACGGTAATCATCAGTGCCGAGCGTACCACGCTGGGCGTAAGGCCGACGAGAAAGGCGAAGGCCCAGATGGCGAGCACGATGGATGCCTGCGACGCGAGGCGGAACCTGCGCCAGCCGACGAACAGGGTGACGACGGCATAGATAATCATCAGGTGCAGCCCGCTCAGAGCCAGGATGTGCGAGGCGCCAACCCGCGAGAAGGTGTCTTTCAACTGGGCGTCCAACTGCGACTTCTCGCCCAGCGTCATAGCTGCGATGACGCTATAGGTGTCGCCGTCGAATCCCCATTCCCTGTAGTGTCGTAGCAGCTGATGGCGCCAGCACAGGAAGCGCAGCCGGGCGCGTTCCGTCACTGGCAGTTTCTCCAATGTGAGCTGTTTCCACTGCCATTGTCTGCTACGGGCAAAGGTCTCGCCGTGGAAACCGTGGCATAGCATGTAGCGCTGATAGTCGAAATGGCCGTTTTTATACGCGCGTACATTATTAATAATACTATGAAGCTGTAAGCCGTTGCCGATGGTGATACGCTCGCTCATGCTGTCCCTGACGATGCGCCCTCTCAGTTTCCAGCGCCCGTCAGCAGCCAGCAGGTCTACGACTATCAGACGTTCCTTGACGACGGGCTCGCTGACCACCATAGCTTCTATGGTTATGGGTTGGTCAGACCACGCAATGTCGTACTGCTGTCGTGTCCGTGAGGCCAGCGTGGCACCTAACAATATGCAGCAGGCTCCAATGGCAACCGTCTGCCAACGTGGCAGACGGTGCAAAAGGAGGGCTATGATAACGGTAAGGGTCAGTAGCGCAAGCCCCATGGCCCATTGGTTCAGGGCTTCGCCTAACGCAATGCCTGCCATCAGGCAGACTGCCGGCATCAGCAAGGGTACCCGTGACACTCCGCTTGCTTAGTTGAACAGGTAACGGATGGTGAACATCACCTGATAGGTAGAGGCAGCACTTTCGTAGTTCTGGAAGGTCGACAAATGCCGCTTGCCATTCACCAGATTGTAGGTGTATTGGGTTCCGTTGTAGTTCAGCAGGGCATCGCCACCGACGGGGACAGCCTTGTAGAGCCCCCAGTCCTTGCACAGGAAATTGGGCAGGTTGAGAATGTCAAGCCCGAGTTGGAGGGTGTGGCGTGTCTTTCCCCAGTTGATGCTCATGTCACGCTGGTACTTGAAGTCCAGCTGGTGGTGCCACGGCATCTTGGCTCCGCCGCGCTCGGTGTATTGCCCCTTGCGGCTGCTGAGGTAGTCGTCTTGGCAGATGAATGCCCAGAAGTCATCGCGCTGCATGTCGGCGGTATAGGGCTTGCCGTCTACCATTCCGTTATCAGCGAAGTTCCAGTTGTTCAGCTCTTCGCGGCTGGCAGGAACATAGAGGAGGTTGCCACAGCCTCTGGCATCGCCCGTGACATTGGACGAGAAGAAGTAGGAATAGCGGTTGAAGGAGTATCCGTCCAGATAGCCGCACTGGTATCCGTCGTAGACGAGGCTGAAGACGGAGGTGGCATTGCTGGACTCCTTGAGCCTGTAGCTGGCAGCGACGAGCAGGCGGTTGGGCGCGACGTAGGTGGCATAGCCTTTCTCGTTGTCGTTAATGGCATGGATGGAGTAACGGCGGGTGTAATAGGCTCCGCTGGCCTGGTCGCCAATACCGTCAGAGAAGGTCTTGGCCTTGGAAATGGTATAGCTGGCCATCAGGTCGAGTCCGAAGTCGAACTTCTTGCGCAGCTGGGCGCTCAGCGACAGGTAATAGGCACCGCTGCCGGCGTTTTCTAACACGTAGGCCGACTGTGCACTGGCATTATAGTAGGAGCTTACGTTGTGGCGGATGTCGCCGTGTCCCAAGTCAACCGTCGAAGAACCATCCCAGTAGAAGTCTTTGTTGCTGACCACCACGGGGTTGAGGTCGTGGCTGTAGATACCCTCCAGCGTGAAATCGATGTCGCCGGGCAGCTTGGCATCGAAAGCCAGTGACGTCTTCCACGTCTTCGGCATGCGCAGGTCGTCGGACAGGATGGTAGGTCCTGAGGGTACAGAGGTAGCGCTGGTGGCGTTGACCTGCTGTAGCATGTCCTGCTGGCTGGTAGTGAACGTCGGTGCCGTCTTGCCGTTGGCAGTGGTAGCCACATAGGTGGTCTGTCCCATGCCTGAGTTCAGGACGGAGGACACGAGCCATGCAAAGGGCAGTCGCCCTACGAACAGTCCTGTTCCACCCCTGAGGATATACTTGCGATTGTTGAGGATGTCCCAGTTGAAGCCGATGCGGGGCGAGCAGCTGATGCTGTTCGACGGCACGTTGTCGGTACGGAACTGCTGGTCGCCAAATTTGATGTTATAGTAGTCTTCGTTGAAATTGCCGTCCAAGGCAGGGTAAGAAGGCAGCTCAAAGCGCACACCTGCCGACATGCGGAAGCGGTCGCTAAGGTTGATGTTGTCTTGCAGATACAGTGACCACTGGTTGGTCTTCATCTCTGCCTTGAAGATGGAGTGGTCGGCACCGTTGCCATAGGTGATGCCAAACACACGTGGGCTTCTGCTGAATACAGCGCCCCAGTTGCCGGCTTCAGCCTCGTCAGGTGTCACTTCGTAGGCGTAGTATCCTGCCGCAGCCTGTGCGTAGCCGTTGGAGGCATAGTTATGCTCAAATTGCAGACCGGCAAAGAGGTGGTGCTTGCCTAAGGTGACGTTTACCTCGTCGGTGATGACGGTATTCTTCGTCTGCGACAACGTGCCGTAGGTAAATATATCACCTGTTAAGGCCCATGTGGGATAGTGCCCCTGCCCGTCGCTCATGACCAGTTCTAAAACGGGGGCTGTGTCGCCGTATTCCGTGGAGCGTGGCTGGTCTTGGAAGGAATAGGTGGCGCGCAGCGTGTTTTGCAGTTTGCCGAACTTGCTGTTCAGTTCCGCAGCCAGCGACGTGAAGCGGTACTCCATGTAGTAGCGGCTTGACAGCGAACTCATGCCGTAGGCTGAGTTGCCATAGGCCGTGCCGGCACCATAGATGCCCATCAGCTGGCTGCCGCCGATGTTGCGTGAGGTTGATGCTGCCTTGGAGTCCTTGCGGTTCGACTTGTTGAAGCGGATGTGGAAATGATGGTTATCGTTGATGTTCCAGTCCAGACGCGCCAGTATGCGGTAGGCCGGCGTCTTCACGTTATAGCCCTGCCAGACACCCGTCTCCAAGCCATAGTTGCTGCGCAGGTAGCCTGACAGGCTTTCCAGTTGCTCTATTGTCGGCCGGCTGTTAGTCTCGGTATAAGGCAAGGTGCCGTCCCCGGCACGTTTGCTGGGTCCTACCGTCACGTTATCCTCGATTTCCCCGTTGACGAAGAAGAACAGCTTGTCTTTCAGAATGGGACCGCCCAGCGTGAATCCGTATGTGTTGGTGTGCCCGTTGTCGACGTCAAGGGTCGCATCGCCCACGCGGCTGCCTTTCAGACTGGTGCTGGTGAGGTAGGTGTAGAGGGAACCCTTGAACTCGTTGGTACCGCTGCGCGTCACGGCATTGATGCCGCCGCCGGTGAATCCGCTCAGACGTACGTCGAAAGGAGTGATGCTTACCGTCAGCTGGTCGAGTGCGTCGATGGAAATCGGCGTGCCGCCTCCGGGCAGTGGCACATTCTGCGTCAATCCGAAGGAATTGTTGAACGAGGCACCGTCGACGGTGATGTTAGACTGCCGGAAATTGCCGCCGCCGATGGCCATGCCGTTGGAGGAGTTGCCCTGTGGCGTCATCTTCAGCAGGTCGTTCATATTGTGGCTGACGGTGGGTATGACTGACATCTCTGTTGCATTCAGGCTGGTGACGGCACCAGAACGGTCGCTGCGCATGGTATTGCGTGTAGCAGCCACCACCTCTACCTCCTGTAGCATCTGGCTGTTTTCGGCAAGCCATGCATCAAGCAGGGCGTTCTCACCCAAAGCCAGCTGTATATCAGTGAACTTCTTGGTCTGATAGCCGATGTACGACACCTCGATATCGTAGGGACCGCCGGCACGCATGCCGGTAATGGAGTAACGTCCGTCGACATTCGTCACTGCCCGGTAGACGGTTCCTGAAGGCAGGTGCTTGGCGGTGATGGTGGCACCGATGGCTTCCTCGCCGCTGGCCGTCACCTTACCGTTGATGCCCGACGTAGTTACCTGTGCTGACGTGGTTAAGGCTGTCAACAGCACAGTTATTAGGAAAATGATTCTTCTCAGCATGTTACGTGATTATTTAGTTCTGTAGTATTTCTTCTTAGTATTCTTTCTGCCTCATACCCATGCGGGCCTCGACGACGTTGACCACGTAGTCGCCCAGCTTCTCGCACTCGTTGATAAGGTCCATGTAGATGGTGCCGACGGCATAGGTGTATTCATGGTTGTTGATGTCGTTGATATTCTGCGACTTCAGCTGGTTGCGGTAGTTGTTGATTTCGTTCTCGATGTTGAACGTGCGGTTGATGTCGAACGACTCCTTGCGGCCGCCCATCAGACGGTTCATCTGCGAGAGCGACTGGTCGGTCAGTTCCATCATCTGGTGCAGGTGGTCGTACTGCTTGTCGACGAAGTGGTCCTGCTTGCCGTTGTATTTGCGCGAGATGGTGCGGGCCATGTTGTAGCAGGCGTCGCCGATGCTCTCCAGTTCGCTGATTTCACGGAGCATGGCGCGAATCTTAGCCTTCGTGTCGTCGCTGAGGTGGGCGTCGCTGACCGAGTCGAGGTACTTGGCTATCTCCAGTTCCATGTTGTCCGAGATGCCTTCATACTTCTCGATGCGGGTGAACAGCTTGTTGAAGTCGCCGGCCTGGGTGTCTTTCTTGTCGGTACTGCTACTGGAAAGGGTGAGCAGCTCGCGCACCATGCCGAACATGCGCTGCATGCGGTTGGCAAAGGCCTGGATTTCCTTCTGGGCCTCTAATACGGAGAGCTCGGGGGTCTTCATGAAGCCGGCCGTAATGAAGTGCAGGCGGAAGTCCTCTTCCTCGTCCACCTTCTTGGGCTTGATGACCCAGCACACAAAGCGCTCTATCTGCGGGATGAACCATATTAAGATAAAGGTGTTAGCCACGTTGAAGGCTGTGTGGAAGGCTGCCAGCACGAAGCTCAGCTTGGCCGAGTTGGCCAGGAAGGCTGCCGTGCCTGCCGTCTCCTTGGTCATCAGCACGTCGTAGCCGACCCATCCGCACACCATGTCGATGAACGGGCGGAAGACGAACAGTATCCAGATGACGCCGAACACATTGAAGAACATGTGGGCCAGAGCCGCCCGGCGGGCCTGCGTGTTGGCCGACATGGCCGCAAGGTTCGAGGTGACGGTGGTGCCGATGTTCTCACCCATCACCAGGGCAATGCCCTGATAGATAGGCAGTGCGCCGCTGGAGCACAGTATCATGGTGATGGCCATCACGGCAGCCGACGACTGTACGCAGAACGTCAGCACGCCGCCTAACAGCAGGAATACCAGTGTGGTGACAAACGAGTCGGGGTCGAATGAGGCGAAGAAGTCAAGCACGTCCTGGTTCTCTCCCAAGTGCATGTTCTGCCCCGTCATGCGCAGCGTGGCCAAGGCAAATATCAGGAAGGCGATACCAAAGAGGAAGTCGCCGATGTAGCGGTACTTCTTCTGATATATCAGGATGATGCCCACGAAGAAGGCCGGCCATGCCAGGTTGCTGATGTCGAACGACATACCGGCCGACATAATCCACGCCGTCAGCGTGGTACCGATGTTGGCACCCATGATGACGGAGATGGCCTGTGCCAGCGTCAGGAGTCCGGCATTGACAAACGAGACGGTCATCACCGTCGTGGCCGTCGACGACTGTACGCTGGCTGTCACCAGCATACCCGTCAGCATGCCCGTAAAGCGGTTGGTGGTCATGGCCCCCAAGACGTGTCGCAACTGCGGACCCGCCATTTTCTGCAACGCCTCACTCATGGTCTTCATACCGAACATCAGCAGCGCCAGCGAGCCCAGAAGCGTAAAAATTACCCAGATTGACATATTGATTTGATTTACGATTTGACGATTTATTATTTACGATTCAACGGTTTCGATTAACAGTAGTTTTCTTCTTGCGCCGCTTAGCCTTTGGACGGGCCAGACGCATGCTGCGGCGCATCAGCTCCACGGCAATCTCTTCGTCGGTCCGCTCAGACGATATGCCGAATGCCTCGGCAACCACACGGTCGTTCTCCCAGTGAGCATGCAGCAGGTCGTCGGGCATGGAAGAGCGGTCGTAGAGGTCGGCCAAAGAAGCTTCCGGATAGCGGTTGCGTACCTCTATAATAGCCTGGGCTGTGGCGCCGATGGCCAGTTTCTGCCCGTCAGTCAGTTCCGCCCAAGGGAAGTTGTTGTAGACAATGCCTGCGGAATAGCGGTAGTCACTTTTCAAGCGGCCACACACCACACGCATCCATGCCATGTGCAGGCGAGACTCCAAGACGCCGAAGTGCCACATCTTTACATCGGGCAATATCTGAATGGCATCACTGGCAAGACATTCCGGCTCCAGGAAGCCCATCGGCACGTAGTCGCGGTTCTCGGAAGAGACGCGCGGAACCAGCATGAAAGACTGCTGGGGCATGTTTTCCACATGGAAACGGCGGGGCGTCTGCGCCAACTGCCGTGTCTGCTCACTACTGCTCTGCTGGCGGAAAGTGATGACCGCCTGAACCCGCTTCATGCTCAGCGGCATCTTGCGCAGCTCCTGAGGTTCACAGTTGCCCAGCCACAGGCAATAGCGGGGCTTACCGTTGATAAACTCTTCTGCCCCGTACCACGGATGAAAGTATTTCTGAGCAGCAGGCTCACGTCTGATGAACTCCTGCATCTCCTGTTCAGTGAACAGGTAGTTTCCGTCGTCTATCGGTTTGTTGCCTATACCCATCTGAGGGACGGGGCATAGCGGCTGGCCTCGGTTTACCACGAACAGATTCTCCGCATCCAGCAAGTAGGCATTGATGTGTTCGGCCTTAACAGGGGCTTTCTGCTCTTCGTAAATGGTGTGAGGCTTGTTTTTTCGGCGTTTGCTTTCATAGAAACCGACGACGACGCAGTGGACATGGGCCATTTCATCGGCTTTGTTGAACCACTGGAAGGTCTTCCACGCAAACAGGATTCGCACGTGGTAATGCTCCATCAGCGGCTGCCAAAGGGGGGCGACTTGCTCACCCTGGACAATACTGTTGGTTGAGACAAAGGCCGTCATTACATTTTTCTTCCCTTCCATATAGGCAGCGGCCTTGGCATACCAACCGCAGACGAAGTCAAGACTGCCTTGCTTGTCCCAAACCCGCTGACCGTCAATGTTGCCGGGCATGGCCTTGAGCAGGCTCTCACGTTGGGTAGCAGTCATTTTCTTATTGCCTTGGAACGGCGGATTTCCTATGATATACGTCGGGGCATTGGCAGAGCGCTTCAGCGCCTCGTTCCAATCTGTTGTCAAGGCATCGGCACAGACGATGTTGGCATTCTTGGGCAGGGGCAGCATCTTCAGCCGACACTCCAGCACCTCCTCCGTCTTCTGCAGCATCTGGCATTCGGCTATCCATAGAGCCGCTTTGGCCACGGAGGTTGCAAAGTCGTCTATCTCAATGCCGAAGAACTGGCTGATTTGTACCCGGCAGGGGTCGACATTGCCTGTATAAGTCTGGAAATTCAGGTTCTGTTCGGCCTTGATGGCCTCCAGTTCCAACTCGTGCAGTGAGCGATAGGTCTCGGTCAGGAAGTTGCCGCTTCCGCATGCTGGGTCCAAAAAGCGCAGTGAGGCCAGTTGGTCACGGTATGCCTCCAGTGCATTCAGTGCAGCGTCTTTCTCGCGCCTGCTGTTAGTAGGCATCTGTAGTAGTTGCTGCAGAGCATCCCTCAACTCGTCGAGGAACAGCGGGTCGATGACGCGATGGATGTTCTCCGGTGTGGTGTAATGCATGCCGCCAGATGCTCTCACGGCAGCCTCCGTAGTACTCTCGAAGATACAGCCGAAGTTGGTGGGCGAGATGTCGGCCCAGTGGAATTTCTCCTTCGTCGTAGGCAGGGTGATGTTCCATGCATTCAACAGCAGGTTGCGCGTGGCCGTGGTAATGGGAGGCGTCGTGTAGCGGGGGTCGTGGCGGAACAGTCCACCATCGACGTACGGAAAGTCCATCAGTTCTTTAGGTGCATAGCGACAGCAGATGCGGCATTCGTCGTCCAAGAGCTCAAACAGATGGCCAAAGCGCCATGCCAGCTCGTCGGCATCGAACTTTTCGATGAAACGGCGGAACTGCTCGTTGTCAAACAATCCGGCATCCTCGGCAAAGAGACAGAACACGACGCGCACACAAAACACATTCAGTGAATGCAGCTCGTCGCTGGTCAGATTCTTGCGCTTGCCCACGATGGAGTTGTAAAGCTTGCGTACGTATTCGCTGGCCGTGTGAGCCACAATTTCCTCATGCTGTTCCCGGTCAAGGAGAGTTTCTGCATAGGTCTCCGTGAGGAACTTCAACTCTCTCCACCGCTTGGGAAGTTCCTCCAAGCGGATAACGCGCTCGGGGGACGTCTTGTGTAGCGTGTCAAAGATGCGGAACTCCTGAAAGTTACAGGCTACGATGTAGCGGCCCTGCAGCGGTTTGTCCAGCCAGTCGTAATAGCGTTTGCCTTGGCGCATGGGAGTCAGAGGGGTACCGTCGCTTTGCTCTTCCGGCTTCAGCAGGTCAACACCACAGCTCTTCTGTTCAATCACCACGCCCGATGACTTGACATACACGTCAATGTACTTGGTCGTGCCATTGAACTGTACGGGCTTTTGCACTTCTATCAAGTCGCGGGAACGGGACACGCCAAAGACATCCTCCAACAAGTCCTCCCAGAAGGTCTTGTCGTCTTGCTTTTCTCTGCCCCTGCCGGTCCATTTTTTGACAAAAGCCTTGACACTTTGTGCCATGTTGGTGGCCCTTTTCTCCATAATCATGCTTTCAAGTTGCAAAATTAGTGATATTTTCCCAAATACCCAAATGATTACAGAAAATAATTCGTACCTTTGACGACGTCGAAAGTACTCCACTCGAAAATGCTCAAATTAATTTGGCATTTTGCTTGCTTATTCGTACCTTTGCACCTTGACTAACCTAAAGAAAAAATATGGAACAGATAAAGATTCGCTGCAAGAATAACGGTCAAACCCTCAAGGTGCCTGTGGGCATCACGTTGGAAGAGGTGTTCCGGCTGACAGACCTTGAAATGGAGCACGGCCCTGTCAACGCGAAGGTGAATAACAAGGTGGAAGGAATGCACTATCGGGTGTACAAGCGTAAGGACGTCGAGTTCCTCGACATGGCGTCGCCAAGCGGCTTGCGGGCATATACGCGTACCTTGTTCTTCGTACTGTGCAAGGCCGTCCACGACCTGTATGAGAACTGCCGGGTAGCCATCGACATACCCGTTTCCAACGGTTATTACGTCGACCTCGACATCGGGCGCCCCGTGACGCTGGAGGATGCCGGGCAGATACGCCGCCGCATGCAGCAGATTATTGATGCCGCACTGCCCATCCACCGCTATGAGACGACTACCGAGGAGGCCGTCAGGCTGTTTGACAGCCAGCAGCAGTGGTCGAAGGTCAAGCTGCTGAAGAGCACCGGCCGCCTGTACACCACCTATTACGACATGGACGGCTATCAGGACTATTACTATGGCTCGCTGCTCACCAACACGTCGCAGCTCTACCTCTTCGGCCTGGAGAAATACTACGACGGCCTGCTGCTGCGCATTCCGTCGAGGGAGCATCCTGATGAGCTGGGCGAGATGACGTTCCAGCAGAAGATGTTTGAAATATTCAAGGAGCACCACCAGTGGCAGCGCATCCTGGGCATCCGCACCGTCGGCGACTTGAACGAGGCCATCCTGCGCGGCGATACCAACAAGCTCATCCAGCTCAGCGAGGCCCTGCAAGAGAAGAAGATAGCCATGATAGCCGACGAGATAGCTTCCCGCAAAGGCATCAAACTGGTGCTCATTGCCGGACCGAGCAGCAGTGGGAAGACCACGACGTGCAAGCGCCTCTCGGTGCAACTGGCCGTCAACGGGCTGAAGCCGGTCGGCATTTCCCTCGACGACTATTTCCTCGACCGCGAAGAGACTCCCCGCGACAGCAACGGCGACTATGACTTCGAGCACTTGCACGCCCTGAACATACCGCTGCTGAACGAGCAGATGAACGCCCTGATGCGTGGCGACGAGGTGGAGCTGCCGCGCTATAACTTCCAGGCAGGCAGGAGCGAGAAGAGCGGCAAGCGCTTCCGGCTGCAGGGCAACGAAATACTGGTCGTGGAGGGCATCCACGCCCTCAATCCGGAGCTGACGGCGCAGATTCCCGCCGACCAGATATTCCGCGTCTATGCCTCGGCGCTCACCACCATCCTCCTCGACAACCACAACTACGTGCCGACGACCGACAACCGGCTACTGCGCCGCATCATCCGCGACCATAAATACCGGGGTGTCAACGCCCGCGAGACCATCCGCCGCTGGCCGTCGGTAAGGAAGGGTGAGAACCGCTGGATATTCCCCTATCAGGAGAATGCCGACGCCATGTTCAATTCGGCCATGCTCTTCGAACTGGCCGTCATCAAGCGGCAGGCAGAACCGCTGTTGGAGGAAGTGACCGAGGACTGCGACGAGTATGCCGAGGCCTACCGCCTGCGCAAGTTCCTGCGCTACATCCGCCCCATCCCCGAAGACCAGATACCGCCAACCTCCCTGCTCCGCGAATTCCTTGGCGGCTCGTCGTTTGAGTACTAATAGGGAATCCCCGCAAAAAAATTAGGGGATTTCCTTGGCGCTATCTCAGAAACATTTACTAACTTTGCACCGTCAAACCAAAGAAACAACGCAATGATGAAGAAGACGATGATGACAATGGCTGTTGCCACCTTGCTGTTCAGCAGCTGTGGCACGTACACCGGACAGGGAGCCTACGTAGGCGGCATGGTGGGCTCCATACTGGGTTCTGCCGTCGGCGGCATGTCGGGCGGCTATCGGGGCAGCGACCTCGGCACTATCGTTGGCATGGCGGGTGGTGCTGCCGTCGGCGCAGCCATCGGGCAGGCTGCCGACAAGAAGCAGCAGAAGCAGATGGAGGAGTACGAGCAGGAGCGCAACCAGCGCAGCCAACAGCGCAGGGCGTCCAACTCCAACGCCGGCTATGACAACGGCGTCTACCGCTCCAACGAAGGCTACGACGAGAGCGGCTTCGACCCGACGAACAGCGGCAACGACGTCATCGACTTCCAAAAATAACCATTTCAACAAATTTCTCAAAAAGTGGCTCAAGCCTACACTACTTGACTTATCGTGTTTATATTCAGCGCGTTAAGTAGTGTAGGCTGCCTTCATTTTGCATAGTCAAGCCTACACAAAATCGGAAAATTGCGAATAATCACGACATTTTTTATTTCTCTTTCCGTACACTTTTATGCCACCTACAGCAGACTTTTATCTTGAAAAATTGCAGTAACCAGCATGGTTACTGTCCGTAACCGTCATGGTTACTGCTCGTAACTGCCATGGTTACTGTCAGTAACCCCTATTGTTACCAGGCATTTTCGATATTTCGTCATCTTAAAACGACCGTTTAGTGTAGGCTTGCCCATAGAAAGTGAAGGTAGCCTACACTACTTAACCTACTGAATATAAACATGATAAGTCAAGTAGTGTAGGCTTGAGCCACTTTTTGAGGAAAATCTAATTGGAAAAAAAAATGATGTGCACACAATTTGATAAAAAGCGGACAAAACAGGCTTTAGTAGCATCGGAGTGTTGAAGACAAATAAGAAATGAAATTGCAATATCCGTAAAAGTGGTTGGTTAATCCTTATTCGGTTAGCCAACCTTTCATGTTTTTCGCCGCACCTTTGGCATGCCGAATTCTTTACACCATGGCAGGGGGGTGATTTGCTAAAAATGGGTCAGTCCGAAAAAGGGGAATCCGAAGATTCCCCCCCGCTTCTGTACGAAAAGTACCCAGACCCGGGCTCGAACCGGGATGGGTTGCCCCACTGGTGTTTGAGACCAGCGCGTCTACCGATTCCGCCATCTGGGCTTCAAAAGCGCTGCAAAGGTACGAAATATTTGATAAATAAAAGAAGAAAAGAATAAAAAAATAAAAAAAAGCGCTTCTTTTATAGGTGTTTGGTAAAAAAATCGTACCTTAGTGGGCAGAAACGCTGTTATAGAAGCAACATATTCATTACGAAAGACCGGAATACTATGGAAATAAGCAACAAGAATTATTGTGTCATATTGGCGGGCGGACGTGGCCGCAGGCTGTGGCCGTGCAGCCGCGAGCAGTATCCGAAGCAATTCATTGACTTCTTCGGCACCGGCCGTACGCAGCTGCAGACGACGTACGACCGTTTCGTCAAGGTGATACCCGTTGAGAACATCTTCGTATGCACCTGCAAGGAGTACTTGGACGCCGTGCGCCAGCAGCTGCCCGACATCAACGAGCGCAACATCCTGGTGGAGCCTATCCACCGCAACACGGCGCCGAGCGTGGCATGGGCCAACATGCGCATCAAGTGTCAGGACCCCGACGCCAACATCATTATTACGCCTTCCGACCATCTGGTGATGAACGAGGAGTCGTTCATGCGCAGCCTGGAGACGGGCATCGGCTATGTGTCGGAGAACGAGGTGCTGCTGGTGATGGGCGTGCAGCCCACGCGTCCGGAGCCCGGCTACGGCTACATCCAGATAGGCGACCGCAGCTGCAAGCCCGACGTCTTCTTCGTCAAGTCGTTCACCGAGAAGCCCGAGCGCGAGTTTGCCCGTATGTTCATGGAGAGCGGCGAGTTCTATTGGAACACGGGCGTCTTCATGGCTAACACGCGGAAGCTGACCAAGTGCTTCGAGAGCATCTTCCCCAGCGTGCTGCGCAACCTGAAGTCAGAGCGGCCCGGCCACAGCTACGAGGAAGAGCTGGAATACGTGGCGCAGAACTACCCCCGCTACCCCAACCTGTCCATCGACTACGCCATCCTGGAGCACAGCCACGACGTCTACGTCATGAAGTGCGACTTCGGATGGGCCGACCTGGGCACGTGGCATGCCATCTACGAATGTATGAGCAAGGCCGACGGCGACAATGTCATCATCGACTCGGAGGTGATGGCCGAGGATATTCACAACAACGTCATCAAGCTGCCCAAGGGCAAGCTGGGCGTCATCAACGGGCTGGACGGCTACATCGTGGCTGACAGCGGCAACGTGCTGCTCATCTGCAAGAAGGGCGACTCGTCGGCGCTGGTGCGCAAATACGTCAACGAGGTACGGATGAAATACGGCGACAACTTTATATAAATGATGCTGATAGGACTTGATGCCAAGCGCATAGTGCGCAACGGAACCGGACTGGGCAGCTACGGGCGGACGCTCGTCAACGACCTTATCCGCTTAGGCGACAACGACATGGAGCTGCGCCTCTACGCCCCTGACGAAGGGCGCGACGAGTTGCGCAGCCAGATAATAGAAGGCATACAATTCTGCTACCCGCCGGGACACCCCTCGTCGCTGCGCAAGGCCTGGTGGCGCAGCCGTGGCATCGTCGGCGACCTGAAGCGCGACGGCATCCAGCTGTACCACGGCCTGTCGGGCGAGCTGCCCGTCGGCCTGCGCAAGGCCGGCATCCGTGGCGTCGTCACCATCCACGACCTCATCTTCCTGCGCCACCCCGAATACTACCAATGGATTGATACCAAGCTCTACGCGTGGAAATTCCGCAAGGCTCTGCGCGAGGCCGACCATATCATAGCCATCAGCGAGCGCACGCGGCAGGACATCATCGAGCTGGGCGGCCCGGAATATGCCGACCGCATCAGCGTTATCTACCAGAGCTTTGCCCCGCGCTTCTCCACCGCCGTGAGTGCGGAGAAGAAAGCCGAGGTGCGCCAGCGCTACCAGCTGCCGCAGCGCTTTGTGCTCAGCGTAGGCACCATCGAGCGGCGCAAGAACCTGCTGCTGGCTGCCGAGGCCGTAGAGCTGCTGCCTCAGGACATCAGCCTCGTTGCCGTAGGCCGGCAGACGGCCTATGCCCGCGAGCTGCCCCGTGACGAGCGCATCCGCCTGCTCAGCGGCGTCCCCGACGACGACCTGTCGGCCATCTACTCCCTGGCCGAGGCCTTCGTCTACCCCTCGCGCTATGAGGGCTTCGGCATTCCCATCATCGAAGCCATCGCCGCCGGCCTGCCCGTGGTGGCTTGCAGCGGCTCCTGTCTGGAGGAAGCCGGCGGTCCGCACAGCCTCTATGTCGGTCCCGACAATGCCATCGACATGGCCGAGGCCCTGAAGATGTCGCTGCGCGGAGCCCATGGCCGCGACGAGCGCATCCGCCGCAGCCGCGAATACATCCGCCGCTTCGAGGCCACCGACGTGGCCCGTCAGGTGTCCGCCCTGTACCGGCGCCTGCTGGGCTGACACGCACAGCCAGTACCTCCTGACACAAGCAGCCAGTACCTTCTGATACGAACAGCCGCCCAAACCACTGATGTCTTTGTGGTTTGGGCGGCCTGTTTCCTCTTTATCGGCTACAGGCTTTTATTCAGCCAACGGGTCGAAGGTTCCCATGCCTGCTGTATTGTTGTTCTCCCAGCCGATAGTCTGCTCCAGACGGGCGTCGTTACGGTTCTGGGCACCCAGAGACAAGCCCAAGAAGTAATATTTGGCATAGAAGTGGATGTAGAGGTCGTCGTGGGTAATCGAGTTGTAACCGTCGCCACGATTGTCCTTACGTACCAGATTCTCGGTGTACCAAGTCTTCAATACCTCCTGCTGGTCAGTGAGGTCTTTTCTTAGGTCAAGCGGTGCACAGCGCTCTACGCTGTTATTAAGAATGGGGTCGCCGTCCCACTTGTCAGTACCTACGCCATACTTGTCGGCTGTACGGAATTCCATCCGCTCACGGCGCTGACCGTTGAACGGCGTGAAGCCCAGCCATGTGCAGGTGTTGCCACCCCATCCCGACAGTCTCCACGTGGCAGGAGCATCAGCAACCTCGCCAAAGTTGGCACCGCCGTCGAAGAGCATCCAGCGCCGCATGTCGTCGAAGCGCTTTCCTTCATATGCCAGCTCTATCTGGCGCTCCAGCAGGATGGCACTCATGCAGGCTGCCTGAGCCTCGCCCAAGAAGTCAGCCGTTGTATAGTCAGGAACACCGGCACGCTGGCGTACCATATTCAGATATATCAGGGCATCGTCAATCTGGTTGGCGCCACAAGCTGCCTCAGCCAGGTTAAGCAATACCTCCGCATAGCGAATTTCAATGTAGGGAGCTGCAGAATAGGTGAAGCCACCCTTTTCGGCAGTGGACATGTAGGTGTACTGCGACTCATTGCCCAGGTCGGCATCGTCGGTGCGCTTACGTACATACATACCCTTTGCATTGCCCAGCAGATTGTCAGCACCATAGCTGGAACCACTCTCCGGGTTGCCCTGGTCGTTCAGGTCAACATACCACCTGTAGTTCCACAGCGCATAGTTGGCACCGTCCGACGGGTTGTGGTTTTGGCCGCCCTGACTGGCATCGCCGTTGTATGCCCAGCGTACGCCGGGGAATGCAAAAGTGCGATAGAAGCGGGGGTCGCGGCTATAGAACGGCACGTTGCGGTCGTAGTCAATGTCCGACTTCTTCAGTTTCGAGTAGGTCGTCACCGTTGAGGGCAGCTTACCATCGGCCATGGGGAACATGTCAACGAAGTATGCCGACGGCTCCAGTCCCTGTCCACCCGTGTTAGCAGGTCTGATTTTGCGTTCCCATTGGTTATTGATACCGGCATCGGTATCCATGTCGTTGACATTGAACAGCGTGACGAAGACATCCTCTATGTTCTTACGGTCGCCGAACAGCCGGCCAAACGACGAGGCATTGATGTTGTTAGACTCCTGGAACAGCCCGTGGCCGCAAGCATCAATACTGCTCAGGTCTTCCTTCATCGTTTCATAGGCTGTCGTCCAACGCGTCTTATCGTTGGAACGGTTAAAGAGCGGGCTGGCCCACAGCAGCAGCACGCGGCCTTTCAGCGCCAGTGCCGTAGCCGTCGTGACACGCCCCCAGTCCTCGCTGCCCCAGCCGCCGTTGCCAGTAGCTTCCTTCAGCATTGCGGCTGCCGTGTTGAGGTCGTCAAGCATGAAGTCAAAGCATGCCTTTGCCGACGAGCGCGGCGTATAAGAGTCGGCGCTGGTGTCCTGCACATCCCTGATGATGGGCACGCCACCGTACCACTTGACAAAATTGTAGTAGCACCATGCACGGAAGAAGTAGCACTGGCCCTCCAACTCGTCTTTCTGCTCGCGCGACAGTGAGCTGTTCTCCAGCCCCTGAATGCACTCGTTGATAGAGCGGATGCGCCCCCAGGCATTGACTAAGAACTTCTGCTGATACTGGAAATAGTCAGGCACCATGGTTCCTGTTGATGCCGACAGTTCCTTTTCCGGGTCAACGAACAGGCTGAAGCTGGCATATTCCTCTGTCGACTTCGACTGGTCGTCATCATTTCCTGTGCAGTTGTTGTTCCACCCGGCACCGCTGTTGGGGTCGGGCAGACAGAGTCCATAGATGGAGTTGACACGCAGCTTGGCTCCATCGTAGTTGTCGTAAATCTCAGCAGTGAACTTCTCGAAGTTCTTCTTGTCCTGCAGGAACTGGTCGCTACATGCCGTCAGCGCCACCGCCGAGAACATACCCAAGCAAATATATTTGATAGAACTTTTCATATCGTTATTATTTAAGTAATGTTCATGAATAGATTAGAATGTAGCATTGACACCGATAGTCCACTTGCGCAGACGCGGATAGCTGCCGTAGTTGCCTCCCATGGGGTTGTAGAAGCCATCAGGCATGGGATTGTAGAAACTCAGCACGTTCTGCCCTGTGATGTTGAAGCGCAGGTTGCTGATACCGAACTTCTTGGTAATCTTGGCAGGAATGCGGTAAGCCAGCGTCAGGCGGTTCAGACGTACCTGTGCATCGCTGACGCGCCAGAAGTTAGACGTTGCAGAGTTGACATTGGCATAGGCAAGGCTCGGATAGGCAGCATTGCGATTCTCGGGAATCAGCACGTTGCCCTGTGCATCCTTTACGTCCTGGTAGACAAACATGTTGTCAACATTCCAAATGCTCGGCATGTTAGTAGCTTCAATACCATAGGCGGGCTTCAAGGCCTGAGAAGGCACGAAGGTGTAGCCACCCCAGTTGGCATTAAACTGGAGCTGGAGCGAAATGCCCTTCCATTCTGCGTTGGCATTGATGGTAAAGCCGTACGGATTCTTGCGGCTGCTCAGACACACCTGGTCGTCGTTTTCATTGACGATGCCGTCAGGTCCGGCATACGTACCGTCTTCCAACTGCTTGCCGCGTATATCCTTATAAATCAGCATACCCGGTCGAATCTGGTCGGGAGTCATATTCATATAGCTGGTGATATGGTATTTCTCAACATACTCCTGAATGTCCTGGAACGAGCGGAACATACCGATGCACTGCATACCCCACTCACCAGGGTCGGAGCGTTTGCCGGGTTGCTGCTGACGATAAATGTACTCCGTGGGGAAGTCGGCCTTAATCAGCTTGTTATCGCTGTAGCCCGTATTCAGGGTGACGCGGTACTTGAAGTCCTTGCCTATCTTGTCCTTCCAAGTCACCGACAGTTCATAGCCCCATGAGTTCATTTCCCCCATATTGGTATAAGCCGAGAGCGCACCCACTGTACCGGGAACTTCTGCCGACAGGTTCATGAACATGTCGCGGTTCCATACCTTATATCCTTCAAAGCTGATAGCCAGACGCTTGTTCAGCAAGTGGAGGTCAAGACCGGCATTGAACTTATACGACTTATCCCAGTGTACGTCCTCGTTGACGTCGGCATTGTCATTGTTCAGACGCAGCTGCTGACCGGTGGTATTATTGGTCACGCCAAAGACGGCACCGTCCTGTGTTTTGTTCCAGATGTCATAGGTCTGCAGCCACTGCCAGGCTGTCGTGTTGTCACGACCCGTAAGACCGAACGAAGCGCGAATCTTCAGGAAGTCGACCCACCTGAAGGTTTTCTGGAACCACGGCTCTTCGCTGAGCACCCAACCGGCCGACACCGAGGGGAAGGTGCCCCAGTAGTTGCGCGGTGCAAACTTGGTAGAAGCGTCCGAACGCAGCAGGAACTCAAAGAGATATTTGTTGGCGTATGCGTAGTTGATACGTCCGATGTACGACAGAGAGCCCGACTCGTAGCGTGTCCATTGTGGGGCATAGTCGGTCTGGCCTGTGGCACCCGACGACTGGTAAGTGGTGAAGGGATAGGGACTGCCTACCTGACCTTTCTGCCACTCCGATTCCGACTCGGCACGCTCAATAGAGAACAGGGCGCTGACGTCGTGCTTGCCAAAGGCGCGGTTATACTGGGCGGTGAAGTTCATCTGATAGCTGTCAGTGCGCGACATGTCACGCGACAGATAGCCGTTCTTACCGCCGTTGGCGTAGGTCTGTGCCTCAAAGTTCGTCTCATCTAAATAAGGAGTATAGTCTTCACCGGCTATCGGCGTGTAGAGGTGTGAGCCGCTACCCGTCCGGTTCGTCATCTTGTAGAGGGTGAAGTTAGAGCCGTATTGGTTGTTCTTGGCGTTACTGATGCTCTTCGAATAGGTAAACTTCAGCTTCAGGCCCTTGAATATCTTGCTCCAGTCGAAGTCATATTCCAAGGCGCCGTTGATGTTCATGTTTGAAGTCTTGCTCTCGCTGAAGTCGCCCTGATTCTGCATCAGGTCGTAAACATATTCCTGAGCGGAATTGGCCTCTGTATTGCTGACACCATAGGCACGCAGCGGCCGGCCGTCGATATACTCCGGTAAGTAACGTGGACGGTAGAGCAGGCTGCGGTAGTCGTTTTCCTGGCCTGACGAACCGAAGCTCACATTGGGCGTATTCTTCTTACCGTCGTCGCCGCTTATCTGCATGGTGGCTTTCAAGTGGTTGGTGACTTGGATGTCGACTCCGGCACGATAGTTCCAGCGGCTGTAGTCCAGCTTACCCAGATTACCGTCCTGTGTGAAGTAGCCGACACTGGCAAAGTAGCTGGCCTTCTCAGAGGCTCCACTAACACTCAGGGAGTGCTGGGCCGTATAGCCAGTCTTCCAATACTTGTCCAGCAGGTCGTAGTTCAGTCCCTTCATGGCCTCCAGCTCGTCCAGCTGGTACAGGCCGGTGGTGCGGTTGAGCGAAGTCTTGGTGGGGTCAGCGTCAGCCACAGCATTGTAGAGTCGTCCGTACTCGTAGGCGCTCAGCATCTTCGGTGTCGAGTAAGCATTGGTGATACCAAACGTTCCACTATAGGAAATCTGGGGTTTGCCCACCTTGCCCTTCTTTGTCGTCACGAGGATAACGCCGTTTGCTGCACGGGCACCATAGACGGCAGCCGATGCATCCTTCAGTACGGAGATGTTTTCCACGTCTGCGGGGTCGAGGTTGTTGAAGGCTTCCTCACCCAGGTTCTTCGTGTCGTTACCTACCTTCATGTCGTTGGGATAGACAAAGCCGTCGATGACATACAGGGGGCCTTGGTTGTTGACGCCAATCTCTTCCAGTGCATTGGTGTCACGGATGTTAATCTTGGCATTGCCGATACGACCGTCACCGCCGCTGACGCTGACACCATTGATAAGGCCGCTGAGCGACGAGGCCAGGCCAGAGCCGGAAAGGTCCTGAATGTCGTTCATGTCGACCGTACCGACAGAACCCGTCAGGTGAGCTTTCTTCTGGGCACCATAACCCACGACGACCACTTCCTCCAGCGTCTGCTTGTCTTCTTCCAGCTTAACAGTGCCGCCGGGCTTCACCGTCTTCGACAAGTAGCCGATGTAACTGATGACGACCTTGCCATCCTTCGGCACCTGAATTGAATAGTTTCCGTCAAAATCGGTGATGGTAGCCGTCTTGGTTCCCTCCACGGTCACCGTAGCTCCGATAACGGGTTCACCCATCTCGTCGAGCACAGTACCCGTCACTGTCTGGTTCTGAGCAAAGGCCGGCATTGCCAACAATGCCATAATGCCTATGCATAAACTGATAATGAGTCTTCTTTTCATATTTCGTCTTCTTTTTTATTAGCCTTTAAGATTACTCGGTAGTGTACCAGCGGGGGTCTCCCTGTCCGGCAGCCTGTTGGTCGGCAGCAGGAGTGAAGTCGCCCGTTGCGGGGTCTATTTCCGGGTCAGTTGTCAGCACCGTGTTAGCACCCTGGTTGTTGGTTATCCATTTACACTTGGACGGGTCATCGCCCAACTGCTTTTCGCTGGCATCGGCTCCGTTTCTCCAGAACGTGTTGTTATCGACGTTCCATGTAGGATTCTCACTATCCTGTCCTTTATTCAGACCGGTTACCAAGTTCGTTTTTCCGCAGTCGAAGATAATGCTGTTCAGCAGCGTATAGTAGTAAGTTGTCTGTCCATTGTGGTAGTCGCAGAAGTTCTTGGTCCATGCGATGTTGGCCACCGTACAATTACTGATGGTGACCGAGCGCGTTTCCGTGTCGTTGACATCTTTGGGGCGACCGCCGCTTTGTATGAAGAACTTCTCCAGGCGCTCTGTGCCATAGATGGTAGAATTCTTGGCAGTAAAGTCGGTGATGTAGCCCGACTTGGTGTATACGAATGCCGTGGTACCACCGGGAATCTCGACCACACAGTCGGAAATCATGACGGTGCGGATGTCGTACTTGGCCGAATTAGTGGCAAGGATAGCCGTCTTCAGCGCCTTGATGTTACAACTCTGGAAAATAATTGGCTCCATGATAAAATAGTAGCTGCTACCCTCTATCAGACCCTTGATGGAGTCGTTGGGCGTATCAGTCAGGGTCACAAGGTTCTTGTCCAGCTCAGTAGCATCAATGTCTACATACTTCAGTCCGAAGCCTGCAAACGTGGTAAACGTCGAGCCCGACAGCATGTTGATGGTGGCATGCTCGGTCTTGGAGGTAGTACGGAAGGTTACACGATGGCCGCCGAAATTCACATTGCCCGACATCGTGTATGTGCCGTTGGGGGCCAAATCGAAGCAAAGTTCCTTGCCTAACGGCTCTTCCGGTAGCGGGTTCTCCTCGAAGTACTGGAAAATGTCCATACCGTCTTCAATAGCGGCATACGATTCCGAGAAGGAGTTGAATGCCTTCGGCGTAGCCTCTACGGCATCGCGGTTGCCCAACGAGGTGTTGGCCAGCGTCCGGATGGTCATCTCGTAGTTGGTATCTTCTTCACGTGCAAAAGTCAGCGAGTAGCCATCAATGATGCTGTCCACCACTTCCACGATATTTTCCGGGTCGTTGACGTTGTTGACCTTTACTTCAAAGCCTCTTGCGCCCTTCACCAAGGGCCATGCTATGGTCTGTCGCGAACCATCGGCATTGGGCGTAACGGTAATCCCTTCGGCATCAGGCGACTGTAGCTGCGTGTTTCTCACCTCCGAGGTGAACGTCTCATCTTCAAAGTCGTCCTGGGCACACGATGTAAACAGCAACGCACTGGAGGCCATAGCCAGCAGGCATAGCTTCATCGTTCCTAATACATGTTTTTGTTTCATAAGCTTATTTTTTTTATTAACGTTAATAGTTTTTTCCGGTTGTTGTCTTGACGGTAGTTTTTGGGGTTGGCTGCGGCTGCTTAGCGTGACGTCTGGAATATTTCCTTGAGGCAGGCCACGTTGGTGCCGAAGTTGCCACGGACGTTCTTCACGTCGGCGGCATTGCGCGAGCGCTCCACGACGAGCCATCCGCTCCACTTCATCTTGTCCAGCGTGCGCTTGAGGCGCTGCAGGTCGATGCGGGGGTCGCGGTCGAGCGTCACGCTGTCGGTCAGCGAGGCGTGGATTTGTGCGATGCGCTTGCGCCCGAGCTGCCTGATGTCGCGGCAGGGGTCTATGCCCTGGTCGACGGCGTCCTGTAGGTTGTAGTAGATTTTGATGCCTTTGCTCTGCACCGCCTTCAGCAGGCGTTTGTTCTCGCAGGCCGACAGGGCGGTGCGAATGGCTATGACCTTACCCGCCTGGCGGGCCATCTCGCCGACGTCGTGCAGCCGGCGCACCATTTCGCGGCGGGCTTCGCCTTCCTGCACCCATTCACGGCCGCTGCCTCCCAGTGGCAGGAAGGCCACGGTGGCCCCCATCACGTCCATCGACTGCAGGCAGTCGCCCAGCAGCTCGCGGTAGTTGGGACGCGTGAGGAAGCTCTGTGCGAAGAATCCCGACATGGCCATCGACGGCACGGCAATGCCTAACGAGTCGGCCGTATGGCGGAACAGCTGGCGGAAATGCTCCTCGCGCAGCTTGTTGTCGAACTGTTCGCGCTTTCCCAGCGGTCCCATGTCCATCTCAATGCCGTCGGCGCCGATGTCTCTGGCCAGCTGGAACTCGCCGATTTTCTGGCGCTTCAGCATCATCCAGTCGCAGGCGGCCACACGGTAGCGCTGCTGTCCGGACATGCTTGCCGGCCATGCAGTGAGCAACGTCATAGCGCCTATCAGGAGGCTTTTCCTTAGCATTGACATCATCATTTAGCAGTTGCAACTATATAGTTTCACACTCTTTAAGACGCTTTAGCACTTTGTTTGTCATCATTCCGCGTCCTTTTTGTGTCATTTCCTGCACGGGGCGTGATAAAACTCGGAGCCGTAAGTGACGACAAACGGGCGCGCGATACGTCATTATTATGGCCGGACGGGGCCATTGACATGCCTGACAACAATTAAATGCAAAATAATATGAAGAAACTATTCCTTATGGCAGCCGCCGGACTGATGAGTCTGACAGCCAACGCCCAGTACCCACAGCTGACCGACGAGGCCAAACAGTTCATTGAACAGGAGAAGAACAAATGGAAAGCCCATAGCGACTCGGCATGGGAGGTGGCCTTCCCCATCGTCATCGAGGAGGCCAAGCAGGGGCGCCCCTACGTGCCCTGGGCTGGCATGCCCTACGACCTGCGGCAGGCCAAGATACCCGCATTCCCCGGTGCTGAGGGCGGCGGCATGTACACCTTTGGCGGCCGTGGCGGCAAGGTGCTCACCGTGACCAACCTGAACGACGACGGCCCCGGCTCGTTCCGCTGGGCCTGCGAGCAGGGCGGCGCGCGCATCATCGTGTTCAACGTCAGCGGTATCATCCGCCTGAAGTCGCCCATCTACGTTCGCGCCCCGTACATCACCATTGCCGGACAGACGGCGCCGGGCGAGGGCATCTGCATCGCCGGCGAGTCGTTCCAGGTGGATACCCATGATGTCATCGTGCGCCACATGCGCTTCCGCCGTGGCGAGACGCTGGTCACTAACCGCGAGGACTCGTTCGGCGGCAACCCCATCGGCAACATCATGATTGACCACTGCTCGTGCGAGTGGGGCCTGGACGAGAACATCTCGTTCTACCGCCACATGTACAGCATGAACGAGATAGGCAAGGACGGCAAGCCCATGCCGATGGAGAAGAAGCCTACCGTGAACGTCACCATCCAGAACAGCATCTCGGCCAAGGCCCTCGACACGTGGAACCACGCCTTCGGCTCGACCATCGGCGGCGAGAACACCACTTTCATGCGCAACCTGTGGGCCGACAACACGGGCCGTAACCCGTCGATAGGCTGGGCCGGCGTGTTCAACTTCGTCAACAACGTCACCTACAACTGGGTGCACCGCGTGGCCGACGGCGGCGAGTACAAGTCGATGTTCAACTTCATCAACAACTACTATAAGCCCGGTCCCTTGACGCCGAAGGACTCGCCCGTGGGGCATCGCATCACCAAGAGCGAGAGCCGCTCGAAGAACCTGTTCCCCTTCAAGCAGTTCGGACGCATCTATGCCGTGGGCAATATCATGGAGGGCTACCCCGAGGTGACGAAGGACAACTGGAACGGCGGCATCCAGACCGCCGACAAGGACGGCGAGACGGACGCCACGGAACTGGCTCTGATGCGTAGCGACGAGCCGTTCGACATGCCGTTCGTCAAAATCATGGGCGCAGAGCAGGCCTACGAGTATGTGCTGCAGCATGCAGGCGCCACCATTCCCTGCCGCGACATCGTCGACGAGCGCATCTGCGAAGAGGTGCGCACGGGAGTGGCCTACTATGTGAAGGACTATGAGAAGGAGCTGGCCAAGATAGAGAAGAAGACGGGCGTGAAGCAGAATCCCTACGGCGACATGTGGGGCCTGCACCCCACGAAGTCGATGGGCGAGGACGGATTGTTCAAATATCGCCGCCTGCCGAAGGACAGCTACAAGCAGGGCATCATCACCGACCCGCGCCAGATGGGCGGCTATCCGGAGTATAAAGCCTGGGAACCGTATGTCGACACCGACGGCGACGGCATGCCCGACGAGTGGGAGACGCGCTACGGCCTGAACCCCAACGACCCCGCCGATGCCAATGGCGACCTGAACGGCGACGGCTATACCAACATCGAGAAATACATCAACGGCATCAACCCGCAGACCAAGACCGACTGGCGTAACCTGAACAACAACTACGACACGCTGGCCTCGAAGGGTAAACTCATGTAAGTGGTTTAACTCATGTAAGTGGTTATGAAAAGATACGTCCCCTTTATGAAAAGATACGTCCTTTTTGCAGCGATTCTATCGCTGCTTACCCTGACTGCCGCCGCCCAGACCGTCGCCCTGAAGAGCGACGGGCAGGACTCGGCCTACGTCGAGACTATCAAGGGCCGCGCCCAGAAAATCGTCGACGCCTTGCAGCTGACTGACGCCGAGAAGGCGCTGAACGTGCGCAACATCATTGCCAACCGCTACTTTCTGCTGAACGACATCCACTCCAAATACGACAAGAACCAGCAGGACGCCCGCGACGCTGAGCTGTACAAACACCACTTCGAGCTGCAGTCGGCCCTGGCACTCTACCTCACCGACGAGCAGATTGACGCCGTGAAGGACGGCATGACCTACGGCCGGTTGAAGCGCGACTACCAGGCGCAGTGCGACATGATTCCGTCGCTGACCGACGAGGAGAGGGCGCAGGTGCTCATCTGGCTCAAGGAGGCCCGCGAGTATGCCATGGACGCCGCCGACTCGAAAGGCAAGCACTTTTGGTTCGACAAATACCGTGGCCGTACTAACAACTGGCTCTCCGCCCGTGGCTACGACCTGAAGAAGGAACGGGAGGAATGGCAGAAGCGGATGGAGAAGAAATAAGGGTTAAAAGGTAAAAAAGTAAAAAGGTAAAAGGGTAAAAAGGTAAAAAGGTAGAAAAGTAAAAAAGTAAAAGGGTAAAAAGGTAAAGGAGTAAAAAGGCAAAATGGCGAACAGTATCAAGCAACAAGGGAAGAGAACGGTAAGGAGTTTTTTACTTTTTTACCTCTTTACTTTTTTACCTTTTTACCTTTTAACCTTTTTACCTCTCACCCCCGTTGGGGCGCAGACGGTGCCGATGGACTATTCCTATTGCGGCTACCACCGTTCGGAACAGCCCATTCCGGCTGTCAAGGTGGCTGTCTGCGTGCAGCCCACCGGCGGCGATGATGCCGCCACTCTGCAGGCGGCCATCGACTATGTGAGCCGCCAGAAGCCCGACAAGCAGACGGCATTGCGCGGGGCTGTGCTACTCGCCGAGGGCACCTTCACGCTCAGCGAGCCGCTCCGCCTGCACACCGGCGGCGTCGTGCTGCGCGGCAGCGGGCGCGACAAGACCGTCTTGCGCAAGACCGGCTACGACCGGGGGGCTCTTATATATATAGAAGGTACGCGCGAGACCGTCGTCCTTGACACGCTCGACGTCGCCGACACCAAGGCCGGCGCCATGGCTTGTACCTTACAAGGAGGCACCGCCGCTCTGAAACCCGGTGCCCGACTCGCCATCTGGCGCCCGTCCACGCAGGAATGGATTGACCATTTAGGCTGTGCCTCGTTCGGCGGAGGCAAGCGCATGGGCTACTGGGCATGGCATCCCGGCGACGTCGACCTGCGCTGGCATCGCCGTATCACAGCCGTAGACGGGACGGCGGTGACGCTCGACGCCCCGCTGACATGCAGCATCGACAGCCGTTTCGGCGGTGCAAAGGCCCTTGTCTATGAGCAACGGGGCCTGCTGACGGAGTGCGGCATAGAGAACATGACGCTGGAAAGCGACTACGACCGCGCACTGCCGATGGACGAGAGCCACTGCTGGGACGGCGTCTACGTGGCCCATGCCGAAGACTGCTGGGTGCGCATGGTGAACTTCCGCCACTTCGCCGGCTCTACCGTCGTCGTCCAGAAGACGGCACAGCAGGTCACCGTCGAGGACTGCCAGGCCGTGGAACCGGTCTCGGAAATCGGCGGATTCCGGCGGCGCACGTTCCTGACGTGCGGCGAAAAGGTGCTCTTCCAGCGCTGCTATTCGGAGCATGGCATCAACGACTTCGCCGTAGGGCACACCGCTCCGGGGCCCAATGCCTTCGTGCAGTGCGAGAGCTACGAGTCGTTCGGCCCCAGCGGCGCCATCGCATCGTGGGCACCAGGCATCCTGTTCGACATCGTCAACGTCGACGGCAACGACATCGTCTTCAAGAACTGGGAACTGGAGAAGTTCGGAGCCGGGTGGAGCACTGCCAACAGCACGCTATGGCAAAGCACGGCATCAGGCTTGTTTGTCTATTCGCCCGACTCGCTGAACCGCAACATCTCGCACGGCTGCTGGGGACAGATAACGGGCAATGGTGACTACACCCAGATGAACGAGCACGTCAATCCCTATTCACTCTTCGCCTCACAACTGGAACAGCGGTTAGGGCGCGACGTCAGCAGTCAGTGCCGCGTCCTTTCGCGTAACACCAATGCCTCGTCGTCGCCCACCATAGAAGAGGCTATGCGCATGGCCAAAGAAGCCCTGCTGCCCCGCATCACCCTGCGGCAATGGATAGATTCGGCTAAGTTCACGGGGCCTGTAAGCCCTGTAAATCCCATAAGTCCCGTAAGCCCCCAAGGCTCAATAGGCTCCGCCCCCTCCTATATCCTCCAGAATGGCTGGCTCACCAAGGACGGCGCCGTCCTCGTTGGCGGCAAGCATCAGACGCCATGGTGGAACGGCCGCACGACGGATGCCGCCATGGCCAAGGCCAAGCCGGCACTGACGCGCTTCGTGCCCGGCTATGAGGGCACCGGCGGCACCGACCGCATCGACAGCGTCATCGCCGACATGCAGCGCAACCATACCCTGCTGTTCAGCCAGAACTACGGTCTGTGGACCGACCGCCGGCGCGACGACCATGAGCGCATCCGCCGAAAGAACGGCGACGTCTGGGCACCTTTCTACGAACAGCCGTTCGCCCGCACCGGTCGAGTGCAGGGCGGCTTGGCCGCCCTGGCTTGGGACGGTCTCACCAAATACGACCTGACACAATTGAACAAATGGTACTTCTACCGCCTGCAGCAGTTCGCCAGAAAGGGAGAACCCGCCGGACTGCTGCTGAAGAACCAGCACTACTTCCAGCACAACATCTTAGAGGCGGGGGCACACTGGGTGGACTGTCCGTGGCGAACGGCCAACAATGTAAACAACACGCCATTCTCGGAGCCGGTAAATTTCACCGGTGACAAGCGCATCTTCACCGCCGAATTGTTCTACGACGTGACCAATCCCACCCTGCGCGAGCTGCACAGGCAGTATATCCGCCAGTCGCTTGACGCCTTCAAGGGACAGCCGAACGTCATCCATTCCATAGGAGAAGAGTTCACGGGGCCCCTCCACTTCGTGCAGTTCTGGCTCGACGTCATTGCAGAGTGGGAGCAGGAGAACGGCCAGGTGCTGGTCGACCTCGCCGTCAACAAAGACGTGCAAGACGCCATTCTGAACGACCCTGTGCGCTCGAAAGTCGTCAACATCATCGACATTGAGCAGTGGTTCTATCATAACAAGGGCGAGTATGCGCCGCCAGGCGGCGTCAATATGGCACAGCGCCAGTACATGCGGAAGATACGGACGGGCAGCGCCCGCTTCGAGGATGTCTACCGCGCCGTGGCGGAATACCGCACGCAATATCCTGACAAGGCCGTCGTCTATGCCGCCCAGAAGCACCCCGAGATGTGCTGGGCGTCGCTGATGGCGGGCGGTTCGTGCGCTGCCATCCCCGTCAGGGACAAGGCTTTCTTGCGCAGCATCGCCCTGATGGCGCCGCAAAAAGCCACGGTCAGCACCGGCGATGCGGCACCGGCCCCCGACACCTACGTGCTGCGCGGCACGGAAGGGCTGCTGCTGTACAAGCTGACCGACGATGCCTTCCCGTTGGATATGGAGCCGAAGAGCACCTATATGCTCTGCCGCATCGACGAGAAAACCGGCAACATCACACGCCTGCATACCCTGAAAGGGCAGGCATCGGTAGCCGGGAAAGGAGTGTTTTGGATACAGAAAAAATAATCTTGTAATGGGAAAAATCTGAAATTTGTAGATTTTTCCCATTTTTTAATGAATTTTTACGAGGCGTTTTTTATTTTTTTGCATACCTTTGCAGCATCAACAAACTACTATACTAATTCCATCTTATGGCAACTTTTCATCTGAAGGAACGGACACGCCAGCTGGTTGCAGAATTCTGCGCGGGCAACGACAATGCCTTTGCCGAGTTATACGACCTCTATATACAAATGCTTTTCAACTACGGCAAGAAGCTTACGCAGGACGAAGAATTGCTGAAAGACTGCATCCATGATGTCTTCGTCAAGGTGTATGCCAAGCGTTACGAGAAGAATACCATCAACAATCTGGGCTCCTACCTGCTCATATCGCTGAAGAACCGGCTCCTGGATGAGTTCCGCCGCCACACCTTTATCACCGAGGATGCCGTCGAAGACTATGAGTTCCAGTATGCCACCGACGACGTTGAGCACGACTACCTGTACCAGGAGCGCCAGAACCTGCAGAACAGACAGGTGGCCCGCCTGATGAAAAACCTCACCCGCCGCCAGCGCCAGGCCATCACCTTATATTATATAGAGCAGCGGAAATACGAGGAGATATGCGGCATCATGCAAATGAACTACCACTCCGTGCGCAATCTCATGCACCGTGGCATGCTGAAATTGCGGGAGGCAGCACTATAAACCGTCTAAAACTGATGACACAGCCCTTTGTGTTTCGTCTATATAAAAAGCACGAAACACTTGAAGAGAGCCGTTTACACACGAGTAGAGCAGTTCCTGTGCGATGACGATTTCATCCGTTACGTTCTGGACAATACCCCCGACAGAGAGGCCTATTGGCATTCCTACCTGTCGGAGAATCCGCAAATACGTAATGCTTTCCAGAAAGCCTACGACATCTTGCTCCATTTAGACGACTGCAACCTGCTGACACCCGAGCAGGCGCAGGCTCTCAAGCAGCGTGTCTTCAACACGCTCTATGCCTCAGCCAACTGACCTTTGGCTACTCCTCGAACGGCAGGCTCAGCTGTCCGTCCCCCAACATGTTGAAAGTCTTGCGATGATAGGGCGTTATGCCGTATTGCCGTATGGCCTCGCGATGCTTCTTGGTGGGGTAGCCTTTGTTGCTCTTCCAGTCGTATTGCGGATACGTCTCGGCCAGCCGGTCCATGTAGTCGTCACGGTAGGTCTTGGCTAAAATGGAGGCGGCCGCTATTGACAGGAACTTGCCGTCGCCTTTTACGATGGTCGTGTGAGGAAGGGGCGACGGTTGCGGGGCGTCGGGCGACGGTTGAAGGGTGGCGGGCGAAGGGTTACGGTAGGGCTTGAAACGGTTGCCGTCCACGATGATGGCCTCCGGACGTACCGCGAGTTGGTCGAGGGCCCGGTGCATAGCCAGTATCGAGGCATTCAGGATATTCATCCGGTCAATCTCCTCGGGCGTCACAATACCTACCGCCCAGGCCACGGCATCGTGCTCAATCACCTGCCGCAGCTCCTTGCGGCGACGGTCCGACAACTGCTTGGAGTCGTTAAGTGCCTCGTTCACGTAGTCCTCGGGGAATATCACGGCGGCAGCAAACACGCTGCCGGCCAGGCATCCGCGACCAGCCTCGTCGCAGCCGGCCTCCACCAATCCTTGATAATAATGACTTGCTAACATCGCTGCAAAGGTACGAATAATTCAGGGAAAAACAAAAGGAAGGGGCGACACAAAGTGCAGGTCGGCACCCGTTACGGGATGCCTCAGCCATATTTCTGCGGCATGGAGCATGAGGCGCGAGGCCGCAGGCGTGCCGTAGAGCTCGTCGCCAACGATGGGACGTCCCAAGCCGTCGGGGTGGGCACAGTGTATGCGCAGCTGGTGGGTGCGCCCGGTATGGGGGTAGAGGGCCACCAGGCAGCGGGTGCCGGCATCGCCAATGAGCTCGTAATCCGTGACGGCCCGCTTGCCGTGCTCAGGGTCGACGACCTGCCGTGGCCGGTTCATGGGGTCCGGGCGCAACGGCAGGGAGATGGTTCCCTTCATAGGCAGCGGGGCATGGGCGGCGTCGGGGCGTTCCAGCAATGCGATGTATTTCTTCCGGACCTCATGGCGGATAAACTGCTCCTGTAGCGGGCGGTAGGCTTCGAGCGACTTGCAGACGACAAGGAGTCCGCTGGTGCCCATGTCCAGACGGTGGCCGATGAGCGAGCCGGGATAGCGCTGCTGCATCACCTTCTCCACGGAATACTCCTCAATGCGTCCCGGCGTTGACAGCACCCCCGACGGCTTGTCGACCACCAGCAGGTAGTCGTCTTCATAGACGATGGGGATGTCCAGATGCTCAAAGCCAAGCGTCTCAGGGTCCGGGTCGACGTCCAGTCCCTGAAGCATCCACGTCAGGATGGGCTTGCACTTGCCCCTGCATGCCGGATAATAGTTGAGGTGGTGGCGCAGCTCAGTCTTTGTGGTGGCGCCCCACCAGAATTCTGCCATGCACAAGGGCTTCAGTCCTTGCTGATAGGCATATTGCAGGAGCTTCGGAGCACAGCAGTCGCCCGTGCCGCCGGGCGGCAGCGGAAACCTTCGGCGCAGCTTCGGCTTGGCATAGTAGTCCTGCCAGATGTCGACCAAGTCCTTCACTTCGCCCTGCGCATTGAGCATCTGATACTGATGGAACAGCCATTCCTGCAGCTCCTGCGACATGCGTCTGGCCTGTTGCTCGTCGGCTGCTGACGGTTGCCCGCTGCCGTTTCCCCTCACCAGTCCGGAGATTTCCCGCTCCGTCGTCTTGAAATGGCCGTCGGGCTGCTGGGCGTCATAGACGGGCGGAACAAAATACGGCCAGTCGTTACGGCCAGCCAGCAACCCGCTGTAGGCGGCCAGGAAGCCATAGGAGCGATGAGTCCCACAGTCCCCCTGAGCCTGATGGGCTCCGTCTCCCTCCACCACTAAGACGCCGAACATCTTTCCACGGTCGGCATCCTCGCGGATGTCGGCGTTTGCGGCAATGTATTGCTGTACCTGTGCAGCCGCCGCACGGCAGAGCGGATGCGGCTCGTAGCAGAAAGGATACGTGAACCGGGGCGGTGCCTCCTGGTTGCTCTGAAGAGGATGCAGATGTTCCATATTGCAAAGGTAGCACAAAAGTGTCATTTCTACATGACATATATTAATAAATAAGGTTAAACACGCTGTAAATTTATGAATTATGAATTACGAATTATGAATTATTTAGTACCTTTGCAGTCTGAAAAGCAAATAATTATATTCATTTTTTAATAACAGCAATATTATGATTATTGAACAAATTCATGCAAGAGAGATTCTGGATTCACGTGGTAATCCTACAGTTGAGGTTGAAGTAACGCTGGAGACCGGCGACATGGGGCGTGCAAGCGTACCCTCCGGAGCCTCTACCGGTGAGAACGAAGCCCTCGAACTGCGCGACGGCGACAAGGGCCGTTACTTAGGCAAGGGTGTACAGCAGGCCGTAAAGAACGTCAACGAGAAGATTGCTCCCGCCCTCATTGGCATGAGCGTGCTGGACCAGCGCGCCATCGATGCCAAGATGCTCGAGCTCGACGGCACCCCCACCAAGAAGAACCTCGGTGCCAACGCCATCCTCGGCGTGTCGCTGGCTGTGGCTCACACCGCTGCCAACTACCTGCAGATTCCTCTCTATCGTTATATCGGTGGCACCAACACCTACGTGCTGCCCGTGCCCATGATGAACATCGTCAACGGCGGTGCTCACTCTGACGCCCCCATCGCTTTCCAGGAGTTCATGATTCGCCCCGTCGGCGCATGCTGCGAGAAGGAAGGCATCCGCATGGGTGCTGAGGTGTTCCACAACCTGGCCAAGCTGCTGAAGGCCCGTGGCTTGTCGACCGCTGTAGGCGACGAGGGCGGCTTCGCTCCCAACTTCAACGGCATCGAGGACGCTCTGGATACCATCATCGAGGCCATCAAGGCTGCCGGTTACGAGCCGGGCAAGGACGTGAAGATTGCCATGGACTGCGCTGCCTCTGAGTTTGCAGTACAGGAGAACGGCGAGTGGTTCTACGACTATCGCCAGCTGAAGAACGGCAAGAAGAAGGACCCCAACGGCAAGAAGCTCTCTGCTGCTGAGCAGATTGACTACCTGGAAGAGCTCATCACCAAGTACCCCATCGACTCCATCGAGGACGGTCTTGACGAGAACGACTGGGACAACTGGGTGAAGCTGACCGAGCGCATCGGCGACCGCTGCCAGCTCGTCGGCGACGACCTGTTCGTCACCAACGTCAAGTTCCTGGAGAAGGGCATCAAGATGGGCGCTGCCAACAGCATCCTCATCAAGGTCAATCAGATTGGTTCGCTGTCAGAAACGCTGGATGCCATCGAGATGGCTCACCGTCACGGCTACACCACCGTTACCTCTCACCGCTCTGGTGAGACCGAGGACACGACCATTGCCGACATCGCCGTGGCTACCAACTCAGGTCAGATTAAGACCGGTTCGCTGTCGCGTACCGACCGCATGGCCAAGTACAACCAGCTCATCCGCATCGAGGAGCAGCTGGGCGACCGTGCCGTCTACGGTTACAAGAAGCTGAAGTAAGCCTCTGCCTATACATCATAAAGCGGTGCAGCCAGAACAGCTGCACCGCTTTATTAATACCTGACAGTCTGCAAGACTCTTACTCCCTGACGTGAGAGACCTTGCGGCATTGATGAGGCACCAGCCCTTTTCTCCCCTTCCTTTTCAGCCGCTTTCCCCCCTTTTTTCAGTTGTTTTTCCCCTTCTTTTCAGCCGTTTCGCAGTGTTTTCTCTGCCATATCCGTAGCACTGTTATGTCACTTCAAATTCACTTTCTCCGCTAAACGTGGTAAGTTTCTCCGCTAAACTACTTCTATTTCTCCGCTAAACTGTATTAGTTTAGCGGAGAAATAACATGCGTTTACCGGAGAAATTAAGTACGTTTACCGGAGAAACATAAAATCGTCTGCCATAAACCTGCTGCAAAACTGCTATAAACCTGCTGTGCAACTGCCATAAACCTGCTGCGCAATTGGCATAAAACCTGTTGCGCTCCGGCAGCCTTCTGTGGTCGGCTGATGCAAATAAGGTGAATATTCTACAATAATTCCATAGTAATTTTGCTTACGATTTAAAGTTTTTTCGTACCTTTGCAGCAAACTTTTCGATTTGTCGAAAGCAAACATGAATTATAACAATACAGACCCCACCCCTGCCCCTCCCCTTGAAGGGAGGGGAACGGCTGCCGCCGGAAAGTAAGCCGCAGGGCACTCCCCTCCCTTCAAGGAGGCTACGGGGCAGCATAAGCGCAGCAGCTCCCCTCCCTTCAAGGGGGCTACGGGGCAGTATAAGCGCAGCAGCTCCCCTCCCTTCAAGGGGGCTACGGGGCAGTATAAGCGCAGCAGCTCCCCTCCCTTCAAGGGGAGGGGTTGGGGTGGGGTCTCTAACTTATTGATATTGTAAAGAATGATTATAGAAAGAGTTATGGAATCGAAACTGGTCATATACAACACGCTGACGCGCCAGAAGGAGCGCTTCGAGCCTTTGCATGCCCCCAATGTCGGCATGTACGTCTGTGGTCCCACCGTCTATGGCGACCCGCATTTAGGGCATGCCCGCCCTGCCATCACGTTCGATTTGGTGTTCCGCTACCTGAAGCATCTGGGCTATAAGGTACGCTACGTGCGCAACATCACCGATGTGGGCCACTTGGAGCACGATGCCGACGAGGGCGAGGACAAGATAGCCAAGAAGGCACGGCTGGAACAGCTGGAGCCGATGGAGATAGCACAGTACTATACCAACCGCTACCATGCGGCCATGGATGCGCTGAACGTGCTGCGCCCGAGCATTGAGCCGCACGCCACGGGGCACATCATCGAACAGCAGCAGCTGGTACGGCAGATTCTGGACAACGGTCTTGCCTACGAGTCGAACGGAAGCATCTATTTCGACATCGAGGCATATAACAAGTGGCAGGAGGCAAGAGGCAAGAAGCAGGAAGGCTACGGCGTCCTCAGCGGGCGCTCCCTGGAGAACATCAAGGACGAGAGCCGCGAGCTGGCCGGCGTCGGTGAAAAGAAGAACCAGGCCGACTTCGCCCTTTGGAAGAAGGCCCAGCCTGAGCATATTATGCGCTGGCCGTCGCCATGGAGCGACGGTTTCCCGGGCTGGCACTGCGAGTGTACGGCCATGGGGCGCAAGTACTTGGGCGAGCAGTTCGACATCCACGGCGGCGGCATGGACCTGATATTCCCGCACCACGAGTGTGAGATAGCCCAGGCCCAGGCTTCGATGGGGCACCCCGCCGTCAAGTACTGGATGCACAACAACATGCTGACCATCAACGGCCAGAAGATGGGTAAGTCGTATAACAACTTCATCACGCTCGAGCAGTTCTTTACAGGCAATCACCCGTTGCTGCAAAAGGCATACTCGCCCATGACCATCCGCTTCTTCATCCTGTCGGCACACTATCGCGGCACCGTCGACTTCTCCAACGAAGCACTGGTAGCTGCCGAGAAAGGACTGGAGAAACTGCTGAACGCCATCAGCGACCTGGAGCGCATCGCGGTTGCCCCGCAGTGTGATGCCGAGACGGAGCGCATCGTCAAAGGGCTGCGCCAGCGCTGCTACGACGCCATGAACGACGACCTGGCCACGCCGCAGGTCATCAGCCACCTGTTCGAGGCCTGTACGGTGGTGAACAAACTCGTGGACCACAAGGCCACCATCTGCGCCGACTGTCTGAAGGAACTGAAGGAGGTGATGCACCTCTTTGCCGAGGACATCCTGGGCCTGAAAGCCGAGAAGTCCGGCTCCAATGATGCCCGCGAGGAGGCTTTCGGCAAGGTGATGGACATGGTGCTTGAGCTGAGGGCCAAGGCCAAGGCCGACAAGGACTGGGCCACGAGCGACAAGATACGCGACGAGTTAGCCGCCGCCGGCTTTGAAGTAAAGGACACCAAGGACGGCGTGACCTGGCGCCTGAATGTGTAGGCGGGCTACAGCTGTCCGGCTTCAACCATGAGTACGACGCGTTCGGTAAGGCGGTCAATGCCTTCCGCGTCGTACTCTTTTTTCAGCGATGCACCGAACACCCACGCGAAAGCCTGATAGAATCCGGCACGGACAGGGCCCAAGAAAGCCTGGATGAGCTCGTAGCTGGAGGAACGGCTTTCACGGTAGATGAGCTTGATGAGCAGCTTGCCCTGCGAGTAGGTGAGCTTCTTCATGCGCGGCTTATACTCCTGCATGATGCTTTTCTCGACGCGCTTCATGTGCTCTTCGCGGGCCTTCTTGGAGGGAAGCGTCTCCAGATACTCGGCCGTTTCCATCATTATCATGTTGGCTTCCTTGGCGATGGGGAGCACCGTCTTGACGTTCTTCACCAGCCGCATATAGGCAGCCTGCTGACGCTTGCTGGTGAAGGTGACGGGCGGGAAGACGTAGACGTTGTTCATCTCCATGTACTGAATGCTGTCGCCGCCCTCCAGAACCTTGCCGACCCTGACGGTAGGCACGAACGTGGGACTGTCCATGTCGACCTGCCTGTCCTCCGGTTTGGCGCCTTGGCCGCGTGCCATGACAGCCATGGCAGTAGCGATGAATATGAGCAAACTTCGTTTCATGCCGCAAAGGTACGAATTAGCGGGCAAACAGCCAAGAGAATCTTGGTAAAAGAAATTAATCTGTTTTTATTTGTCTGTTTGCGGTTTTTGTCATACCTTTGCGTCAATGAAATACTTACTAACTATCACAATCCTTATGTTTTCCACGGCAGCAGCGGCACAGACGGAGGGCGACTGGCGCGAGGCACTGCATGCGTGGATGGCAACGGAAGACATCGAAGAGGCATACAGCGCCGAGGACATGGAACAGCTGGAGGAACGGGCGGCACACCGCATCAACCTGAACCAGACGACACGCGAGGAACTGGAAGAGCTGCCCTTCCTGTCGGCGCGGCAGGTGGAAGAGCTGGTGGCCTATATTGACAGGTACAGCCCCGTGCGGTCGCTCAACGAACTGGCGATGGTGGCCGGACTGGACTGGGGCACACGGCAGCTGCTGGAGCATTTCGTCTGCGTCGGCGAAGGGCGCCCGGAACGCACATGGCCGGCCATGGGCGACGTGGCAAAATACGGGAAGCACACGCTGATGGGCACGGCGAAGATACCGCTCTACAAACGACGCGGCGACGAGAACGGCTACTTGGGCTACCGCTACCGCCACGACATCCGCTACCAGTTCAACTACAACAACCGCATCAAGTTCGGCCTGACTGGCGGGCAGGACGCCGGCGAGCCCTTCTTTTCAAACCGCAACAAGGCGGGCTACGACCATTATTCCTACTACTTCCAGCTGCGCGACATGGGGCGCCTGGCGGAACTGAATGCCGGCATGTACCGTGTCCAGATGGGCATGGGGCTGCTGATGAACACCGGTTTCCATCTTGGCAAGCTGGCCACCCTGCAGTCGCTGGGGCGCAGCACGCATACGCTGACAGCCCATGCCTCGCGGTCGGCTGACAACTACCTGCACGGCTTGGCAGCTACCATCAAGCTGAACCGGAGGTGGAAAGCCACGGCCTTTGCCTCCTACCGGGCCGTGGACGCCACGCTGAACGGCGACGGCACGGTGCGGACGCTGGTGACAGGCGGCTATCACCGTACCGTGGCGGAGATGGACAAGAAGAACAATACCCACGAAACCGACCTCGGCGGCAGCGTCGGATGGCGGAAAGGGACGCTGTATGTCCACGCCAATGCCGTCTACACTCATTTCGACCGCCGCCTGCAACCGCAGACGACAGCCCGCTACCGCCATTACTATCCGGCGGGGAGCGACTTCTTCAACGTCAGCATGGACTACGGATATAACAACGAACGGTGGGCCGTGGCCGGCGAGACGGCGCTGAGCGGACAGGGAGCCCTGGCTGCTATCCACTCGCTGAACTGGCGGGTGAGCGGCCAGCTGAGCCTGATGGCCCTGCACCGCTATTACGACAAGCGCTACACGGCGCTGCACGCCCGGAGCTTCAGCGAAGGGACACGGGTGCAGAACGAACACGGCATCTACGGCGGGGCCGCATGGCAGCCCGCAAGGGCATGGCTTGTACAGGCCTATGCCGACTATGCCCACTTCGGCTGGGCACGCTATCAGGTCAGCATGGCAAGCGACGCCTTTGACGCCATGCTGAATACGCGCTATCAAAAAGGGAAATGGACTGTTGACGGGCGCTACCGGCTGCATGTCCGGCAGCGCGACAATGCCGACAAGACGCGACTCGTCAACAGCACGGAGCACCGCGTGCGGTTGAGGGCTGAGCGGCAGATGCTGCCGCAGCTGACCCTGCGGACTGAGGCCGACGGCGTCGCCGTGCGGAAGGAGGCGGGCAACAGCCGTGGCGTGATGGTGGGAGAGCAGGCGTCGTGGCAGCGCGGCGGCATCAGAATCGACGGCCACGTGGCATGGTTTCATACCGACGACTACGACAGCCGCCTCTACCAGTATGAGCGTTCGCTATTGTATGACTTCTCCTTTCCTGCCTACTACGGTCACGGCCTGCGCTATTCGCTGATGGTGCGCGCCGACTTGGGGCGCCGCCTCACGCTCACGGCCAAGGCCGCCGTCACCGACTACTTCGACCGCGCCGCCATCTCCAGCGGCTTGCAGGAGATACCCCAATCATCCATGACCGACCTTTTGCTGCAGCTGCGCTACAGTTTCTGATGCATCGCCATGGATTACTCAGAGAAAATGAGCTGTAGCATGGTCTGGCCGACGGCTTGAAGCGTGTTACGGTCGATGTGTTGCATGTCGTCGCTGACGGTATGCCACGTAGGACCGAAGCTGCTCTGTTGGCAGTCGGGATAGTGATTGATGATGTCGATGCAGGGAATGCCGGCCTTTTCGTTCAGGGGCAAGTGGTCGTCGGTGATGTAGCCACCCGGCTCCGAGGGGAAGAAGCTGGCGTAGCCGGCGGCACTGGCGGCCTGCCACACCTTCTCGACTACGGTACGGGCATATTCCAGAGAATAGCGCTCACGGTAGAACTTCGCCCCCTGGCCCCCTACCATGTCGAGCAGGACAGCATATTGATATGCCTTTCCCTGGTAGTTGTCGGCCCAGTGCTGTGCACCGAGCGCCCATGAGTCGCTGTCGGCAGTGTCGCTCCACTGCGGCGCTCCCCAGTCCTCAGCGTCGAAGCAGACGAAGTCGACGGCGACATGAGCCGAGTCGTGCTGTTGCAAGAGCCGTGCCAGCTCCAGCATGACGGCCACGCCTGACGCTCCGTCGTTGGCAGCCAGTATGGGTTTGTGCCAATTGGAGGAATCCGGGTCGTTGTCGGCCCAGGGACGGCTGTCCCAATGGGCGCATATCAAGATGCGCGATGCCTCTTCCGCACCGTCTGAGGCTGAGGAACCATGGACGCCTCCCTTGTCGGGGGCGGTGGCCACGATGTTGGTGCTATGAAGCATGGTGCCGTCGTAGCCTTTCAGGTCGGCTTGCTGCAAGGTTACGACATAGCCGTACTGCTCAAATTTCTTTTGTATCCACTGCCCGCAGCGTTCATGAGCCTCGCTGTTCATGGTTCGCGGGCCGAAGTCGCACTGTGCTGCACAGAAAGCGTAGGCAGTATCGGCGTCGAATGTGATGGCGACCGGTGCCATCCGGCTGTCCTGACTCTTCTTGGTCGTTTTGCACGAGGTGAGCAGACCCAATAGCGTGATAAGGAAAAAAGGGAAAAATCGTTTCATCGTTTTACCTTTGTATTTTAGTCGTTCGTCATTTATCGTTTCTGTTCCTGCACTTGTGCCATGACCCGCAGGAAGTTGCCGCCCCATATCTTCCGGATGTCGCTCTCGGAATAGCGGCGGGCCAAGAGCTGTCGCGTGAAGTTAATCAGTTCCGACGAATCGGCCAAGCCGCGAATGCCGCCGTCGCCGTCGAAGTCAGTGCCTATTCCGACATGGTCGATGCCCATGACCTGTATGGCGTGCTCCAAATGTGCCATGGCATGCAGCACGGTAGCCTCATCGGGAGTGTCGGCAACGAGGAAGCCCCTGTATAAGGTAATCTGCATAACCCCGCCCTTGGCGGCTAAGGCCCGCATCTGGTCGTCGGTAAGATTGCGCGGATGGTCGCAGAGGGCCCGGCAGCTGCTGTGGCTGCATACGATGGGAGTGGCGGATACGTCGAGCGCATCGTAGAAACTCTTCTCGGCTGCATGGCTAAGGTCTACCATGATGCCCAGGCGGTTCATCTCGCGGATGACCTGCTGGCCGAACTGGCTGACGCCATTGTGGGTGGCGCAGCCTCGTGCCGAGTCGCAGATGTCGTTATCGCCATTATGGCAAAGGGTGATATAGACAACCCCGCGCCGGGCGAAATGCGTCACGTTCCGGATGTCGCCGTCCAGCGCCAACCCGTTCTCAATGCCCAGCATAATGCTCTTACGCCCCTCCTGTTTGTTGGCATAAAGCTCGGCAGGCGTGCGGGCTATGCTGAGGTATTGACTGTTCTGCCCTGCCAGTTTTTCTACTTTGTCGAAGATAAGGTCGGCATACTCTAACGGACTGTTGACCGGAAAGGCGACCTTGGAGGCGAATGACTCGCCGGCCTGCGGCTGTGGCAGATAGGCTACCATGATGGTTGCGTCCTGACGTCCCTCAGTCATCTTATGCAAATCGACAAGGATGCGCTCGTCGCGGCTGGCGAAGTCGATACCCTGAGGGAAGAACATCGGGGTGTCGCAATGGGTGTCGAGCGACAGGATGCGCCGATGCAGTCGACAGGCATCATGGTAGCTGGAAGCCTGTCTGACGAGCCATTGGAAGAGAGGCTGCCCGTCGTCGCCAAGGCATTCGGGGTGCCATTGTACACCCATGATGCTCTTGAACTCACAGCTCTCAATAGCCTCGATGATGCCATCCGTGGAGCGGGCTGTCACCCGGAAGTGCTCACCGGGAGCGCTGACAGCCTGATGGTGGAAGGAATTGACAAAGAGGCTGGCGACCGGAGGCTGGAGGCTATATATATTATATAAGGTGGAGTCGGGTTCGACGACGACGCTATGGGTCGGCTCCGAACGGTCGGCATCCTGCGAGTGCTTGACGGAGGACAGGCTGCTGATGTCCTGTTCCACCCTGCCGCCCAAGGCCATGGCCAGCGTCTGGATGCCCCGGCAAATGCCGAGCATGGGAAGCTGCCGGTTATAGGCCAGTTGGGTTATCAGGAGTTCAGGCAAGTCACGCCTGCTGTTGATGCCGCCTAAGCGTGGCGACGGCTCTTCGCCACAGTAGAGCGGGTTGAAATCGCTGCCACCGCTGAGCAGCAGGCCGTCGATGCGGTCCAGGATATTGATGATGGCATCGGTGTCGCTGAGGGGCGGAATAATGACAGGTATTCCACCCGCCTGGCTGACCGACTGATAATAGCCCTCGGCCAGCTTGCAGGTCTGGTCGCCATAGTTGCCGGTAATACCAATAACAGGTTTGCAGGGCGCTTCGGGAAATGCGGCATACACTGCCGACAAGCGTGACCGCCAGTCAAAACGGTTTCTCATGTGCTTTCGTCTTGTATTGATAGTCTTTTTACTTGTTGCTGTCTGCTATTCGTCGAAATGGACGGGAATTTCGCGCTTGATACTCTGCTCCAGCGAGATAAGCGTCTCGGTGGCCACCACGCCGGGAATTTCCTGCAGACGCCCGTTCAGCAGCTGCATCAACTGCTCATTCTCACGGGCATAGAGCTTCACCAGCATGGTATAGGGCCCTGTCGTGAAATGGCACTCTACTACTTCCGGGATATGACGCAGGCGCTCCACGACGTCCTTGTACATGGAGCCACGCTCCAGCGTGATGCCGACGTATGTACAGGTGGAGTAGCCTAAACTCTTGGGGTTGACATCGAAGCCACTGCCGACGATGACGCCGTTCTCTATGAGATGCTGAACGCGCTGGTGGATAGCAGCACGGCTGACACCGCATTCCGCAGCAACATCCTTGAACGGAATACGTGCATTTTGCGACAGGATACTCAGAATCCGCTTGTCGAGATTGTCTATTTTATCCATGCAAATCGTGTTATTGTTTACAAATGGTAAGCAAAAGTACACATTATTATTGGAACTGACAACATTTTGCAAGAAAAATATGCAGAAATATGCGCATTTTGTTGCTTTTTGCTCACAACGAGGCTCAAAATATTAGATTTTACGGATAAGCGTCAACCCGTCGCGCAGTGGAAGAATGACTTGCTCTACTCGGTCGTCATGGAGCACGTAGTCATTGAAAGTCTCAATGCCATGGGTCTGCGGGTCGCGGTTGTACGACTGGTCTACGACATGACCGTCCCATAGCGTATTGTCGGCAAGGATATAGCCTCCCTTCCGCAGCAGGGAGAGCACCATCTCGTAGGTTTCGCGGTAGGTACGCTTGTCGCCGTCGATAAATGCCAGGTCGAATGTAATGCCAAGACGGGGGGCTTCGGTGATGGCATCGCCGATGATGAACCGGACTTTGTCGGCAACAGGAGAGTTTTCTATCCAGGGACGGGTGAAATCCTCCTGTTCGTCGTTGACTTCAAAGGTGTAAACCAGTCCGTCGTCGTCCAGTCCCTCTGCCATGCACAGGGCTGAATAGCCGCTGAAGGTTCCGACTTCCAGGATGTTCTTTGGCCGTATCATCGTGACCAGCATTTTCAACAGGCGGCCTTGCAGATGGCCGGAAGCCATCCGTCCGTGAAGCATGTGAATGTTGGTGGCGCGCCAAAGCCGGTAGAGATAGTCGGGCTCTGGTGTCGTGTGCTGCTCTATATACTCGTCAAGGGTCATCTGTGTGGTTGGTGCTTATTGCCTTTCGCGCTCGCAAAGGTACTAAGAAGTGAGCAAAACACCAAATATTCATCCTTGTTTTTACCTCTTGTCAGCCTCCGGGCAGGGCGTCTATTCTATGATTTGCCAGTGGTGGACGACCGTTCCGTCGTCGCTGACACCCTCCAGCGTGACGAGGTATCGCTTGGAAATGTCGGAGGCATAGAAGCGGACGGTGGCGTGGCCGCCGGCGTCCGTCGTCAGCCTGGGCTCCCAGTAGAGCGTGGTGCGGTGGTCGGGGCGCGTAGTTTCCTTATCGGTATACTGCGGCGAGTAGAAGTCCACAGGCTGTTCGTAGCCTAACTGCTGAACGGTAGCCATGGAGAGTGGGCGGGCTGCCTTTGAGTGGACAACGTCGGAGCCATCCTTCAGAAAGATGAATAGTACGCCGGGCACCGTACCATTCTGGAGAGGGCGGACGCCGAACATGCTATTGGCGGCATGGTTAGTAGGGAAATATTCTATGGACCGGACGTTTTGGGGAGGGATATTCAGCACGTCGCCGTCCTCTTCGTCTTCGATGTTGTACTCCATGTTGTCAACGTAAATTTTGCCTACGTATTGTGGAGAGGCTGTTGAGTTGATGTGTTCACGTCCCGCAGCATCAAAAAAGGGATAGATGCCAAAGCGATGGAGCAAAGCACTCATGCGAGCTGCCCTTTCTATCCATGGGTCGCCAGCCTTGATGCCTCGTGGTGCCTCCATGTTCAGAAAGTTCTGCTTCTGCGGCTTCTGTTTCCGGCCTACTTTTTCTACTTCAGGCAGTTCGATGTATCCAGCCCGCGTGTACATCTGCTGCGTCTGCGACTGGGTGACGAAGGCGCTGAGGTCAGCGGCTTCCTGCGTCAGCTGGTAGTGGGGCAGCGTCACCTTGGGGAAGGTCAGTGAGTCTATCTGTACCTCTACGAGAGTCGTCTTTCCGCTGCGACGCGTACCCTCCAGCTGGAAGGTAGTGCCGTTGGGGTTATCAACGGCCACGGCAAAGCGCGTGCTGTCGCCCAGTTCAAACTCCCATCTTCTTCCCGTCCGACCGTTAATCACCAGCAAGTGCGGATTCTTGATGCGCTGGCCAAGGCTGCCCTTCACGCGACCTGTTATCAGCTGCGCTGTCTGAATGGGGAAGGTGATATTGCGGAGGGTGTCCGTATGATGGCTGAGTTGCTGGCGTAACAGGCTCTGGCGGATGTCGCCAAACAGACTGTCGGGGCGCACCACGTCGTAGTCAGTCACAGAGAGTGCATAGATGCCGGTAAGCGGTTGCCCGTTCTCGTTGCGGATATCTATGCCCAGCGTCATGGGCGCCCTCTCGGTGGCTGCATCTCCGCTGATGCTCACCTTGGCAGCATTTTGCGACAACAGCCTGTCCGGTATGCGGTGCCCACGTACCCGCTGTCCACCTGCCACGGTCAGAGGATGGTAGCAGAAACGCGCCGCACCGAAGTTGCGCATCCACTGGGTGTAGGCTACCAGCGTATAGACGCCGCCTCGCAGGTTCTTGGGCAACAGCAGGGCATTAGCAAACACGCCGTCCTCGTCGCTGCGTATCATTAGTCGTTGCATCAGTGTATCGGCCTGTTGGTCGTGCAACTCGATATAGACGAACCGTGAGCGGTTGACAGGCACATTGGTCGCTGCATCCAACAGATGGGCCCGGAACCACACCGTGTCGCCCGCTGCGTAGTACGGCTTGTCGGTCTGCAGGTAGATGCGCTCCTGCGGCACATCCTGTGCGACAACGGGCAGCAGTGCTCCTATATATATAATAAGGTATAAAAGGCGCTTCATCGGTGCAAAGATAATCAATATTATTCAATGATTGTCTGTTTCCGGATAATAATTCCGTCGTCGCTGACACCCTCCAGCGTGACGAGGTAGCGCTTGGACACGTCGGAGGCATAGAAGCGGACGGTGGCGTGGCCGCCGGCATCCGTCGTCAGCTTGGGCTCCCAGTAGAGCGTGGTGCGCTGGTCGGGGCGCGTCTTGCTGGACTTGTCGGGATATTGCGGAGAATAGAACTCGACGGCAGGTTTCCAGCCTTGATGCGTGATGGTTGCCATGGAGAGCGGTTTTCCTCTGCTGAAACGGTGGCCTGGCTTATGGGTTACCAATAACACACCCTGCGTTGGGGCATCCCACCGGTAGGTGAGCAGCTGGGGGTATCCGTGCTTCAAGTATTCCACCGACATCAGGTTGGAAGGCTGCAACATCAGCAATTCTTCGACATTGCTTTCAAAGTCGTCGATGTAAATCAAAGGACCTATCTTCGCATTCGACACGGGATGGAGTTGATAGCCCCCGTCGTCACGGCTGATTTTCAGCCCCAGCGAGCTAAGCATTGTCTCAATGGTCGGATAATTGTTCAATAGAGGGCTGTCATCGTAGAGTCCACGGAATGGCTCTATATTCATGCGGTTCATAGGTTTGTGCCTGCGTTTTTTCTCCTTGATGACCTCGGGCAGTTGGATATAATCGTCGCTGCCGTACATGACTTGCTTCTGGGCTTGTGCGAGGAATTCGGAGGGCGGGACGGCGGATGATGGATATTGGGTGACGGCTGTTGGGTGCAGGGTGGGGTAGGATGGCGGGGTGACGGTCAGCTTCACGAGTCTGTTGCTGCCTGTCCGGCGCAATCCCTCTAATAGATAGGTGGTGCCGTCGGCAAAGTCGAGGCCGTTGATGGTGAAGCGGCTGCTGTCGCCCAGCTCAAAGGTCTCGCGCAATCCCGTGTCGGGGCGTACCAGCATCAGCTTCGGATGCTTGACATTCTTGAAGATGGTGCCTTGGATTTGGCCCGAGATGGTCTGCGAGGTCTGGAAGTTGTAGTCGATGTGGGGATAGTTGCTGCTGAGCATGTCGGCGAGCAGATAGTCCCCTTGTTGCTGTGCGAGATAGCGGTCTATGGCAGGCTGGACGGTGTCGGGCTTCACGACGTCGTAGTCGGTGACTGAGAGTGAGAAGCTGCCTCGCAGGGGTGTGCCGTCGGCATCAGCCATGTCAATGGTCAGTTCCATGGGTTCGTTGTTGCTCCGAGCCTGTCCGCAGATAGTGACTTGCGCGCTGCCAGCCTCGATGAGCGCCTGACTTTCGGCTATGACGCCGCCCGTTTCACGGTTTACCATGGCTATGCTGATGCTGCCGGGACGCAGCGACTGGCTGTCGATGTAGAGCACCTTCCCCTGTGTGTAGTCGGTAACGATGAGGTTGCCACTGCCATAGAGCACACAGGACAGCGGCTCGCCGCCGCCCTCATTGAATTGTATCAGCAACTGCCCTTTGCGCTGCGCTATTTGCAGCATGCGGTTTCCTTGGGGGGAAAGGGGCGTGTCCTTGGAGGGGAAGGGTTGCCTCCTTGGGGGAAGCTGGCTGTCTCCTTGGGGGGCACTGCCGACAACCGTCAGCATTTTGTAGAAGAACCGACTGACCGGGAAGTTGCGCATCCACTGAGTGTAGGCTGCCAGCGTGTAGCTGCCGCCGTGCAGGCTCTTGGGCAGCAGCAGGGCATTGGCGAAGACACCGGCAGAGTCGCACTTGACGATGACGCGCTGCACCAGGCTGTCGGAAGTGTTGTCCAGCAGCTCCACGTAGACATAGCGTGAGCGACTGATAGGGGTATGCGTGACGGCATCCACCAAGTGGGCCCGGAACCATACCGTGTCGCCCGCCACATAGTAGGGCTTGTCGGTCTGGACGTAGATTATTTCCTGCGGCACCTTCCGGTAGTAGTCCAGTATGCGCTGCTGGAAGTCTAACGTGTCGCTTTTCTGACGTAGCAGCCGGCAGGCTTCAGCCAACAGTTGTCTCTGGCGGTCGGAGACGGTCTGTTGCCGCATGGACTGGATATAGCCCGCCAACTCGCGGCACTGGCTGAGTGTCAGGCGGTGCTGGTAGTCCTTGCACAACTTGTGCAGCACGACGGCGGCAGCCTGGTCGCTGCCGGTATCCTGACCGGCATACCTCTCTTTGACATGCAGCACCTTGGCCCGCAGCTCACCATACGAGCCGGCTGTCTGGGCCTGTGACGCTATCGTCGCCAGCAGGATGAGTGTGAGTGTCAATACTTTCTTCATGGCATGTCCTCCATCGTTTCGTCTCTGTTCATAGCCTCCACGGGCATGTCGCTCCGCTGTATCTCGCCTATCATGATGCGCTGCACCAGCCGTTGCAAGCGGGCATCGGCGCGGATAATCTGTTCGGCCTTGGCCGTATAGTTGCTGTCCGTCACTTGCTCCAGCTCGTGCTCCAGCCGTGCGATGTAGTATTGCAGACTGTCCGCAGCAGTGGCAGCAGGACGGGCGCCCCTGGCCTTCACTGGTTTTGAGGCGACATGCTGGGCGCGTACGGGAACTGGCGCCGTGGCGACAACGGGATGACAGGCTGCGGCGGGAACCGTTGCCGTATTCTGTGCCACGACGGCCTCGCGGACGACAGGGCTTTCGCCGCGAGGCCAAAGCAAAACGGCCCCGGCGGCCAGCACTGCGACGACGACGGCAGCCGCCGCCCAGTACGCCATACGCCGTCTGGCCCGTCGCCTATATATAATAAGGTTATAGGTGGCCGTCTCGTCTTCCGCCAGCCACGCCTCTACGTCTTCTTCCCGGCGCAGCATCCGGGCTATCAAATGCTCCTCCTCGGGAGTGGCCTGCCCGTTCAGCAGTTTATCAATCAGTTCATTCTTCATCATCGGCTTCCTTTCTCATTTAGCATTTCTAATATTTTTCGCTTGGCAGCACTTAGCATGGCACTGACGGAGCGGGGGCCAAGACCCGTCACGGCGGTTATCTGCGCCAAGTCCATCTCCAGTTCATACCGCATACGGAACAGGCGCTGCTCTGCTGGCATCAGCCGCGAAACGGCGACCCACAGGCGTCGGACATCCTCTTCGGCTTCCATTCGGCGTGTGACCGTCTCCGGCTGGGTCGTTTCCTGCTGCGACGGTATTGCCGTCTGACGCACCTGACGCCTGCGCCACTCGCTGACACAAAGGTTTTTGGCCAGGCGCAGAGCCAGCGGCTGTATGCCTGCCTGAAGGTCTATCTTCGTGCGTACCAGCCAAAGGCGCATCAGCGCTTCCTGCGCAATGTCTTCCGCCATATTGTCGTTGCCGAAGAACTGGCGCCCCACGCTTAGCAAACGGGGACGCAACTCTCGGGCGATATGTTCAAACATTTCGTTGGTCATTCTGTCAGATAATACGCGCAAACAACTCTAATGTTAAGAGAAAAATTAACGCCGTCGGTCCATGCAGGGCGAATGTTCCGTGTGCAAAGTTAGCAATATTCTGGGCAAGTTTCCCTAACAAACCTCTATTAATAATTATTAAAATGATTATTTAGTGTTAAAAAGCATTAAGCAGAAGATTTTTTAGAAGCTATATATTAGGTGTTTAGACAAAAAGTTCGTACCTTTGCAGCCCGAAACGCCTTTTTGCGAGGGAGCATGAGGTGTAACTGGTTGAATTTGAACAAAATAATATATAAACAAAATTAAAAACAAAGTATTATGCCTACAATTTCACAATTGGTAAGAAAAGGCAGGAAGGTGCTCGTTGACAAGAGCAAGTCGCCCGCGCTGGACTCATGTCCTCAGCGCCGTGGCGTCTGTGTTCGTGTCTACACAACGACCCCGAAGAAGCCTAATTCGGCTATGCGTAAGGTAGCCCGTGTTCGTTTGACCAACCAGAAGGAAGTCAACAGTTACATCCCCGGCGAGGGACACAACTTGCAGGAGCACAGCATCGTGCTGGTTCGTGGCGGTCGTGTGAAGGACCTCCCCGGTGTACGTTATCACATCGTCCGTGGTACGCTGGATACCGCTGGCGTTGCCAGCCGCACTCAGCGCCGCTCGAAGTACGGTGCCAAGCGTCCTAAGGCTAAGAAGTAAGGCCGAGTCCGTGAGTTTGTGAGTTTTTGAGTTTCTGAGTTGGCTCGGAGAAGAGCGGCACTCAAAACCAAAGACTCAGGAGAAAAAGAACTCAGATACTCAAAAACTTCAAAACTCAAAAACTCAGAAAAGAAAAATCCGTTTTGCTGGAGATATTGTTAACGACAGGTTGAGTAAATGCTCGTGTGAGAGCGTTGAAGAACAAGAAAGAACAGCCCCAAGCAGACATTTAATTCAAAAAACGAAAAATGAGAAAAGCAAAACCTAAGAAGAGAGTCATTCTTCCAGACCCAGTCTTCAACGACAAGAAAGTGTCGAAGTTTGTGAACCACCTGATGTACGATGGCAAGAAGTCCATCTCGTACGAGATTTTCTACAATGCCCTTGAGACCGTGAAGGCCAAGATGAAGGACGAGGAAAAGTCTGCCCTGGAAATCTGGAAGCAGGCCCTCGACAACATCACTCCGCAGGTAGAGGTGAAGAGCCGCCGTATCGGTGGTGCTACGTTCCAGGTTCCTACCGAGATTCGCCCCGACCGCAAGGAGAGCATCTCGATGAAGAACATGATTTCGTTTGCCCGTAAGCGCAGTGGTAAGTCAATGGCTGACAAGCTGGCTGCCGAGATTATGGACGCTTTCAACAGTCAGGGTGGCGCCTTCAAGCGCAAGGAGGATATGCACCGCATGGCCGAGGCTAACCGTGCATTCGCTCACTTCCGTTTCTAAAAGGTAAAAAGGTAAAAAAGAAAAAGGATAAATAGAAATGGCAAACCGCGATTTACATTTGACCCGCAACATAGGTATTATGGCTCACATCGACGCTGGTAAGACCACCACGTCGGAGCGTATCCTGTTCTACACGGGTAAGACGCATAAGATTGGTGAGGTGCACGACGGTGCTGCTACCATGGACTGGATGGCCCAGGAGCAGGAGCGTGGTATCACTATCACGTCGGCTGCTACCACCTGTAACTGGAACTATAATGGTAAGCAGTTTAAGATTAACCTGATTGACACTCCGGGACACGTCGACTTCACCGCTGAGGTGGAGCGCTCACTGCGTGTGCTCGACGGTGCCGTAGCTACCTATAGTGCTGCCGACGGTGTGCAGCCCCAGTCAGAGACTGTGTGGCGCCAGGCCGACAAGTACAATGTGCCTCGTATCGGTTACGTGAACAAGATGGACCGCTCGGGTGCTGACTTCTTTGAGACCGTTCAGCAGATGAAGGACATCCTTGGTGCCAACCCTGTAGTCATCCAGGTGCCCATCGGTGCTGAAGAGAACTTCAAGGGTGTGGTAGACCTCATCAAGATGAAGGCTATTCTCTGGCACGACGAGACCATGGGCGCTGAGTACGACATTGAGGACATCCCCGCCGACCTGCAGGACGAGTGCGACGAGTGGCGCAACAAGCTGCTTGAAGCTGCTGCTGAGTATGACGAGGCCCTGATGGAGAAGTATTTCGACGACCCCAACTCCATCACGGAGGAGGAGATTATCGCCGCTATCCGCAAGGGTACCATCTCGATGGCTTGCACCCCGATGATTTGCGGTTCTTCTTATAAGAACAAGGGCGTACAGCCCCTGCTTGACTATGTCTGCGCCTTCCTGCCCGCTCCTGTTGACGTGGAGATGGTGATGGGTACCAACCCCAACACCGAGGAGGAAGAGGGCCGCAAGCCCAGTGAGGACGATCCCACTGCCGCTTTGGCATTCAAGATTGCCACTGACCCCTACATGGGTCGCCTGGTGTTCTTCCGCGTCTACTCGGGTAGCGTCAAGGCCGGTTCGTACGTCTTCAACCCCCGTTCGGGCAAGAAGGAGCGTATCAGCCGTCTGTTCCAGATGAACTCCAACAAGGAAATCCCCATGGAGTCTATCGACGCCGGTGACATCGGTGCAGGCGTAGGCTTCAAGGACATCCGCACGGGCGATACCCTCTGCGACGAGGAGAAGCCCATCGTACTGGAGTCGATGACCTTCCCCGACACCGTGATTTCTATTGCCGTTGAGCCGAAGTCTCAGGCTGACGTGGCCAAGCTGGACAACGGTCTTGCCAAGCTGGCCGAGGAAGACCCGACGTTCACCGTCCGTACCGACGAGCAGAGTGGCCAGACCATCATCTCGGGTATGGGTGAGCTCCACCTCGACATCATTATCGACCGTCTGAAGCGTGAGTTCAAGGTAGAGTGTAACCAAGGTAAGCCTCAGGTGAACTATAAGGAGGCCATCACCAAGACCGTTAACGGCTACCGTGAGGTCTACAAGAAGCAGTCTGGTGGTCGCGGTAAGTTCGCTGATATCATTGTGAACGTTGGTCCTGTGGACGACGATTGGGATATCAAGGAGAACGGCGGCCTGCAGTTCGTCAACG
>JAFUDJ010000008.1 GCA_017459445.1 Prevotella sp. | reverse complement strand
GGTCTGGCTCAATCTCAGAGAATATAGAATCCCCAAATACTAAAGCCTCTATCTGCAAACTCTGAGATTGCAAACTGCAAAATCAGGAGTCAAGGAACGCCAAAACAATAACTAGCACGCCAAAAACACGCCAATTTAGAGTATAAAAGAAATCCAAACTGCTGATAATCAGCGGTTTGGATTTTCTTTTAGTCGGGATTACTGGACTCGAACCAGCGACCTCGCGCCCCCCAGACGTGTGCGCTACCAACTGCGCTAAATCCCGAACATTACAACGCTTTCCCTCTTGAAAAGCGCTGCAAAGGTACAATGTTTTTTCGAAACGTGCAAATTTTCCCCTTGTTTTTTGCAAAAAAGTTTTATAATTAATGTTATTTCCTTGGTCATTCATCAAATATTTCGTACTTTTGTGAGTTGTATATATACATAATTCTATAATATTTGCACATCGGATGTATTACGATATAACGGCACCAAGCTGCCTTTCCCAAGCTATCAAGCTGCCCGCTTCGAAGAGTATTTCCAATCGAGCATTGATAATCCATGCCCTCGCCGAAGCAGGCATCCAGCCGCTTTCCACTGGAAGCAGAGAGGCGGCACTGCCTCGCAACCTGTCCGACTGCGACGACACGGAGGTCATCGTCCATGCCCTGCGACACCGTCCCCACGACATCGACATCAAGGCTGCCGGCACCGCCATGCGCTTTATGACGGCCTATCTGGCTACATGTGACGGTGAGGAGCACCTGCTGACGGGAACGGAACGCATGAGGCACCGCCCCATCCATGTGCTGGTTGATGCGCTACGCCGACTCGGAGCATCCATCACCTACGCCGGCGAAGAGGGCTTTCCGCCACTACTCATCAACGGCACCACGATGGTCGGTGGCGAGTTGGACGTCCCCGGCAACATCAGTTCGCAGTTCATCTCCGCCCTGTTGCTCATCGGCCCCGTACTCCGCGACGGTCTGACGCTGCGACTGACGGGTAATATTATCTCCCGCCCCTACATTGACCTGACGCTGTGGACCATGCGCGAATTTGGTGCTGACGCCGAATGGAGTGACTACGACACCATCCGCGTCAACCACACCCCCTACCGTTCACGCCCCTATCTCATTGAGAACGACTGGAGCGCAGCCAGCTATTGGTACGAAATGATGGCACTATCGGCAGGCGGCAACTTGGACGAAATCCGGTTGGAAGGTCTGATGGACGGGTCGAAACAAGGCGATTCTTCCCTGCGCTACATCTTCAGCCTGCTGGGCGTGAAGACTACGTTTGCCGATAAGGTTGCGGGGGGTCCGACAACCGTCGCGTTGCACCACTCCGACCGTTGCGTTCCACGGTTGGAATACGATTTCACCAACGCCCCGGACCTCACACAGACATTCGTCGTATGCTGTGCGCTGTTAGACATTCCCTTCCACTTCAATGGACTCTCCACCCTCCGCATCAAAGAGACCGACCGCATAGAGGCCCTGAAAACGGAGATGCGCAAGCTGGGCTATGTCATCCACGATGCCAACGGAAGCGAACTGACATGGGACGGCGAGCGCTGCGAGCCATGTCTTGAGGCAGGCATCGACACCTACGAAGACCACCGGATGGCACTGTCCTTCGCCCCTGCTGCGCTACGCTTTCCCGGCCTGCGCATCAACAACCCGCAGGTCGTCAGCAAGTCATACCCACACTTCTGGGACGACCTCAGACAATGCGGATTCCACATAGCAGAGGAAAGTGAATAGGGGAAAGTTAAAAATCTGCTACCGTTCAATAAAATAAGTAACGATGAATTTCCTACTGATAGTCATCATATCGCTTGTCGCACTCGGCATCATAGCCGCCATCTTCTCACTTGGCGGCAAGGACGAACCTATCGTTAAGGGCGAAGGCGAATGTGCCTCATGCGGCAGCCGCTTGGAGTGCAAGCTGGCAGAGCTGAAGGAAGAAGGAAGAGGAAAGAAGGAAGAGAAATGCGGGCATGGGCATCTCCCTGTTTTATTTCTTTACCTTTTTACCTTTTTACTTTTAGCCACCGCCTGTTCCACGAAGAAGAACACGCCGCAAAGCCGTTTCTGGCAGTCGTTTACGGCTCGTTACAACACCTACTACAACGGCTCTCAGGCATTCATCGACGGCACGGTGGAAAAGGAGAAAGGCAACAAGGACAACTGCACAGAGGTGATTCCCCTGTACATGGTCGGCAACAAGACGAGCCGCGAGCTGGGGAAAGCCAATTTCGACCGTGCCATAGAAAAGGCTGAGAAGACCATCAAGCAACACAGCATCAAGGTGCGCCCCGAATGGAACAAGAGCCGCCGCAAGACTCAGAAAGACATAGAATGGCTAAGCCGCCGCGAGTACAACCCATTCCTGTGGCATGCCTGGTTCCTGTTGGGCAAGTCGCAATTCCAGCAAGGCAAGTTCGAGGAGGCTGCTGCCACATTCTCCTACGTCTCACGCCTCTACCAGAATCAGCCCGCCATCTATGGCCGTGCCCGTGCCTGGCAAGCCAAGAGCTATGTCGAGCTTGACTGGCTCTACGATGCCGAAGACCTCATCGTCAAGCAACGCCGCGACAGCATGCACTTCCGCGCCGCCAACGAATGGGACTACACCTACGCCGACTACTATGTACGCAGCCAACGCTACGAAGAAGCCATACCCTACCTGCGCAAGGCTATCAAGCACGAGAAGCGCCGCAAGCAAAAAGCTCGCGAGTGGTTCCTCATGGGGCAGATACAGTCGTTGACAGGCCACAAAGCGGAAGCCTACAAGGCGTTTAAACGTGTAATAAGCCTCAATCCGCCCTACGAATTGGAGTTCAATGCCCGCATCGCCCAGACAGAGGTGATGCCTGCCGGCGACTACAAGCGTAAGATTAGCCGTCTGCGCCGCATGGCCCGTTCCGATAACAACAAAGATTTCCTTGACCAGATATATTATGCCATTGGCAACATCTACATGACGCAACGCGACACGCTCAAGGCTATCGAGGCTTATGAAGAAGGCGTGAAGAAAGCTACACGCAGCGGCATAGAGAAAGGTGTCCTGCTGCTGACGCTGGGCAATGTATACTGGGATAAGGAGAAGTTTGGTGATGCCCAGCGCTGCTACGGCGAAGCTATCGGACTGCTCGACAAGGACCGCAAAGACTATCGCCAGCTTTCTGAGCGCTCCAAGCTGCTTGACGAGCTGGTGCCATACACCAACGCCGTAGAGTTGCAGGACTCACTGCAACGGTTGGCCAAGATGCCGGAGGAAGAGCGCAACAAGGTTATTGACAAGCTGATAGAGGAACTTATCAAGAAAGAGAAGGAGGAGCGCCGCGCCCAGGAGGAAGCTGAAGCCGAGAAAGTGCTACAACAGGAGTCGGCCAAGGGCACCAACAACATGTCGGCACCGACCACGCCGACTATGCCCACGGCATCTTCCAATGGCCTTTGGTATTTCTATAACCCACAAGCTGTCAGCCAGGGCAAGCAGTCGTTCCAGCGGCTGTGGGGAAAGCGCGAGAATCAGGATGACTGGCGCCGCGTCAATCGTACCGTGGTCAACCTCAACCCGGAAGGCGCGGAAGACCCGGACAATCCCGACAATCCAGATAATCCGGAGGCTTTAGAAAGTACGGAAACTTCGGAGGGCACTGACAGCATCGCCGCCGAGACACCTGATAGTGCCGCCCTCGACCCGCACAAGCGGGAATACTACCTGGCCCAGATACCGTTCACCGAGGAGCAGGTGGCCGAGAGCAACAACCTTATCAAGGACGGTCTGTTCCATTCCGGCATCATCTTCAAGGACAAGTTCGACAATTTGCGCCTTTCAGAAAAGGCACTCACCCGCCTCACCACCCAGTTCCCCGACTACGAGCATAACGACGAGGCGTGGTATCACCTGTGGCTGCTCTTCTCACGGCGTGGAGAACCGGCGGAGGCCGACCGCTGTCTGGCCACGCTCCAGCAGGACTATCCAGAGAGCGACTGGACTATTCTGCTCTCCGACCCGAACTTTGCCGAGAACCAGCGCTTTGGCGTACACATCGAAGACTCCCTGTATGCTGCCACCTACGAGGCGTTCAAGGCAGACCGCCACCAAGAGGTGAAAGGCAACACGCAGATTTCCGAAAGCCGCTTCCCGTTAGGACAGCACCGACCGAAATTCCTTTTTATAGAAGGCTTAAGCCTGCTGAACGAAGGCGACCCCGGTGCATGTACCGAGCGTATGAAGCAGGTCGTAGAAAAATACCCGCAAAGTGAAGTCAGCGAGTTGGCCGGCATGATACTGCGCGGCGTCCAGCAGGGTCGTCGCCTGCATGGCGGCAAGTTCGACATCGGCGACATCTGGTCGCTACGCAGCAGTGAGATGGGGCAAGACTCCACCCGTGTCGATACGCTCAGCAACGCCCGCGACGTCAGCTACATATTCCTGCTGGCCTACCAGCCTGACTCGCTGGACCAGAACCAGCTGCTCTATGAGATGGCCAAGTACAACTTCTCCAACTACCTTGTCCGCAACTTCGAGATTAACATCGACGAGGACGCCCACGGACTGGCCCGCATGCTCGTCAGTGGTTTCCTCAGCTACGACGAGGCCCGGCAGTATGCCCGACAGCTCTATGCCGACAGCCACATGTCCGCCCTGTTGCACGGTTGCCGAAGCCTGATTGTCAGCGAGCCTAACCTGCGGCTGCTGGGTACCGCCTTCAGCTATAAGGACTATGAGGTATTCTTCGAAAAAGAGCTGGCACCCCTGCCTATATCGCCTATTCCGCTCCTTGACGAGCCGGAGACCATCATCCGGCAGTCTGAGGACTCTGACGTGGAGGATGAAGACGAGGGCGACGAGGGTGATGACGACGGCAACGGCACCCAGCAGCAGCCATCATCGAACAACGATGACGACCTGTTCTTCGACAGCCCGGCCCCGCAGCAAGGCGGCAACATGGACTTCGACGACGACTTCTTCCAATGATGCCGGACCTCGAAACCTCGAAACCTCGGAACCTCGGAACCTCGAAACCTCGAAATATCGGAATATCGAAACATCGAAATATCGGAACCTCGGAATATCGAAACATCGAAAAAAACATGACAAACGGACTATTGCTATGGGCTGACGACGAAATGGAACTGCTCCGCGCCCACTTATTGTTCTTAGAGAAGAAAGGCTACGAGGTGGTGACGGTGACCAATGGCACCGATGCCATCGAGGCATGCCGCAACCGCACCTTCGACCTGGTGCTGCTTGACGAGATGATGCCCGGTCTCAGTGGCCTGGAGACGCTGCAGCGCATCAAGGAGATTACGCCGCAGGTACCTGTCGTCATGGTCACCAAGAGCGAGGAGGAGGACATCATGAACCAGGCTATTGGCCAACAGATTGCCGACTATCTCATCAAGCCCGTCAATCCCAACCAGATTCTGCTGACGTTGAAGAAGAACATCCACCGTCGCGAAATCGTCACTGAGACCGTACAGAGCAGCTATCAGCAGCAGTTCCAGCAGTTATCCATGCAGATTATGGACTGCCGCACATGGCATGACTGGACCGACATCTATAAGAAGCTGGTACGCTGGGAGCTGGAGCTGAGCGCCACCGACTCGCAGATGACCGACATGCTGCAGATGCAGAAACAAGAAGCCAACAACGGCTTTGCAAAGTTCATCAAGCAGAATTACCTTGACTGGGTGGTCCCCCTCTCATCTCCCGCTGGGGGGAAGACCAGTGCCCCCCTGCTCTCCCCTGCCGTCTTCAAGACCAAGGTGTTCCCCCTGCTCAACGAGGGCGAGAAGGTGTTTTTCGTGGTACTCGACAATTTCCGCTACGACCAGTGGAAAGTGCTGGAAGGCGAGCTCTCCGACCAGTTCGAGATTGACGACGACGTGTATTGCAGCATCTTGCCAACCGCCACGCAATATGCCCGCAACGCCATTTTCTCCGGCCTCATGCCTGTCCAGATAGCCAAGATGTTCCCCGACCTGTGGGTCGACGAGGACGAAGAAGAGGGGAAGAACCTCAACGAGGGGCCGCTCATCCAGACACAGCTGGAGCGCTACCGCCGCAAGAACACGTTCAGCTACCATAAAATCAACACCTCCCAAGAAGCCGAGCGCCTGGTAGGACAACTGAACAGCCTCAGCCGCTACGACCTGAATGTCGTCGTGTTCAACTTCATCGACATGCTCTCCCATGCCCGTACGGAGTCGAAGATGGTGCGCGAACTGGCCAACAACGAATCAGCCTACCGCAGCATCACGCTGTCGTGGTTCCGCCATTCCGTCATCGCCGACCTCTTCCGACAGCTGGCACAGACCGACTACCGTATCATCATCACCACCGACCACGGCAGTATTCGCGCCACCAACCCCGTCAAAATCATCGGCGACCGCAACACCAATACCAACCTGCGCTATAAGCTGGGTAAGAACCTGGCCTATGACTCCAAGGAACTCTTCGTCATCAAGGACCCTGCCAAGGCACAGCTGCCGGCTCCCAACCTGTCGACGAGCTACGTCTTTGCCACTGGCGACGACTTCTTTGCCTATCCTAACAACTACAACTACTACGTCTCCTACTACCGTAACACGTTCCAGCACGGAGGCATCTCAATGGAGGAGATGATTATCCCCATCATCAGCCTGAAGAGTAAAAAGTCTAACCGATAAGAACATGAAAATCATCATCAATACTCCTGCCGCCATCCGCGACGCCGCCCGCACCTTCATTGCCGACATGGGCAAAGCCCGTGTCTTTGCATTCTATGGCCAGATGGGAGCCGGGAAAACCACTTTCATCAAAGCCGTCTGCGAGGAGTTGGGCGTAGAAGATGTCATCACCAGCCCCACCTTCGCCATCGTTAACGAATATCAGATGACGGGTGATGGGAATCCCATCTACCACTTCGACTTCTATCGCATCCGCCGCATCGAAGAGGTCTATGACATGGGTTACGAAGACTACTTCTACAGCGGAGCCCTCTGTTTCATTGAGTGGCCCGAACTTATTGAGGACATTCTGCCCGACGATGCCGTGCGCATCAGCATTGAGCAACAGCCCGACGGCACGCGCATCGTCAGCTTGCGCAGGTAATGTGCCGGTTAATGATGACAAATTCGGCTTTCATGCGTCTGAAAAATAAACTATTACTAATTTTACGACGCATGAAAAAACTAACCAAGACCATTGCAAACCGCTGTTTGCTGACAGCTTTTCCTGTTGTCGGACTGCTAACGCTGATGCTCACACCGGCTACGGCCATGGCTGAAGGCAGCACGACGACCAACGAACTTGCCGCTGTAGCTCAGTCCAAGACGGTAAAAGGTCACGTGGTGGACGAGTTTGGAGAACCTATGATTGGTGTCACCGTCAAGGTGGCTGACGGCAATCAACTGGCAGGTGCCATTACTGACCTCGACGGAAATTTCGTCCTGACCGTACCCGCCGGTAAGCAGAGAATCACGTTTGAATACATTGGCTACCGCAAGAAGACCGTCAGTGCTGACAGCCCGCAGCTGGAGGTCAAGATGGAGCCTGACGCCGTAGGACTGGACGACGTGCTGGTCATCGGCTACGGCACTGTCCGCAAGCGCGACATGCTGGGAGCCATCTCGCAAGTCGGTTCCGAGGACATCAAGAAAGCGCCTGTCATGAATGCCATGGAAGGTCTGTCGGGCAAGATTGCCGGTCTCGACATCGTCCGCGAGTCAGGCCAGGCCGGTTCCGCACCGCAGTTGCTGCTGCGTGGTAACCGTTCGCTGACATCCAACTGTGCTCCGTTGTTTATCATTGACGGCGTACCGGGCGACATTGACAATCTGAACCCCAACGACATCGAGAACATTGAAGTCCTGAAAGATGCCGCCTCGACGGCTGTCTACGGTGCCGAGGGTGCCAACGGTGTCGTCATCGTCACCACCCGCCAGGGACAGGTCGGCAAGACACAGGTCGACTTCAACGCCTACATCGGTATCAACGCCTTCCCTTCCTATCCTGAGACTTTACAGGGACAGGACTGGCTGAACTTCATCACCGAAGGCTACCGTGCCCGTTATGACAAGGAACCTGACAGCATCGAAGAGCTGTTCAGCTCGGCAGGACTCTCCGACGGTGCTTTGGAAGCCTACAAAAACAACCAGTGGATTAACTGGCGCGACGAAATCCTGCATACCGGTGTCCAGCAGAACTACAACATCTCGGTCCGTGGCGGCTCGGAGCACATGCAGTCGTACATGAGTGCCGGTTATCAGCAGGAGAAAGGCTTGTACGAGAACGACAAGTTCGACAAGCTGACCTTCCGCGCAGGTACTACTTACAAGATTAACGACATCGTGTCCGTCGGCTTCCAGTCCACGCTGACCTATCAGAACAAGGAGGCCCGTAACAGTCGTTTGAGCAAGTCGCTCAATCAGTTGTCGCTCGGACAGGTACGCAATGAGGACGGTTCACTGAAGCTCAAGCCCATTGATGACATGACCGACTACGTGAATATCCTGGCCGACGATGCCCCCTACGCCTATAAGCGCAACCAGAAGACGACATACATCAACGTAGCTCCTTTCATAGAGATACGTCCGCTGAAAGGTCTCTCGTTCAAATCGTTGCTCAATGCCAGTATCTCTAACTCCCGCACAGGTGTCTATGACGGTCTGAATACCTACATGGAGCTGACTGGCTCGCAGTCGCCCAACCAGCGTTCCGCCAACTACAACACAGGTAACGGATGGAGCTATATGTGGCAGAATATTCTGAGCTATAACCTCAACATCAACAAACAACACGACATAGCGCTGACGGGGGTCATAGAATACGGCAAGAGTCGCAGCGAGAGCAGCAACAACTCATCGGAGCAGATAGAGTTCGACGAGTTCCTATACTATAACCTCGGTGCCGGCTACAACCCAAAGACTGACACCGACTACTCTGAGAGTTCCAAGCTGTCGTACATCCTCCGTGGCAGTTACAGCTTCTTAGGCCGCTACCTGTTGTCAGCCTCCGTGCGTTGGGACGGCGCTTCCGTACTGCACAAGGACCACCGCTGGCATGCCTTCCCGGCTGTCAGCGTAGGCTGGCGCATCAGCGACGAGCCGTTCATGGAGAAGACCAAGAACTGGCTCGACAACCTGAAGCTGCGTATCGGCTATGGTGTGACGGGTAACTCCAATATCGGTCCCTACACCTCCGTACAGTTAGTGGAGCCGTCGGCCACCCATGTCACACTGGGCGACACAGACATCATCCCTTACAAACTGACAAAATATGTCACCAGCCCCGACCTGACATGGGAGACCTCCTATAACTGGAACTTCGGACTTGACTTCGCCTTCCTCGGCGGACGCATCGACGGTTCGTTGGAGTACTACACCACCGATACCAAAAACGTGCTCTACGAACGTCCCGTGCCTACCACCAATGGATTATACAACGCCAAGGAACCCTATGTGCGCAACTCGAATATTGCCCGTATCAGTAACCGAGGCTTTGAGCTGACGCTGAATACCCGAAACATTGTGAAGAAAAACTTCACATGGTCCAGCACACTTACCTTTGCCACCAATAAGGAACGGCTGAAGGAAATCAACCTCGGCAACAATATAGCCGTGGATGAACTTGTGGCACTGAACCTCTTCCTCGACAATCCAGTCAATACCTTCTATGGATATAAGAAACTGGGCATCTGGCAGTATGGCGAAGAGGAGCAGGCTGCCGCCTTCGGCAACCAGGTGGGTACCGTCAAGGTAGACGTCCCCCGCTTAGTATGGGACCCCAACTACACCTACGAGCTGTTGGATGACGACGGCAATCCCTCAGGCGAGTTCAAGACCGGTGCCTACTACATCCCCGGCGAGGTGGATGACGACGGCAATCAGGTGTACTACAACCGCAACAACACCTACACCATCAATGCCAATACCGACCGCCAGATTCTTGGTTCTAAGACTCCCGACTGGAGCCTCGGTTTCCAGAACCAGTTCACGTTCTACAACTTCGACCTCTCCATCATGATGAACATGCGCTGGGGGCAGGTGATTAACGGCGAGCTGCTCTCCTACGTCAGCAACAAGAACCAGCCCGCCTGCTACGACTACTGGACACCCTCGAATCCTACCAATGCCTATCCGCGCCCCATCCAGGGCTACTCTATGACCACGGCACAGAAGGAGTCCATGTACTATGTCAACGGCAGCTTCTTCAAAATCAAGAACATCACCTTGGGCTACACGTTCCCGAAGTCCATCCTCCGCAAGCTAAGCCTCACCAAGCTGCGCGTCTACGGCACCATCACCAATCCGCTGATTATTGCCAAGGAGCACAACCTGCTGAAGGGCATGGACCCCGAATCTAACGCCTCCGACAAGTTCCCGCTCTACAAGACCTTGGTATTCGGACTCAACGTTTCGTTCTGATTTAAGATGGAAGACTACAGACTTTAGAAAACTGATACGACTATGATTACAAGAAATATCAAGAAATACCTGACCGCAGGCTTTGTATGCTGCAGTTTCGCCGCAGCCTTCACCTCCTGCTCTATCGATGAGACCAACCATTCGCAGTTAGGCCAGGACATTGTCTATAATACGGAAGCAGGACTCAACAGCCTGTTGGCGGCATGCTACGAGAACAACTATTACCTGTACGGCAAGATGGACGGCATCGACCTGATGGAGATGGGTACCGACCTGTGGATGAACGGCGGCCGCAACGGCAGCCATGCCGAACTGACCAATTACACGGAGAACCTGAACACATCGACCGGTGTGGTCAAGACGGTTTGGAACGCCCTCTACGCCACCGTCAACTATTGCAACACCGCCATCTATTACGGACAGTTGAATCCCACACTGCTGCCGCCTGAGAAACAAGCCGAGGCCTATTTCCTGCGTGGTTTCAGCAATTGGCATATCGTAGAGAACTGGGGTGGCGTAACCTTAAATACAACCAGTGTCGCTGTGTCTGGTGCCCAGGACAAGGCCACCCGCTCTTCGGAGGAAGACTTCTATAACCAGATTATCAGCGACCTGCGCTTTGCCGCTGACAACCTGCCCGAGACGCAGGCTGACCGTGGCCGCGTCACGAAATACTCGGCACTGGCCATGCTGGCAAAAGCTTACCTGCAGCGTACCCGCCTCTATGCCGAAGGCAGTGCAGAGCGTAAGCAGTGTGCCGAGTTGGCATACGAGGCTGCCAAGCAGGTCATCGATGCCAAGCAGCTCTACCAGAGCGATGCCAACCAGAGTGGAAGCACGAAATATTGGCTGCCGGAAAACAACAAGGCCAACCAGGAGGACCTCTTCATCGAGGCTGTCGACCACATAGGCGGCTACAACCCCGAATGGTGGAACCGTGGACGCACCCGCCAGTACTATCAGATGGCAATTGGCTCTGCCGCCCAGGATTTCGGCGTTGCTTCTGAAGGATGGCGCTACGGACGTGCCAACGCATGTGTCTGGCGCCCCACGCTCTACCTGTTGCAAGAGTGCTTTGAACCGCGTGAGGATACCCCCGATACGCGCTTCAGCGACAGCTTCTACTACAAGTACTATATCGGTTCCAAGTCATATCCTATCAGTCTGAGCAACTGGCAGAAGTATGGCAAGGACAAATCACTATACAATACGCGCCGCCCGGCCAGCTATACCATTACCGGCAATATCAAGACCGCTTTGGACTTGAAGGGTACGGGCTTTAATTACTATTCTGACAATGGCACAGCTACTGATGCCGTCTTTGAGTTAGAGGACAATGATGCCGCCATGGGCTGCTTCACCCCTAACTGGGACTTGGACGAGACGTGGTGTAGCCAACAGAAGTTCCTGGCAGCCGGACCGAATATGTATATGGACAAAACCGGCGAAGGCCCCGACAAGAAGGTGGGCGGACATGCCGCCAACACCTACTTCCGCTCACTGCAGCCCTCGCTGAAGAAGTTCAGTTGCGTAAAATACCTGCACTCTAATCAGGAGTGCGAGCAGGACATCGCCATCATTCGCCTGACCGACATCTACCTCATTGCTGCCGAGGCTGCCATCGTGGCTGAAAACCACCTGACGGAAGGCCTGGAGTATCTGAATGCCGTGCGCCGCCACGCTGCCCTCTCCACCAATGCAGCACAGATGGAGGTCACGGCCAGCGAGATGACCATCGACTTTATATTAAAGGAACGCGCGCGTGAACTCTGTGGTGAGCAGTGGCGCTGGTACGACCTGAAGCGTACGGGTCGTCTCAATCAGCAGTACCTGTCGGAGCCGGGTAAGAACCCATACATCACCACATTCACCTCGAAGTATCTGGTGCGCCCCATTCCACAGGAGCTGCTTGACCAGTTGGCCAATGCCGACGAGTATGGCACGAACGGCTATTAATACTTAATTAAAATTAAAATCAGAGGCAAAGATGTGTATAATTGACAATAAATATATATCTTTGCCTCTGATACCAAAAAGAAACAAAACGTCCAATCATATTAATTAACTACGCTTATGAAGAAAATCTTTACCCTAACTGTCCTTTTGGCGTTCTGCCTCGTTACCTTTGCCCAAGAGGGCGATAAGGCGTACACGCTGACCAAGAACCGCGTCATCTATCTGACGTGTGACACGATGACCGTAGACCCGGCCTACCCCGACGAACCGCTATCGTGGAGCTCCAACTTTCTGGCAAACCAGTTCAATGCAGCAGGCATGGCTCTCACTGGTGGGGAGTCCACAGACTGGAACTACCAGATTGCCTTCCGCAATGACTACACGGACCCTGAGACAGGATTTACCCTGAACAAGGGCTACTATCGCGGCATTACGCTGATGGACAATAAGCTTGGCCTTTATGGCACATACCTTGATGAAAATGGTGTGGAGTATAATTATTCTTCCGGTTACAAGAACCTGAAGAAGGTTGTCCTCTATTTCGTGCCGCTGCCCAATGCCAAGTGTGCCAGCCATGGCTATAACTACAACCACGACCGTCTGCCCAGCAACGGTGGACGTATTGAGGCCCAGTACATGAACCCCGACGGCACGGCAAAGTCAAACAATGCCTATCGTGACCCCTCTGTCGGTACTACGCTGGTGCATGGTGGTACTCCCTGCGAGCCAAGTACTGAGCATCCTGACGGACTGAGCTACGACGAGTATTACTACACGTTGACCGACTGCGCATTGAACTATGAGGCCGTGAGCGACGATGCTTTCATCACAGGCTACAATGCCGCCTTGGTTACTATAGACCAACCGTTCAAGATGGCTGTCAATCTGGAAAACAAGTCACGCTCCACCGCTTATGACACGGAGGTGGAAAGCGAGTCCAAGAAGACCGAGTTTTCCAAGAAACCTATCGACGGACTCACGGAGTTGGAGATGAACTATTACTTTGCTGACATCAATGACTGCTGGCCCTACTATGAACGTGACCCGAATCCAGAAGAAGTTGGGACAGCAACTTCTGCTACGGGCTACAATGCCGCACCCTCGGCAGGGAAGTGGGGCAAGAAGGTCGCTTGGTCTTCCGATACACCCATTAAGATTGGCATTAAGTACCGCCTCTACCTGATAGGTATCGCATTGGTTTGTGCCACAGATGGTGCTGAAACCGAGTTTGTCAATACGGGTGACTTCACTCAGGAATGTGCCTTTACCACAGAGAAGACAGCTGCTTTCGGCAACCCCGTGGAGGGTAACATGCCTGAGGATGCCTGGGAAGGCCGCCGCTGGGGCAACAAGGTTGACGCTGCCGTCCGCACCATTACCGTACAGACTGCTGCCGACGCTCCCGTCTACAACCTGCAGGGCCAGCGCGTCAGCGCCGACACCAAGGGCCTCCTTGTCCGTGAAGGCAAGAAGTTCGTAAACAAATAACTTTTATATTTTCTCTAATTATTAACTAAAACTAAGCATTATGAAGAAAACTTTATTCGCAGTGGCAGCCTTGGTTGCCGGAATGAGTGCAAGTGCTGAGGTGACACCTCGCTCGCCGCTGGTGCCTTGGGGCGCACAGGCCGAGATTATCATCACCAACGACCTGACTCAGCAGAACAGCGATGGCAGTTGGACGCTGACTGCCGACGCTCAGAAGTGGATTGAGTACAGCTATGATGGCACTACCGAGAACGGTACCATCCAGCAGACCAATCGCCCGAACATGTGGTTCGACTTCTATCAAGAAGCTGATTTCACAAAGGATGGCGTCACATACGGTTGTGACGACATGATTATTGCTGAGAACCACAACTGGGTAGGCTATCTCACCGTTACCTCTAAGACCGGCTCTACCAGCGGTCTGATGGTCGTGGGTAAGAACCGCTATCCTGCTTTCAACGTGACGGGTACCGACAAGGTGAAGTTCTATTTCTCCGGCTCGGCTGGCACCGCTGGCTATCCTCAGATTGAGGTCTACGAGGCTGACGGCACAGAGGCTATCGCCACCAAGACTGGCGACATCGCCCTGACAAAGAGCACATGGGACAAGTCGACCCTGCTCATCGCCGACGGTCTGGACAAGACTAAGACCTATAAGATTGTGGCCCGCACCATGAATAAGGTGGATGACACAACCTTCGGTTACGAGGGTGGTGACATTGTGCTGCAGGTTGTGAAGCTCTACGGCGACGTGGCTCCGATGCGTGAGGATGGTCTCGTCATTAGCGGCTCTGAGATTGGCAGCTACATCAATGCCCACCTCGCTGCTTATCCTGAGGTGACTGACTTCACCCTCGAAGGCAGCGGTAAGTACACCATCAAGGAGGGCATCACCGCTACTGGTAAGTTCACCATCACAGGCGACGCAGCTGCTCCCGCTACCATTGACGCTTCGGCTCTGGCATCTCCGTTCGTGCAGTATGCAGAGATTGCCGAGGAAGCTGAGAAAGACGAGAATGGCTTCGTAGCTGGTACCGCAGTGAAGTTCGCCAACATCAAGGTGACCGGTCTGGCACAGGCTCTGTTCTCTTCCAACAAGCAGAACTACCTGATTCCTGAGCTGACCATCGACAACAGCGTCATCGCACTCGCTGGCAACCCCTTCGTCATCGACTTCCGCAACGGCGGTCTGGTGGCTAAGCTGGCTGTCAACAACAGCACCGTCTGGGCTGCCGAGGCTACCAGCAACTCGTTCTACACTGGTCAGAGCGGCAAGAAGGCTACCGAGGCCGGACTGGAGGAGCAGATCTTCTCGTTCACTAACTCTACGCTCAGCAACATCTGCGCTGGCAAGAACTTCTTCACACACCGCCAGAACGGCCAGACATGGCTGACCTTCGAGGTGAAGAACAACATCATCGCCAACTGCGGTAAGGACAACTTCCTGGCCAGCTTGAACGGCGGTCAGGCCAGTGCTAACCCCAAGTACACCGTTGAGGGCAACACCTTCCTGAAGACTGGTACTGAGGGCGATGGTGACGAAGCTGTTGCAGCTCTGACTAACATCAACGACCTGCAGTCGACCAGCGACGAGACCGAGGAGATTGCGAACCCCATTGCTGGCGTTCCCTTCACGCTGGCTAACGCTACCGCCGGTGCCTTCACCGTGGCTGCCTCTTCGCAGCAGGCTAAGTACATGACTGGCGACCCCCGCTGGCTCGTTCCTTACGCTACCGACGCTATCAAGATTGAGGTCGACCTGAGCGAGAACACCGACTTCGTGGCTGTCCTCAACGAGGCTCTCGCCGTCAGCGAGGCTCCGAGCAGCATCGAGATTAGCTTCTGGGAGGCTGGTGAGTATCCCACCACTGGTGAGATTAAGACCAATTCGCCCATCCGCTTCCTCAATGGCTCTGACATCAATGCCGGCGAGGCTACCATCGTGGTGAAGAACGGCATGACCCTCGGTGGTCAGATTGAGTTCAACGGTGTGAACATCGACGCTACTGGTCTCGAGGCTCCCGTCATCACCCTCGCTGGCAACGAGTACAAGCTGCAGGACAACGGTTTCTACAACCTGGGCAGCATCAGCTTCAAGAACATGAGCGCTAAGGGCTTGGCTCAGCAGCTCGTCTATGGCAACAAGGTGAAGAACCAGATTAGCGAACTGCTCGTTGAGAACAGCAACATCGACGTTACTGGCTGCACAAAGGTTCCGTTCGACTTCAACGGCGGCGGTGCCATCGGTGCCTTCAACATCAAGAAGTCTACCATCTGGGCCGCTACTGCTACCGACCAGTCGCTGTTCAGCACACAGAGCGGCAACAAGGCTACTGAGGCAGGAATCACCACTCAGAACATCGCCATCGACAACTCTACGCTCTACAACATTGCCAAGGGCAAGAACTTCTTCACACACCGCCAGAGCAACCAGACTTGGCTGGCCTTCTACCTGCGCAACAGCATCTTCGTGAATGTTGGCAAGAGCGGACAGGTGGTCAAGGGCATCAACGGTGGCCAAAGCGGCGCTAACCCGAAGTGGACTGTCACGAACAACATCTTCAACTTCGACGGTGCTGACACCAGCGCTGCTGAGGACACTGGCGATGCCGACGAGCCCGTACAGAACAGCGTCGCAGGCGTTATCGCCTTCGAGAATGCAGAGGGTGGCGTCTTCAACGGAGCATTCACACTCGTTGAAGGTACCGAGGCTCCCAGCACTGTTCCCGGTGACCCCCGCTGGACCATCGAGTTCATTCAGGAGCCTGTCGTTGCAGGTCCTTACTATCTGGTTGGCAACTTTACCGGATGGGCTGTTGACGAGACCTACAGCCTGCAGGCCAATACTGAAGCAGCCGAAGGCATCGAGGAGTACATGATTACTCTTGACCTGGAAGCTGATGCTCAGTTCAAGGTCGTGAAGGTTGACGGCGAGAGCCAGACCTGGTATCCCGACGGTATGGGCAACAACTACGGCGAGAATGGCGAACTGACACAGGGTAGAGGAAACTATACCGTCTACTTCCGTCCGAACGCTGACGGTAATGACGACTGGTTCTACGGAGTCATCTATGTAGCCTATAATGGTCCTGCCGTAGGCATCAACGCTATTGCTGCTGACAACATGAAGAACGCTACATACTACAACCTGCAGGGTGTACGCGTAGCTCAGCCCACAAAGGGCCTCTACATCGTCAATGGCAAGAAGGTCGTGATTAAGTAAGCATAAAGCAAGAGCTCGCTCATGCTTTATCGAGCGTGAACGAGCTCAAGCTTTAGCTTAAGTCGTGATTAAGTGAGCATAAAGCATGAGCTCGCTCATGCTCGTTAAAGTATAATAAAAGTTACCCATTGGTAAGTTACCTTTGGGTAACTTTTTGTATATTTGCACTGTAATTAGAAACAGAAACACAGAAGAATATGAATACTCCATTTCAATACGGGACATTGGCAACGAAGGAGAATTTCGTTGACAGAGTGGAAGACAGGGCACAGCTGAAGAGCTTTTTGTCTTCTCATATCAACGTCATGTTGGTTTCTCCGCGCAGATGGGGAAAGTCTTCTCTTGTCAAGGTGGCTATGGAAGAATTGCAGGACGAAGACAAGGATGTGAGAGTGTGTTACATTGACGCTTTTAGTATTGGTTCTGAAGCAGAATTCTACAGAACGTTTGCCAGTCAGGTGATAGCATGTGCATCAAGCAAGTTGGAGAAGCGCATACAGGATGCAAAGAAGTTCCTGACGGGTGTAGTGCCGCAGGTAGTCATCAAGGACGATGTAACCAATTTCATGGCTTTCGATGTGAAGTTTGTACCGCAGGAACAGGACAAGATGGACATTCTGAGACTACCGGAAACATTGGCTCAGACCAAGAAGATAAAAATGATTGTCTGTATTGATGAGTTCCAACAGCTGGCCAATCTTCCGGAATACAAGAACATGGAAGGGAAGATGCGGTCAGCATGGCAGCAGCAGGAACACGTGTCGTATTGCCTATATGGTAGTAAGCGACACATGATGTTGGACATCTTTAATAATTCTAATTCGCCATTCTATCGTTTTGGACAATTGTTGTTCTTGAACAAGATTCCAAAAGAGGAGTGGATGCCTTTTATTAGCGATACATTCAAGAAGTCGGGGAAGCATATCTCAGATGATTTTGCCAGTAGGATATGCGATACAACAGAATGTCACTCTTGGTATCTACAGCAATGCTGCTACTTCGTATGGAATGCCTCTGCTGATGAGGTTACAGAGGAGTCTTTTGACTATGGACTCAGGCAGATGATTAATACTAATTCCCCTATGTTCCAGAGTGATACGGAAACACTTGCAGCCAGTCAGGTTGAGATGCTTCGCGCCATTAGGGACGGTGTGCAGCAATTGTCATCTGAAGAGGCAAGGGCGAAGTACCATCTTGGCAATCCCAATACCATCAGCAAGAACAAAAAGATATTGCAGAATAAGGATATTGTGGAACTGCAAGGTGGGAGACTTGTATTCCTGGACCCAATCTACAGGCTTTGGTTCTCGAAAGAGTATGAGTAGATACTACTTCCAACTAAACAGGTGAGCGTTTTTTTCTGAAACGGTGAGCGTTTTGCCGAAAACGGTGAGCGATTTTTCTGAAACGGTGAGCGTTTTGCCGAAAACGGTGAGCGTTTTTCCACGAGCGAGGCTCCGTTGGCGGGCAATGGGCATCAGTTGGCGGTGGCGAGGCAGCCCTCGCGCGCGTGCGCACACCCGTAGCCGATTTAAAAAGTTGCTTTCACCTTTCACACGAAAATCCGCTTTTCCTTTGTACAAAGGGGTTTTGGAGGCCTTGGAGTGCCTAAAACAGGCTCAAAACGTTTCACCTACCCTTCACGGCACCCAAAAAGTGGCGAAAAAGTGGCAAGATTGGGCAAAGTGGAGGCAGTGTGAAGGATAGGTGAAACGTCCAGAAAGGGTCGGCAGCCCGGAAATGCCCTATCTACGGGCTTTCCCGCCGCCATGTGAAAGGTGAAGGCAACTTTTTGAAAAGCCTCGCGTGCGCGTACGCGAACCTTATTAATATCAATGCACGGAACCCTATTTTTTCTTAAAACAGGCTGTCTGGCATTTTTTTTCCCTATTTGGAAGAGAAATCCACCATTATCTGCAGGAAAATATGTATCTTTGCAAACACAAAGCGATTACAAGAAGCGCAGTGATGCTGTATGAGAACAAAATCTTGAATAAAAAACAATCAAGCAAAAATGAAACAAACTACTCTAAAAAACAGAATCTGTCTCTTTGTTTTTGCCCTGCTATCTTTGGGTATGGCACAGGCGCAGACATGGGATGGAACGGTTGCCGACAGCTATGCCGGCGGCAACGGCACGAAGGACAATCCTTTCCTGATTAGCAACGGTGCCGAACTGGCCAAGTTGGCACAGGACGTGAACACGGAGAAAGACTTTTCGTTAGGGCGCTACTTTCGCATGACGCAGGACATCGTGCTGAACGAAGGCGTCATACAGAAAGGCTCTGCAGCGCTTGACCAGGGTAGCGCCTTCCCGCAGACACCGGCTATCGGCTCATACACCGACGACCAGACCTACATGGCGTTCCAAGGTACGTTCGACGGTGATGGCCATACGATTAGCGGTCTCTACCAGACATTCGAGCAGGTGAATGGCAACTATCTGGCCCTGTTCCGTGTCCTTGAAGATGCCGAAATCCGCAACTTGGGCATTGTCGACAGCTATGTCTATACGGGCGCCTATCTGAGCATCCTTGCGGCACGCGTCATCAATTCGCGCATCATCAACTGCTATGTGACAGGCAGCACGCTGAAAGGATGGGGTTCCAACAGCGGCCCCATCTGTGCGCAGGCTATAGGAACGACCAAAATCCAGAACTGCTACACCCAGTGCACCATTGCCGGTAAGAACGACATCGGTGCCATCGTAGGGCGCATCGGCATGGGCGAAACCGACGAGGTCATCGTAGAAAACTGCTATACCACCAGCAGCATCACGCTGAACAACCGCACCAACAAGGGCGGTGTGACGGCTACCAACTCAGAAGGCAGCATCGTGCGCAACTGCTACTTCACAGCCGCCTCAGGCGACAATGCCGTATGGGAAGCGCAGAACAAGGGGACGGAGGTCGGCTGTCAGCAGATGACCGAAGAGGAGATGAAGGGCGAGGCTTTTGCAACGCTCCTGAACGAGAACTCGAAGCAGATAGCCGCCGCCTGCCGCTGGCAGCCTGTGGCGAACGGTTTACCCGTTCACAACTACACCGAGTCGACCCCCGACGTGGAGAACCAGCGCGACGTGAACATGCTGGCCACGAACCCGTCGCCTGCCAACGGCGACACCCATGCCGACATGGACAATCCCGTGCTGAGCTGGACGGCAGCGCGCGACGGCAGGACGGTCTCGCAGTATATCTATATAGGAACCGATGCCGATGCCATAGCCAATGCCACGCCGACCAGTGCCACGGCGGCACTGGGTACGGAAACGAGCTATACCATTGCGACGGAACTGAACGCGATGACGACCTACTACTGGCGTGTCGACCGCGTCGATGAGAACGGCATGGCCACCGCCGGTGACGTGTGGTCGTTCCAGCCGCGCCACCTGGCCTTCCCCGGTGCCGAGGGCTACGGACGCTTTGCCCGTGGCGGGCGCGGCGGCAAGGTGGTGTATGTCACCAACCTGAACAGCGAAGGCCCCGGCTCACTGCGCTGGGCACTGACCAACGGACAGGGGCCGCGCACCGTGCTCTTCAAGGTATCCGGCATCATCGACATGGAGTTCAAGCAGTGCAAGACGGACGACTATGTGACCATTGCCGCCCAGACGGCACCCGGCAAGGGCATCTGCATCAAGCACAGCGACATTGGCGTGGGCAGCGACTGCATCGTGCGCCATCTGCGTGCCCGCCGTGGATTAGGAACTCCCGACGATACGGGCAATGCCATCGGCACCGTCTACAGCGACCATACCATCTTCGACCACGTCACGGCCTCCTGGGGAACGGACGAGACCTTCTCCAGCCGTGGCTCGCGCAACGTGACTTTCCAGCGCTCCATGATTAGCGAGGCACTGGGCATTGCCGGACACCGCAACTACGCCGCCGGCACCAACCACGGCTATGCGGCTACCATCGGCGGCGACATCGGCTCGTTCCACCATAACCTGCTGGCCGACTGCAACGGTCGTAACTGGTCGATGGGCGGCGGTGCCGACGCCAACGGCCACTCACAGGGCCGGCTGGATATGTTCAACAACGTGTGCTATAACTGGTGCCATCGCACCACCGACGGCGGAGCCATGGAGATGCAGTTCGTGAACAACTACTATAAGATGGGGCCTGCCACCCAGCTGACCATTCTCTTCTCGGCCGACAATGAAACCGGCGGCGACCGCGACCAGTTTGCATACGTCAGCGGCAACATCCGCGAGAACAAAGACGGCAGCCTGACGCAAGACAAACTGGGTGACACCTACCGTGCCACAGGCCCGCAGCCGGAGAAGGCATGGGTATCAGAACCGTTCTGGGACAGCCATGCCAACATCGAGACGGCACGCAACGCCTATAAGAGCGTGCTCAGCGACGTCGGCGCCAACCAACCCTACAGCGACCTGACCGACCAGCGCATTCTGGACGAGGCCCAACATGGCACCTACAACTACATCGGCAGCAAGTCGGGCATCAAGGGCGAGATAGACGACGAGATGGACGCCGGCGGCTTCGAGGAATATCCTGAGACGGAACTGCCTGCGGCATGGGACACCGACAACGACGGCCTGCCTAACTGGTGGGAAGAGCTGCGCGGCACCAATCCCCGTTCGCGCACCCTGAACTATGCCGACACCAATAAGGACATGGAAGGTGACGGCTATACCGAACTGGAGCGCTACCTCGACTTCATGGCACAGCCGCACCTGTTCCTGGCACCTGGCGGCAGCGCTGTCGTCAATGTCGGCAAGCTCTTTGCCGGCTACACCAAGAGTCCGGAGTTCACGGCAGAAGTAACGGGTACGGGCATCAGCACGACACTGAGTGAAAGCCATCTGACCGTTAGCGCAACAGCAGAGAATGCCTTGGCTGAAGTGCTGCTGCGAGTGACCGATGCAGAAAATGCAACGTATGAACGCCGGCTCTGCGTAGCCGTCACGAGCAACGCAACGGTGGACACTGCCGTCCGTCTGCAGAAGCAAGACGCTGACAACTACACATCAGCCCCCATGTACGACCTGCAGGGACGTCGCGTAACGGCACCAGCCGGCCGTGGCGTGTACATACAAAACGGGAAGAAGATTCTGTTTTAATCCAGCTAAGGCTTTGACGCAGCCTTAACACAATAGATGCGGAACGACATCGGCGGCAGCAGGTCGGTAACAACGGCCTGCTGCTTGCTGTTTGTCAGCGGCAGGGTGCCTTGCTTCGGAGTAATCAGCTCCGGCTGCACGATGCTGTTCTCATCGTCCTTACCGTCATGCGACAGCGTGAACGTAGTGACGGTAGCGTCATCCTTGAAACCATTCAGATTCAGCCGTACGGGCTGCGGCTGGTCAGAGACGTTGGCCACCTTGACAATCACCTCGCGCGTCCTGTCGTCATAGGCTGCCGACGCACAGAGGCCGTTTTGCCCGGGCTGGTTGGCCACGGGCTTCCTGTCCATGGTAAGCGACAGCACACGGGTGCCGGCATGGGTGGCATAGAGCTGCTGGACATAGTAGCTGACGGTCTTGAACATCTGCGTCTGGTCGTACCATATCTGGTCAGGACGCCACTGCCAACCGTCGACGTGAGCAAAGAGCGGGGCCGGAGTCGTCATGTAAACCACATCGGCATTGCGCTCAAAGCCCGTCATGAAGGCGGCTTCCAAGATGGCAGCCTCATAGTGGTTCCACTTCTTGCCCTTTCCGTGACAGGCATATTCGCCGGCAAAGACCTTCGGGCCTTTGCGGTCGTAGCTGTCGTAGCGCAGCGGGCCGCAGTTGGGATAGCGCTCGCGGTCGGCAGTGCCGAGGAACCAGTCCTCCGCCCGGTAGTAGTGTTCGTCCACCAGGTCTGCCTTCTGCTGCCTCATGGCTGCCCACCCTTGGTCGAACTTCGGGCCTTCGGAGTCGGGACCGCTGGTTCCGATTATCTTGATGTCGGGATACTTGGCGCGGATGGCGGCCACGAAAGGCTTCAGACGCTCGTAGTAGAAGTCGCCCCACTGCTCGTTGCCCACGCCGATATACTTCATGTTGAAGGGAGCCGGATGACCCATGCCGGCACGGACCCTACCCCATTTAGAGTCCACAGGGCCATTGGCAAACTCGATGAGGTCGAGACAGTCGTCGATAAAGGGCTGCAACTGGTCCATGCGGGCATGGGCGCTTTCGTCGTTCTTGTTCTGGAACTGGCATGCCAAGCCGACACTTAGTACGGGCAACGGCTCAGCACCGATGTCCTCTGCCAGCTGGAAGAACTCGAAGAAGCCAAGTCCGTAGGACTGATAGTAGTCGGGGAAGTAGCGGTTGTCGAAGGTATATTCCCAGCGGTTGTGGTTCAGGGGGCGGTTCTCTACCGGTCCCACGGTATTCTTCCACTGGTAGCGCTCGTCGAGCGAACTGCCCTCGACGATACATCCGCCGGGGAAGCGGAAGATGCCCGGGCGGAGGTCTTCAAGTGCCTGTGCCAGGTCGCGGCGCATGCCGTTCTCGCGGTTCTTATAGGTATTGACGGGGAAGAGCGACACATGCTCCAAGGCCACGGGGTTATTCCCCTTGAGGAAGATGCGCAGCTTGGCATGCTTGTCGTCCTTGGGCGAGGTCAGCAGGACGGTGTATTTCTTCCAATCGGAAGAGGCGACGGTCAGTTCCTGCTCCACGAACTGCTGCTTCCCGCCTGCGGCATGCTCGTCAATCAGCTGGACGCGGATGGCGGCACTGCCCTGCGGAGCCTTGCCCCATACGGAGAAGCGATAGCTCTCGCCTTTCTTCAAGCCAATGCCGAAGAATCCTTCATTCACCAGCCCTGAGCGCCGTTCCCTGTGGCCGGGGGCGCTGAGCAGTACATACCACGGGTTGCGCTCAAAGGGGCCGTCGTCCTTCAGTTCAAAGCGTCCGAAAGCCTGCCAGCCCATGAGGTGCTGGGGAAACTCGAACGAGCGGTTCTTCACCAGCTCGCCATAGAGGCCGCCGTCGGCGGCGTAGTTGATGTCCTCGAAGAAGATGCCATACATGGTAGGCTGTATGGTGGCACCCGGCCTGCGGGTGTCGATGTCAAGCACATTTTGCGCCTGAGCCATCATAGCCATGACGACCCAGGCCGCAACGGTCAGTAGTCGATGTGTCATTTCCTGCGCTCCTCCAAGTATCCCCAGATAGTCAGTTCCTTGTCGGCCAGCGGGGTCTTGAACAGGAAGCTGGCCAGATAGCCGACGACGAGCACGATGAGGTGGGAGTAGACACCCAGCATATACTTATGGTGCGAGAAGTTCCAGTCACCTAAGTCGAGCAGTGTCTCCTTGACGCCCGTGCCGTGGATGTCGACCTTGGTGGAGGTCAGCACGGCATAGGCCGTGAACACGACGGCGGCGGCAATGCCAATGTAGAGGCCCTGTTTGTTGGCACGGCGGCTGAATAGTCCCAGCATAAAGATGCCGACGATGCCCGCCGAGAAGATGGCATAGAGCGAGAAGAGTGCTCCCAGCACGCCCTCGCCGCCCCACGAGATGTAGAGGCAGGCCACGCCGATGGCTCCTGCGCCGGCAATGACCACCATCCACTTGCCGAAGTGCAGCTGCTGCTGGTCGGTGGAGTGCTTGCGGAAACGGACGTAGTAGTCCTGTACGGCAATGGCCGACAGACAGTTGAGGTCGGCGTCGAGCGACGATATGGCGGCAGCTGCCAAGGCGGCAATAATAAGGCCACGGATGCCGACAGGCAGTTCGTGGGCAATGAAATAAGGAAAGACCTCGTCGGCCTTGATGTCCTCAGGCAACAGCGGCGCACCCTGTGCGTGGTAGTAGGCGAAGAGTGCCGTACCGATGAACATGAATAGTGCCCAGATGGGTACCGACATCAGCACGCCGATGTAGGCAGCCTTCTTGGCTTCCTTGTCATTCTTGGCAGCGAGGTAGCGCTGCACGATGGTCTGGTCGGTGCCATACTTCTGCAGGGCATAGAAGATACCGTTGAGCACCATGACGAGGAAGGTCAGCTGCGTCAGGTCCCAGTCGTAGGGGCCGAACGAAATCTTGTCATACTGCGCAGCAATGGAAAAGAGTTCTGACGGGCCGCCCTCGATGCCGAACATCAGGATGAGGATGCAGATGACACCGCCGCCAATGAGCAGGGCGCCCTGCACCACATCCATCCACACGATGGCCTCCATGCCGCCCAACAGCGTCAGGATGATGATGGTGACGCCCAGGACGAGCACAATGGTGTAGATGTTGATGTTCAGGAATGTGGCCAGTGCCATGCTGACGAGGAAGAACACCGTGCCAGCCTTCGAGAAGTGACCCAGTGTGAAAGCGAACGACGAGTAGAGGCGGGCAAAGAGGCCGAAGCGCCGCTCGAAGTATTCATACGTCGACAGGCGGATGACCTTGCGGAACAGCGGCACGATGATGCCGATGAGCGCCACCAGGACGATGGGCACCATGAGCCCCTGTACTAAGAGTATCCAGTTGTCGGCATAGGCCGCACCAGGGTATGCGAGGAACGTGACGCTGCTAATCAGTGTCGCAAAAATGGAGATACCTACCGCCCAGGCAGGAATCTTTCCGCCGCCGGCAAAGTATGTCGACGTGTCCTTCTGCCGATGGGCGAAGTACATGCCCATACCTATCGCAGCCGCGATGGACACTAATACGATTAAATAATCAATCCAATGCATTTCGATTTTCGGGATTTCGATTTTTCGATGTTTCGGGATTTCGAGGTTTCGATGTTTCGGGATTTCGAGGTTTCGATGTTTCGGGATTTCGAGGTTTCGATGTTTCGATATTTCGAGGATTCGAGGATTCGAGGCTTCGAGAATTCCGTTATGCTATTTTGGCTACTATCGCCTGTTCTTCGTCGGCTGAGAGGCGGGTAAGCGGCATCAGCATCCACGGTTCGCAGAGGCCCTTCGTCTGCATCATCACCTTGAGGGCGGTGAGGCTCTGACCCAGCGTGCGGTCCTTCTGGTAAATCTTGGCTATCTCGTTTGTCTCGTCCTGCAGGCGGTTGGCCTCCTGCATGTCGCCACGGACGGCAGCATCAAACAGCTGCTGGAACATGTCGGGGACGTAGTTGCCCGTCGACGGCACAATGCCGTTGCCACCCAGTTCCAACGAGTGAGCCGACTGTGCTGCCCAACCGCAGAAGTAGGCAAAGTCGTCACGCCCTTTGGCAATGTCAATACAAGCGGCCATGCGCTCTAAGTCGCGCTCCGAGTCCTTCAGGCCCACAATATTCGGATGGTCGGCCAGGCGGCGGATGACGTCAACGGGTATCGACATGTGCGTCGTGGCCAGGATGTTGTAGAGCATCAGCGGCCCTGTGATGCAGTCGGCCAGCGTCTTGTAGTATTCGTACATCTGCTCCTCGGTCAGCGCATAGTACGTCGGCAGCGTAGCCACGATGACGTCAGCCCCCAAGGCGGTGTACACCTCGGCCTGCCTGACCTGCTCGCTGAAGCAGTTGCCCGTCAGGCCCGCATAAATCAGTATGCGGCCGTCGGCAGCCTTCACGGCAGTCTCAACGAACAGCCGACCGTCGGCCTGCGAGACACTGTTGCCTTCGCCCGTCGTACCCATCAGCAGGGGCGACACGCCAGCCTTGGCAAAAAAGTCAATAATACGCTCGACGGCCTCCACGTCGAGCCGTCCGTCCTGAGTCACGGGGGTCACCATCGGCACCACCACACCGCGATACTTACTCTTGTTCATACCTTTATTATATATTTATATCTTATTATATATGAAAGACGTATGAGTTGGCGATACGTCATCACTCATTTTAATTAACTATTTTTTGCAAAAATTTCTTAGGATATTATGCCTAAGATATGGCTGTTTTTTGTATCTTTGCAGCCGCTTAGAGTTTCCAGAAATGGGAAACTTTTTGCGAACCGAAAGCACAAAAGTTACCCAAAACGGGCAATCTTTACCGGAATTTGAGAGAAAAAAAACTATAGAGACATACATTGTAAAATGGAAATTAAGAACTTTACCATTACCAAGCGAGACGGGTCGAAAGACCAGTTCTCATTAGACAAAATCATGAATGCCATCGTCAAGGCGTTCGATAGTGTCAACGTGCCGGCCGACCTTGGCACGATATCCAAAATCCTCAGCCATTTAGACATCAAGGACGACATCACGGTAGAGGATATTCAGAACCAAGTCGAGGAAGCCTTGATGCGCGAGGGCTTCTACAAGGTGGCCAAGTCGTTCATGCTGTACCGCCAGCAGCACACCGAAGACCGCGAGACGCTGCAGAAGTTGCAGTTCTTGTCGGAATACGTCGAATCGGTGAATGCCGCCACGGGGTCTAAGTATGACGCCAACGCCAACGTGGAGCACAAGAACATTGCCACACTCATCGGCGAGCTTCCCAAGTCGGGCTTCATCCGCCTGAACCGCCGCATGCTGACCGACCGCATCAAGAAGATGTACGGCAAGGAGCTGGCTAACGAATATATCGACAAGCTGACCCACCACTTCATCTACAAAAACGACGAGACGTCGCTGGCCAACTACTGTGCCTCCATCACCATGTACCCATGGCTTATCGGCGGCACGACAGCCATTGGCGGCAACTCGACGGCACCGACCAACCTGAAGTCGTTTGCCGGCGGTTTCGTCAACATGGTGTTCATGGTCAGCTCGATGCTGAGCGGTGCCTGTGCCACGCCCGAGTTCCTGATGTACATGAACTACTTCATCGGCAAGGAGTACGGCAAGGACTACTGGCAGCACCCCGAACAGCAGGCCGACCTCTCGCTGAAGAAGCGCACCATCGACAAGGTCATCACCGACTACTTCGAGCAGATTGTCTACACGCTGAACCAGCCGACGGGAGCCCGCAACTATCAGGCTGTGTTCTGGAACGTGGCCTACTACGACCGCTACTACTTCGAGTCGATTTTTGGCGAGTTCTATTTCCCCGACGGCTCACAGCCCGACTGGGACGGCCTCTCTTGGTTACAGAAGCGCTTCATGAAATGGTTCAATCAGGAGCGTACCAAGACCCTGCTGACCTTCCCCGTGGAGACGATGGCCCTGCTGGTGGACGAGAACGGCGAATGCAAGGACAAAGAGTGGGGCGACTTCACCGCCGAAATGTACTCGGAGGGACACTCGTTCTTCACCTATATGAGCGACAATGCCGACTCGCTCAGTTCGTGCTGCCGTCTGCGCAACGAGATTACCGACAACGGCTTTAGCTACACCTTAGGTGCAGGTGGTGTGTCGACAGGTTCCAAGTCGGTGCTGACCATCAACCTGAACCGTTGCGTCCAGTATGCTGTCAACCACAAGATAGACTACCTGGAGTATCTGAGCGGCATCATTGACCTTTGCCACAAGGTGCAGCTGGCATACAACGAAAACCTGAAGGAACTGCAGAGCCACGGCATGCTGCCGCTGTTCGATGCCGGCTATATCAATATTGGTCGCCAGTATCTGACCATCGGCATCAACGGTCTTGTCGAGGCTGCCGAGTTCATGGGCCTGAAGATTACCCCCAACAATGACTACATGCACTTCGTGCAGGGCATTCTCGGTCTCATCGAGAAGTACAACAAGCAGTACCGCACGAAGGACGTCATGTTCAACTGCGAGATGATTCCTGCCGAGAACGTCGGCGTGAAGCACGCCAAGTGGGACCGTGAGGACGGCTACTTTGTGCCGCGCGACTGCTACAACTCGTACTTCTACGTCGTCGAGGACGACTCGCTCAGCGTCATCGACAAGTTCAAGCTGCACGGCCGTCCCTACATTGAGCACCTGACCGGGGGCTCTGCCCTGCACATGAATCTGGACGAGCACCTGTCGAAGCAGCAGTACCTGCACCTGCTGAAGGTTGCCGCACAGGAGGGTTGCAACTACTTCACGTTCAACATCCCCAACACCGTCTGCAACGACTGCGGCCACATTGACAAGCGCTACCTGAAGGAGTGCCCGCACTGCCACTCGAAGAACGTGGACTACATGACCCGCATCATCGGCTACCTGAAGCGCGTCTCCAACTTCTCGCAGGCGCGTCAGGAAGAGGCTGCACGGCGCTACTACGCTAAAATGGAAGCATAATCCATGCTGAAGTACGTCAATACAGGAATTGTTTTCCAAGAGATACCCGACGAGGTGACACTGGCAATTAACATCTCGAATTGCCCGTGTCACTGTCCGGGGTGTCATAGTCCCTATCTGTGGGAGGATGTCGGCATACCCTTGGATACCGATGCCATTGATGACTTCGTTTCACAGTACGGCACCGACATCACCTGCATAGCCTTCATGGGCGGCGACGCAGACCCTCGCGGTGTGAACCGGCTTGCACAGTATATCCACGAGTTTCACCCGCAGTTTCATGTGGCATGGTATAGCGGGCGCATCCGCATACCCCCGGTGGTTAACAAGACCGACTTCGACTATATCAAGATAGGGCCCTATATCAAGCACTTAGGTCCTTTGAAGTCGCCCACCACCAACCAGCGCCTCTACCGCCTGCGCCTCGACGGCACTTTCGACGACATCACCTACCGCTTCTGGCGACAGCCCGTAGGCAAGTTGGCATAACAATCTCCCACAGCGTTAAGTTAATAATACTTAATACTGCGGGAGTTTTCAGATTTTATGTGTAATTTTGCACCCAAACTGTACTCTATTATTTTTATTAACTAACAAACAACACAGTATGAAGAAATTCTTTACGCTAACAATGCTTCTTGTCATGGCCCTTACGGTCAACGCACAAGATGTAACGTACCGCAAGTCGTGGGACTTCACCAAATGGAGCCCGACAACAGTGGCCAACCTGCAGGCAGAAGCAGCCAAAGGAGCTTCCGCCGGCGCATGGTCGGACTTGGAGAAAGCCGATGGTTCGGCTGCAACCAACGACATTGCCAAGGACAATTGCTTCTGGCAGGTGACAGCCAGTGGTGCTGACGGCATCACCCTGACCGCTAACGACGAGGTCATCAGCGAGTTAGACGGTCTGACGTTCAACAACACCAGTGCCCGTTCGCTGGCTATTGCCGTGAACTATGGTGACTGTACTTCAGCTAACGGTGCCGGGTTCGGTCCCTATCATGGTTCCTCTTACCTGTGGCTGGGTAGCAGCAAGAAAACCTATTTCATGATTCCACACGTTGCCCCTGGCACAACCATCAAGATGGGTATTGAGTCACACAAGCTGACCGATGCCCGTGGTGTTGAGCTTTATGTAGGAAAAGGCACTTCTGGCACCAAGTTGTTAGACCCTAACGGCGTCACCGTTGCTATTCCGACGGAGTATCAGGATTTGGAATGGCTGGTTCCTGAGGACCTGACCGATACGCCCAATGAAGACGGCACTTTCGACATTCAGGTTTACAACACCAACGGTTGCCATATCTATTACATCACTGTCGGCGATGGTGACCAACCCACCGTTGAGGAAGCCAAGAAAGTCGCTTACCTGTACAATGGCGACCTTGACAGCGACATGGCTCACATTTTCCTTTCAACAAATGAAAATATCGCATTGACCGACATTGCCATGGAGACAAACCCCACTCTGGAGACACTCAGCGACTATGAGGCCGTTGTCATTGCACCCAGCGTAGAGGATGCTTCCTCGCTGAAGGATTTGATAGCCTTCATCCCCGTGGTCAACCTGACTGCCAGCAACTACGCCACATTAGGCAAGGGCGGCATCAACAAACTGACTGATACCAGCATCATGACTATTACCGACACGGAGAATGCCATCTTTGAAGGTTTTGAAGAGGCTATTGAGTACAATGATGTCATCAACGGTGTTCTGCTGGACGGTTACTTTGCCAACGACGCTGTGCTGGCCAAGGCCGGCGACGTGACTGCCATCCATACCCACAACCCCGGTCGCAATGCCTATTACTTGGTTCCGGCTGAAAATGCTTCGGACGATGTCTATATCACGCTGATTCCCAATACCGTGCTGGCTGCTGCCAAGACCAAGCGCGATGTGACTGCCGTTGGTACGCCTAACATTTCCATCAAGCAGGAGGACGGTCAGTCGGTAGTGACCATTACGGCTGCCAACAGCACTGCTATCTACTACACGCTCAACGAAGCTGAGCCCACCATCGAGAGCACCCTCTACACTGAACCGTTCACGGTGACCGAGGCTTGCACCGTCAAGGCTTTCGCCATTGGTGACGGCTACACCGACAGCCAGGTTGCCGAGAAGGCCGTAACCATCGCTACCAAGGCTGCTGCTCCTGTGTTTACACTGTCTCGCGAGGCTGGCAAGACCACGGTGACGCTGACCAGCGCTACCGAGGGTGTTGACATCTATTACAACTTTGCCGGACAGAGCACGACGACAGCTTCCGTGAAGTACAACGAGCCGTTCGAGGTGACTACTCCTTGCACTGTTACCGCTTTCGCCAATGCAGCTGAAGGTATCTTGGCATCTGACGTGGTAGAGCAGTTCATTGGTGTTGACGGTATCAACAAGGACAATATCCGCTGGGATGTCGTTGCCCACTTCAACGCCAATGCCGATAACTGGTCTGGCAAGGGTCAGCAGACTGATGAAAGCGGAGCTATCATCAATGCCAACTATTTCTTCACATGGGGTAAGAATGCCGGAACATACTGGGATGAGACCTCTGAGAAAGTGCAGAAGGTTGATGAGGACGGCGACCTCGTCTATGATGAAGATAATAATCCTGTGATGGTTTACACCAAGACTTTAGCCCCCGAAACCTACGAGGCTGACGGCTGGTTGTTGAAGTCCATCGGTCAGGTGATGACTTGGGAGAAGCTGAACCTTGGCTGGAACATTGGTGACACCAGCATGCGTAACCCCGACACGGCAGAAGATGTCATCGGCGTGAACGATGAGGAAGGTATTACCGAAAACGCCCTTACCTTCGGCAAGCAGCCGAGTGACGGCCCGTTCAATGCCAGCTTAGAGACAACTGCAAAGATTGCCGGTCCGTTCGACGTAGTACTCTATGCCGGTAACGGTAACGACGGTGAGACTCCGACCATGCAGATTGAGACCTCTACAGACGGTGAGAACTGGACGAAGTTAGGCGATGTTGCCTTCTCGCTCATCAAGCGTAACTGGAAGAAGACGGTGCTGAGCTTCGAGGAGAACAGCGAGGTTTATGTACGTCTGCTGCACACTGCTGCTAAGTCGTCCGCTCAAATCTACGACATCTATGTGATGAACAATGGTGAGAAGTCCAAGCAGTACAGTGAGGAGACGATGGGCGTCAGCGAGGTGAAGGCCGACCAGCGCTCGAAGGTTGCCGGCATCTACAGCATCAACGGCGTTCGCCTGCAGCAGATGCAGCGTGGTCTGAACATCGTCGTTGCTGCCGACGGCAGCGTCCGCAAGGTCATGGTTAAGTAAGCTCACTACACTATCAAGAAATAGTACTTATCAAGGTGTGCCTCCGCTGACGGAGGCACACCTTTCACAGAAAAAACAATCTCATGGACAGACAGAAAGACAGCATCATCACCAAGGACGGCGTCAGCTACCTCGTGCCGTTCATCCTCGTCACCTCGTGCTTTGCCCTGTGGGGCTTTGCCAACGACATTACCAACCCCATGGTCAAGGCGTTCTCCAAGATATTCCGCATGAGCGTCACCGACGGTGCCCTGGTGCAGGTAGCCTTCTACGGCGGCTACTTTGCCATGGCCTTCCCCGCCGCCATGTTCATACGCCGCTACAGCTACAAGGCCGGCGTGCTGATGGGGCTCGGGCTGTATGCCGTAGGTGCCCTGCTGTTCCTGCCGGCATCATGGACGGGCATGTACTACCCTTTCCTCGTGGCCTATTTCATCCTGACGTGCGGTCTGTCGTTCCTTGAGACGTCGTGCAACCCCTACATTCTGACCATGGGCAGTGAGGAAACGGCCACGCGCCGTCTGAACATGGCCCAGTGCTTCAACCCCATGGGGTCGCTCTGCGGCATGTATGTCGCCATGAATTTCATCCAGGCTCGCCTCAACCCCGCCAGCACGGCGGAGCGCGCCACGCTGAGCGATGCCGACTTTGCCGCCATGCGCGACAGCGACCTCTCGGTGCTCATTGCCCCCTATCTGGCCATCGGCGCCGTCATCGCCCTGATGTTCCTGGTCATCTGGTTTACCAAGATGCCCAAGAACGGCGACCAAAACCATAACATCAACTTCCTGCCGACGCTGCGCCGCATCTTCGGCATCGACTACTATCGCGAGGGCGTCATCGCCCAGTTCTTCTATGTCGGCGTACAGATTATGTGCTGGACTTTCATTATACAATATGGAACGCGCGTACTAATGAATGAAGGCATGGCAGAACAGGAAGCCGAGGTGACAGCACAGACGTACAACATCGTCGCCATGGCCATCTTCGTCACCAGCCGCTTCATCTGTACCTACTTCCTGAAGTATATCAACGCCGGAGCACTGCTCGGCATTCTGGCCGTCGTCGGCGCCGCCCTCACACTGGGCGTCATCTTCATCGACGGACGGGCTGGCCTGTACTGCCTCGTAGCCATATCTGCCTGCATGTCGCTCATGTTCCCCACCATCTACGGCATTGCCTTGCAAGGGCTGGGCGACGACGCCAAGTTCGGTGCCGCCGGCCTTATCATGGCCATCCTCGGCGGCTCTGTGCTGCCACCGCTGCAGGCTGCCATCATCGACCAGCACATGCTCTTCGGCATGCCCGCCGTCAACGTGTCGTTCGTGCTGCCGCTCGTGTGCTTCTTGGTCATCATCGCCTACGGATGGCGCACTTATCAGCGCACCCGCTAAGCCCCATGCTTACCGCCTGACGATAATTCACCGCGCAGAATACCTGTTCCTTGCGCCATTGTAGGTTGCAAAACGGCAAAAATTAAAGGTTTTTTGAACTTTTTTGTGCTTTCATGGGCATTTTTGCTTGCCGTTTCAAAATTAATACGTATCTTTGTGGCGATAAATATGAATAGTGACATCGAAAACGGATGCCTATGGAACAGGAAATAGTGAAGAAGAAAAGCACGCTGACCCGGTTGGGTTGGTGGCTTTGACGGCGCGCAGCCATCGCGGCGCTGGCTCTTTCCATACTTGGGCTTTATGGCGTCATCGCCCTGAACCTAAAGATATTCAACCCCATCTCCAAGGCCTTTGCCGACTACTCCATCACGGACTTCTACTACGACCTGGCAGGATATAACCAAGGTAACAAAAAAGACACGAGCAACATCGTGACCATTGTTGACATGACGGAGCTGCCCAACCGCCGCGCCCTGGCCATGGCCCTGGAGGAAATCGCCGCGTGCAAACCTAAGACGATAGGCGTTGACGTAGTATTCGAGGGACTAAAGGAGTACGACGAGCTGGGCGACAGCATGATATGGTCAGTGGCCCATGCACAGCCCAAGACGGTATTCTCCTATAAACTGATTAACTGATTACCGACTCCTTCGACGGTCACGAGTATCACCAGACGGTGCGCTCGTTCTTTGCCGACTCGCTCATCACGCAGGGATATACCAACATGCCGCGCAACATCTACGGCGGCATGAAGCGCCAGCTCAGTGTCGGCTGCTATGTCGAGGGCGAGCTGGTGCCGTCGCTCATCAAACGCGTGGCCGACGACTATGCTGAAGAGGAGACCGTACCGCTGGCCGACAAAGACGTGCGCATCAACTTCAAGCCAAAGGAATATGCTGTGGTGCCGCCCGACAGCATCATGGAATACCGCAACCTGATAGAAGACCGAATCGTGCTGTTCGGCGCCATGACCGAGGAGGCCGACATGCACTATACACCCTTAGGCAAGATAGCCGGCGTGAAGCTGCTGGCCTTCGCCATTGAGACACTCATCAAGCACAACGAAGTGCGCGAGGTGCCGCAGTGGCTGATGTGGCTATTATCGTTCCTGGTGCTGCTGTTTTCCGTGGCAGTGTTCGACGCCTACGACCGTTTTGTCGCACGGCGCAGCCCGGTCGCACGGGTATTCTTTGGCGCCATCCTGGTCAAGAACATTGTCAAGTTCATGTGGATGGCCTTGTTCATGTGGCTGTCGTACCTGCTCTTCAGCCTCTTCGACATCAGCCTCAACCTGGCGTGGGCCCTTGCGGCCATTGCCTTCACGGTAAGCGCCACCAATCTCTATGACTTATTAGCGAAATACTTCAACGAAAAGAAACAACCTAAAGCAGAGAGTTATGCAAATGAGAAATAAGCAACTGACCGTAGTCCTGCTGGCCATGTTGGCCACCATTCCTGCCCAGGCACAGAACGGCAACGACCGTGATGACGACTTTGCCAAAGGCTTTGCCGAGGCACGTAAGCAGATGTATCAGGAATACAACGACTTCCGCAAACAAGCACTGAAGGAGTATAGCGATTTTGTGCGCAAGGCATGGAAGGGCTTCGACGCCAAGCCTGCCGTCCCCCTGCCCGAGGAAGAGGAGGTAGCACCGATGCTGGCTCCTGGTGCCGGCGAGCAGACGGCGTCGTGGTTCAGCAAGATTTTCAAGAAGAAAAAGAAGGACGGCAACGAGACTGAAGTCAAGGCTGAGCAGCTGCAAGGCCGCGATGCACAGGCACGCCATGAGGCCAAGCCCAAGCAGGATGCCAAGCCGCAGCCTAAAACCAAGCCACAGCCTAAGACTAAGCCTGCCGACAGGAAACCGGAGGTATTCACCGTGCAGCAGGTCATCCAGCCTGCCCCGCGCTATGAGCAGCCCCAGCCAGCATCGGAGGTGAAGGAGGTGACGCGCACGCCCAACCCTTACATCACGTTCATGGTGTTTGGCACGGAGTGTAAGGTGCGTATCGGCGAGAACTGCCGCTTCCGCCTGCGTGGCCTGAGCAGCGACGACGTGGCCGATGCCATCCTGGAATTCAACAAGCCTCAGTTTGACAATCTGCTCTACGACTGCCTGCAGGAGCGTAAGCGCCACGACTTCTCCGACTGGGCATATTACCAGATGCTGCTGGCACTGACCAACAAATTCTACGGCAAGAACTCCAACGAAGCCGTCCTCGCCAAGGCTTTCCTCTATTCCAATTCCGGTTATAAGATGCGCCTGGCACACGACAATGCACACCTGTACATGCTGGTGTCGAGCCATCACTTCATCTTCGGCAAGCGCTACTTCTCGCTCGACGGCGAGTCGTTCTACCTCATGGACAGCGAGGGCAGCGACCGCATGTCCATCTGCGAGGCCACCTTCCCCAAGGAGAGCTCGCTGTCGTTGCAGATGACGGCAGTACAGAAGTTCTCTTCCAATCCGCTGCCGCAGCGTACCATCACATCCGGCAAGGACAGCGAGTTCAGTTTCACTGTATCGTCGAACAAAAACTATATGGATTTCTACGAGACCTACCCCTCGTCGTCCATCGACCAGAACTTCATGACGCGCTGGGCCATGTATGCCAATACCCCGTTGGAGAAAGGCATCCGCGACCAGCTCTATCCTGCCATGCGGGAGAAGCTGAAGGACATGTCGCAACAGTTTGCCGTACAGGAACTGCTATGGTGGGTGCAGACAGGCTTTGAATACCAATACGACGAGAACGTGTGGGGCACCGACCGCGCCTTCTTCGGCGAAGAGACGCTGTTCTATCCCTATTGCGACTGCGAGGACCGCAGCATCCTACTCTCCCATCTCGTCCGTGAGCTGTTAGACCTCGACGTCGTCCTGGTCTACTATCCCGGCCACTTGGCCATGGCTGTCGGCTTCACCGACGACGTGGAAGGCGACTGCGTCATGCTCAACGGCCGCAAGTTCGTTGTCTGCGACCCCACCTATATCGGAGCCGACGTCGGTGAGACGATGCCGCAGATGAAAGGACTCGAAACGACTGTTATCCTGTTACAGAAATCATAACCATACATGAAGAAGACAATGAAAACTTTAAGAATTCTACTGATAGCTGTCTTCGCGGTCTTGACTGCTGGCAGCATACATGCACAGAAATACGTGGTCTATTCGGTGACGGGCAAGGCCCAGGTGGTACTGCCCGAAGGCAAGCGCGACATCAAGCTGCGCGAAACGCTGTCGCCCAGCACCGTCATCAACCTGCCATACGGTGCCACACTGGAGCTCATCGACACCGACAGCCGCCGCCAGTACACGCTGCGCCAGCCCGGCAAAGCCAAGCTGGAGAGTATGATGGCCGACCGCCGTAACTCGGTGCTAAAGCTGACCAGCCAGTATTTCGACTACATCATCGCCCAGGTCAAGGGCAAGAGCCAGGTAGTGTCGCGCCGCTGCAGCGACCCCGCCACCGTGACCCGTGAGGTGGCCATCGACTCTATGTACATCATGGAGAAGGACTCGGCGCGCGTGAATGCCAACAACACGGATGCCACCACGCAAACCGATACGGAGAAATAAGAAGATTAACGATATGAAAAGACTATTCATTCTAACCTTTGTCACCCTCGCCGTGTCCGTGCAAACTATGGCACAGGGCATGAAGGTCGTGACGTTCAAGCTGCTGGAGACCGACCTGACCGCCAACACGCGCGGAACGTCCAAGCTCGACCAGAACGGCGAGACGGCAGCCCTCATCAAGATTCAGACTCCTGAGCGCGGCTTCACGTTCGACGGCGGCTCTCTTGGCATCGTGGCCACGGAGGAGCATGCCGGCGAAATATGGCTCTACGTCCCTCGCCGTGCCCAGAAGCTCATCGTTCAGCACCCGGCGTTCGGCGTGATGCGCGACTTCTACTATCCGGTCCCCATCACCGGCGCCCGCACCTACGAGATGCTCATCGACATCGGCACGGGCCGCTATGCCAACATCACGTCGCAGGTGGCAGGCTCTGAAATCTACATCGACGGCGAGCCCGTCGGCCCGTCTCCAGTGTACAACAAGTACCTGAACTTCGGCAAGCACACCATAGCCGCCAAGAAGGACCGCTACGAGGGCGAGACGGAGGTGTGGGTGACCACCGACGAGGACGTGAAGACGGCGCGTAGCATCAGCGTTGAGCAGCGCGACATGAGCGACCACTTCGGCGACGTCGTGGTGACGGTCGACAACCGCGCCGAGCTCTGGTTCGAGGGCAAGAACGTAGGCACCGGCCTGTGGCAGACGCAGCTTCGCGAGGGCACCTACGTCGTGGAGGCGCGCAAGGCCGACTGCGACCCCGAGAAGACGTCGTTCACGGTCGTCGCCAAGCAGCAGAACCGTGTCAGGGCCGCGCAGCCCGCTCCCCATACGGGCCGCCTGAACCTGTACACCCGTCCCCGCAATGCTACGGCGACATACAACGGCACGACCCCCATCGACCTGTCGGAGGTGCACACGCTGCCCGTCGGCACCTACCAGTTCAGCCTGAGCCGCAAGGGCTACGTCGGCAAGAGCGGCCTGGAATACACGGTCCGCCACAACGAGACGACAACGGACACCATCACCCTGGAGAAGGTGCGCTACATCAAGCCCCGGAGCTTCTACTTCGGCGCGGGCTACGACATCCGCTCCCTGGGCGGCATCACGGCGCTGGCGGGAGCCACCTACAGGCGCTTCGACCTGCAGGTGAGCTACACGTTCGGGCTGACCAAGTCCGACGAGGTGCCCTGGTACACCACGGAGCTGCGTGACGCCAACGGCAACATCACGCAGGAGGCCGACACCTACCTCAGCTCGCTGACCTACAAGCGGTCGGTGCTGGCCGTCAAGCTGGGCTATGTCTTTGACCTGACCGAGCGCCTGGGCATCGTGCCGCAGGTAGGCTACGCCATGGAGCGCCTGTCGGGCACCGTCAGCAACGGCACCAACTCGTACGGCGACGGTGCCGTGGCGCACTGCCTCAGCGTCGGCGCCAAGCTGCTCTACGCCCCCGTTGAGCGCTTCTACCTGTTTGCCAGCCCGTCGTTCAGCGCCGGCGTGAGCAAGGACGACAGCTTTACACGGATAGCCGACAACAGCGACATCTCGGCCGGAGGCTTCCAGATGACCCTCGGCGCCATCTTCAATTTCTAACCCCAAAAGACACAGACGACATGAAGACAAGAAACATCATAGCCATACTGGCCACCCTGCCCCTCCTCCTGCCATCGCTGACGGCGTGCTCCTCCGACGACGTGACGGAGGCCAAGCCTGCCAAGGAGATGCTGATAGTGGAGGGCGGCGCCATAGAGCTGCTTGCCAGCGAGCAGGACAAGTCGGTGCAGGTGACTGCCGACTGCCACTGGCGCGTGAGCTACGACCGTGGCGACTTCAGCGACAAGCTGACCGTGCAGCCCAGCGAGGGTCGCGGCAACGGAACGCTGGTCATCCACACCGACGAGAACACCACGCTGGTGAACCGCCAGGCCGTGGTCACGCTGACCACCGACGGCGGTCTGCAGCAGAAGATAACCATCAGCCAGTCGAGCAGCGACAGCGACATGGCGCTCTCCGCCGAGTCGTTCAGCTTCAGTGCCGTGCCCGGCGGCGTAGCCCAGCAGCTGACGCTGGCCAGCAACATCAGCTGGACCATCCAGCTGCCTGCGGGCATTGACTGGCTGCACGTGGACAAGACGTCGGGCGATGCCGGCGCCCATGCCATCAACATCACGGCCGACGAGGTGCAGAGCGACGAGGAGCGCTCGGCCACCTTCACCATCCTGTATGGCAGCAAGAACCGGCAGGTACAGGTCACGCAGGCAGGCAAGACAAACATCACGCTGTCGGTGAGCACCAACGAACTTGACTACTTTGCCCCCAATGGCGGCGTGGCACAGGTTGTCCGCGTCACCAGCAACGGTGCGTGGCGCGTATTCATTCCCACTTCCGTCCAGTCATGGCTCCGCGCAGAGCCAATGGAGGGCGTAGGCAATGGCGAGTTCCGTGTATTCTGTGAACAGAATCCGTCAACCGACCGCGAGCGCCTGTCGCTGCTCATTGTCACGGCAGGCAGCAGGAACCCGCAGCAGGAGGATATACTGGTTCAGCAGGTGTCGGCAGGCTATCCGTCCGTCTACGAGCTTCAACTGCTGAGCAATTCATCGGAAACCGCCACGCTGTCGTATGAGTTTACGTCGGGCAGCGATGTCGAAGAGTATGGCTTATGCTATAGCACTACTAATCCTGCACCGACGATTGCCGACGAGCACGTCATCTTAGGCAGCGGATATGGCACACTCGTCGAGGGAAGTATCGCCCCGCTTACCGAGCGTACCACCTATTATGTGCGCGGCTATGTCACCAGCACCGTCACGCCACAGGTGACACTCTATACGAACACCGTGACTTTCACCACGCAGTCGACATCCGGCGCACCCATTGAGAGCGACAATATTAACCCGCAACTTTCAAGAAGACGATAAGCTATGAAAAAGATATTAGTAAGCATACTCGGAGCCTTGCTGCCTATGGTGGCATGGTGTCAATCCGATGGAGAGCACATTACAGCCCTGACAGCAGAAGGCTATCAAATGCATTTTACGGTTATTAGTGCTTCCGAACGTCTATGTCTGGTAGGTTATAATGGTGACCCGGCAGTTGAATCGTCTATCACAGGTACGGTGACCATCCCAGAGTATGCTCAGGGCATGCAGGTCGTTGCCATTGGGGAAAGGGCTTTTGCCAATAGTCAGGCAGATGAAATCGTCCTACCCTCTTCCATCCAGAAGATTATGACGGAAGCTTTCCAGTTTGCCGCCATCAAGACTATCACGCTACCTGCTACGCTGGAATACATTGAGTCATATGCTTTCTGGGAGTGCATGGAGTTGGTGTCTGTCTATGCTATGATGACTAGCCCTCAGCCATTGGAAGAGCAGGCGTTCTTCCACGAGACCTATCAAAATGCGACACTCTATGTACCGGCAGGAACACGGTCAACATATGAGACTATGGACTTCTGGAGTCTCTTCTATACGATTGTCGAGCAGGGCGGTGTCATCCCTGAGGCTGTCCCCCAACCTACGTTTACGTACAACGGCCGCTACCTGACAATGGCTTGCACGGATGCCGCAGCCACCATCCATTACACCCTTGACGGCACAACGCCAACGTCGGCATCGCCCACCTACACGGAACCTGTGACCATCAACTATCCCTTGTCGGCACGGGCGATAGCCATATCGGGCAGTAATTCGTCAGCGGTAGCCAACTACGCAGTAAGGTATTGCTTCGACGGGAATACGGCGTGGTGTGAGGAGCCGGGCTTGTTTGAGCACTGCTTCGACTGGTGCAATCCGCAGGAGGATGTCGACAGCCTCATCATCAGAGGCATCATGGAGCCTTCCGACATCAACATGCTCCACAGCATGAACAACCTGTGGTATCTGGACATGCGCGAAACCGACATCATGAGCGAATCGATGCCGCAAGGTGCCTTTGCAGGCTCCAACCTCCGCGTGTACATCAGTCCTTACTACCTTAACAGCGTCGGCGAGAACCTGTTTGCCAACTGCCAACAGCTGGCTGCCGTGGAATGGAATGCCTATACAGCCCTGCCGGCCTCAGCGCTCAACGGTGTGAACAACCCCAACCTGCTGCTTTATGTGAACGAAAGCGGATTTGCACCAGACGGCATCACCAATGTGGTGGTAGGCGACTGGGCCGAGCATATCGTGCTGACCGATGCCGCGTCAGGCAACAACAACTTCTTCTGTCCGAGGTGGTTCAAGACTCATAGCATCAGCTACACGCGTGAGTTCTCGATGGAGACGGAGATTGGCGTCAGCCGTGGCTGGGAAAGCATCTGCCTGCCGTTCACCGTACAACGTATCACCCATGAGACAAACGGCGACCTGGCTCCCTTCGGCAGTAACATACTGACGGGCAAACCCTTCTGGCTGCGCCTGCTGACCGACCACGGCCTTGAGAACGCCGGAACCATCGAGGCAGGCATTCCCTATATTATATGTATGCCCAACAATCCCATGGTGTATACGCCGGAATACAACCAGGCCGGTAAGGTCATGTTCTATGCCGAAGATGCAGAAATATACCCCACATTCATCACTGCCTATCGCATGGGGAACACCGCCTTGGTTCCTGCTTTCAGCAGCATTCCCTCAACAGGCGTCTATGCCATCAACCGTGGTGAGGCTCGTGGCAGCTATAAAGAGGGCAGTGTCTTTGAGTTGAACTACCGTGAAGTACGCCCCTTCGAGGCCTACACCCTCCACACCGGCATGGGACCGGCGCCGCGCTTCCTGCCTGTTGGCAACTTACAGGGCGACGCAGCAGGTATTGACGACATCAAGGTCATGCCCTCGGAAGGCAGTGCGAAATACTATAACCTGGCCGGCCAGCGTGTCAGCCAACCCAAGAAGGGTCTGTACATTGTCAACGGACAAAAGGTTGTCATCAAGTAACTATGAGAAAACTATTATGGAGCATGCTGCTGTGTCTGCCGCTCTATGTCATGGCACAGAGCAGCGAGCAGGCAGAAGCCATCAAGGCCAACCCTAACTATCTGTGGGGACAGGGCTATGGGGAAACGGTGAAGGAAGCCGACCAAGGCGCCCTCTCCGACCTGATGAGCAAAATATCCGTGCAGATAGAGAGCGACTTTACTATCGATGAGCGCGAGGTGAACACCATGGAGGGCAACGATGCCCAGTCGACGGTGTCGAATGTGGTGCGTACCTACTCACAGGGCACACTGAAGAACACGCAGAACATCATCATCAGCGGCGAGCCCAAGGCTGTGGTGCTGCGCTATGTGAAGCGCTCGGAGCTGGACAAGATGTTCCAGGAGCGCGAGGACCTCATCATGAGCTACGTCTATACTGCCATGAAGGCTGAGAAGAACGGGCGCATCGACGCTGCCCTGCGCAACTATTACTGGGCCTCGTGCCTGCTGAAAAGCATGCCCAATGCCAGCAGCGTAAAGATAGATGAAGACGGTATGAAGTTCCCGCTCACCATGTGGATTCCTGAACAGATACGTACCGTGATGAGCCTTATCAAAGGCGAGATTTCCAAAGTGGAAGGACAGGAGATTAGCCTGCTGTTCACCTACAGGGACAAGCCAGTGACCAGCCTTGATTTCCACTACTGGGACGGGCGTGACTGGAGCAACATCTACTCTGCCAAGGACGGCATGATGGATGTTGAGATGATGCCCGGCACCAGTACCGACAAGCTACAGCTGAAGTATGAATACGAGTTCACGAGTCAGATGAACCTCGACCCGGAACTGGAGAAGGTGATGCATATCTTCAAGTCAGTACCCTACAAGGAAGCTACCGTTACCGTACAGGCTGGCAAGAAGTCGGAACAGAAACAGGCTATGGCCATGATGCAGACTGCCGTGATGAACATGGGGGTGGCTACCAATGCTGTTGCCGTGGCCCAGCCCAAGGACTTCACCAAGACCGTCAACCTTGTAGTCAGCGCCATCAAGCAGAAGAACTATGAGGCCGTAAAGCCGTCGTTCACTGAAGAAGGCTTCGACATGTTCGACCGTCTGGTACACTACGGCAACGCTACCATCTTAGGCAATCCGAAGCTGCAGTTCTATCAGTTGGGCGAGCGCACCATCTGCCGCTCGGTTCCCATGCGCTTCACGTTCAAGAACAACAACCGCGCCTTTGTCGAGGATGTCACCTTTACGTTCAATAAGGACCATCTCATCGAGTCGGTAGCTTTCGGCCTGGACCAAGCTGCCCGCGACGACATCTTCAACCGCCATGCTGGAGCTTGGAACGACAGCGTGCGCATGGTCATCGCCACCTTCCTGGAGAACTATAAGACGGCATTCGCCTTGAAGCGCCTGGACTACATCAAGAGCATTTTCGACGATGATGCCATCATCATCGTCGGCCACGTCACCAAGCCCGCCAAGAAGCAGGGCGATGGTACGTCGTATGTCGACAACCAGCTGGTTAAATATACACGCCACGACAAGCAGAGCTATCTGGCCAGCTTGGAGAAGAGCTTCAAGAGCAACGAGTTCATCAACATCCGCTTTACCGACAACGAGGTCGTCAAGCAGGGTAAGGGCGGCGACACCTTCGGCATACAAATCCACCAGGACTACTACTCCACCAACTATGGCGATACGGGCTATCTCTTCCTCATCGTCGACCTCAACGAGATTGATGCACCCTGTATCAAGGTACGTACCTGGCAGCCAAACCGCGACCCAAATATCAACGGCAACTTTGCCAAGGACGACCCCTATTACGGATTAATATACGGAGGAAACTTCGATTAGAATAAGAAAGAAAAGAATGTAAAACTAAAAATTTACAATTATGAAAAGACTATTTGTAATGCTGATGGCAGCTGCATTAATGCTGCCGGTAGTAAATGCTCAGAACAAACAGATTGAGAAAGCCGTCAAGAAAGAAGTGAAGCAGAAGCTCAAGGAACTCAAGAAGGGCGGCTATGAAATCTTCGGTTCGTCGCGTACGCTGGAAACTGCACTGACCAAGCACTACACCACCTTGGAGACCGAGGGCGAGAAAGTGCTGGAGGTTGTAGGTTTCTCTACCGCCAAGTCGCACAATCTGGCCGCCACAGCAGCCCAGAACAGTGCCGCTACACGCTATGCCTCATCGGCCAGTGCGCAGGTTAAGGGCCGCACCCTGTCCGATATGGCTTCCGACGTTGCCAACCATGAGGCAGAATTCGATAAGTTCTATGCTGCCTACGAAGCCAAGGTAGAACAGGAGATTCGTGGCGAATTGCGCCCCAGCTTCAGCGTGAAGAAAGACAATGGCGACGGCACCATCTCCGTGCAGTCGTTCTTCATTGTCAACGAAGACGCTGCCAGCCGTGCACGCATCAAAGCCTTCAAGAACTCACAGGCTGAGTCGAAAGCCGCCCAGGAGTATGCCCAGCGCGTATCAGACTTCGTCAACGAGCGGGTAGTTCCGGAGGAATAATCCGCCCCCAATAAATCGGATAAGAGGTGAACATCCATCAGAGGTGTCCACCTCTTTTCATATTTACCAGCCCCTATATGTCAGACTTTACACAAACAAGAAGCCCAACCTTTCGGCTGGGCTTTTGCGCTTCAGGATGGGCTTGAACTTGAACGTTTGAAATCAAGAGGAATTATTTGAAATCATAAGAAACTTAATATTAAGTAGTTACGAATTAAACCAGAAACACTTTCAAGTGTTAAATATTCATTGAATTGCAAAATTGGGTGCAAATTGGGTGCAACTTTCAGAAGTTTTTTGTACCTTTGCACCCAGTTTAATAAATATTTGTTATGGCACAGTTTTTTCTAAGATCAAAACGTGAGGAGGGCGAGGCGCCTCTCTACACCAAGATAAGACGTAATGGAATGCAGATGTATGTCTGCACAGGTATCAAAGTGGACATCAAAGAGTGGAACAAGGC
>JAFUDJ010000007.1 GCA_017459445.1 Prevotella sp. | reverse complement strand
TAATTTGCAACTTTCCCTTATAGGAAATTATTTATCCCCAAGGCTAAATGTTTTCCTTTATACGAAAGTTTATATTTCTTCTTCCACATCCTCCACACTTCACAAGAAACGCCATCGTAAATATGCCACTTAGACATTGCAAATCACATACTTAGCACCTGTAAACCATATAGTTAGACATCGTAAACCATATAGTTAGACATCGTAAACCATATAGTTAGACATCGTAAACCATATAGTTAGACATCGTAAACCATATAGTAACACATCAAAAAACATATAGTTATGAATTCAAGTTTCGCATGTTTATTTACTATTTGACTATGTACTATTTACGATTTATTGACTATTTGATTATTTGGTTATTTTGCCCACCCGAATGGTGCGCAATCAATCATCAAATCGCTAAATCGTAAATAAATAGTAAATCGTAAATCGTTAAATCGTAAATACAAAGAAACTTCAGAAAGTTGAGTTATGAACCCACTAGTGTCATACTCTACAGAGCGGAATTAAGGATTTTTAATATAAAATATCCGCACGCAGGAGAACAACGTATCGTTTTTTTTCGTAACTTTGCACCGCCTTTAGAGGTGTGATTCATTACATATCACTGAATTTCAGGACGTTAGAGAGTTTTTAAGGAGAAAAAGATGAGACAACTAAAGATTCAAAAGAGTATCACGAATCGCTCAAGCGAGGCGCTGGACAAGTATCTGGTGGAGATAGGCCGTGCCCCGCTCATCAGCATCGACGAGGAGATAGAACTTGCGCAGAAGATACGCAAGGGCGGTCCGGAGGGCGAGCGCGCCAAGGACAAGCTGGTGACGGCCAACCTGCGGTTCGTAGTGTCGGTAGCCAAGCAGTACCAGCATCAGGGACTGACGCTGACTGACTTGATAGACGAGGGTAACATCGGGCTGATAAAGGCTGCGCAGAAGTTTGACGAGACGCGCGGTTTCAAGTTCATATCCTATGCCGTGTGGTGGATTCGCCAGAGCATTCTGCAGGCCATTGCCGAGCAGAGCCGCATCGTGCGGCTGCCGCTGAACCAGGTGGGCTCGCTGAATAAAATCAACCACGAAATCAACAAGTTCGAACAGGAATTCCAGCGCCACCCCTCCATCAGCGAGCTGAGCGACGCCACCGCCCTGGACGAAGAGAAGATAACGCAGTCGATGCAGGCCGACAGCCACCACGTGTCGATTGACGCGCCGTTCCAAGACGGCGAGGACAACTGCATGCTTGACGTGATGGCCTCGGGCGAGGACTCGCGCACCGACCGTCATGTGGACCACGAGTCGATGGCTCAGGAGCTGAACACCGTGCTGCAGAAAGTGCTCAAGGAGCGCGAGATAACCATCATCCGCGAATGCTTCGGCATCGGGTGCCACGAGAAGGGACTGGAGGAAATCGGCGACCAGCTGGGCCTCACTCGCGAGCGTGTGCGCCAGATACGCGAGAAAAGCATTGCCAAGCTGCGCGATTCCGGCAATGCGCGGATTCTGATGAAATATTTGGGCTAATTACATCATTATTTGCCCTGAAAGTTTTGCCGCCTCGAATTTTTTCCGTAACTTTGGAGGCGTGAATCACCTACAGTACATACGGACGCTGCTGCTGGGCATGATGGCACTCATGCCCGGCTTTTGTTTTGCACAGGACGCTGCCGACTCCACCGTGCTCAACCGTCTATGGAGCCACGCCGGCGAGGCTGCACTGCCCGCCGCACCGGCGGAGCAGAACGTGTACATGAACTACAACTTCCACACCAACCGCCGCAACTTCACGCTGTGGCTCATACCCACCATGTACTCCATAGCCTCGGGCGACAGAGACTACATCGGCGAATTCTACGGCCGCATGGACCTGGGGAGCGGTAGCCGCCTACAGCTGAACCGCCAGCTGGAGTGCGGCACCATACCCAGCTACCGCGACGTGATGCCCGTGCTCATGCAGTACATGATGCCAAGCCCTTACAACGAGTCGCTCTACCGAGACCTGCTGCTGTCGCCGTTCCACCGCCAGAACCGTCACTTCTACCGCTACAAGGTCTACTTCGCCAAGGACAAGGAGTGCATCATACACTTCAAGCCCCGCCTGAACAATACGCAGCTGGTCAGGGGGCACGCCGTGGTCGACACAGCCACAGGCTACCTCAAGGCCGTCGTCTTTGAAGGCAGCTCCGACATGGTGAAGTTCAAGAACACCGTCATGATGAACACCGGCGGCGACAACCGCCTGCAGCCTGCCCACTGCACCATCGACGCCTCGTTCAAGTTCCTGGGCAACAGCATCAAGGCTGCAACGGCAGCCTACTACAACTGCCCCACTACCCTGCCCGACTCCATACGCGACAGCCACGACCGCGCACTGATGGACTCCATACGTCCCGTCAGCCTGACACCAGCTCAGCAGGCCATCTACGACCGCTACGACCGCGAGCACCCGGGCACGGCACCCGCCGACAGCACGGTGCACCGAAGCCGCAGCCGCGCCTTCCGCGACTTCATGTGGAACGTCGTGGGCGACAACCTTGTCAACAGTATCCATGCCACCGCCAAGGGAGCCTCGCTGCGCATCTCGCCCCTGCTCAACCCTCTCTACTTCGGATACAGCCAGAGCCGGGGCATATCCTACCGGCTCAACATCGGTGCGCGCTACGCATGGAACGCACACCGGTTCCTCACCCTCAGCCCACAACTCGGCTACAACTTCAAGCTGCGACAGTTCTACTACAAGGCACCGCTGCGCATGACCTACAACCCCAAGCGCAACGGCTACGCAGAGCTGACATGGGCCAACGGCAACCGGGTGAACAACGGCAAGCTCATCAGCGACGTGCGGCAGCGGATGGGACAGGAATTCACCGTGCCCGAATACAAAGACCAGTACCTGCTGGCCGTGAACAACGTCGAGGCCTTCGACTGGATAGAGGTCATGACCGGAGTCGCCTACCACCGCCGCAGTTCCACCAACAAGGCACTCATGCGAGAGGTTGGCATGCAGCCCGTATACCGCAGCTTCGCACCACTGCTCACCCTGCGACTCACACCATGGCAGGACGGACCAACGCTGACGGCCAACTACACGCACGCCTTCCCCCGAGTCATGCGCTCCGACCTGCAGTACGACCGCTGGGAATTCGACCTCGCCTACAAGCGGCGCATAAAATGCCTCAGAGCCTTCAACCTGCGCGTAGGAACAGGTTTCTACACCAGCCGCAACTCCGACTACTTCGCCGACTTCGACAACTTCCAGGACAATAACCTCGTGACGGGATGGGACGACGACTGGACAGGACAGTTCCAGCTCGTAGACAGCAGATGGTACAACGAGTCGGACTACTACCTGCGCGCCAACCTGTCGTATGAGTCGCCGCTGCTGGCACTGACCTGGCTGCCATGGCTCGGAAAGGCGCTCGAAACGGAGCGCATATACTTCAGCGCACTCTCCATCGAGCACACACGCCCCTACTTCGAGGTGGGCTACGGCTTCACCTGCCGATTCTTCTCGACAGGCATCTTTGCCAGCTTCCTCAACACCAAGTACGAACGCTTCGGATGCCGCGTCACCCTCGAACTGTTCCGAAAATGGTAAATCGAAAATCGTAAACCGTAAATAATCAATGGTCAATCATAAATCCCTCACCGTCTACAAAGCAAGCGCAGGCTCTGGCAAGACCTTCACGCTGGCCACGCAATACATCAAACTGCTGGTCAGCAACCCCGCCTGCTACCGCAACATTCTCGCCGTCACCTTCACCAACAAAGCCACCGAGGAAATGAAGATGCGCATACTGAGCCAGCTATACGGCATCTGGAAACAGCTGCCCGAATCGGACAACTACCTGCAGCGACTGCTGGTAGAGACCGGCTTGCCTGAAAACACCATCGCCCGCCGCGCCGGAGAGGCACTGCACCTGCTGCTGCACAACTTCAGCTACTTCCGCGTCGAGACCATCGACTCCTTCTTCCAAAGCGTGCTGCGCAACCTCGCACGCGAACTTGACCTGACAGCCAACCTGCGCATTAGTCTGAACGACGGGCAAGTGGAGGAACAGGCCGTCGACAGCCTCGTCGACTCGCTGACACACACCGATGCCGTGCTGCAATGGCTGTTGAGCTACATCATGCAGAACATCAGCGACGACCGCTCGTGGAACATCATCGGACAGGTGAAGCAGTTCGGGAAAACCATCTTCCGCGACTACTACAAGCAGCACAGCAAGGCACTGAACGCGACAATAGCACGGCAGGGATTCATCGACCACTATGCTGAACAGCTGAGGCAGCTGCGCAGCCAGGCACTCGGCAGAATGAAGGAGTTGGCAGAGGATTTCTTCGACACCCTCGAGGGCGAGAGACTGGCCGTCGACGACCTGCAGTACGGCAAAAGCGGCGTGGCAGCATTCTTCCTGAAGCTGCGCAACGGACAGATGGATGAGACCATCGTGGGCAAGCGCGCCTGCGACTGCCGCGAAGACCCCGCCAAGTGGTACGCCAAGAAGCACCCCCGGGCCGAAGCCATACACATGCTGGCCGAGGCACAGCTGATGCCACTTCTGGCAAGAGCCATGGACGAGCGGCCCAGACAGTGGCGGATATACCAGTCGGCCGACCTCACGCTGCGCCACCTCAGCCAGCTGCGGCTCCTGGGCAGTATCGAACAAAAGGTGCGCACCCTGAACGACGAGGCCAACCGCTTCCTGCTCAGCGACACACAGCAGCTGCTGCACGAACTCATCAGCGACAGCGACTCACCGTTCATCTTTGAGAAAATCGGCACACAGCTGGAGCACGTCATGATTGACGAGTTCCAGGACACAAGTACCGTGCAGTGGCAGAACTTCAAGGTACTGCTGCGCGAATGCATGAGCCACGGGAAAAGTGAGAACCTGATAGTGGGCGACGTCAAGCAAAGCATCTACCGGTGGCGCTCCGGCGACTGGCGGCTGCTGAACGACATCGCCGGCGAGTTCCCCCATGCCGACGAGACGATGGAGGTCAGGAACCTCGAAGTCAACTACCGGTCGCAGCGCAACATCGTAGAGTTCAACAACGCGTTCTTCACCGAGGCTGCCCGACAAGAGTACGAGCGACAGCAGGCCGACTATCCGCAAGGAGCCGGACAACTGCGCAACGCCTATGCCGACGTGGCACAGCAAGTACCTGCACAACGGGGCAACGAAGGCTCCGTCAGCATCACCCTGCTACCGCAGGACGACTACCAGGAGAACACCATGGGCACGCTGGCCGGAATCGTCGAACAGCTGACACAACAAGGCGTCCGTGCACAGCAGATAGCCATCCTCGTACGCAGCAACAGAAACATACCGCTCATAGCAGAATACATGGCCACACACCTGCCCCACGTCAGGGTGGTCAGCGACGAGGCTTTCCGACTGGACGCCTCGGTAGCCGTCAGCCTGCTCATACAGGCACTCCACCTGCTGACACACCCTGACGACCAGCTGGCCAAGGCTACCGTCGCCAAGCTCTACCAGCGCCACGTTCTGGGATGCACCGACGCTGAGAACGAGCTGTTCATCAAGGACCGGTCGCTCGACGGGCTATTGCCCGACGACTACGTGCAGCATACCGGAGAACTGCTACAGATGCCCCTCTACGAACTCGTGGAACGACTCTATGCCATCTTCCGGCTGGAAAGGCTCGAAGAGGAAAGCGCCTATCTCTGTGCTTTCTACGACCAGATCAGCCAGTTCGTGCAGGACAAGACAGCCGATATTGACGACTTTGTAGACGAATGGCAGGAAAACATCAGCGCCAAGACCATACAGAGCGACGTCAGCGACGGTCTCCGAATCCTGTCAATACACAAGAGCAAGGGGCTGGAATTCGACCATGTCATCATACCCTTCTGCGACTGGCGGCTGGAGATGCCCGACATCCTGTGGTGCCAGCCCAAGGAGCCACCCTTCGACGCCCTGCCACTGGTACCTGTGGACTATGGCGAGAAGCAGATGCGCGGCACCATATATGAACACGACTACCGGGAAGAGCACCTGCAGAACACCGTCGACAACCTCAACCTACTATACGTCGCCTTCACACGCGCCGTCTGCAGCCTCTATGTCATCGGACAGCGCGGCACCAAGAGCTCGCGCTCCACGCTGATAGAAAGCGTCCTGCCAGCCTTGCAGCTGGAAGGCGGCACACTCGACGGCCTGGAGGATGACGGCGCGGCACTGACCTACACCTATGGGAACTGCACACCCGGCAGGACTGATAAGACTAATGAGACTAATAAGCCCCGTCATAGCGCCAACGTCTTCCTGCGCCCCGTCACCCCGCAGCCTATCAGCATGGAGAGCTTCGAGCCCACGATGGAGTTCCGCCAAAGCAACAAAAGCCGCGATTTCATCGAGGGCGAGGACGGGCAACAGGAGGTGAGCTACATCAAGATGGGAAATGTGTTGCACGAGATATTCTCGACCATTCACACCACGGCCGACATAGCTCAAGCACTGCACAGGCTGCAGCAGGACGGGGTGCTATACAACGATGAAGTGACGGTGGAAAAGTTGACCAACATGCTCCGCAAACGACTTGAAGACAAGCGTGTGAAGGATTGGTTCTCCGAGCGTTGGATGCTATATAATGAGTGCACCATACTGCTCACCAATGAGCATGGAAACATTGAGGAACGACGCCCTGACCGCGTCATGACCGACGGCAAGGAAACGCATGTCGTCGACTTTAAATTCGGACGCCCCAAACAGCAATACCACGAACAGGTAAGGGAGTACATGCGCCTGCTGCAACAGATGGGCATGCCCCAGGTCAAGGGATGGCTGTGGTACGTCTATAGTAACAACATTGAACAGGTGACAATATGAAAAGCTTCCTTGAATACGTAGCTGACGACATCATACGCAAGCACGGCACTGACCTCGCGAGAACGGTGGTTGTGTTCCCTAACAAGCGTGCGTCGCTCTTCCTGAACGAATACTTGGCACGGAGGGCGGAAAAGCCAATATGGAGTCCTGCATACATCACCATCAGCGAGCTGTTCCGACAGCTGTCGCCACTGCAAACGGCCGACCCCATCAAGCTCATAGGCGACCTGCATCGGTCGTTCTGTCAGGCAACAGGCTCGGACGAGACGCTCGACAAGTTCTATGGTTGGGGACAGCTGCTGCTCAGCGACTTCGACGACATCGATAAGAACATGGCCGACGCCGACAAGGTGTTTGCCAACCTGCGCGACATCCACGAGCTGGACGACCTCAGCTACCTCACTGACGAACAGCGGGAACTGCTCCGGCAGTTCTTCAGCAATTTCACCGAAGAGCACGAGAGCGAACTGAAGCAACGCTTCATACGCCTGTGGAGCCACTTTGTCGACATCTATCACGACTTCAACAGACGGCTGCTGGAGCAAGGGCTGTGCTACGAAGGGGCACTCTACCGACAGGTCGCCGAAAAGCTGGCTGACAGCACTCAGGCCGCCGCCCTGCCGGCTGACCGCTACCTTTTCATAGGCTTCAACCTGCTGCAAAAGGTAGAGCAGCAGTTGTTCAGCCACCTGCAACGGGCGGGCAAAGCCTGCTTCTACTGGGATTTCGACAGCTATTACATGCAGCACCATGAGGCAGGACGGTACATCAAGGAGTATCTGCGCCACTTCCCCAACGAGCTTGACACAAAGGCCGAGGATGTCTACAACAACTTCAGAACGGGAAAGCAGGTTACGTACATCTCAGCACCTACCGAGCACATTCAGGCACGCTACGTCAGCACATGGCTGAGAGAGCGACCAGAAGGACAGCATGGCCGAAGGCTGGACGACGGGCGGCGCACGGCTATCGTGATGTGCGACGAGCGACTGCTGCCCACTGTCATCCATTGCCTACCCGGCGAAGTGGAAAAGGTCAACGTCACTACGGGCTATCCATTGGCCCAGACGCCGGTAGCTTCCTTTATCAAGCTCTACTTCGACGTGCTGTTAGGCGGGCGTAGCCCACGATTGATGCGCCTCTTCCGCCGTCACCCATATTATAAGTATATCGGCGATGAGGTGCCAAGGGACGGCAGTGACGGGCAAGGCATCCTCAGGCTGCTGGCCTGCATGCTGCGGAGGATTGCCCAAAACTCACAGGACGACACGAAGGACCCGCTGTTCCAAGAATCACTATTCCGCGCCTATACGCTGGTAAACCGCTTGGACGGCCTCATTGAAAGTGGCGACCTGCGTGTCACCGACATCACGCTGCAACGGTTGACAGGGCAGCTTGTGCAGCAGACCACCATCCCTTTCCACGGCGAACCGGCTGAAGGGATACAGGTCATGGGCGTGTTGGAGACCCGTAATCTGGACTTCGACCATGTACTGCTGTTGTCGTGCAATGAAGGAAACATGCCACGAGGCGTCAACGACAGCTCGTTTATCCCCCATTCCATCCGACAGGCCTACGAGCTGACGACTGTAGAAAACAAGGTGGGCATCTACGCCTACTATTTCCATAGGCTACTGCAGCGCGCCAAGGACGTCACCATCCTTTGGAACAACTCAACAGAGGACGGCCAGCGCGGTGAAATGAGCCGTTTCATGCTTCAGATGCTGGTGGAAAGCAACTTTGACATCACACAGCGCACTCTGCAGGCTGGCAGGTCGGTGACCCGGTGGAAGCTGGAGCCTGTCAGGAAGACGTCACGGGTGATGAACATACTCGCGGCGCAGTTCTGCGCGTTGCTCTCCCCTACGGCCGTCAACCGCTACATGCGCTGCCAGCTACAGTTCTACTACCGCTATATAGCAGACATCGAAGAGCCCGACGTACCTGACGACGAGCAGGAGCTGGACAACCGCATCTTCGGCAACATCTTCCATAACGCGGCAGACATCATCTATAAGCAGCTCCCAAATGCTGTATCCCGTCAGGTCCTCGACCACGTACTGAAGGACAAGACCGTCATTGCACGAGCCGTCGACGAGGCTTTCCATCTGGAGCTGCCCCATGCTCCCATGGGTGGCTTGCATCTCATCAACCGCGAAGTCATCATACGCTACCTGCGACAACTCATAGAAATTGACCGTCGGCTGGCTCCATTCACCATCCTCGGGCTGGAGTGCGACGTGCAGTCGCCCCTCGTCATCCCTGCCTCCATGCTCAGCAGTGACGGCAAGGAGCCAGAGAAAGAACTGACGCTGAATATTGGCGGACGCATAGACCGTCTGGACCAAATGAGCGACGGGCGCATCCGCGTGGTAGACTACAAGACGGGAAGCCGCCGCATCAAGCCACTGGCTGACGTAGAGGCCATCTTTGCCCCGGAGCAGATACACAACCACAGCGACTACTACCTGCAGACGTTCGTATATGCCGACATCGTGCGCAGGCATGGCATCATGACTGCAGAAGGCAACACGGCAGCAAGGGGGCTTCCCGTATCCCCCGCCCTGTTGTTCATACAGCATGCTGCCGCCGAGGAATACGACCCTACGCTGTGCTTCGGAAAAGAGAGAATCACGGACATTGCCGACTATTCACCACGGTTCAGGGAACTGCTGGTGCAGAAGGTCGGCGAGATGTTCTCGTCTGCCATTCCCTTTGCCCCCACAAACGACCTCAGAACATGCCGCAGCTGTCCGTATCTGCAAATGTGCCGGCGCTAAAACGCTGCTACCTATTTAATAAATATAATAGAGACTACCATCAGAACATCCTAAAGACACAAGTAGAATTATGAAACTCTGCACACTCCTCATTACGCTCCTTGTCTCCATGGCAACCTGCGGCGGCAACCGCATCTACTCGCCACGGGTGAAGTCGCTGACCAGCATCGTCAATGGCGACTGGCTAAACCGTCCTGTCATGGTGTTAGGACAGGGCGACCGGTTGAGAATCGGCTTCGATGAGCTGTCACATAACTACCACCGCATGACATACCATCTGGAGCATTGCGAGGCTGACTGGTCGCCTTCGGAGCAGATATTCGAAAGCGAATGGCTACAGGGATTTAATGACAACCAGATAGATGACTACCAGAACTCCATCAATACCACGGTGCTCTACACCCACTACCAACTGACGATTCCCAACGACAACTGCCGGCTGAAGATGAGCGGCAACTACAGGCTGACCGTGTACGACGAGGATGAAGACAACGAACGGCTGCTTGACGTGGAATTCTACGTCGTAGAGCCATTGATGACCGTAGGCATCGGAGCTACGACCAATACGGATGTCGACCACAACGTGAGCCACCAGCAGGTATCAATGACCGTGAACTACAATGGGCTGCGCGTCGTTAACCTCGAAGAAGAACTGCACACCGTGGTGATGCAGAACTGGCGAGAGGACAATGCGCGCCATGACGTACGCCCGAACTTCATCAACGACAGAGGACTAACTTGGGAGCATAACCGCAGGCTACTCTTTCTGGCCGGCAATGAATACCATAAGTTTGAAGTGCTGGACGTCAGTCATCCTACGATGGGGATTGACCGCATCGTGTGGGATGGCCAGTATTACCAGGTTTATCCCTTTACCGCTACTGTGCGGAAGAATTACCTAACGGACGTGGATGCTGACGGTGCCTTCTGCATCCGAAACAGTGACAACACGGAGATTGACTATACCTGTGACTACGTCTGGGTGAACTACACGCTTCAGGCGCCTTATTACGGTGACCTGTACATCGACGGTCACTGGACGACGTATCACGACCGGGATGCCTATAAGATGGAATACGACCAGACCAGCCAGACCTATTACAAAGCTGTCTTACAGAAACAGGGCTACTACTCCTACCAATACCTGACGGCAGAAGGAGGCATTCCCCCATCAGAAGGCAGTTTCTACCAGACAGAGAACAGCTATCAGGCGCTGGTCTACTATCGTCCGACGGGCGAACGCACGTGGCGGCTGGTCGGCTACAAGGAGTTGAGTCTCCGGTAGTCTTGTGGTGTCTGCCGATAATGATGGTAGAAGGTGGCTATGAAGAAGTTGGCCGATACGAAGTGGCAACGTTCTGCCACTTGCTCCACGGTCAGGTTACTGGTACGCAGCAGTCCGGCTGCTTGCTCAAGGCGCAAATGAACGATGAGCAGGCGCGGGTTCTTGTCCAGATGAGTCCCCAGGATACCATAAAGCGATGTCGTTTCCACTCCTGCCGCCTTCGCCAGCGCCTGCATTGTCAGTTCTTGACGCTCCTTCCCGTTGACGTAGGGCACTATTTTCTGCATGGCCTCCATGAATTCTTTGCCCATGATGCCTCCTGTGTCGCCATGCGTCTCAGGCGACGGAAGGTTGTAAGGTGTGAGCACCTCTGTGGAGAAGCTATTGCAGCGCTCGGCGAAACTGCGCACCCGCCGCAGGATGTCGGCCTCTTCGTTGTTGCGTATCATGCCCATACGCATGTTGCGGTTGTAGAAGAAGAAGTTGACCAGCAACAGGGCAAGCAGCACGACGGCTATTGCTATGTACAGACCCGTCGTACGCCACCATGGCTCTTCTACGTTGATAATCCATTCAAACGGTTCCTGCGGCCAGTGGGTTGGCGTCATGGAAGTCTGCATCTCTATCTTGTAACGGCCGGGGGCAATGCCTGCCAGCGCCAGACGCAGCATGCCATACTTGTCGACCATGCCATGGGAACGTCCGTAGGAGAGGATGCGCCAGTCGTTGTACTCGCGCACACCTTTCACGCGTACCTTATAATAAGTTTGGATAGGGCGCATGTAGTTCAGCGATGAGAATACGAGAAGCAGCGAATTCTGGTCGTAGTTGACCGTAATCTCCTTAACGCGTGTCGCAGCACGGTCAATGATGACCTGTCCGTCGACCTCCATGCCCGGTTCTACCAGAGAGCCGTTGACCGACAGACTTACCAACTTCGGCGAGATAAGCATTGACTCCAGCTGTTTGTCATGAAACGCCGAGGGATTGAAGACTACCGCATGGTCAACGGTCTGCATGACCACAGTTCCGTCGGCCAGCGTTGCTGCCTTGCCATTGAGAAACGACTCGTTGGGGACGTTGTCCATGCTGATGTAGTTGTTGATATGGCTGACCTTGCCGTCGCGAATATACAGACGGGCTATGCCGTAGCTCGTTCCCACCCATATCTGATGCTTGCTGTCCTCTGCTACGGAATGGACGACTTCGTTGGTCATGCCATCCTTTCGCGCCAGTACTTGTATATCGCCACCAGCCTCCTTCTGCAGTTCCAGTCCGGAGTTGGTACCCGTCCACGTCCATCCCCTGCTATCGCGGAACACGCAATTAGCGTGTGACGGCAGTGGCCGTATGCCGCTGCTCATCCTGACATTCATCTCGTGCAGGTAGCGGACACCTTCCGGACTATCCGTGTCATAGACCTTGATGGGACTTTCCACGGGCTTGGAGTAAAGCAGTCCGCGCCGGTCGGTTCCAATCCATAAGCCGCCCTGTCGGTCAAAAGCCAGTGTATTGATGTTTGCCTGCAGCGTATTCCCCTTGGTCAGCTTCAAGGTTTCCACATGGGTAATCTGCCCATTATCCAGCTCATAGACCAAATAGCCGCGCTCAGAACCAATGTACACCTGGCTGTCTGTCGGGTAGAGGCTATTCATCAGAAACGGCCTTTGGAACAGCTGCGTCCACTCCCGCCTGTCAATGTCATAACACAAGAACACCGATTCATGCTCGCCTTTACGCAACTGGTAGTACTTGCGGCCGACAAGACATAATTCCGACGACTTGCCGTAACGTTGCGCGTCGGCATCGTTGAAGGCACGGTCGACATACATCAGTTGCGTCCTCCGGTAGTCATATACGGAAACAGCGCCGTCAGCATGGAACAGCAACAGCAGACTGTCACGATACAGGTCGACGTCCTGTACAGGCGAAGGATGCTGCAAGACGACTGATTTCTGCAACGGGGGGCAATGGAGCGTATTGCCGGATTTGAACCAGATGTTGGCTTCACCGTCGCCAAAGAGATTCTCCACTGGCTTATGCATGCCCAGCTCGCGGATGGCAGCAGGCACATCCTTGATGAACTGTTCGCGCAACAGGTCAACACAGGTCAGCATGCCCTCGTTCTTCACCCACAGGTGATGGAACTTGTCGAAGTACATCTGGTAGCTGCCCGTGTACTGCGGTATATGGTAGGCATCGCGCAGGTCCGGGTCGACATGGGAGAAAGCATTGCCGTCGAAGAAATTGATATGGCCAATGGTGGATATAACCATGCGCCCCGTCTTGGTGCACAGCACTATCTGGGCGCTATTGTCTGCCAAGCCGTTGGAGGCATCGTAGGCATAGAACACACGCTCTTCGCCTGTTGCATGGACGGCTGCTACAGCTATAGCCATCATTACCAGTAGCACCCGGATACGGGTTGTGATGTTTTTAGTCATAGGTTTATGGTGATAAAGTTACGCTTCCGCTCATGCAGAGCTGACGTTTTCCTTGCTGCGGACTTGCTGCTCCCTCCGTAGGCAGTAGGCCCCTCACATAGCGAGGAGCCTACCCCCAAAAGGGATTACTGCTTCCTCAGCACCACGGCTGAGCGGGCAGGGATGTAGAGCTTGAGCCACTCCTTGTGGTCCTGCACGTAGAGCGGGTCGTAGTTGGTCAGGTGCGTCACCGTATCGTCGGCAAAGCCATTGCCGCCAAACTCCTTGGCGTCGGTGTTCAGCACCACCTCGTAAGAACCTGTAGGCACGAGGAATCCGTAGTCGGTATAGCTACGCGTCGGCGAGAAGTTGAACACGAAGACGAGGTCGCCGCGCATATAGCACAGCACCTGGTCGCCGTCGTCGTGCCATATCTCGGTGACGGGTGTCTTCTGGAAGTTCTTCTGCGACTTGATGACCTCCAGCATCTTCTGGTCGAAATCGCCCAGCCAGTGGTAGCACAGGTCATGGTTGTCGACGAGGTTCCACTGGCGGCGTGCATACTTGTACGACCAGCCATTGCCTTCGCGTGGGAAGTCAATCCACTCCGGGTGTCCGAACTCGTTGCCCATGAAGTTCAGGTAGCCGCCGTTGATGGCGCCTGCCGTCACCAGTCGAATCATCTTGTGCAGGGCAATGCCACGCTGAGCCATGTCGTTCTCATCGCCCTTCTTGAAGTGCCAGTACATGTCGGCGTCAATGAGTCGGAAGATGATGGTCTTGTCGCCCACCAGCGCCTGGTCGTGGCTCTCGCAGTAGGAGATGGTCTTCTCGTCGGGGCGGCGGTTCTTAACCTCCCAGAAGATAGAGCAGACGTTGATGTCCTCGTCGCGCACCTCCTTGATGGTCTTAATCCAATAGTCGGGAATGTTCATGGCCATACGGTAGTCGAAACCGTAGCCGCCGTCCTCGAACTTGGCAGCCAAGCCGGGCATGCCACTCACTTCTTCTGCAATCGTAATGGCCTTGGGGTTGACCTCGTGGATGAGACAGTTTGCCAGTGTCAGATAGGTGATAGCGTTGTCGTCCTCATGGCCGTTGAAATAGTCGCCATAGCCGCCGAAGGCCTCGCCAAGACCGTGCGAGTAGTAAAGCATAGAGGTGACACCGTCGAAGCGGAAGCCGTCGAAGTGGTACTCCTCCAGCCAGTACTTACAGTTGGAGAGCAGGAAGTGCAGCACGTCGTCCTTGCCGTAGTCGAAGCACAGCGAGTCCCATGCCGGATGCTCGTGGCGGTCGCCGGGATAGAAGAACTGATTGGGGTCGCCAGCCAAGTTACCCAAGCCCTCGACCTCGTTCTTGACGGCGTGCGAGTGCACGATGTCCATGATGACGGCAATACCCATTTTGTGTGCCGTGTCAATCATCTCTTTCAAGTCCTCAGGTGTACCGAAACGGCTGCTGGGAGCGAAGAAGCTGGAGACGTGATAGCCGAACGACCCGTAGTAGGGATGCTCCTGGATGGCCATGACCTGAATGGCGTTGTAGCCGTCCTTCTTCACACGGGGCAGCACGTTCTCGGTGAACTCCTTGTAGGTGCCCACCTTCTCGGCATCCTGACTCATACCCACATGGCACTCGTAGATG
>JAFUDJ010000046.1 GCA_017459445.1 Prevotella sp. | reverse complement strand
GCGAAGAGCAGCGTCACCGACACGTCCAGTCCCGTCAGCAGCGGCACGAGGACCGTGGCTCCAAACATTGCAAACAGGTGTTGCACACCGAGAATCATCATGCGGGGCCTGCCCAGCAGGCGTACATCGTAAATGGCGTCATGTTGTTCCATATCGTTTTGCTTTATTTTGCTGCAAAGGTACACATTTTCCGTGAAACGAAGAAAGAGCGAGGGCAAAAAATTTCCCCACCCGTTGGCATACAGACATAGGACGGAGCTGGCAGGCAAGCCGAGCGCGGTATGAACCGCGCGTAATGCCGCCTAAAAAGTCGTGAAGGTGCCGGGGAAAGGACGGAGAGGCTGTCTGCAAATTAAAACTGCGTCATTGTTTGTTAAAGTCCTGACAGCATTTGTTAAAACCGAGGCAGCTTTTGATAAAACCAAGGCATTGATTTCTTTTTTCGCTCCTTTATTTGTATCTTTGCAGAACAAACGGTTACAACTATGTATGCAAAATATATCAAACAGGAGATTCCCGACCTGAACGGGACGGGCCAGACGCAGGCCTATTACAGAATGGAACTGACGCCTAAGAGCTATGAGGAATTCGTGAGCCAGTGTGCCCGCGAGGGTCACACCGACGAAAGCACCATTCTGGGCGTATTGTCGCTGGTCAGCGAGAAACTGGCGCTGAATATGGCCGAAGGCTTCTCGGTGAAGCTGAACGGCATCGGCACCTTCAACGCCAAGCTGGGTGTGAGGGACGACATGCTGCAGGATGCCTTCGAAGAGGGGGAACGCAGCCATAACGCCAAGAGCATCATGGTGACGGGAGTAGCCTACAGGGCTGACAACGACCTGATATGGAACACCAGCAGGAAGTGCACTCTGGAGCGAGGTGGCGTGAGCCGGCTGCGGAAGCCGGAGCTCTCACTGGAGGAGCGCATCCAGAAAGCCAAGGAATTTCTGGAGAAGAACAGCTTCATGCGCGTTCCTGACTACGTGCGGCTGACGGGTCTCTCGCGAACAACGGCCACACAGGAGTTGCGCCGTCTGGCCCTCGACCCCACGTCGGGCATCACCAGCAGAGGCATTCGCAGCCAGAAGTTCTACGTCCTGTGTAAGCCCTGAACGCCTCCGGACTTGTTTCGTTTGTGGCGATGGTGACGGTGGGCGTGACGGTGGGCTGGCTGGCGTCGTAGAGATATACTGAGTACCATCTTCTTGGAAATGCCTGAAACATGGCGCAGAGACAGAATAGGGCATTAAATCGTGGTTGTTTTGCAAAAACGCCCCCTAATGTTTGTCCGTTTCACATTATTTTTGTAATTTTGCATCTTAAATAATAGTAAACAGAACAAAACTGAGATGTTTGAGAATCTATCAGAAAGACTGGAACGCTCGTTCAAGATACTGAAGGGCGAAGGAAAGATAACTGAGATTAACGTTGCGGAGACACTGAAAGACGTGCGCCGCGCACTGCTTGACGCCGACGTGAACTACAAGGTGGCCAAGCAGTTCACCGACACAGTGAAGCAGAAGGCCATGGGCATGAACGTGCTGACGGCCATCAAGCCCAGCCAGTTGATGGTGAAGATTGTACACGACGAACTCACCGAACTGATGGGCGGCAAGGCCGTGGGTATGAATCTGGAGAACCGTCCGGCCGTCATCTTGATGTCTGGCTTACAGGGCTCGGGTAAGACGACTTTCACAGGTAAGCTGGCCAAGATGCTAAAAGATCGCCAGCACAAGAAACCATTGCTGGTGGCCTGCGACGTCTACCGTCCCGCTGCCATCGAACAGCTGAAGGTTGTGGCCGAGACTGTCGGCGTGGACGTCTATACCGAGGATGGTAACAAGAACGTCGTAGAGATAGCCCAGCACGCCATTCGCAAGGCCAAGACTGAAGACTACAACGTTGTCATCGTCGATACCGCCGGCCGTCTGGCCGTGGACGAGGAGATGATGAATGAGATCTCGAATCTGAAACAGGCCATCAATCCCGACGAGACCCTCTTCGTGGTGGACTCGATGACTGGTCAGGATGCAGTGAATACGGCCAAGGAGTTCAACGACCGTCTGGACTTCGACGGCGTGGTGCTGACCAAGCTTGATGGCGACACCCGCGGCGGCGCTGCACTCAGCATCCGCACCGTGGTCACCAAGCCCATTAAGTTTGTGGGTACGGGTGAGAAGATGGATGCTATTGACGTGTTCCACCCCGAGCGCATGGCCGACCGTATCCTTGGCATGGGTGACGTGGTATCCCTGGTGGAGCGTGCCCAGATGCAGTTCGACGAGAAGCAGGCCAAGGAACTGGAGAAGAAAATCCGTAAGAACAAGTTCGACTTCAACGACTTCATGAGCCAGATTCAGCAAATCAAGAAGATGGGTAACATCAAGGATTTGGCCTCGATGATTCCCGGTGTAAGCAAGGCGCTGAAGGACGTTGACATCGACGACAATGCCTTCAAGGGTATTGAAGCCATCATCAATTCCATGACGCCCAAGGAGCGCCAGAATCCGGACATCATCAACCAGAGTCGCAAGTTGCGCATTGCACGTGGTTCAGGTACAAAACTGGAGGACGTGAACCGTCTGCTGAAGCAGTTTGACCAGACCCGCAAGATGATGAAGATGGTTTCAGGCATGGATCGCGGCCGCATGGCACAGATGGCTGCTGCCATGAAGCAGATGAAAGGCGGCGCACTGCCCAAATAAATAATCTAGGAACCATTAAAACAGTATTAGCTATGTCAATAGGAAAATGGATTAAAGGCCTCATCGGCGGCAGTGCTACCGAGCAGGGAAACAACGCCGCAGCTGGAAAGCAGCCAGGCAAGTCGGCTGAACATGTGGAAATCACTGATGAGTTCCGCAAAACGTTCTCCGGACGTGAGAAACTCAGCGAGGAGCAGCGCCACAGTTTCATCTTGTCGTTGCTGACCATGGCCTCCTACATCGTCATCGCCGATGGTAGGGTGGAAGACTCTGAAATTCAGTACATCGGCCGATTCCTGGGCAACAACTTCGGCCCAAGAGTGGAGGAGGAGAGCATGGACGTCCTGCGCAAGCTCGTGGCCAAACACGAAGAACTGAACGCCACCAAACCCATGGCTTTTATACAGATCATTGGCGATATGGGGCAGCAGATGTCGAAGACGCTCAGCGCTGATCTGCGTTACCAGCTGCTCAGCATGCTTGTCATGATCAGCAAGAGCGACGAGAATCTTGATGACAAAGAACTGGAAGCCCTGCACGACGTGTCCATCTACATGGGTATGAAAAGTGCAGACGTTGATGCTCTTCTCGACGTCGATCCTGAACTGGCTAAGCAGGGATGGCCTGACCTGAACATTTAACACAGAACTATTAGAAAAGACCAGTATGACGCTGATTGACGGAAAAGCTACGGCGACGGCCATCAAGGCCGAAATAGCAGAAGAGGTGAAGAACATCATGGCGCAGGGAGGCAAGCAGCCGCATCTGGCTGCTGTTCTTGTGGGCCATGACGGCGGCTCGGAAACCTACGTAAAGAACAAAGTGCTGGCCTGTGAGGCTTGTGGCTTCAAGAGCACCCTCATCCGCTATGAGGATGATGTCACTGAGGAAGAGCTGCTGGCTTGCGTGGACCGTTTGAATCGTAATGGCGACGTCGACGGCTTTATTGTGCAACTGCCCTTGCCCCGTCATATTGACGAACAAAAGATTATTGAAGCCATCGACTATCGCAAGGACGTAGACGGTTTCCACCCCATCAACGTAGGACGCATGGCTATTGGCCTGCCTTGCTTCATTTCTGCAACGCCATTGGGCATCCTCACGCTGCTACAGCGATACGGCATTGAGACGTCAGGTCGCAAGTGCGTCATCCTTGGTCGTTCGAACATTGTGGGCAAGCCCATGGCACAGCTCATGATGCAGAAGCAGTATGGCGATGCCACGGTCACCGTCTGCCATTCCCGTTCGACAACGTTAAAGGATGAGTGCCGCCAAGCAGACATCATCATCGCCGCCATTGGACAGCCAGAGTTTGTCACGGCCGACATGGTGAAGCCTGGTGCCGTGGTGATTGATGTGGGCACCACCCGTGTGCCTGATTCCACCCGTAAGAGCGGCTATCGCCTGACGGGCGACGTCAAGTTCGACGAGGTGGCTCCTAAGTGCTCGTTCATCACTCCAGTGCCTGGTGGCGTGGGCCCCATGACCATTTGTTCGCTGATGAAAAACACATTGTCCGCCGGAAAGCACGAATACTACAAGTAAATGACTGCAGAAGAATACTATAGCCGTGGAAATGCCTTTCGTAAGCAAGGGCTTTTCCACGAGGCTATCAACAACTATATTAAAGCAGCCGAGTTGGACCCTGACAGCCCGGCCGTTGAAGCCAAGCGTATGCTTGATGACATCATGGCCTTCTATTGCAAGGACATGTACAATCCCTAAGGAGATAAAATTGATGTGACTACATAAGTTGGGGCCGGGATTCCATTTTTGAAATCCCGGCCCCAACATAGTTTCAAAGATAATGGAGGATTTAATCCTCGTCCTTGGTCTCTTCCTCGTGCTGCTTGATAAGAGCCTGCTGGATGTCGTTGGGCACCAGCTCGTAAGAGGAGAACTTGGTGGAGAACGAAGCACGTCCGCCCGTGATGGACGAGAGGGCGATGGAGTAGCTAGAGAGCTCTTTCAGAGGAATCTTGGCAGACAGCTTCTGATAGCCGGCCTCAGAGTCCATACCCATGATGATGGCGCGGCGTCCCTGCAGGTCGCTCATCACGTCGCCCATGTAGTCGGCGGGAACAAGCACTTCCAGATCGTAGATGGGCTCCAGCACCTTAGGACCTGCCTCACGGAAGGCTGCACTGAAGGCATTACGTGCTGCGAGCATGAACGAAAGCTCGTTGGAATCCACAGGGTGCATCTTACCGTCGTAGACGATGACGCGGACGTCGCGGGCATAGGAACCCGTGAGCGGGCCCTGCTCCATGCGCTGCATGATACCCTTCAGGATGGCGGGCATGAAGCGCAGATCAATGGCACCACCAACCACAGAGTTGATGAAGACCAGCTTGCCGCCCCATTCGAGGGCAATTTCTTCCTTACCCTTGATATTCATCTTGAACTCCTGACCGTTGATGGTGAAGCTCACGGGATCCTCCATGCCCTCGGTGTAGGGCTCGATGATGAGGTGTACCTCGCCGAACTGGCCGGAACCACCCGATTGCTTCTTGTGGCGATAGTCGGCGCGTGCCATCTTCGAGATGGTCTCACGATAAGGAATCTTCGGCTCCAGGTATTCAATCTGAATCTTCTCGTTGTTCTCCATGCGCCACTTCAGCGTGCGCAGGTGGAACTCGCCCTGTCCGTGGACGATAATCTGGCGGAGTTCTTTTGACTGCTCGACCACCCAGGTAGGATCCTCTTGACGCATCTTGTTCAGGGCAGCCATCATCTTCTCGGTCTCGCTCTCGTTGACGGCCTTGATGGCACGCGAGAACTTGGAGTTAGGATACTTGATGAAGTCGAAACGCCAGTCTGCATTGTCCTTGCCGTTGAGGGTGTTGCCCGTCTTCACATCCTTCAATTTCACAGTGCAGCCGATGTCGCCTGCATTGAGCTGGTCCACCTGAATGCGGTTGGCACCGGCGCAAGCATAAAGCGTTCCGATGCGCTCCTTCGATCCACGGTCGGCGTTGGTCAGGTCATCGCCGCTCTTCACCGTGCCGCTCATCACCTTAAAGTAGCTCACCTCACCGATGTGGGGCTCAATACCGGTCTTGAAGAAGTAGAGTGAAGCGGGACCATTGGAATCGGCTGCGACATCCTGGCCGGCAGCATTCTGTACCTTCGGCATCTCGCTGACGAAGGGCACCACATTGCCGAGGAACTCCATCAGACGGCGAACGCCCATGTCCTTGCCTGCGCAAACGCAGAAAACGGGGAAGATGCTGCGGGTGACAAGGCCCTTGCGGATGCCCTCGCGCATTTCGTCCTCGCTAAGGTCTTCAGTCTCGAAGAACTTCTCCATCAAAGCGTCGTCGCCAGCGGCAGCAGCCTCCACGAGGGCAGCCTTCATTTCCTTTGCTTTGTCGAGCTGGTCGGCAGGGATGTCCTCGATGATGGGAGCACCGCCTTCGGGCTTCCACGAATACTTCTTCATCATCAGCACATCGATGACGGCGTTGAAGCCAGGGCCGGTGGCGATGGGGTACTGCACGGGCACACAGTTGGGGCCGTAGACCTCGCGCAGCTGGTTCAGAATCTGGTCGAAGTCACAGTTGTCGCGGTCGAGTTGATTCACCAGGAAAATGACCGGCTTCTGTAGTTTGTCGGTGTTGCGGAAGGCATTCATTGTGCCTACCTCAGGACCGTACTGGCCATTGACCACGATGACGGCCTGGTCGGTGACGTTCAGTGCAGTGATGGCACCACCCACAAAGTCATCGGAGCCCGGGCAGTCGATGATATTGAGCTTCTTGTTGTTCCACTCCACATGGAAAACGGTAGAGAAGACTGAATAGCCATACTCCTGCTCCACGGGGAAGTAGTCGCTCATCGTGTTTTTACCCTCTACGGTGCCACGACGCTTGATGATGCCAGCCTCGTAAACCATAGCCTCGGCAAGAGTGGTCTTGCCGCTACCCGCACTGCCAAGGAGTGCGATGTTTTTGATCTCGTTTGTTTGATAAACTTTCATGTTGTTAGTATAATTTTAGGTGTAATTTCGACTGATGTTCGCAAAAACGCCCCGAAATTACACATTTTTTGCCAAAAAGCCAAGAAAAGCTTCCAAATATTAAGCAAAATTAGTACTTTTGCACTTGTTATGGCTGGATTATACATTCATATACCCTTTTGTGCGAGTCGTTGCGTCTATTGTGGCTTCTATTCCACAACCCGTCTTTCAGAGCGGCAAAAATATGTGGAGATGCTGTGTCGGGAGATGGAAATGAGGAGCCATGAGATGTCTGATGGCCGCATGCGCATCAGCACCATTTACCTGGGTGGAGGAACTCCTTCTCAGCTGACAGCAGAGCAGCTGATTCAACTATTCCACGCCATATATAATATATATAATGTGGACAATGACGCGGAAATCTCCATGGAATGCAATCCGGATGATGTTGACGACGAGATGGCTGGCCTGCTGGCTTCGTTGCCTGTGAACCGTGTGAGCATGGGGGCACAGACGTTCAGCGACGAACGTCTGCGATTCATCTGTCGCCGTCATTCTGCCCGGCAGGTGAAGCAGGCGGTAGATAGGCTCAGACGTGCAGGCCTCGGCAATATTAGCGTCGACCTGATGTATGGCTTTCCCAACGAAAGGCTAGAGGAGTGGCATCAGGATATTGACGCTGTGCTGGCGCTCGGTGTGGAGCACCTCTCGGCTTATGCTTTGACCTACGAGGAGGATACTCCGCTCTGGCACATGCTGGAAAAAGGGAAAGTGGCAGAATTGGACGAAGAGCTTCAGCGTCAGATGTACTACGACCTGAAGGACCGACTGGAAGCTGCTGGTTATGAACACTATGAAATCAGTAACTTCGCCCAGCCGGGACGTCGCTCACGTCATAACAGTTCCTATTGGAACTATACGCCCTACATTGGGCTGGGAGCAGGTGCCCACAGCTTCGACGGCGAACACCGTCGGTGGAACGTGTCTGAC
>JAFUDJ010000045.1 GCA_017459445.1 Prevotella sp. | reverse complement strand
TCATGCGGGGCCGAGATTTTTTCATGCGGGGCCGAGATTTTTTCATGCGGGGCCGAGATTTTTTCATGCGGGGCCGAGATTTTTTCATGGGAGGCCGAGATTTTTTCGTGCGGGGCCGAGATTTTTCCGTGGGAGTGCTTTGGGGTGTAGCTGGGTTAGTACTCGCAGCTGTGAAAACAAGGCTTGACGGATGCTCTCCAAAATTTAGGAATAATTACCGGTTTTGATGAAAAGTAAAAGTTGCGATGCTACAATGCTGGCCGACCAGTGTTCTTCTGCATTTGCTTTGTTCGTCTTCCCTATTGCAGCCCCCTTGCTCAACGCTGCTTGGACTGCTTGAACGGCAGTGGCGATGTCGTTTGGACTGAAAGTCCAGTTGCCCATCTCGTGTAGTGTCTCTCCCACGTTGCCTGCATCCGGGCCTACCACGGCCCTTCCTGCGGCGAATGCCATAGGCAGAATGTCGGAATTGAGAATGTCGGGTTGCTGGATAAGCACGACGTCGGCAGCACAGAAACAGCATCGCAGTTTTGCGGGGTCCAATGTGTTGAGGGCTTCGGGGCTGACGCCAGGTGAGAAGAACCGGACAGCGGAATCGAAGTGTTTGCTCAGTGTCGATACGAACTCCTGTTCCTCGTCGTTTTGGTTCTGCCCAAAATAGAGCACGATTTTCTTGTCCTCCGGCAGCTGCAGTTTCTGTCGGGCCTCTTTCTGAGAGACAGAGAAAGACAGCAAATGATCATATATATGATGCGGAACAACCACATGGCGGGCTTGTGGATATTGTGGCAGTAGCAAGCTACGGCTATACATGCCGAAATGCACGATGCAGTCGGCATGACTGTAGAGCAGGTCGTAGAGTCGGCTGGCGTTGACGTCGTTGTTGCCGGCGGGCGGCTTCAGGTTGTAACAGGTCGAGAATATCGTCTTCCCGTGTTGCCTGAGCCATTGGAGGCGATGCTCCAGACTCGACAGCTCAGCGTCGGTGGCCTCGTGGCCGAAGACGTCCTCTGGCCGCTGGAAGTGGACGACGTCGCACTCCAGCACCGCGTCCGTCCATAGTCGATCCAAGCCATAGACAACCTCACACCCATGCTCCTGCAAGGCCTTTCCCAGTGACAGCACGAAGGAATTGATGTTTCGTACCGACGGGTCTTTCACTACAAAATAGATTCTCATCTTCTCTGCATCTTTTCCATGTGCATCCCATCCATGGATTGTCCACTGATATCGTTTGCTGATACATAAAAGAAGACGTGGGAGTTCTACCTGCTGCTCGTCCCACGTACAGAGGCTCTGGCATCGCCCAACTAGTCTGAACGAGCAACGCCGAAGCCCACGCCGATATGCATATATACACAACAACAATTGTAGAGCCAAAGCCAGACACCACAACGGTGTGGTATGAATATTACATACCTACTGGGCGTCATTGTTGCTTTGATTCTTGACTAGTCGTTTGGAACTGCCAGATTCCTGTACGTCAAGTACAAAGCGTCAAGTAACGCCTTTTCCTATATATAGGTTCTCGTTCCAAAGCTTCCTCCCTAGTGGGCATCGGCCTAAAGTCTGAGAACGGCTACAAAGATAGAAAGAAAAAATTGAACAACCAAGAAAAGCGGGAAAATATTTTTTAGTTTTCTCCCACAAGCGACTCTATCTTGGTTTTCAGCTCGGTGTTGGTGAGGTTGCGGGCCACGATGCTGCCTTGCTTATTAGTGACAATGTTGGCGGGCAGGGAGCTGATGCCCAGCTGGGCCAGGAGGGGCGACTGCCAGAGCAGGCTGTCGCAGACGTTGGGCCACGAGATGCTGTCGCGCTCAAGGAATTTGGTCGATTCGTTGGGGGCGGCATCGAGCGTAATACTCATGACCGAAATTTTCTTGGGATGACTCTTGGCCAGCGAGGCAACTTGGCGGACAACGGCCTGCGACTCGTAGTTCCACGACGCCCAAAGCAGGATGACGTTGGCCTCGGATCGGAGCTGCTTATTGGTGATGGTGTCGCCCTTGGTGTCGACAGCGGAAAAAGTGGGTAGCGGTCCGTCGGACTTGTCGTTCTGAAGTCCTTCGAGCAGGGTATAGAGGCGGGCCAGATGTGGATTCTGGGGCTGGGCCTTGTGCAGGAGGCCGCAGAGTCGCAAGGCCTGCTGATAGTCGGGTAGGGCAGCCTCAATGAAATGTCGGCGAAGCAGATATGCGCCCACGGGCGAAGCTGGATGCTCCTCTATAAACTTGGCGGCGGCTTTCTGCACGTCGGAGGGCGTCATTTCGGCTGTTTTTACGCGGAAGGCCGTCATGGCATCGTTCTCCTCGGTGCCCGTCACAGTGGTTTCGCGCAGGTGGGTGACGTCGCCTTCCATCTTCACCTCAGCATTGGCACGTGCGAAGACCGGTATTTCAGAATAGTTGGGGAACAGGAGAACATAGGTGACGGTATCGGTCAACTCGCGCTCGTAGAAAAAACTGCCGTCGTTGACAGCAATGGTGTCCTTGGTGCCTTGCTCCTGGCTGTAGAGGTAAAATTCGCCCTGATTCAGGTTCTTGAAGTGTCCTTCCAGATGGAAACGGCCGTCGTGGCGGCTGCACGAGCAGAAAAGGAAAGAGGTAAAAAGGCAGAAAGCTATGAAAGGGGAAGGGTAGTTGATGCGGGAACTCATAGCAGACACCTTTTTACCTCAGTTAAAACGTATGGTTGCTGATTACTTGATGCCTACGAGCTCCAGGTCCTTGGCGGCGTAGTCGGCCAGCGAAGAATCCTTGGCAATGGCAGCGGCCAGAGCCTGAGCGGCAGCAGCCTTGTTGCCGGTGCGGGCGTTGACGATGGCCTTCAGGTAGTCAGTGGTGGCATCGGCGTTTTTCACGCTGGCCAGGGTCTGTGCTGCTGCGGCATAGTTCTTGTTGAGCAGCTGAGCCAGAGCGGCCGAGTTGGTCTTCAGGCCGGCGAAGTCCTGCTCAGCCTGGGCGTACTGACCCTGAGCCAGGTGCAGGTTGCCCAGCACTTCCTTGATGCCGTTGGCGTTGCTGGCCTTGGCAATGAGCTGCTCAGCCTGCTGCACGTTGCCCTGCTGCAGGGCCAGCAGACCAAGGTTGGCATTGGTCTCGGGCAGCGTGGTGCCGATGCGGGCAGCCTTCTGCAGCCAGTTGGCAGCCTCGCTGTAGTTGCCCTTGGCATACTCGATGAGGGCTACGTTGTTGAAGGCGCGGGCATCGTTGGGATAGATCTCGGCAGCCTTCTTGTAGGCGTTCTCAGCCTGGGCCAGGTCGTCGCCGTAAAGCGTGCCGGCATAGAGCAGTTCCTCCACGCTGAGCTGCTTGGCGTCGCTGGTGAGCTGGTCCTTGATCTGCTGGTCGTCGCGGCCCACCACGTCGTAGTTGATAGTCATGCGGGCACGGCGCAGCTGGGGCAGAATGCCGTCGGTGAGCTCGCGGAAGGCGCTGCTGATGTTCTTAATCTGCTGCTCGCGCTCCTCGGGGTCCTGATACATGGAGAGTACGCGCAGGATGACGTCTTTGTCCTGGATGTTCGAAGCGCGAACCAGCTCCTGAAAGCCGTCCCAGTCCTCGGCGGTGTATTTGGTGTCGAGGTTGGTGTCGGTCTTGGTTTTCTTCAGTTGCTGCTTCACGTAGCCAGTAGCCACGTCCTGACGCTTGCCAGCCAGGCGCTCGTTCAGGTTGTAGCCGCCGTCGGGCGAAGCGTAGGCCGAGATGTCAATGCCGTTCAGACGCAGGGTCTCCTGATTGTCGGCAATTTCAGTGAGCAGGCGCACAAACTCCTGCACGGAGTTGTTCTGCAACTCAGAGCGGCGCAGGTTAGCTTGGTTGATGAGGAAGCGGACGTTAGCTTCCTGCTTCTGGCTGATGATGCGCTGGAAAGCATCCTGAGCCAGTGCGGGCTGAGCCGTGGCCAGGGTGCGCTTGTAGAGCTCGCTGGTGGCGAGCACGCCGTTGGCCACCTTCACGGCAGGCACATTGACACTCTTGTTGCCGACCTTGGCGTCGAAAGTGAGGTAGAGCTCGCTCTGTTCCATTTCGGGCTGATAGGTGAAGTTGCTCTTCATGGCATAGCGTCCGCCCACCTTGTAGCTGATGGTCTGGTCGTTGCCCTGCACCTTCTCACCCTGGAAGGTAGCACTCTGGCCCTTCACGGCCTGCTGGCCGAAGCGCAGCTCGGGTGTAACGGTCACCACGGCCTTCTTCTTCATGTACTTCTCGGGGAAGGAACCGTTAATGGTAGCGCTGACCTGACCGGCCTGCGACTCAAGCGGATTGGGAGTAACGGTGAAATTGTCTGCCGAGAGCGCACCAAGCTTTCCCGAACAGGATGTCAGCACCAGTGCGGCGGCCGACAGCACAAGAATCTGTGATTTTTTCATTGTTTTATATTTTATTAAGTTGTTATTATAGTGCAAAGGTACATATATTTATGATTATATGGCGGAAATGGCCGTGTTTTTTTGGTTTTATTAAGTATTTCGTGGCGTTTTCTTTGCAAAAAATCCTATGCGGTGGTTGCGGCCCTTGCGTCCGAGGGAACGTAGTTGGTACATTCCGTCGGGCAGACGGCTGATGTCGAGCGTGGGGCTGTAGGGAAGAATGGCTACGCTTTGACCCAGCATGGTTTCAACGATGATGAAGTCCGCATCGAGCACACTGCTTTGCTGGGGCAGGGCTATGGGACGGCCATCGCTGCGAGCAATGAGGGGTGCGGAGTAGACAGGGCCGGCGTTGATGAGCAATTGGGCAGCGGGACTCTCTTGTCCATAGCGGTCCATGGCTGTAACTGCATAGTTAACAGAACTTTGCGGAACTTTGATTGAAGTGACAGAAAGCCGAGCTGCCATCAGGTTCTCTGCTTTGTCGGTGTTGACGGGATAGTCCTCCGATGCGTAGACGTTGTAGGTTAGGCCGGGGGCTCCGCTGCGGTCAGTGGCTCCGCTCCAGCTGAGTGTGTTGCCACCATTTAGGCTGATGGCCGTGGGAGCTGTAGGACGGGGACGCCCTTCCCACGTCATTGGCGGTACAAGGGCTGGCGAGGCGTCGAAGCGCTGGCAGAAGTCGTAAAGTCCTTTCACGTTGTCGGTGAAGAAGCGACTGCGGAAGTAGCAGTGGCCAAGCCCCAGCTGGCGGCAGACATTCATCTCGCGCTGGACGATGTCGAGTGTCCAGCGGCCTTCGCGCGGGTCGAGGAAGTAGATGCCCAGGCCGGGCACGACGGTGCGCCCGTAGCTTTTCTCCTGCCAGTCGATGGCGAAGGGATAGAAATTGTCGCCTTGGAAGTACATCATGGGGTAGAGCTGATCCATCAGCCCTAGGCGGAGCCACTCTTGCGCGTCCTGGCAGACGGCGGTGCGGGCATTCCATCCGCCGGCACGATAGCGGGTTAGGTCGTCATGCTTGCCAATGGGCGAACAGGAAAGTTTTACCCAGGGCTTCTCGCTCTTGACGGCTGCACGGATGGCACGGACGATTGCAGTGATGTTCTCGCGCCCCTTCGCGCGCGAAACCTTAATTCTCCATTGTTCAGGATAGCGGATATAGTCCAGATGGATGCCGTCGATGTCGTAGTTTCTGGTGATTTCGCGGCAGATATTGGCCAGATAAGTGGCCGTCAGTGGGTTCTCAGGGTCGAGGAAGGCGTCCTCGCCGATGCGCTTTACCAGCTTAGGTTGCTTCTTGCGCAGTTGTTGGGCGCCAATCTTGTCCCATTTGCCAATAGGGATGGTGACCACCCAGGCGTGGCACTCCATACCGCGCCGGTGGCACTCGTCGATGCAGAATTGCAGTGGGTCGTAGGCTGGAGCCTTGCCGGGTGTGCCCGAGAAACCGCCTTCCCAAGGCTCATAGGCCGATGGATAGATGGTGGTAGCACGTACGCGGCTCTGCAATAGCACCGTGTTGATGCCGGCCTGCTGATATTTGTCAAGAATCTGTGTCAGTTCCCGCTTCTGGGCATCCTGGTTGCTGCTCGAGGGCCAGTCCAGACCGTTGATGACGGTCAGCCAGACAGCGCGCACCTCGTATTTGGGAGAAGTGGCTTCGCCCCAGGGCAAGGCAGAAGGAGTTTGCGCCTTCAGGTGCAAGGTGAAGAATGTTATCAGGGCTGAAAGGCAGAAATTTCTCATGAATTGTCAATTTTGGCTGCAAAGTTACGAAATAATTTGGCAATCTTTGGCCATTATTCATATTATTTTTTTACCTTTGCAACAAAATTCTGTAAACAGTTAAATAGATGATTACTTTTATTGTGAGCCTCTTGGCTCTGGTCTTGGGCTATTTCTTCTACGGCCGCTTTGTGGAGCGGGTGTTCGGCCCTGACGACAGACCAACGCCAGCCGTCGCAAAGGCTGATGGCGTGGACTTCATGGTGCTTCCCAGCTGGAAGATTTTCATGATTCAGTTTCTCAACATTGCAGGAACGGGTCCCATCTTCGGCGCCATCATGGGTGCCAAGTTCGGACCGGCTGCCTACCTTTGGATTGTGCTAGGCTGCATCTTTGCCGGTGCTACGCACGACTATCTGAGCGGCATGCTCTCCATTCGTCATGGCGGTGCCAACCAGCCCGAGTTGATAGGACACTATCTGGGCAAGACGACGAAGCAGGTGATGCTGGTCTTCTCGGTTTTCCTGCTGATGATGGTGGGTGCCGTCTTCGTGTTCAGTCCGGCCAAGATTCTGGGCGACATGTGGGAGCCGTCAGCCGTGAGTGAGCAGCTGGGACAGTACACATTCTGGATTGTGGTCATCTTCATCTACTATCTCATCGCCACGATGATGCCCATTGACAAGATCATCGGTAAGGTCTATCCGCTCTTCGCTTTCTCCCTGCTGTTCATGGCCGGTGCCCTGTTGGTGATGCTTTTCGTGAAGTGGCCCTCCATTCCTGAATTGTGGGAGGGACTGCCTGGCGAGGCACTCACGCCCAAGTCCGTGTTCCCCTGCCTCTTCATCACCATTGCCTGTGGTGCCATCAGTGGCTTCCATGCCACGCAGAGCCCCCTCATGGCTCGCTGTGTGAAGAGTGAGCGTCAGGGACGCCCCATCTTCTACGGTGCTATGATCACTGAGGGCATTGTGGCGCTCATCTGGGCTACGGTGGCCATGTTCTTCTTCTACGACCAGCCTACGCCGGGTTATGAGCAGATAGCAGGCGGAGCCGCAGCACTGAACGACGCTCCCTCCATCGTAACCATCATTAGCCGGGACTGGCTGCTGACCGTTGGAAGCATTCTCGCCCTGCTGGGTGTGGTGGCAGCTCCCATCACCAGTGGAGACACGGCGCTGCGCTCGGCCCGTCTCATCATCGCCGACTTCATCCATCTGGAGCAGCGTTCCATCCGTAAGCGTCTCTACGTGTGCATACCTTTGTTTGCCGCTGTCATAGCCTTGCTGGTGTGGCAGATGTCAGACGCCAATGGCTTCAACATGATTTGGAGCTGGTTTGGATGGAGCAACCAGACACTGGCCGTGTTCATGCTCTGGGCCATCACCGTCTATCTGGTGCAGCAGCGCAAGCCTTTCGTCATCACGCTCGTTCCCGCATTCTTCATGACGGTGGTCTGCACCACCTATCTCATCACTGAGCAGCTGTTCAGCCTTGATCGGCAGTGGACATGGATTATCGCAGGCGCATCTCTGCTCATTTCGGCAGTGTGGTTTACACTCTGGTACAGGAAATACACTCAATCTAAATAATTACAGAACGCTATGAAAAAGAAATTCATGATGCTGCTCTGCGCTTTGGCCTTTACGCTGGCAGGCAGTGCCCAGATTCAGGACCGTCCGCCCTTTGGCGTGGGCAAATTCTACGTGTCGACAGGGCTTTCCGGTCTCGACCTTAATTTTAACAGCTCGGAGAAATGGAAACTCGACCTCAACGCCAGGGCTGGTTATCTCTTTGAGGATAACTGGATGGTGACCGGACAGTTGGAGTACGATTATCGGAAGTATGCTCCTAATACGTTTGTCGCTGGTGCTGGTCTGCGCTATTATATTGAGCAGAACGGCCTTTACTTGGGACTGGGACTCAACTATCTGCACCAGAATCATACTTACGACGACTTTATGCCTACGGCTCATGTGGGCTATTCGTTCTTCCTTAACCGCACTGTGACCATCGAGCCTGAGCTTTACTACAATCAGAGCACGAAGAACCACAGCGACTACTCTGGCTTTGGCTTCCGCATTGGCTTTGGTATTTACTTTGAATAATTGCGCTTATGCTGAGTACAGAAGAACTCGTCGACAGACTTATCGACCTGTCATTCGCTGAGGATATAGGCGACGGAGACCATACTACGCTCTGTTGTATTCCCGAGGATGCCATGGGCAAGAGCCATCTGCTCATCAAGGAAGACGGTATCTTGGCTGGTGTTGAGGTGGCCAAGGAAGTGTTTCACCGTTTCGACCCTGAGATGCAGGTGGAGGTGCTGATGGGTGACGGCAGCCGCGTGAAGAAAGGTGACATCGCCATGATTGTCTCTGGCAAGGTGCGCTCGCTGTTGCAGACGGAGCGCCTGATGCTGAATATTATGCAGCGCATGAGCGGTATCGCTACGATGACTGACCGCTACGTACAGCGCCTTGAAGGCACTGGCACCCGTGTGCTCGACACCCGCAAGACGACACCCGGCATGCGCATGCTGGAGAAGCAGGCTGTGAAGATTGGTGGCGGCTGTAACCACCGCATTGGTCTCTTCGACATGATTCTGCTTAAGGATAATCATGTAGACTTCTCTGGCGGCATTACCAACGCCATAGACCGTTGCCATCAGTATCTGAAGGAGAAGGGGCTGGACTTGAAGATTGAGATTGAGGTGCGAAACTTCGACGAGTTGCAGCAGGTGCTGGAACATGGCGGCGTAGACCGCATCATGCTCGACAACTTCTCTGTTCCCGACACGAAGAAGGCCGTTGACCTCATTGCTCATCGCTACGAAACGGAGTCTAGCGGTGGCATCACTTTCGATACCATTCGCGACTACGCCGAACAGGGGGTAGACTTCATCTCCGTTGGTGCCTTGACGCACAGTGTCAAAGGTCTTGACATGAGTTTTAAGGCTTGTTAAGGCCGCACACGAAAAAAAGTGAACGAGATTTTTGAAAATCTCGTTCACTTTTTAAAAAATCTCGTTCGTTTTTCACGCTTATTGTCCCAGCAGGAAACGCTCGGCCTCTATGGCGGCTTGGCAGCCTGTTCCGGCAGCGCTGATGGCCTGGCGGTAGACAGGGTCGGCACAGTCGCCGGCCACGAAGACACCGGGCAGCTTGGTGCGAGGGGTACCGTCAATTTTTTTCAGATAGCCCACCTCGTCGGTGTCGAGCCACTGGCGGAAGATGTCGGTGTTAGGCTTGTGGCCGATGGCGAGGAAGAACCCGTCAATGGCGATGTCGACCTGCTCCTCGTCGGGTTCGCCCTTCCGTTTCACCAGATGAGCACCTTCCACGCCCTCTCCACCAAAGAGACCGAGGGTGTTGTGCTCGAACAGAATCTCGATGTTTTCGCGATCCATGACGCGTTGCTGCATCACCTTCGATGCACGCAGGAAAGGCTTGCGCACGATGAGGTAGACCTTCTTGCAGAGTCCACTCAGGTAGAGGGCATCCTCGCAGGCCGTATCGCCGCCGCCCACCACGGCCACGGTCTTCTTGCGGTAGAAGAAACCGTCGCAGGTGGCGCAGGCCGAGACGCCCTGTCCCATATATTTCTGCTCGTCAGGCAGACCCAGGTACTTGGCTGAGGCTCCCGTGGCGATGATGACTGTGTCGGCTTCCAGCTCGTTGCCAGCATCATCCTTCAGGTGATAGGGGCGGGCAGAGAAGTCCACCTCCACAATCTCGCCGTCGCGGATGTCGGTACCGAAACGCTCGGCCTGTTGGCGCAGGTCCATCATCATCTGGTTGCCGTCCACGCCCTCGGGGTAGCCGGGGAAGTTCTCCACCTCGGTGGTCTGCGTCAGCTGTCCGCCGGGCTGCAGTCCGCAGTATTCAATCGGACTCAGGTTGGCGCGGCTGGCATAGATGGCGGCAGTGTAGCCTGCGGGGCCACTGCCGATAATCAGACATTTGGTTTTCATGTTTTTGGATGAAGACAACAAAGACAACAGTTGTCTTTTTATTTTAATAGTTCCTCAATCTTTTTCTCTATGTTCTCCATCTTCTCCGTGGGCTCGAAACGAGCCATGACAAGGCCTTTCTTGTCAATGAGGAATTTGGTGAAGTTCCACTTGATGTCGGCTTTCTCTTTGTAGTCGGGGTCTTCCTTCGAGAGCATATCGTCGAGAATATGGGCAATGGGGTGCTCCATGTCCCAACCGGCAAAGCCTTTCTGCTCCTGGAGGTACTTGAACAGCGGGTCGGCGTCAGGGCCGTTCACCTTCACCTTCTTGAAGCGGGGAAACTCCGTTCCGAAGTTCAGCTTGCAGAACTCGTGAATGCTCTCGTCGGTGCCGGGAGCCTGCTGGCCGAACTGGTTGCAGGGGAAGTCGAGGATGACAAAGCCTTGTGAGTGGTATTTCTCGTAGAGCTTTTCCAACTCGTCGTATTGCGGAGTGAAGCCGCACTTGGTTGCAGTGTTCACGATGAGCAGCACTTCGTTGGCATACTCCTTGAGCGACACATCCTTACCTTTTCTGTCCTTGACAGTGAAATCATAAACTGTTCTCATTGTTCTAGCTATTTATTAATGAATATTGTTTTTCTCAAATATGATTAGATGCCCCAGGCCCTGCGGACATTCTCTGTGGGCAGCGTCTCCACGTGGTTCTCAGTCTCGTCGGGCAGATTGCAGAAGAAGTCAATACCCGTCAGTTCTTCAAGTTCGCGGATGTTCATGGCGTAGCTGCCCAGGCTTTCGGTGCCCGTATGAGGCTGATTGTCGTGCTCCAGCCAGAAGCCGACGGCCCGGTAGCCTGTGCTCGTCTTTCCTAGTAGTGCCACGAAGAAGTATTTGGGAACACGCAGTTCGTTGCGAATTTTCATCAGCAGTTGGTCGTCCTCGATGGTGCCGCCTTTCACCACGTAAAGCGTGTCGAAGGTGGCGTTGTTGGCCCAAGAACGTACCTGGTTCTCCAGCCTGACCCAGGGGCTGGTGTAGTTTTCTCCCGCATTGAAGTTGTAGTATTGCGGCTGCATATTGGTATAGTAGAAAGTCTGGTGGTTAGCGGCCTTGGAGTATTGGCGATCAGCTGATGGGCAGATGTGGCCGCGCGTAAAGCCCGAGCCGCTGTAGAAATAGCGGCTGTCACTCACGCGAAAGGCTGGATTGAGGCTGGGGTCTTCTTCAAACTGTCCGTCATAGCCGGCACCGCCGCTGTAACTACTGGTCATTTGATAGGCCGTCCATCGCTGGGCTTTCTTGTCGATGTCCCATTCCACGACATAGTTGACGCCCATGGGGTCGCTGCCGGTAGTGTGAATAAGAATTGTGCTGTTGCCGCCCTTCACATGGGGAATCTCCAGTCGCTGTAGGGTTGGCTCCTGACTGGAGTCGTTGCGGTTGACATTGACAGAGCTGGCAGTGGAATTGTCGTCATCATCGTCGTGACAAGCAGAAACCGCCAGGCCCAGCAATACAACGGGCAACGTTAGAAGGGTTTTTAGTCGTTTCATGTTTTTGTGGTCAGAGGAGAGGAAAAAGGTGCGCACAAGGCATATGCAACTACCCTGGACGCACCTTTATGAAGTCATTTCGTGTGTGTAAATATCTTACTTCTTCGAAGCCTTACCATAGCGGCTCATGAACTTATCGACGCGACCAGCCGTGTCGACGAGCTTGCTCTTACCGGTATAGAACGGGTGAGAGGTACTGGAGATTTCGACTTTTACCACCGGGTAAGTTTCGCCTTCGAACTCTACGGTCTCTGTTGTCTTTGCGGTAGACTTCGTAAGGAACATATCGCCGTTGGACATGTCACGGAACACGACGGGGCGATAGTTTTCGGGATGAATTCCTTTTTTCATTTCTGTTGTTAAATTGTTGATAAATACTATTTCGAGCTGCAAAGGTACGAACTTTTTCCCGATTGCGCAAACTTTTGGCGGTGTTTTTTAATTCTTGACGTCAACAAAGTATGCATTCATCACTTCTATCTTGCCGTTATAATCTCCACGAGTGCCGATAAGCGTCAGCGTGCTGCCGTTTTTGATGCCTTTTGCAGCTACCAAATCTTGGAACAACTTCTTGGCACCTCCCTTTTCAGAGAGCAGGCCGTAGACATAGACTGAGCCGGTGCTGTCTTCCAGGTCGAAATTTCCGTACTGGTCATTGTCTTTCAGATTCTTCACCGTTCCGGTGAGCTGATACCACACGTTTTCGTTCACTGCTGCCGCATTGAACTCTGCGATAGTGACGGGCTTGACCTCATCAGCGGGCGTGTCATTCTCGCCGCCAGGGTTCTTGCCTATCTCCTTACCATCGAGGATGGCAAAGGTGACACTCTTGAGGCCAGTTGCACCGAAATACTTCTCAATGTTGCCATAGAGCGTGACTTCCTTCTTGTAGTTTCCCTTATTGTCGACAAGGTTCAACGCGTTGCGTACATCGCCACTAGGCAGCTGAACCGGCATGCACTTGTTGACGTCGGTCTCGTCGGGAGAGGCAGCAATGAGCAGGTTGGTCTTGGCGTCGCCATCGGTGGAGAAGACGGCTCCCTCGGCGAGGACCTGGCCAGTGACGTTGCCCACGATGAATGCCTTGACGTAGACGCCTGTACCAGAACCGGCAGCGATGGCTTCAGTCACCGTGTAGGGCGTTGCAGCAGTTCCTTTTCCATCTGTGTTGGGCTTAGTCTCCTCGCTGCTGCCCTCGGTCTTTCCGTTGAGCGAGTAGAGATAAGCCTTGCCAGTGACAGTCTCAGGAGTGTTGCCGTGGAAGTTGGTCACGCTGCCATAGATGATGACGTCGTCGCCCTCCTTCAGCAGGTCGCCGCTGGTGTATTTCTTGTTGCCCAGATAGAGTGCACGGTAGATGGTGAACGTCGTCGTTCCTGTCGTTCCGTCGTCGCTGACGGTGAAGGTGGCGTTGCCATACTGCGTGCCGTACTGCTCGGTGATGGTGGCTACCTTACCCTTGATGTAGACGTTGGCCGACTCTGCCTCGCCAGTCTTCTGGGCAAGTGCGATGGCGCCAGCTGCGTTGTAGGGGTTCTGTAGCGTTCCGTCGCCGCTAGCCTCGCTGGGAGTGCCGCCCTGCTGGGGCTCGCCGCCGCGGTTCACGCCGTTGAGCGAATAGAGGAAACCCTTGTTTTGGGCGGTCTCGATGGTGCCGTTGTAGTTGGTGATGATGGCGCAGATGACGACGTCGTCGCCAATCTTTATCTGCGTGTCGTCGGCAGCAAACTTCTTGTTGCCCAGATAGAGTACGCGATAGGCCAGGAACGTGTTGTTGGCCTTACCATCGTCGCTGATGGTGAAGCGGGCGTTGCCGTACTGTGTTGTAAACTCCTCGGTGATGGCTACAATCTTGCCCTTGATATACATATAGTTGGCCGATTCTTCGCCGACAGCCAGATTGCGGCCGAATTCCAGTGCCGCCGTGGCATTGAAGGGCTCTTCAAGCGTGCCAGCCCCTTCCGATTCATAGACCGTAGGCTCGTTATCTCCTGTACCGGGCAGGGCGTAGGGCTCGGGTACGTCTTCGCAGGCTACGAATGTCATGGCCGCCATGGCCACGAGCATGAATGTACTGAATAATTTCTTCATGTCAATATAATTAATTTGTTATTGTTCTAATACTTCAATGTCGTCAGACGAGCGGATGAGCAGCTGCCAGTTGTCGCCGCTGCTGTCCTTGTATCGCGTGAAGATGCCGGTCAGGTTACACCGCTTGGGCAGCGGCATGGCAGCGAACCGGGCATAGGTGCTCGTTCGGATAATGACTTTGGTGGACGTGCCGTTGATGTTGACAGTGTGGTGCACGTAGTTCTTGTTCGAGCCAATCCAAGTGTAGAATGCCGCGATATCGTCAGAATAGGCCGGGGCAAACAACAGATTCTCAGAGCTCTGCCGCAGGGTCAGGTCCTTGATGGTGGCCAGCTGTCCGCAGTTGTTCTTCACGTTGCTGTAGATGGACGCAAAGTCGACGGGCTGCAGCGGGTCTTTGCGCTGGAGCAGCCTGTAGTGCTTCTCCCAGACGTATTTGTTAATCTGGCCTATCTGCAAGCGTCCGCTGTTGTTGTAGAGCATGCCAATCTGCGGCTGTGAGCCGTAGGCGCCGTAGTAGAGGCCTTTCAGGTTGATGAGCAACTCCTGGCCCAGCGCCAGGCTGCCGCTGAGACCGCCTTGGTTGATGGCGATAATGATGCCACCCGTCTCGTCCTGCACGCAGACCTGCTTGTAGAAGTTGCCTCCCAGGTCGTTGCCGGTGACGACAACTTTCAGCTGGACGTCGTCGGTAATCTCTTCGTACATGTAGCCGTTTGACTCAATCTTGTTGGCGTACTTCGCTTTCAGATCGGCCAGCGTGATGACGTTGTGCTCCACGATGCTGTTATCGCCATAGGGCGTACCTCCGTCGTATGATGGCTCGTCCCAGTCGCCCTGGCAGGCTGCCATGGCGAGACCCAGTAAAAGTAGGGAAAGATACTTTATTGTTTTCATAATCTGTCGCGTTTAGAAGTAATAGTTGACCATCAGCATGCCGTTGGTGCCGTTGGCATAGAACTTGTAGGGACTGTTCTGGAAGGAGTAGGTGCGGATGCTCTCACCCGATTCGTCCACGTCAGTACGGCTCTGCTCTCGACCGCCGGTGACGATGTTCATGTTGTTCAGGATGTTGGTGAGCATCAGGTTGAAGCCTAAGCGGCGCCCGTGCTTGAGGTAGAACTGGCGGCCGATGGAAGCGTCGAGCATGAATCCGCCGTGACCCTTGGCCTGCGGGGGAATGTTGGTCAGCTCGCCGTCGTCGTTGTAGGCGTTGGGCTGGCTGCTGAGGTGGTTGTCGTAGCGGGTGACGGGCGTGTAGTAGAGGTAGATGCGGTCGTAGTAGTTGCCAATGAGGTCGATGTACCAGCCGTTGGCGTGGTAGCTGAAGTCGAGGCTGGCAGCGGTGAGCGGCGTGCAGCCCTCACGCATGTCCTTGCTGTGCACCTTGTCGTAGTAGGTGAGACCGTCCTCAGAGAGCATGTAGCTCACGTCGGCGTCGTTGGCATACTTGGCTTCGCTGACGGTGCCCAGGGCTTTCAGGTTGAGCCAGTCGGTGAGTTTGAAGTTCAGGCCCAGCTCCACGCCGTAGTATTCTTTCTCGATGCCGGTGAGCGAGACGTAGGTGAACGAGCGGCGGTCGTCCATGTAGTACATTGACTGCTCAGTGACGTCCTTCAGCTTGCTGTAGTAGGCATTCAGGTTGGCCTTTACCCACGTCGACTTCAGCTGGTAGCCCACCTCGGCCGAGAGCACTTTCTCGTTCTTCAGGTCGCGCACGAAGTCGTTGTTCACCTGGGCGGCCTGGAAGGCAGTGCGGGCGGCGGGCGTCTTCAGCTCGTAGCCGGCACCCACCATGATGGCGTGGCCCTGGCCCAGGTTGAAGTGTGCACCCAGCTTGCCGCCACCGTCGAGGAAGCGGGCTGTGCCGCTCTTGCCGAAGGAGTTGGCATAGGCCAGTCCGTTCCACATGTTGCCCTGACGCTGCATGGTGGTGCCGGCCACGCGCCCATTAATAAAGATGTGGGCAAACTTGATGTCGGTGGTATAGCCGGCCCACAGTTGGGCCTTGTTCACGTAGATGTTGTAGTCGTAGCCGAAGCGGTCGCCTTCGTGAATCTCCTGGTTGGGATGGTTCAGGTCGTACTGGGCCTGATAGCTGTTTTCACCGTAGTTCTTGATGACGTAGGTGTTGGTATTGTGGAACGAGGTGGCGCCCAGCAGGTCGTCCATGGTCTGGTAGTGCATGCCCTTGTTCGTGGAGAGTTGCAAGCCGGCGTGGAGCTGCGAGCTCTTGGTGAGCTGCTTGTCCAGATAGGTGGCCAGCGAGAGCGACAGCTGGTTATCGTGGTAGCGCTGCAAGTAGTACATGGCGTCAGCGCCTTGCTGCGAGGCCATCTTGTTGGCATAGTAAATGCGGTCCCACTGCACCTGGCGGTTCTCCTTGCATGCCGACAGGTAGTCGTAGGCCGTCTGCCAGTTGGCCAAAGCCTCGTTGCCGCGGTCGGAGGTAGCCTCAGAATCCCACACGTTGAAGAAGTAGCTCGGCATGGTCGAGTAATAGTCGGGTGCGGGGTTGGTGCTGTTGTTGTAGTTCAGGCGGCTGCTGCTGTACATGGAGTACTTGCCCAGCAGTGAGGTGGTCAGCTTGGTCTGGTGGTCGATTTTCCAGTCCCAGGTGAGCATGGCTGCGGGGGCAAAGTCGCGCACGATACGCGAGTTGCGCTTCTTGCCGTCCTGATAGCCCCAGGCCGAGTTGTAGAGGCGGTCGTTGGCTATCCAGTACATCTCGTCGGTCGAGGCGGCCTGCGTGCCGCGTTCCGTGGGGTTGCCCCAGGTGACGAGCGACAGGTTGTGGCCGTCGCCAAGAATCTTCTCGGCTCCGAGGAAGTAGGAGAGAGAGTTGTAGCTGGTTCCGTCGACGAAGCCGATGCCCTGGCCCCAGCGGTAGGTGAGGCTGCCGGTGAAAGCCCATCCGTCCTCGCGCACGCCCGTATTATAAGTGTACATGAGGCGGGTGTTGTAGTTGCGGTTGGCTCCGGCTATGGAAGCGCGCTGTCCCGTGGCAAAGCTGGAGGGCCGGAAATTGTAGTTGTTGGCTCCGCCCATGCCGCTCATCGAGAAGTTGTTGTCCTCGAAGGGCAGTGCGGCCTCCTGCGATCGCGTCTGGTTGTTCAGTCCGCCCACGAAGGAGTAGCGGAACTCGCCGCGCTCAGCATCGTTCACGGGGTTGCCGTTGATGTAGATGTCGTTGTACTTCGACCCGAAGGCACGGTATTTGAACCTGGCGGGCGAGAAGCGGTAGCCCACTTCACTGGCGTACACGTTGCGGTTGGAGGAGATAACGGTGACGTTCTGAGCAACATCGTCGTCCTCGCCCAACTGCGCCTCGGTGAAGGTAAACGCCTGCTCCGTCTGCACGTCTACGGCCAGGGAGTCTACTTCCTGGGCCCGCAGGTCAGGGGCAACGCATATGGCAATCACCGCGAGTAGTATCGGCTTTTTACTCATAAGAATGGTTTTAGGTTGATTAATATTTTATTTGCTGCAAAGATACTTAAAATAATCCAAACGGCAAAGCGTTTGGATGATATTTTTTTCAATCTGTTCGCCACTCGAAAAAATCTCGGCCCCGCGTGAAAAAATCTCGGCCGTTTTTGAAAAAATCTCGGCCTCCCATGAAAAAATCTCGGCCTCCCATGAAAAAATCTCGGCCCCGCATGAAAAAATCTCGGCCTCGCATGTCCAAATCCAATAGAGACTTGAGCATGCGGGGCCTTTGCTTAGAGAAAAAACGGTATCTTATCTGCGGCTACCGCTGTTGGAACTTCCGCGGCCTGCGGCTGCACCGCCTGAGCGCTGGCTGCGGGCCGGGGCGCTACCTGCTGACTCCCGACGGGCAGGAGCGGCAGGGCGCTGCTGGGCCTGACTGCGAGGGGCCTGCTGACGAGCGGCACTGCCATTGCTGCGAGTACCTGCGTTGGCGGGACGGGCGCTGCTGTTGTCGCGGCGACTGCCGGTGTTGGCAGGACGGGCGCTGCTGTTGTCGCGACGGCTACCACTGTTGTTGGGACGAGCGTTTCCGTTGTCGCGACGGTTGCCGCCGTTGTCGGGACGGGCATTGCCATTGTCGTGGCCACCGCCGGCGGTGACAGAGGTAGAGCTGCGGCGCTGTCCGCCGGGCTGACCGCCGTGGTGATAGTCGCCACGGTCCCATCTGCTGCGCATGCCAACGTGCTGCTCGCGCGGAGGATTGCCCGGACGGTAGTGGTCGCGGTGGTGCTCATAGTAGCTGCGGCCGTGGTTCATGTGCCAGCTGTGGGCACCACGGTAGGTGGCATAGAAGTGGGGACGGCCGAAGTAGAAGTAGTCGCGGTGGGGATAGCGGGCATAGATGCTGAAGTGCCAGTAGCCGGCGTCCCAGACGAGGGGACGATAGAAGTAGGCTGCGGCATAGAACACATCCCACTGCCACGGGAAGAGGATGTAGCTCAGATCCAGGTTACGGCGCTCCCAGTAAGGGCCGAACACGTCATACTGGCTGGTGACACCCATCAGGTAGTCGAGGTTGATTTCGTAGGCGGCCTCGTACTGAGCGTCGCTCAGGTTGAGCTCATAGGCCATCTTGTCGGTGAGGAAGAGGGCCTCATTGCGTGCCTGTTCGTAGGACATTGCATTTGCCTGTACTGCTATCGTCAGCATGGCAATCAGGGTAAACATCATCTTCTTCATAATTGTATGCTTTAAAGGGTTTGACATGTTGTTTCTTTGTTTTCTGCTGCAAAGTAACAACATTTTCAGCACTCCAGCAAAGGATTTTCCCTAATTTGGAGGGGGAAAATCCCTATAGATGCAGAAAACGTATTCTATGGTTTCAGAACTTCTTGCCCAAGACGATGTTCAGGAAGGTCTTGACGATAATCTTGATGTCGAACCACCAGGAACGGTGCTCCAGATAGTAAAGGTCCAGCTCCAGCCGGCGAAGCATCTTCTCCATGGTGTCGGTATAGCCGTTGTAGAGCGTGGCATAAGAGGTGACGCCCGGGCGAATCTGGTAGAGGTACTGATAGCGAGGGTCGCGCTCCATGATCTGGTCGATGTAGTATTTGCGCTCTGGCCGCGGGCCGATGAAAGCCATGTCGCCCTTGACAACATTCCAAAGCTGGGGAAGCTCGTCAAGATGGTGCTCACGCAGGAATTTGCCGATTTTGGTCATGCGGGTCTCGTTCTCGTGTTGGTAAAGGGCCGGGCCGTCTTTCTCGGCGTCGACACGCATGGAGCGGAATTTATAAATGTTGAAAGGGCGCCCGAAGCGGCCAATGCGTTCTTGCTTGAAGATGGCAGGACCGCCGTCTTCACGACGGACCAGAATGTAGCAGACGAGAAATAGAGGGGAGAATATGATGAGGCAGGCCAGAGCAATGATGAAATCAAACATGCGCTTGATATAGCGTTCCAGTTCGGTCATGCCATCGAGTACGTATCCGTTTTCTAATTTTGTCATACTTTACTTTTTCTTCACACAGAGAATCAACTGTTATATCATAGTAACGCCAGATTTTAAAGAATATTATACCAAATGAATATTTTATTCATAAATCCGCAGTCACCGGTGGCTTCGCCTTAAGAAGCCCGGACTTTTGTCACCATGGAAGGAAAGCAATCACTTTCAGCGGATACTTCAGGCAGATGAGCCCCCTGTTGCTAAACAGGTGATTCTGCTTACAGGCACGCAGATTCTCTTTGGCGCCTACAAACCTGCTTTCCCAGTCGCGTGTGCTGGCTCCTCCAATGCGCATGGTCACGAAGTTCATGTGGAGATACTTCAAGCGCTTGTGATGCTGGCACAGACGTATGATAAACTCGAAGTCAGCTGATATGCGATAGGAAGTGTCGTAATATCCACATTTGTCGAAAAGGAAACGTCTGACATAGAGCGAAGGGTGGGGCGGCAAGAAGCCGAAGTGGAGCTGCCAGGGCCTGAAAATGCGTCCTGAATAGTAGCGTACACGTTTTTTGGGGTTCTTCGCCTTCACAAAACATACATCGCCATATACCGCGTCAACGTCGGCGGTGAAATGGTCGACCATCTTTTCAATTACATTGTCTGCGGTGAAGAAATCGTCGGAATTAAGAATGCCGACAACGTCGCCCGTTGCCATGTGTACGCCCTTGTTCATGGCGTCGTAGATTCCTTTGTCTGGCTCTGAAATCCAGCGAAGACGTCCCTGGAAACGACTTTCGTATTGCCGGATAATGTCGACGGAACCATCGTTTGACTGGCCGTCGACAATAATATATTCAATATCTTTATATGTCTGCCGCAGAACTGATTCCATTGCGTCGGCTATGGTTGACGCGCTGTTGTAGACTACGGTGACAATTGTAACCTTCATAAAGCCCTTTTCTGAATTAGGCTGCAAAGGTACTAATTTTTCATGATAAAAACGCTATTTCATCGGGAAAAAGTTTCAACAGCCTGTCGAAATTGAGTATAGTCATCAAGAAAAGACATCAAAAGCTCTTTGCGTTTTGCTTCATAGACACTACTGTCAAAATGATCTGCAAAAGCCTTTAGCTTGTCAGAGAGACCGTCAGCGGTGTCGATGGCAACGCCTATCCCGTATTGCTGGGCATAATCTCCTTGAATGGTATCGGCCGTGGTTATCATGGGCTTACGGAACAGAAGCGAACTATAGAAACGATTGGACAAGGCGGTGTCGTGGGAGAGCTTGCGGGGATAGAATATATTTAAGAATGTGGATTGCTGGATGAGTCGGGGCTCTTCCTCTTTTTTGTAAAAACCTGCAAAAAATACATTCTCGATATGCTCTTTTTGTGCTAATTCCCGAAGTTTGACGTCAGCGCCCTCTTCACCCCGTCCTATAAAAGATGTGCTGAAGTCCCGCTGGTTGGCCAAAGCCTGCATGACTGCAGCGTTCTGGTCGTAGTCACGGATGCCTCCAATAGTCAGGACTGTCATTTTTCCTTCAGGCATGAACAGCTTGGCTGGTGGTGGAGTCTCGCTCGACTCGGAGACGGCTTCTCTTAAGAGTGCAATGCTAATATTGTGACTCATCATATAAGAAGCTTCTTGAGGCAGACAACGTTTAAAACCTGGGGAAGAAATCATGTTGTAGGCGCTATGGCGTAACAGCTTCCTGTAGCGTGACATGAAACGCTGTTCTATTGACAGGTCACGATAGTCAAGAATGTACCTTCCTCGATAGTGCCTGATGAGAAACCGAGAGATGAAAATGGCTATCTGTGGACCACAGACAACAAGTCTGTCATACTTCTCTTTCTTAATTGTCTTTATAAGGAAGCGCGAATAGCGATAATATCCTAACAATCGCTTCAGAGACCCGTCGGTTGAGTTGAGCTGTTGGGTGAATCTGTAGGCTGCAGGTTCATCTAGATTGCGCTTGTCGAAATAGATAATGTCGTATTTTACTCCAATCTCATCGAAAATGTCAGTATAGATTCGTGAATAGGGAGCAAAGTAGACGTTTGTAGGCAATAAGACTCCTATTTTCATAATTTTTCTATTAGCGTCTCGATAATTCTTTCACATGCCTTTCCGTCGCCGTATGGGTTGACGGCGTGACTCATGTGGTGGTAGGCTGCAGGGTCGGTCAGCAATTCTGAAGTAGCCTGAAAAATGGCGTCATACGAGGTCCCTACTAGTTTCACTGTGCCAGCAGTGACGGCTTCCGGGCGTTCTGTCGTTTCTCGCATGACCAATACTGGTTTGCCAAGTCCTGGAGCCTCTTCCTGAATGCCGCCAGAGTCGGTGAGTATCAAGTGGGACTTTTCCATGAGGAAGACAAAACTCAGATATTCAAGTGGTTCGATAAAGAAGACGTTGTCTTGCAATTTCATGTCATCGCCAAACACTTCACGTATGGGTTTACGAACGTTAGGATTCAAGTGCATGGGGTATACGAAGTCATCGTTAGGAAATTGGCTGGCCAGGTCTCTGATAGCTGTGCAGATATTGATAAATCCCTGGCCAAAATTCTCGCGTCGATGTCCAGTGATAAGTATTAGCCTTCTGCCTTGGTGTAGACGGTCGGTGTCATAGCCGGCATCATGCAAAGTCTTGTTCAGCGTTGCAGCTAACGTTTGGTCATTCTTAATCTTCTCCACCACCCAATAAAGAGCGTCAATCACGGTGTTGCCAGTTACAACGATTTTGCTGTCGTCGATGCTTTCATGCAATAGGTTCTCGCGGCTTAGTGGGGTGGGGGCAAAGTGCAAGGCTGCTATGCGCGAAGTAATCTGCCGGTTCATCTCCTCAGGCCATGGGCTATAGATATTGTTGGTGCGCAGTCCAGCCTCTACGTGTCCCACTGGTATCTGCTGGTAGAATGCCGCCAGTGCAGCTGCCGTGGATGTCGTGGTGTCACCATGTACCAGGACGACGTCAGGCGAGCAGGATTTGAGGATGTCGCGCATGCCTATTAACACGCGGGCAGTGACATCGTATAGGTCCTGACCAGGTTTCATGATGTTGAGGTCATAGTCGGGAGTAATCTCGAAGATTCGTAGTACTTGATCCAGCATTTCACGGTGTTGCCCCGTGACGCAGACCAATGTCTGGAACTGCTCGTGGGCCTTTTGCAGCTCTTTGACCAGAGGAGCCATCTTAATAGCCTCGGGTCGAGTACCAAAAACAAGTAGTATTTTTCTCATGGTTAAATCTTATGTTTCATGTAATTCATCAGTTCGATTAGAGTAACCTGTTGTTCTTGATCTTTTCGCCCCAACCAGCCGCGTATGGATAGCCAAGCATTCCTCACACGAATACTACGCAGTCTGTTATGAATGGTTTTCTCAACCGGAATTCCTTTTTTTTTGTTTACGGAGACAATGGACTTCAGCATTGCTTTCTCTGTCTGTAGTGATGGGGCATGGCCTTTAGCTAAATGAATATAGTGCAGCTTTGAGTTAAATACAAATTGGGGACCATAATGTTGCTTCATTCTCCAGTGGATGTCATCTTCCTCTCCATACATGAATATGCTTTCGTCGAACAGTCCCACTTGCTCAAATTTATTCTTGCTAATAAAGAAGCAAGAACCAGAAAAGTACATGTATTTAGGAATGAAAAAGTTTATCCTGTTGCAGATAGGAGTAAGTAGGGATGCTAAATAGCCATTCATACAATAGCTGCAATCGTAAGATAATGGACTTTTCTTGTGTGCAGACAGCATTTGCTTGATGCCGTACATACATAAAGAGTCGTCCTGTTCAAAGGCTTGTACAACAGTCTTCAGTATGGGTTCCATCAGCCGTACGTCGGGATTCATTATCATAATGACGGGGGCCGTAGCCTGACGGATGCCCACGTTGTTGCCCTGTCCGTAACCACCGTTATGGGTGTTCTTGATAAGCATCACATTTCGCCCATATCGTTCTCTCAATTGACTGAACATAAGAGTGCTATCAGGACTATTGTCTACTACTATAATCTCTAGCTCCTCATGTTTTAAATCACAGTTTTCCCAGACGGAGGATAGACAGTCGTAAATGTCATTCTCCGACTTGTATGTCACAATGATGATGCTCAGTCGTTTCATATTTTCAGAATAGTGTGCAAAGGTTGTTGTTTTTTAGCATAAACAACCAAGAGTGAGACATAATTTGCTTCATGACGTTTGTTCATGATAGATAGCAATGATTCCTTCTGCGATGCTTTCCCAAGAGCGTTCCCCTGAATGAAAATCTGCGCGTATATAATGCTGCATGGCCTCAGCCTTTCTTTTGTCAGTCAGAATTATGATGGCTTTCGCTAGCGCTTCTGGGTCTTTGGGTGGAACAAGGAGCCCATGTCGCCCTTCTTCCACCATTTCTGGCAAGCCTCCGACGCATGTTACGATGACAGGTTTGGCCAGTGCAAATGCCGACATAACAACTCCACTCTGTGTAGCATCAATGTATGGGCACACCACGAAAAGTGATTGTTCTATGAAGCCTTTTAGTTCGCTGTCGTTAAGGTAACGGTTGTGTAGTTCCAAAAAACCAGCATTAATATACGGCTGTATGTCGAAGTATATCCGGCCACTGCCAGCTACAACTAATTTCAGTTGTGGATAGGTGTTGTGTACTTGTTGCATGGCTTGGCAAAGCACATCAACCCCCTTGTGTGTGTTTATGCTGCCTATGAAAAGCACATAGTCCTTGGCTTTGGGGAGAACTGTGGGAGTGTCTATCAGATGGGTATAGATACTTAGATGGGATGACAGGACCTGACTGGGCTGAAGTCTGTAGCGCGAGATGAACTCATTCCGTTGTACTTCATTGAGCAGAATGAAGCGAGGGATAAGTTTTATGGCCATCCAGCGGTGTAGTAAATTCAGATGGCCAGTCTGGCTGGAGTGGGGAAGGGGATCGTGCATGGTAAGTATCATTCTGCGGTGTAGGCGATAGAGCCAAAAGACCCCATAGCGGGGGGGCCAGGTGAGATGAATTATATCGATGCTCTTGTGTTGCAAGAATCTGACCAGTCGGAAAACTGCCATCAGATTTGCTAATGACCAGTCATGGCGACCAGGCATGTTGAGAACAAACATTCGGTTTAGGTCTATATATCGTGATAATCCTAGCAATTCGGGATAGTCAGTGGCTGGGAAAACATTACCCCGTTTCTTCAGCTGTTGTACATTTATGAGGGTGCGGCTCTTGTCTTTTTCGGTCAATTGCAAGATATAAATGAGTTCTTGCTCTTTGCGCATGAGCTCGTGGAGTAAGGGCAGGTCGCAGTCGGCAAAGTGAGCTGTTGACAAATAGGCAATTCTTTTCATGGGGCTATGTGTTTCATCACGTCGGTCATCATACGGTTATAGCAGTTTAGTTGGCTGTCTGCAAATGAGAGGCACTTGGCGTGGTCAAACATCTGTAGTTTGCGGAATACTTCTTTGGGATGTGGAGCTTTAGACCATCTGGAGGTTAGGCCTGTTCGCTGCTCGGTAAATCCACCAGCCTCAAGAATATGTTTAATCTTGCTTGAAGCTTCATTCACATATAAACCATTCAGGTGGGGAGTTCCATAGTTATCGAAACTAAAGAAGGGAATATTGTTGTGTAGCGATACAACAATAGGATGCATATTGTTGCCAACATAACCCTGAGAGTATTTAATGAGGGCATACCATTCAAGTGGGCTTAATGGAAGATTGATTGTGTGGGGCTGTCTACCGAAGCTGGCATTGTGAGAAAATGGTAGCAGAAAGCATTCTATTCCGTTAGTTTTTGCAATAACAGAAAATTCATCAATCCAATCTTGTGAAACAGAGGGATGAGCCGTAGGCAAGAAACTGAGTAAAATGTATTTCTCAGGTAGTTGATAACGTTTAGTGAGTTCGCTTTTTTCTGGTAGCAGTGAGGCTGCATTCTGATTAAATGCAAATACAGGGTCTGGTGTGATAGGGGGAATGCATTTACCACCAGTAAGATAGGCGAACATTTGCTGAGTCCATGAATCTCGTACAGATACATATGAATAACATGCAATACTTTTATCCATGGCCTTTCGGGTGGCTCTGGGAATTAGGCGGAATGCAGAATCTTGATTGGATACAGATATAAGAGCTACAGGAATAGGTTGGCTTAGGTCGGATAGCCATGTGGCCCAAAATGGGTTGGGATATTGTGTGTCGGAAGTAGTCCCTTGTACTCCCACAATAGTGCGACATGGAAAGGTAAGGCGTTCAAGAAAGGGATGGTGCTGGGCTACGGCATCGCTACCAATGATGACAGCTTCAAGTTCTTCTTCCTTGATGATACGGACTATTTCTTCGTTGTTGTGAACAAGTTCTGTCTCATGCCAAATTGATTGGCGTACCTTTTTCTGACATGCATATTGCGCTTTTGGAACGCTATTCTTATAAAGCTCCTCTAAATCTTTAGCGACCCAGTTCAATATTATTGGCTGATGGCCGTTTTTTTTAAGAAACATATATGTAGACAGCAACTGCAAAGTGGCTCCAAAGTTGCATGCCGCGTGATAAGCTAATAATCCGATTTTCATATATTAATAACGGAGGGTACCAGCTGTTTATTGCTCTCAAATCTCTTTAAATATCAAGCGGGCACCATAAAGGTGCCATCGGCGGTTTGGACTATCCCATGCACGTGTGGTAAGCATGTTGCATCGGAATCTGTGATCAAATCCGCCGCCGTTAACTAATATGCAAAGTCCAGTCCCTACGTAATAATATGCGCCAAAGCCTTCTGTGCTAAGCATAGTGCGGTTATAATCAACTCCCATGGAAATTCCTTTCCCTTCAGAGTCATCAACCAGGGCGCTAATCCAATAGTTTATTCCCCTTTTGTCAATTAGTGAACTGTTGTCGGTGTTTAATGGTAGTGAAGGACCGAAGGGCGTATAGGCTCCGTCAAAGCATCCAAACTGATAGTGGGCCATGTTGTCGCATACATAGAGTTGTTGATTAAAAAGGGTTACGTCGGGAATGAAGTGCCAAAGATTGCCCACAAGGTTCTCCATCCAGCGATAACGCATGGGATTGCGCTCGCGTGGTAAGAATCCATTTTCCATAATATTGGCACGCCCCATGTAACTTGAATGTGGTGCGGAGCAGGTCTCTGTCCAGTTTGTCACTTGTCCACAATTGCCTATGAAGCAATAAGGAGTAATATCGATTGGAGGTCCGTCGAAAGTGTAAGTTGTTAGTCCTTTATATGTAGATATATTGGTGACTCGTGCAAAGGTGAGGATGTCATTCTGGTTGCCCTGACAGATACAGACGGCTGACCCCACCGTAATGAGGTTTTTCCATTGGCGCTGACAGGTGATGCTGTTGGTCTGTTGCTGCATCTTAAGGGAATAGTAGTTACGTTCTGTATTCAATTGCTTCTCCTGTGGCTGGCAATAATCGGCAATGCCATGGCCGAAAATAATGCCAGTGTTACGACAGCCGAACTCTACGGCGATGAGTGTGTAGAGTAAATCTATGGTGCGCATATCGTAGAGGGAGTATTGGGGGCCCCGCCGTTGGGCCGCATCTAAAAATTGTTGTGCTGTGATATTCGATGTAGGGATTACATCTGCCACTGAGTGCAGTAGGCTATCGCTACTCATCCATCCTTCAAAGGCTGATACATAGATGGCATCTAGCTCTAGGCCGTTTTCAATAAATGCGGGGTGGGGTTTTCTGCCTATAGCTGATACCACACGATATTCGTAGTCTCCCTCTCGGTATTTCTCAACATAACACTTTGGAATGCGTACGAATACGTCTCCATTAGAGCCATCAAGTTTGAATGCAGGGTCGTCGTCATAGGTGATGATGGTGACACCTGCTTCACAACGAATATTGCAGCGCCTGATTTGGTTCCAAGGATAGACATGGTCGAAATCAGATGCTCCATAAGTATTCCCTACCCCAAAGCGTGCCCGCAGTCCAATAGCATCGAAGCATCGTTCCCCTAGGTCGCTATCATCGTTTGCTAACCAACGCACGCCATATCGCTTTCCTGGAATGTCCTTTACGACTGTCTCCGTCCAAGGTTCCAATGTGTCTTCATTAAGTGCCATGTTGAAGCCGTCACTGGCACATGAAACCAGTAGCCCCCATATTATTAGATATTTATATGCATGCTTTGGCATTGCCTGAGAGATTGTTCTTGTTATTCAATAAAATACATTACATTTACACTATGTGCAAACGGGTGAATGGTGTGTATGTAAATTCGTGCTCAGTACGTTCTCCTATTTTTCTTGCTGGTATTCCGCCCACAACGGCATAAGGTTCAACATCTTTAGTAACTACCGATCCGGAGGCAACGACAGCTCCGCGTCCTATTGTGACGCCAGGTAGCACGATAGAACGGGAGCAAATCCATGCGTAGTCATGGATAACAATGGGAGCCCCTTTCCCATGAAAATCTTTAGAGTTCATTTCGTGGTGGAGCGTCCATATTATTGCACCATAGGCGATAGTAACGTTGTCTTTGATTTCCAATCCCTTGCGGGCATCAAGCAAAACATATGGCCCAATGCTACAGCCTTTACCGATTTTTAGTCCGTTGGGCTGCCTAATATCGACAGATGCGAACATAGTCACATGATTCCCTATCTTTGCTCCCATAAAACGATAGCACTCTCGGCGGAGTGTCTGCGATGGGATATGTCGTATGAGTGCCACAGAAAGATACCCAAAGGATAACTTCCATGAGAGATAATTATTCTTTAGCCATTTTTTCATGTCTTCGTCGGATTTTGTAAATAAGGGAACGTATATAAATGCGTTCTGATGGGGTTAGTATGATATGATAAGCCAGTACTAGAAAAAGTAGAGCATCAGTAAAAATCACAATTATTAATCGTGCCATTGAGGTTGGAATGATTTGGGTGAGCATATAGAGCACCGCCCCAACAAATATAATTAGTAGCAAATTGGGTAGTACGGCTTTGAGCAGATAGTCTCCTATATGTATTGACTTCAGTCTGTTGGCAAATATTAGCCTGATAACAACAGCTCCTACTTCGGTGAGGCACGCTAACCACAATGCCCACACTGGGGTTAAACCTTGGTTGAGGAAGATATAAGCTATAGGAAGAGTACTGAGCAGTGTTGCGCAAATACTGATAGTGTACCATTTTATATGGCCTGATGATTGTATGGCAGACATTAATCCGGCAGAAGTCTGTGAAATGAGTGAAAGCGTAATAATAGCGCGAGTAAATGCTATGCTGTTAGCGGGAACGGACCCTAACCATATTTTATAGATATAAGGTAATTCTATAGCCAAGGGTAATGCGAGAAATCCCAGAACGAGAAGTGAATACTTCGTCAATGCATAAGCCAGTGTGGTCTGACGGTCGGCGTTATGTCGTCCTTCATTTTCCATCAGCTGCGGATTAATGCTTTTTTGAATGGTGGCCGAGAAGTAGCTCAACACGCCATTAACTTGATTGGCAATTCCATAAGCAGCGTTGAGTATGGTGCTGAAAAAATGATTCAGAATGATAGCCAACCCTTGGACGCGGCCAACGACAGCAAGTGCAGAAAGTGTGTTCCATCCTGCATAAATAAACATTTCTGACATTAAACGATGGTTTTTCCAATATCTTGTCGAGAGATATAGGTGGTGGTATTTCCTATGGCAGTATATGTACTTGACAATAAGAATGAAAAGTGAAATACAGGCCAGGCATAGACCGTAGACTGCAAGACGCTGTGAGGTTAGACATGCGAGCGATAGCGCCAGAGCCAGTCGTAGCACAGCCTCAAGGATACCGACGATGGAGAAAAAAAGCATATTCTCATAGGCGTTGATTATGGCATCAAACGGTACACTGACGATGGTGAAGAACATGCTGGCGGCCATGCAGTGGAACAACAGATAAGCTACGTCCTTTTGCCCAGGTAAGATGTTTAACACATGCTCTAGCAAATATGGAGCCAAAAGTTCCATTGCTATTACCACAACAAAGCCTAATACGAAGTGGAGCAACAAACTCAAGTTGTAGACCTGAAGCAGTTTGTCTGTGTTGAGTTCTCCAATGGTCACCGACAAATAGCGTTGTGTAGAAAGAGTCATGGCTCCATTCATAAATGCCAGCATGGCAATGAGCCCTGAGATAAGGTTGAAGAGCCCATAATCGCTTTCGCCTAAGGCATGTAGTACCAACGGAACAGTATAGAGCGAGATAACCATGCTGATGGCTATCTTGGCATAGAGCACTACGGTGTTGAATACAATTCTATTAGTTGCTTGCATCTCGGTGGTAGCTTGCTAAGATATAGCTGAAGGAGAGCATGAAGAGGCAGGCCCAGAAATAGATGATGATATGAGAAATCATAGACTGGATGAGATAGACCACCATAAGAAAGGAAAGGGCTGGAGCGTATAGCGACTTTTCTGCAATCATCTTAATATTGTAGTAAATAAGAGATAGAATGGCACATGTGTATAGAGAAAATCCCACTAGACCATAGTCGTAGATAATTTCAAGGAAATCATTATGGGCAGAGAGATTGAAAGGCGAATTAGCCACGACGGTATTATATCCCTGTCCAACAAGCAGGCTACTAACGTCAAGACGTGATATCATTTTTATAGTGACCTCCCAAACTGCGAGACGGCCACTTCCATTGTCATTACCAATATTTTCAAAACGCTCGAAGATGTTCTCCTCTCCGCTGTTTGCAACGAGAATAAATACAAAACTAAATAGTACTAGTGCCGTGAGGCTTCCAAGAATGGTAGTGGGCTTTAATCTCATCGCTACGTATTGGTTTACAAATACGTAGGTTACCACAGCCAGAACCAGTGCCATGACTCCTGAGCGTTTTAGTGAAATAAGGATGGCTATGGTGACAACGAGAACAGCAAACACTTTAACTTTGTTCGATTTGCATAAAAACACCAAAGGTAGCATGTAGAGAGTATAGTATGATGACGCTAAGTGGCTGTTGTCGCTTAAGAGGTTGATAAAACTGAACACCCTAGCGTATTGAATGGTTAAAATGCCAAGCATACAGCAAAATGTGGCTATATACCATTTATGGCTCCCCGTGAAGCGCACCGTGTTGTAGGTAGATAAAAGCACTAAAAGAGGGAAAGTGATAAATATCAAATTATAGGCCATGCCCTTCTGGCCAGACATCATGGTTGGGAATGTGGCCCAAAGGAAAAATAGTGCATATAATAGAATAGGAATAGCTGGTTTGTAGGTTGTATAGCCAGGAATGAGTATTTGGGAAATAGTGGCCAGCCATGCCATATAGGCTAATGCAGTGACGTAACGTCCAGTACCTCCGTTTACATCTCCACCTTCCATCATACTCATGTCGAAACACGCAGCCAATACCAATGCAAGCAGCGTGCAGATAAAGACAATTCGGACGAACAAGTTGACGGAGATTCTCATTGTCTAGTTCTTGGATTTCAACAAGATTCGGGCAGCAATGATCATACTAGAGAGTATCAACATAACAAATATGAAGATTATGCGTTTTGGCCCTGCAGGTTTTACTGGTATCGATGCTCCCTGCAGCAGAGTGAATGCGGGCGTTCTCTGTTGTAATTTGGCAATAGCTGCTTGCAACTGCGTGTTGTAAGCTGTGTAGTTGTTGAATTTCACCTCCATATCGTTCTCTAAATCATTCTGTATAGAGATGAAATTTTCAAGTTTAATATTGCGGTGTGAGTCAGTATAGTTTGCATAGCGGTGGCGGGCTTCGTCATACTCGTTCCTAGATTCATTAACGAGGTTGCGAAAATATTCCACGTCAATGCGCGCTTTCTTTGTGCGATAGTCAGTAATAAACTCTTGAAGCTTCAAACGTATGGAATCGGCAATGGTAGCACAGATACGGCGGTCTTGATCTGTCACAGTGATAGTAATCATGCTGGTCTTACGATCAATGGAACAACTGATGTTCCCCTTGATAATGGAAGCAATAACGTCTTGTTTCTTAGTTAAATTCAGTGGATTGAATTCAGCTGAGCTGCCTACTTGCTGTTCCTTTTCCTTCGGGAGAATAGAACGGATAGCTTTGCTAACAAATGACCACCATGGCGTCTTTTGGTGTTTTTTCAGATAGTCGAAATAGGTAGTGTGCAACGTATGGTCATAATCTTCCACTTCCATTGGAAACAACAAGGTGATAAAGTCATTCGTCTCCAATAGTTCGGGATAGAGTTCTGGCGAGATAGCATCTGTAGTAGCCATACTTCCAATGTCAAAACCAAAGGACGAGGCTATGCTGCCAAGGGCACCTTCGGATATAGAGTTGTCTATCTCGGGCGCCAGCTTAATTTCCGACTTGTAATAACGGGGCAGACTAAAGATGTAGATACAAGAAAGCACAAACACAATAGGGAGCACCTTGTAAAATGCTTGCCGCTTATCCCAAATCTTGCGTGTGACTAGGTGCAAATCGATAATCTCGTTATTGTTTTTTTCTTCCATTGTAATACAAATGTTTCCTGTCGATTGTTATTTAATCTATCTCTTCATCTGCTGGCGCATGCGCTGCATCTCTGCCTGCTGCTTCTGCATGGCTTCCAGACGGGCGGCCAGGCCACTCTGCTTTTTGGGATTGTTCTTGTTCTCTTTGTAGTTGGCTTCCAGTGTGGCCAGCAGTTTCTCGTCGTTGGTGGTCTTGCGCAGTGTCCACATGATGGCTGCCGAGAAGAAAAGCGAAACGAAATAGTAGAAGTTCAGACCGCTGGAGTAGTCGTTGAAGATGAAGAAGAACATTAACGGCATGAGGTACATCATCCATTGCATCATCTTCATCTGGTCAGCCTGCTGGCCGATCATCTGGTCGCGCTGCTGGCGCATGGTCATGTAGCTATAGAGAATGTTGCTCACGCAGAACAAAATGCAGGTGAGCGAAAGGTGGTCGCCGATGCCCCAAATGGGCTTCGACCACTCAAAGATGGGGTCGTAGGTTGACAGATCCTGCATCCAGAGGAAGCTCTCGCCACGCAGTTGGATGGCGTTGGGGACGAAGAAGAACATGGCTATCCAGATAGGCATCTGAATGAGCATGGGAAGGCAGCCACCAAGCGGGCTAACGCCGTACTGTGAATAAAGCTGCATCATGGCTTGCTGCTTCTGCATCTGGTCCTCGGGCTTGTCGTATTGCTTCGTGGCCTCTTCGAGCTTGGGTTTCAGTACGCGCATTTTGGCGCTTGACATATAGCTTTTCCTGACCATGGGGAAGGTGAGACCCTTGAGCAGCAGTGTGATCAGGATGAGCACGATGCCCATGCTCAAGCCAAGGGAGGTAAGGCCGTCGAAGACATAGAGGGTGAACCAGCGGTTAATCCAGCGGACGAGCCACCACCCCAGGTAGACGAGGTCTTCCAGGTCAAGGTCGCGGCCAAATTGACTCTCCTTGTCGATGCTTTTCAGTACTTGGAAGTCGTTGGGACCGAAGTACATCTCAAACTCTGTGTTCTCAGTGGGGGAGAACGGCGTTTTCAGCTGTGCGATGTAGGATTTAAGATAGTGTGACTCCTTGGTGTGCATCGTGCTGTTGAGATAGGCACCCTTTTCAAACTGTGTCTTAGGAATAAGCACCGTGGCGAAGAACTGGCTTTTGAAGGCAACCCAGTCGAGAGCCTCCTCGGGCGTCTCTGAGTCGCTCTTGCCTTCGCTCAGGTGGTCAGTGCCTCCGCCTTGGTCTTTGTAGGTAAGCGACGTGTAGCGGTTTTCGAAGGTGTAGCCCTTTTCTTGCTGGCGGCATGAGTCTTTCCACTCCACACTCATCAGCTGACGGCCCGGCTCGAACAGTCCGCTCATGCCCTCGGTGCTGATGCTGAAATGCAACAGATAGCTATCGCCCAGCGAATACTTCATCACGATTCGTGCCCCGTCGGCACCTTCAGCCGTCAGAGTGGCGGAGCAGTCGGTCACTTCCGTCGGAGTGAAGTTCAACTCTGCAGTGCTGATGTTCTCTTTCTTGGCGGGCAGGATGAACGTCAGGTCCTGGTCCTTCTTGTCGAAGAGGGTCACATCGGCATTGCCCTTATAGTCCTTGTATCCCAGTACTTTAGCTTTCTTGACTACGCCGCCCTTGGTGTCGAGGGTCAGCTCCACCTTGCCGTTCTTCAGCACGACGGACTGCCCCTCCTGCTCTGCTGCCATAGCGGCGAAGAAGACTCGGGCACTGTCAGCCTGAAGTTTTGCCAGAGCCTGAATGCTATCATTGACGGGTTCCTCTTGCTTGGGATTGGCTTTCGCAATAGAGTCCAGCCTGGCCTGTTCGGCCATGGCGGCTTCCTGCTGTTTGACGGCTTCTTTCTGACTCCACCAGCTAAAGCCGATGAGCACCAGCGCTATGAGTACGAATCCTGTAAGGGTGTTCTTGTTCATTTTCTTTTATTCCGTTATATCCTATTAAATGTATGTGCAAAGTAAATCAGCGTGCAAAATTACAAAAAAAAAATCATTTACCGCCTTTATTTTCGATTTATTTTCGTGTCTTTGGCTTCACCGAAGTAACGAGCACTCAGAAATGAAAAGAAAAACAAGTTTTCCTTTTGCATTTCACTCTTTTTTTTGTAACTTTGCGGTTGAAATGATAACAGACAGATGAAACTCAGATTTACGATACACTATCGAACAGAGTGGGGACAGCAACTGGTGGTGTTGCTCAGCCATCGGCAGCAGGATGGGGCGGAACGCAAGATGCGCATACCCATGCTGACGCAGGATGGCGAACTGTGGCAGGCGGAAACGGCCGTTGTCGACTCGCGGCGCAGTCCCATTCTTTCCTTTACATACCTATACACAGTGGAAGATGCCGATGGACACGTCCTTCGGTGTGAGTGGGACCAGCTGCCACGTACCTTTGGTTTTGATTCCACGAAGATTTACACGTTGAATGACCAGTGGCGTGATCTCCCCTTGCCGGCACACCTTTATACCAGTGCTTATGAGGTGACATCACGTATGGGCTCGGCAAAGGATGATATTGAGAATGAGTTGCCCTTGTTCCGCAAGACGTTGCTTTTCCGTGTCTCTGCACCACAACTGCAACAAGGACAGCAGCTGGCTGTCATTGGCAGCCATCCTGTTCTGGGCTCTTGGAATCCTGCACGCTATCAGATGATGCACCCTGCCGGGTGTCATGAGTGGATGCTCACGTTGAATGCTGATGCACTGCTGTTGCCGCTTGAGTATAAATACGTTGTGGTCGATGCTGAGACACACCAGTTGCTGCAATGGGAGGAGGGGGACAACCGAATTGTTGACGGTTCCATCGTTGATGGCGAGGTACGTGTGCTGACGGGCGATGCGTTGCGACTACAGGAAAATCCTTGGAGGGCAGCGGGCGTCAGTGTGCCTGTTTTTTCGCTTCGGAGTGAGCAAAGCTGTGGAGTAGGGGACTTTGGCGACCTCTATCGCTTCATCGACTGGGCTGCTGAGGTGGGTATGAAGGTGATTCAGCTGCTGCCTGTGAACGACACGACGAACAGCCATCAGTGGGGCGATTCTTATCCTTACAACATCATGTCGGCCTTCGACCTGCATCCGCATTATATCGATTTGAATCAGTTGCCACCACTGAAGGACCGACAGCAGATGACAGCCTTCCGTCGGCAGCAGCGAGAGCTCAATGCTCTAAGTTATAGTGACTATGAGGCTGTGGACCGTGTGAAGATGGAATATCTGAAAGCGCTCTACGAACAGGAAAAGAAGAACCTAAAAGGTGATATGACGTTTGTTGCTTACGTCCAGCATCATTTGCACCTTCAACTGAAACGTGCTGCCGACCATGCCCGCTCGCTGGGCATCTTCTTGATGGGAGACTTGCCCATTGGCGTCAGCCGTGACAGCAGGGAGGTTAAGGAGCATCCTGACTACTTCAACCTAGACAGCCAGACGGGAGCACCGCCCGATGCTTTCTCACAGAAAGGACAGAACTGGGGATTCCCGACCTACAACTGGGAATCCGAGGGGTTGGAGGCGTGGATGGCCAAGCGTATGAAGTGGATGGAGCAGTATTTCGATGCAGTACGTATCGACCATGTACTAGGATTCTTTCGTATCTGGGAGATTCCAGAGGAACAGCTATTTGGTACGATGGGCCATTTCTCGCCGGCATTGCCTTTGACTACAGGGGAGATAGAATACTTTGGATTGCCTTTCCGTCGTGACTTCCTTACGCGTCCCTTTATTAACGACCGTATCATCGACCGTATCTTTGGCATCCATGCTCAGTATGTCCGCGATACATTCCTCGTGAAAAAGGCCTATGGACTCTACGACCTAAAGGATGAAGTCAGCACTCAACGCCGTGTGCGACAAAGCTTTGACGGACGCGGCGACGAGAATAGCATGTGGATTCGTGACGGCCTCTATCGTTTGGTAGAGAATGTGCTCTTCCTGGAAGATCCGCGACAGCCGGAGATGTACCATCCACGCATTCAAGCCTGGCAGGAACCCGTGTTCGAGGTGCTGTCGAACGAGGAAAAGGATGCCTACATGCGTATCTATAATAATTTCTTCTATCAGCGCCATTCCATGTTCTGGGGACGCATGGGCTATGATCGCCTCGGCAGTTTGCAGCGTGCTACTCGTATGTTGCTGTGTGCTGAGGATTTGGGCATGTTGCCCGATTGTGTGGAACCTGTGCTTGACAGCCTTCGCATTTTGACATTGGAGATTCAGCAGATGCCCAAGCAGGCGGGGGTGGAATTTACTCATCTTGATGGAAATCCGGTTCGCAGTGTCTGTACCATCAGCACACACGATATGGCTCCGTTGCGCCTTTGGTGGCAGGAACAGCCGGAACGGGCACAGCGCTTTTTCACCACTATGCTGCAAAAGCAGGGACGTGCCCCTGAACAACTTCCCGCTCATTTGGCCGAGGAGGTTATCGCCCGGCATGTCTACTCGCCCTCCATGCTTTGCATTCTCTCACTCCAAGACTGGTTGGCCATGGATCAAGAGCTGCGCTCAAAGAATCCCCGTAGCGAGCGAATCAACACCCCTAGCAATCCTTTTAACCGTTGGCAGTGGCGCATGCACCTCACCATCGGTCAGCTGCTGCAGGCCGACCGATATAACCAGAAGATGCGCACCATGATTGTTCGCAGTAAGCGCTAGTTTCAATAATAGGTTTTAAGACGCCTATAGACGTGGGCTTTGCATCCTACGCTGTAAACAAAAAGCTGCATACCGTACAAAGGGTATGCAGCTTTAATATAGTTTTGATTCTAGAATCTATAGTCTGTAATCTGGTCTTATGGGCGATTGCCTCAAGACAGGATTACTCGCCTTTCTCCATCTGAGCCTTCAGCTGAGCGAGCACGTCGAGGTCTCCCAGAGAGGTCGATGCAGCGACATTCTCAATCTTCGGAGCTTCGTCTTTCTTGGCGGCGCGGGGAGCAGCAGCCTTGCGGGCGGCACGCTCTTCCTTACGCTTTTCGTCCTCAAAGGTGCGGCTGTGGCTGAGGATGATGCGCTTGCTGTCCTTGTTGAACTCGATGACCTTGAAGGGCAGTACCTCACCCTGCTGGGCCTGAGTGCCGTCTTCCTTCTGCAGGTGCTTCGGAGTAGCAAAGCCTTCCACGTTCTCTTCGAGCTGAACCACGGCACCCTTCTCCAAGACTTCCGTAATCTTACCCTCGTGGATGCTGCCAACGGCATACTTACCTTCAAAGGCGTCCCAAGGATTGTCCTCCAGCTGCTTGTGGCCGAGGCTGAGACGACGGTTCTCCTTGTCGATGTCGAGCACCACCACGTCGATAGGCTCGCCCACCTTCGTGAACTCTGAGGGGTGCTTCACCTTCTTCGTCCAGCTCAGGTCGCTGATGTGAATCAGACCGTCGACACCCTCTTCCAGCTCGACGAACACGCCGAAGTTGGTGAAGTTGCGCACCTTGGCGTTGTGCTTCGAACCAACGGGATACTTCACGTCGATGGTCTCCCACGGATCTTCCTTCAGCTGCTTGATGCCCAGCGACATCTTGCGCTCGTCGCGGTCGAGGGTCAGGATGACTGCCTCCACCTCGTCGCCAACCTTCAGAAACTCCTGAGCGCTGCGCAGGTGCTGGCTCCACGACATCTCGCTGACGTGAATCAGGCCCTCAACGCCGGGCTGCACCTCAACGAATGCACCGTAGTCGGCGATGACGACAACCTTACCCTTGATGTGGTCGCCCACCTTGAGGTCAGCGTCCAGAGCATCCCAGGGATGCGGGGTGAGCTGCTTCAGACCGAGGGCGATGCGCTTCTTCTCCTCGTCGAAGTCGAGAATGACCACGTTGATCTTCTGGTCGAGCTCGACAACCTTCTTCGGATCGTCGACGCGGCCCCAAGAGAGATCGGTGATGTGGATGAGTCCGTCCACACCGCCCAGATCGACGAAGACGCCGTAGCTGGTGATGTTCTTGACAGTACCTTCCAGAATCTGACCCTTCTCCAGCTTGGAGATAATCTCCTGCTTCTGAGCTTCGAGCTCCTGCTCGATAAGGGCTTTGTGGCTGACGACCACGTTGCGGAACTCCTGGTTGATCTTCACCACCTTGAACTCCATGGTCTTGCCCACAAACTGGTCGTAGTCGCGTATGGGGTGAACGTCAATCTGCGAGCCGGGCAGGAAGGCCTCGATGCCGAAGACGTCGACAATCATGCCACCCTTCGTGCGGCACTTGATGAAGCCCTGCACAATCTCCTCATTGTCCAGTGCGGCGTTGACACGGTCCCAAGCCTTGCTCAGGCGGGCCTTCTTGTGGCTCAACAGCAGCTTGCCGCTCTTGTCCTCGACGCTCTCCACGTAGACTTCCACCACGTCACCCTCTTTCAGCTCGGGGTTGTAGCGGAACTCGGTGGCGGGGATGATGCCATCGCTCTTGTAGCCGATGTTCACCACCACTTCCTTCTTGTCGACAGAGATGACCTTACCTTCCACTACCTGGTGGTCGGCCACCTTGTTCAGGGTCTCATCGTAAGCCTTGTCAAGCTCTTCTTTGCTCACATTGGCCACGGTGCCGTTTTCAAACTCGTCCCAGTTGAAATCCTGCAACGGCTGAACGTTCTTTGTTAATTCTGACATTTCTTTCGCCCCTGTCTCAGGGGATTTGGTCTGGTCAGGCGTTCCGCAGACCATGTTTTAAATGGTTAATAATAGTGGGTGCCAGCGCCTGTTCCGGCTCCCATCGCCCCGTATAGGGCATAAAGCGGGTGCAAAGGTACTCAAAATCTTTGGGAATGAGCCCTTTGCACCCGTTGTAAGGTTGTTTATTTAAGAATCTTTAACCACTTCGAAGGTTAGTTCGTCCTTTTCAGTGTTTTTGTCGGCACGTATGGTGCTGCCGGTGGGAAGCTCGCCGTTGATGATGAGCTCGCAGATGCCATCCTCGACGTAGTTTTGCAGGGCGCGCTTCAGAGGACGGGCGCCGAACTGCACGTCGTATCCCTTGGTGGCCACAAACTCCTTGGCGGCGTCGGTCAGCTCCACTTGGTAGCCCAAGTCGCTGATGCGCTTCAGCAGGGGCTTCAGCTCGACGTTGACAATCTTCTTGATGGCATCGAGGTCGAGTTGGTCGAAGGTGATGATTTCGTCGAGGCGGTTGAGGAATTCGGGCGAGAACTGCTTGCTGAGGGCCTTCTGCACGATGCTGCGGGCATGCTCACGGTCTTGCTCGTTCATGGCCATGCCGATGCTGCTTGCTGTGAAGCCTACACCGCGACCAAAGTCCTTCAACTGGCGGGTTCCGGCGTTGGAGGTCATGATGATAACCGTATTGCGGAAGTCAACAAATCGTCCGTTGCCGTCGGTCAGCCGGCCCTCGTCCAGCACTTGCAGCAGCAGGTTGAAGACGTTGCCGTGAGCCTTCTCAATCTCATCGAGCAGCACAATGGAGTAGGGCTTGCGGCGCACGCGCTCCGTCAGTTGTCCGCCTTCCTCGTAGCCGACGTAGCCCGGAGGAGCTCCGATGAGACGGCTGACGTTGAACGACTCTGTGTATTCCGACATGTCGACGCGAATGAGCGCATCGGGCGAACCGAACATGAACTCGGCCAGTTTCTTGGCCAGATAGGTCTTGCCTACGCCCGTGGGGCCGAGGAACATAAAGGCGCCGATGGGGTGGTTGGGGTCTTTCAGTCCGACACGGTTGCGCTGAATGGCGCGCACCATCTTGTCGATGGCCTTGTCCTGGGCGATGACGGCAGCCTTGAGCTCGCTGGCCATGCCCTTTAGACGGATACCTTCGCTCTCAGCCATTCGCTGCACGGGCACGCCTGTCATCATCGACACTACGCTGGCCACTTCTTCCTCCGTAACGGTCTGGCGGTCGTCCGACGTGCCACTCTGCCACTGCTCGGTCAGTGCGGCCAGCTCGGCCTCCAGCTCGGTCTGGCGGTCACGGTAGCTGGCTGCCAGCTCAAAGTTTTGTCCGCGCACGGCGCTCTGCTTACGGTCTTTCACGCGGTCCAACTCCTTTTCTTTTTCCGTGATTTCGGGTGGAATGGTACCATTTTTTAAATGTACGCGCGAGCCTGTCTCGTCCATGGCGTCGATGGCCTTGTCGGGGAAGGCACGGTCGGCGATGTAGCGTTCTGTCAATTTGACACATGCCAAGATGGCGTCGTCGGTGAATTCCACGTGGTGGTGGCGCTCATAGCGGTCTTTGATGTTGTGCAGGATGGTGAGTGTCTCGTCGGCGGTGGTGGGCTCGACAATGACCTTCTGGAAACGGCGTTCCAGTGCTCCGTCCTTCTCGATGGAGTTGCGATATTCGTCGAGCGTGGTGGCTCCGATGCACTGGATGGTGCCGCGGGCCAGGGCTGGCTTCATGATGTTGGCTGCGTCCATGGCACCAGCTGAGCCTCCTGCACCGATGATGGTGTGGATTTCGTCTATAAATACTATAATATCAGCATTTTGCTCCAATTCCTTCAATAGAGCCTTGATGCGCTCTTCGAACTGTCCGCGGTACTTCGTTCCGGCCACGATTCCCGTCATGTCGAGACTGACAATGCGCTTGCCGAAGAACATGGGCGAACATTTTCGCTGGCTGATGAGCTGTGCCAGCCCCTCCACGATGGCGCTTTTGCCCACGCCGGGCTCGCCGATAAGGATGGGGTTGTTCTTCTTGCGTCGTCCCAGGATTTCCAGCACTCGCTGAATCTCGCGTTCACGACCCACAATGGGGTCTAGCTTGCCCTCGGTGGCAGCCATGGTGAGGTCGGTCGAGAAATTGTCGAGCACAGGGGTCTTACTCTTCTGTTTCTGAGCAGTTTGTGTTTTGGAAGTGGACGAGCTGTTCCCCGAAGCATTTTGCGAGGTGGTGTCTTCGTATTCTTCCTCGTCTTCGTCGGGTAAGCTGATGCCGCTAATGGGCGATTGCTGAGCCTTGAGCAGGCTGAGTACGTCGTCGTAATTCATGTCGTTTTGTTCCAATATTTGTTTGGCTCCGTTGTTCACTTGGTCGTGTAGGATGGCCAGCAGCAGGTGCTGTTCGTCTACGCGTTGTTGCCGCTGTATGCGGGCTTCGAGTACAGCCAGTTTCAGAATGTTCGATGCCCGCTCGTTGAGCACCAGCTCGCGGGTGTTGATGGGCTGGGTGATGTCATCCTGTCGCACCTTTGCCTCCAAGTCGTACTTCAGCTGTGGAATGTTCAGCCTGAGGCGGTGGAACACATCAATGACGGGGCCATCCTGCATCCTGAGCAGTCCCAGCAGCAGGTGCTCTGGCCCAACGGAGCTTGAGGCCAGGCGTGCTGCCTCCTCACGCGAGAAGGACAATACTTCAGACACTTTCGGGGAAAACTGACTTGTCATCTGTCTTTTCTTTTACTAACTTTTTACCTTAATAATTTATGGCTCATTGTCTATACAGCAAAAGCCGTGCCAATCGGCGTTGGCCTGCGCAGTGAAAAATCTCGGCCGTTTTTAAAAAAATCTCGGCCGTTTTTTGAAAAATCTCGGCCCCACAGAAAAAAATCTCGGCCCCACAGAAAAAACTTGGCTCCACATCGTTAAATTTGTTAGAGAATTTGGTGAAAACTCGTTGGTTTGGATTTTTATTTGTATCTTTGTGCCTTGAAAATAAATGAGAAATTGTTTTTCTGAGCTATATGGAAGATAACAGACTGCAACAATACTTTGAGGAGATGGGCAGCCATGCGCTACTCAGCGAGGATCAGGAGCGTCAGCTCTCGGCACGTGCATTGAGGGGTGACGAGCGCGCCGTGAACCGTTTGGTGGAGGCCAACCTGCGGCTGGTGGCACACGTGGCCCGTGAGTATCAGCGTCAGGGGCTGGCCATGGATGACCTTATCAGCGAAGGCAACATGGGACTGGTAAAAGCGGCCACAAAGTACGACGCCACGCGCGGCCTGCGCTTTGCAGGCTATGCTGTGGTGTACATTCGTCGCGCCATTGAGAAAGCCTTACAGCGCGAAAGTTCAGAGAAAATGCTGGAGAGCCGTGCTAACGGGCAGAAACGTTCACTCGATGCTCCGCTAGGCGCAAAACCGAACATCAGTTTGCTGTCGGTGCTGGCTGACGGCAACTCCCCGCTGGCCGACGGACGGGCCTACAGCACAGCTTTGGAGGAGCAGGCGGAGCGGGCTCTGCGTAGCCTGAACGAAAGGGAAACTCAGGTGGTGATGGCTTACTTCGGAATAGGTCAGGAACACCTGACTATGGCCGAGATCGCCGCCGACATGGGGCTGAAGCGGGAGCGCGTGCGTCAGATACGCGACCGTGCCGTGCGCCGCATGCGAAAGGTGTGGCGCAACCGCAGTTAGAAGCGCTGGTAGCAGAGGTAGTGCTTGCGCACCTTGCGCGACAGCAGCTCCACATTGAGCAATTCTGAGGCTTCGGTGATGTCGCGGATGGTGCCGTCCTTGTAGAGGATGTCGATGGAGTCCTCGTCGGGCGAATACATGTCTTTGCTTAGTGTGACCACACTCATCAGGTAGTGGGCGTCCTCTTGGGGGATGCCCATTTTCTGTGCTATCTCCTGTTGCAGCTCGTCGATGCGCTCCTGGGCAATGGGCTCCTCGTGCACTTCGACGCAGAAGATGTGGCGGTCCAGCATGTCGGTGGCCAGGGTGGAGAGAATCTTGTCCGGATGGTGCTTCCAGGCCTTCATCGCACTCCAGATGTCGCTGTCGTCCAGTTCTTCGTACATGTGCAGGGCCTCGTCGTGCTCGCTAAACCAGCTGGCGTCAACGTCGTTTTTCAGGAAATAGCCGAGGGCTGGCGAGGCGAAGAGGCTGGCATCCTCGTGTTGGGCCAGGAACTTGGCACGGCGCAGCATGTTCACCAGCACCTTTTCGTAGGCCACGGCCGTCTTGTGCAGATACACCTGCCAGTACATCAGACGGCGGGTGGTGAGGTAATTCTCCAGCGAGTAAATGCCCTTCTGCTCCACCACCAGGCGGTCGTCCACCACGTTGAGCATCTTGATGATGCGGGCTGAGCCGATGTTGCCCTCGGTGACGCCCGTGAAAAAGGAGTCGCGGCGCAGGTAGTCCAAGCGATCCATGTCGAGCTGGCTGGAAATGAGCTGGTGGAGGAAGCGTTTGGGATATTCGTCCTTGAAGATGGCGATGGCCAAGCTCAGCTGACCCTTCAGGTCGTGGTTCATCTGCTCCATCATCAGTAGCGAAATCTCCTCGTGAGAAATACCATGGATGAGGGTGTTCTCCAGCACGTGCGAGAAAGGGCCATGGCCGATGTCGTGCATCAGGATGGCCGCCTGCACGGCCTCAGCCTCGCTGTCGAAGATAAACTGCCCCTTCTGTTGCAGCGAAAGGATGGTCTCGCTCATCAGGTGGAAGGCGCCCAGCGAGTGCTGGAAGCGGGTGTGGCGGGCACCGGGGTAGACCACGGATGCCAGCCCCAGCTGGTTGATGCGGGTGAGGCGCTGGAACAGCCGATGGCGCACAATGTCGTAGAGCAGACCGCGGGGAATGCGGATGAATCCGAAGACGGGATCGTTGATTATCTTAACGTCGTTCATGGCTGATGATAAGAGTTTGCTGGGTTTGGGGGCCTACGCAGAAGCGGCCGTCGGGGCGGTGGTCCACGAGCCAGAGGATTTGCCCCTTGGCGTCGGTGAGCACCAGTTGTCGGCGCTTTTCCACTACGGAGAGCTTGCGGTCGGTCAGGTAGTCGCTCACCAGGCGTGTGCCCTGCATGCCGTAGGGCTGGAAGCGGTCGCCCGTCTTCACAGGCCGGAGCGTCAGGGGGAAGCAGACCAGTGCAGCGTCGAGACAGGCCTGGTACGGCTCGCGCTTAATGAGGCGTCCTGCCTGCTCTGTGAGGCGGAAGTACTCGCCGTCGTCGTTGGCATACAGACCGGTATCAGGAATGCGCAGGGTGGGGCGGTCGGCCTCGATGGCGCTCAGCATCAATCGGCCCTGGTGCACGGTGAGCACATGGCTTTCCGACTGCCACTGGCGACCGCTCTGCACCTGCGGCAGGCGCAGGTAGAGGTCCTCAATGGCAGCAGGTGAAAAGCCCTTCGGCGAGAGCCATTCAAACAGAATACTTTCTGGGGAGGGCTCGCTGAGCAATTGGCTGATGCTGATGGCATCGGCAGTGATCAGCCGCTGTAGGGATGTATCGATGGCATGGTTGTAGACATGCTCGGCCTCGGCCAGGCGGCGGGCGGTTGTCAGAATGTTCTCAGTGGCGGCGGGTGTAATGGTCTGGAGCTGCGGGATGACGTTCAGCCGGAGTTTGTTGCGTACAACGTCGGCCACCAGATTGGTGCTGTCGGTGATGTAGAGCTGGCCCTGCGCTTCCAGCCACTGCTCAATCTGTTGTCGGCTGACGCACAGTAGGGGACGGACGATGTAGCCGTTGCGGGGCTTGATGCCCGTGAGACCGCGCAGTCCCGTGCCGCGCAGCAGGTTCATGAGAATGGTCTCTACAGAGTCGTCCTGATGGTGAGCCACGCAGATGGCTTGGGCCTTGAGGTCGCGGCGCAGCTGCTCAAAATAGTTGTAACGCAACTCGCGGGCCGCCATCTCAATGCTTATTTTGTGCAGCGCAGCGTAAGTTTTTGTGTCAAAATGGATTAGGTGGAGCTGAATGTTGCTCTTTTCGCACAGGCCGATGACAAATTGCTCGTCGCGGTCGCTTTCTTCGCCGCGCAACTTGAAGTTGCAGTGCACGGCCTCCACGGGGTAGCCTAGCTGGTGCAGTATCAGGAGCAAGCAGACGCTGTCAGCTCCGCCGCTAAGTCCTACAAGGACAGGGCCTGCGTCGGGCGTCAGCAGTTGTTGCTTCTCAATGAAAGTCCTGACGGTCTTAATCATTCCACGTAGAGCACGAGTCCTTTGAGGTACTCGCCTTCAGGGTGATAGATGTTGATGGGGTGGTCGGCGGGCTGGTGCAGCTGGTGGAGAATGCGCACGGAGCGGCGGGCCTGCGCGGCGGCAGTGAAGACGGCGTTGCGGAAGTGCTCCTTCGTCACCACCTGCGAGCAGCTGAAGGTGAACAGGATGCCGCCTGGGGCAATCCGTTCAAAGGCCTTGGCATTGAGGCGGGTGTAACCCTTCAGTGCATTGTGCAGCGCTGCACGGTGCTTGGCAAAGGCGGGCGGGTCGAGGATGATGAGGTCGTAAGGTTTAGTTCCGGGTTCTGAGTTCTGAGCTATATCCAGAAATTTGAAGGCATCCTCGCAGAATGCTTCGTGTCGCGGGTCACCGGGGAAGTTCAGCTCCACGTTGCGGCGAGTCAGTTCGATAGCTTTGGCCGAGCTGTCGACGGAGTGCACCAGCTCAGCGCCGCCGCGCATGGCATAGAAGGAAAAACCGCCTGTGTAGCAGAACATGTTCAACACGCGGCGTCCGTGGGCATAGTGCTCTAGCAGCGAGCGGTTGTCGCGCTGGTCTACAAAGAAACCCGTCTTCTGGCCGCGTTGCCAGTCGACGTAGAAGCGCAGACCATTCTCCAGCGCCGTGTTCTCGTCGCTGCCGCCGATGATGAATCCGTTCTCGGGCTCCATAAAGGGTAGGGTGGTCTCGCTCTTATAATATATATGTGTGATGCGACCGTCCATCACCTCCATCAGCTGCTGGGCAATCTGCTGGCGCTGACGGTGCATCCCGATGCTATGGGCCTGCATCACGGCTGTCTGTCCGTAAATATCGATGATGAGACCGGGCAGCATGTCGCCTTCTCCGTGCACTAATCGGTAGGCTGTGGTCTGCGGGCTGTCAACGAGCCCGATGGCCTTGCGGGTCTGTAGCGCCTGGCCTAGGCGGTCGTGCCATAATGCGTCGTTGATGGCGGTGTCCTCGAAGCTGAGTACACGTACGGCAATTGAGCCTTGCTGATAGTGCCCCACGGCGATAAATTCGCCGCTGGCTGAGAGTACGCGTACAGTATCGCCTTCGCTAATGTCGGCGTCGGTATGGTGGATGGCGCCGGAAAATACCCAGGGATGAAAGCGCAAAAGGCTCTCTTCCTTACCCCTTTTCAGATGAATCTGCTTCATGAGGTTCTTCTTTGATGATAAGTTTGTAATTACCTTGTTGCTTGAGAGTTATAATCTCTTCGTAAATCTTGATGCATGCCCAGGCGTCGGTAGCGGCATAGAGCTTTTGTTTGTCGGTCAGTATGTCAGCTTCCCAGTTGGAGAGCTGCTGGCGCTTGCTGATCTTCTGTCCGAAAAGATTTGCATAGATTTTCTGTAGGCTCAAGTCCTCGATGCCCAGCTCTCGGATGTGGTCTTGGATATCGATGAAATCGCCAGTTTTGAATGTTCCAAGTTTGTGGAGGGAGTTCAGGTCGTCGTGCCACGACAAGCCAATCTTCTGCACGGTGGTGTCTTCCAGTAGGCGGATAACAGCGGGCGTGAGTCCGAGATAGTTCAGACGGAAGAGGAAGCAGATGTCTTCAGTGGCAGCTTGCAGTAGTGCAACTTTGTGCTGAAAACCGCGTTTGAAGGATGGCCGAGTCTCGGTGTCGAGGCCCATGATGGGGCAGGAGAGAAGAAAGTCGACGGCTCGTTCTGCTTCTCTTTCGTTGAGGATGACAACGATTCGTCCCTCAAACTGGGCGACGGGAAGGTTGGCGATGAGCTGCTTTTCGTACTTGTTGTAGATGATTTTTGACATCGTTTTCTATTTTCGACGTGCAAAAATACAAAAAAAAAGTGATTTTTTGATGCTATCTGAATTTTTTGCGCTAATTTTGCACAAGAATTAACGAAACAAGGTAAGATTAATGGGTAAGAAGAAAAAGAAAACCACTAGAAACGACGAACCGCGCACTTCGATGATGGAGGCGCTGGGCTTACAGCGTTTCACTCAGATATTTATCAACGAGCGCCTGCGCTTCTTCATGGGTATGCTACTTTTCGCTGTGTCGTGCTGCATGGTGCTGTCGTTTATCTCGTTCTTTACGACGGGGCAGGCCGATATGAGTATCATTGAGAACCTGCGGCAGGGCGAGATGGCCAATCAGAACGGCGAATTCAAAAATGCTTGTGGCTCTGTAGGAGCCTATACGGCCTACTTCTTCATGAAGCAGTGCTTCGGTGTGCCGGCATTCCTCATCCCCGTTTTCATCTTCTTGCTGTCGCTGCGGCTGATGAAAGCTTTCAAGCCCCATCTGTTGAAGTGGTTCATGTGCCTGACGCTCATCATGATATGGACGTCGATAGCTCTGGCCAAGTTTGTCTCTCCCCTCTTTAGCGACGTTCACTTCTGCTTGGGTGGAGATCACGGCTTGCAGGTGGGCCGCTGGATTGAAGGCTTCGTGGGTATGCCAGGTCTGGCGGCTGCTCTTATTATCATTGCCGTGCTGTTCCTCTCGTACATCAGTGCTGAGACCTACGAGTGGGTGCGTAAGATCCTGAATCCGAAGAAGTTCTTCGAGAAGGTGAAGTTTACAGTTGTGGCTCCTTCAGGCGAAAATGAGGGACAGACTGGCGACGACGAAGTGGGCAAACAGGATATAGTTGAAGACCCCACGGTGTTTGACGACCCGTCCACAGAAACCATTGAGTTCAAGGGTGAGGAGTTGAACGTGCCGGAAACAAGACAGAAGCAGGAACTGGTGAAGCCCGTTCGTCGCAAGAAGGAGGGTGACATGGATATGGCGGTGGAAGTGGCTGAGGCCGAGGAGAAGGCTGATGGCAAAGATTTGGTTCAGGTGGGCGAGCAGATGCTGGAGCCCTATGACCCCAAGCGTGACCTGGAGAACTACCACTATCCCACGCTCGACCTGCTGAAGCACTACGAGGAGGACGGTAAGCCCTATATTGACATGGCTGAGCAGACGGCCAACAAGAACCGTATTGTGGAGGTGTTGCGTACCTTCGGTATCGAAATCAGCAGTATTAAGGCCACCGTAGGACCCACCATCACACTTTACGAGATTACACCGGCCCCCGGCGTGCGCATCTCTAAGATTCGCGGACTGGAGGATGATATCGCCCTGAGCCTGAAGGCATTGGGCATCCGTATTATTGCGCCCATTCCCGGCAAGGGAACCATCGGCGTTGAGGTGCCTAACGCAAAGGCAAACATCGTCTCGATGGAGTCGATTCTGAACTCTAAGAAATTCCAGGAGACCACGATGGAGCTGCCCTGTGCTATGGGTAAGACCATCACCAATGAGGTGTTTATGTTCGACCTGGCCAAGTCGCCCCATCTGCTCGTGGCTGGTGCTACGGGTCAGGGTAAGTCGGTCGGCTTGAACGCCATTCTCACTTCTTTATTATATAAGAAGCATCCAGCAGAGTTGAAGATTGTGCTGGTAGACCCGAAAATGGTGGAGTTCTCCATCTATAAGACGATTGATAAGCACTTCCTGGCCGCCCTGCCCGAGGAGGCTGAGACACCTATCATCACCGACACGTCGAAGGTCATCCGTACTTTGCAAAGCCTCTGCGTGGAGATGGACGCCCGCTATGAGCTGCTGATGAAGGCCGGCGAGCGCAATATCAAGGACTACAACAAGAAGTTCATTGCCCGCCAGCTGAACCCGGAGCACGGCCATAAGTTCATGCCCTACATCGTGGTGGTCATCGATGAGTACGGCGACCTTATCATGACGGCTGGCAAGGAAATTGAGCTGCCCATCGCCCGTATCGCCCAGAAAGCCCGTGCCGTGGGTATCCACATGATTATCGCTACGCAGCGACCCACTACGAACATCATCACGGGTACCATCAAGGCCAACTTCCCCGCTCGCATTGCCTTCAAGGTAAGCCAAGGCATCGACTCGAAGACCATTCTTGACCGTATGGGTGCACAGCAGCTTATCGGACGTGGCGACATGCTCTATCTGCAAGGCAACGACCCCATCCGTGTGCAGTGTGCCTTTGTCGATACGCCCGAAGTAGTGGACATCAACCGGTTTATCCACGACCAGCAGGGCTATCTCGAACCCTTTGAGTTGCCTGAACCCGTCGTGGAGGGTGGAGAAGGTGGCGAGAGCGGTGCTGACGACGTGGATCTGAACCATCTCGACCCGATGTTCGACGATGCCGCCCGCCTCATTGTCAGCAGTGGCAGCGGCTCTACTAGCCTCATCCAGCGCAAATTCTCCATAGGCTACAACCGTGCTGGCCGACTGATGGATATGCTGGAAAAAGCAGGCGTCGTAGGTCAGGCTCACGGCTCCAAGCCCCGTGAAGTGCTCATTCAAGATGAACTGAGCCTGGAGCAACTTTTGGCAAACTTAAGAAAATAAAATAATATGTATATGAAAAAGATTGTTTTAGTGATGACGGCGCTTATTCTCGTGGGCGTAGCGTCTTGGGCTCAGACAGCACAGCAGGTGCTCGACAAGTGTGCTGCCACGGTCAGTGTCAGTTCAGGTGTGACGGCCAATTTTACGATGAACAGTGCGCAATATGGTAATGCTTCTGGTACTATTTCCATCAAGGGGCAGAAGTTCTACATGCATACAAGCACCACGACAATGTGGTTCGACGGTAAGACCTTGTGGACTTACATGGCCAGCAACGATGAGGTGAACATCTCGACCCCAACGGCACAGCAGTTGCAGACACTTAATCCCTACAACTTTATTAACCTCTATAAGTCGGGCTATTCATCCAGTCTGACAACAGCGGGATCAGACTATCAGCTCCACCTGACCTCGACGAAGGAGCAGCACAAGATTAAGGAAGCTTTTCTGCTTGTGGACAAATCATCCTATGTGCCCAAAGAAATCAAGACACTCATGGGAAATAAATGGACCATCTTCACCATCTCCGGACTGAAGACCGAGCAATTGAATGACGCTATGTTCCGCTTCGACAGCAAGGACTATCCAGACGCTGAGATAATTGATTTGCGCTGATGAACCGATTACAGATTTATCGTCTGCTGCGCAAGAACGTCAACTTGAGCGAGGAGCGCAGCCCCGCCTTGGAGCAGAACACCGTGGCCAAGGTCATGATGTACATTGGTGCGGGCTTTATGATTATATATCTCATTGTGTTCGGAAGTGTCTTTGGCAAGCTGGCCGCAGAAGAAGACATTCCTGGAATCCTGTTTTTCATTCTGCCTGTTTTCCTCGTCCTGGACTTCCTGCTCCGCTTCATGGCCCAGCAGACGCCTACGGTCTTTGTCAAACCCTATCTGCTCATGCCCATGAAGAAGCAGTATGTGGTGGAGGCCTACTTGCTCAATATGGTTACGAGCGGTTACAACCTCCTTTGGCTGGCCATGCTGCTGCCCTTTGCCTACATCAACCTGGTTGCGGGTCAGTCTTTTTGGGCCGTATTGGCCGTGGTGGTGGGAGGTCTGTTGATGGTGATGGCTAATAGCCAGTGGTATCTGCTGGTGCGCACGCTCATCGGACGGTCGCTCCTTTGGTGGCTGTTGCCCATTGGCGTTGCAGGAGCTTGTATTGGCCTCTTTTTTCTGGTAGATCAGAGCGAAACACTCAAATATGCCTTTGAGGATGTGCAGGAGAGTACTCCTGCCCTCTGGGGAATTACCTTGTTGGCCTTGTTGGTGCTCGCTGTACTTTTTGTCATTAACCTGAAGACACAACAGCGTTTCATCATGCAGGAGCTCTCACGTGAGGAGAAGAAGCCTGCAGCCATGAAGCGTGTGTGGCAGTTCACTTTCCTGGAGCATTTCGGCCAGTCGGGCGAGTACTTGAAGCTGGAACTGAAGAGCATCATGCGCAACAAGGCCATTCGCTCCCGTGTCTTCATGAGTCTCGGACTCATCGTCATGCTCTCTGCACTCATCAGTTATACTGACGTTTACGACGGTAAGATGCTGCTCAACTTCTGGTGCTACTACTGCTTCGGCATCTATGGCATGACGGCGCTGACCAAGGTGATGGGTCCCGAGGGCAATTACATCGACCTGCTGATGACGCAGCGTGAGAACATCCTAATGTTGCTCCGTGCCAAATACTACTTTCATGTGGCCATCCTGCTGGTGCCGCTGCTCATCATGCTGCCTGCCGTCATTGCCGGCAAGTTCACCGTTATGATGATGCTGGCCTACCTGCTGCTGACCAGTGGTCTGGGCTATCTCATCATGTTCCAGTTGGCTGTCTACAACAAACAGACGCTGCCGCTCAATACGAAGATTGTTGGCAAGAACGGCGTGGAGAGCGGCTTGCAGTTGCTCATAGAGATGATCGGAATGTTTGCGCCGCTGCTGTTGGTTGGTGGTACGCTTGTTTTCACCGACGAGGACACCGCCTACGCCATCATGGCATTGCTAGGTCTGGTGCTCACCGTGTTGCATCCCTATTGGCTGCGCAATATCTATGAGCGCATGATGCGGCGTAAATACGAGAATCTTGAAGGCTTCCATGCCAGCCGATAAAGCTCAAAGATGATGAGAGGAAAGTTGTTTGTGGCTGCTTTTGCTCTGCTGCTGACGGCGCAGGCGCAGATTCCCTTTGTGAAGGGAAAGGTGATTGACCAGAAACTGACGGAGATAGGCCTCGGTACTGATAGCGTCAGCCTCACCTTCACTGCTGGTATTCAGCAGGCTGCAAAGTCTGACCTGATGGTGGCTTTCGGTCAGGTAGTTGTCACCGAAGCCCGTGGCTGGCTGGAGTCTGCCTATGTCACGTTTTCTCCTTATCCTACGGCAAAGAGCTATCACGTTTATGTGAAAGGTGGTCAGTATGGTGACAGCTATGCGCGTCTCGATGCTCCGTTGGTGCGCAATTATGGCACCTATGGCCGTGCCGACGCCGTGGGGCTCCTGCCTGCCGACGATTACCAGTTCCGTGTCGTTCCCACGGATGTTGACGACCGTGAGATTACTTCCGCTGCCACCGAGACGGCTCTTCTCAACGTGCAGGCTTACAATCGCGACGGCTTTGCCCATCTCAACTATCCGGATGGGGTGGGGGCCTATCAGAACGACGGAACGTTGAAGCCCGGCACTGTTGTCGTCTATGTCACGGCTTCAACGGCAAAGACCGTTCAGGCGCCCCTTTCCAGTGGTAAGTTTACAGGTTTGCAGGCCATTCTCACGGCTTATCAGAAGGGAAATGTCACCAATCCGCTTGCCGTCCGCATCATTGGCTGTGTCTCAGCAGAGGACATGGACGCCCTGGGCAGCTCGTCTGAGGGCATCCAGATTAAGGGAAAGAACAACGAGAAGCCCCTGAACATCACCTTTGAAGGTATTGGCAACGACGCCACTATCAAGAATATGGGTTTCTTGGTGCGCAATGCCCAGAGCGTGGAACTGCGTAATCTGGGAATCCTCTATTGCATGGACGACGGTCTCTCCTTCGACACCAACAACTTCCACTGCTGGGCGCATCACATTGACTTTTTCTATGGGCGCAACAAAGGCGGTGACCAGGCCAAGGGCGACGGCTCGCTCGATGTGAAGGGTAACTCCCGCTATATGACGTTCAGCTATTGCCATTTCTGGGACAGCGGCAAGTCATCGCTCTGCGGCATGAAAAGTGAGACGGGACCGAACTATATCACCTACCACCACAACTGGTTCGACCACAGCGACTCCCGCCATCCCCGTGTTCGTACCATGACCGTCCATGTTTACAATAACTACTACGACGGTGTGGCAAAGTATGGCGCTGGAGCTACGACAGGCAGTAGTATTTTCATGGATCGCAACTATTTTCGCAACACTGACAAACCCATGATGATTTCGCTGCAAGGTTCCGACACCAAGATGGGCACTGACCTGAAGGATGCCCCCACTTTCTCAGGTGAGGCAGGTGGCAGCATCAAGTCCTATGGCAACATTTTTGCTGAGCAGTCAGCCAATTTCCGCTATGCCACCTACCAGCAGAATCCTGTTGAGTTCGATGCCTACGAGGTGGCTGATCCCACGGAGACTGTCCCTGCCACTGTTGTTTCAAAGTCGGGCGGAAACACTTATAACAACTTCGATACCGACCCTCAAGTCATGTATGCCTATTCCCCTGACGATACCTCTAATGTGCCTGCCGTTGTTACGGGCTGGCTTGGGGCGGGGCGTATGGGGCATGGCGACTTCCAGTGGACCTTCAACAACGTCACTGAGGACCGTAATTCAGCAGTCATCAGCGCGCTCTCAGCTGCTGTTCAAAACTATCAGTCGTCGCTTATAGGTATCTTTGGCGACACCAGTACACAGCTTTCCGGTGGTCAATGACCGCAAATAGGCAAATATTTTGTCGGTTTAAGGAAAAAAGTAGCCGAAAAGTTTTGCCAATTCAAAAAATGTGCGTACCTTTGCACCCGCAAATCCGAAAAGGATGCACCCGTAGCTCAGTTGGTAGAGCACCTGACTCTTAATCAGGGTGTCCAGGGTTCGAGCCCCTGCGGGTGTACAAAGGGTTAAAATGGTGAATAAATTGGATGCACCCGTAGCTCAGTTGGTAGAGCACCTGACTCTTAATCAGGGTGTCCAGGGTTCGAGCCCCTGCGGGTGTACTTCAGAAGGCCGATATGGCTCAGTTGGTAGAGCAACGCATTCGTAATGCGTGGGTCCCCGGTTCGAGTCCGGGTATCGGCTCTGGAGGTTAAGGAGATGGTAACATCTCCTTTTATTGTTTCTAGAGGTTGTCGCGGTCTTCAAGCACACGGAAGTGGCTGCGCATCTCTTTCAGCTTGTCGATAGATATTTCCGTGACGACCGGGCGTTCTGCTGAAGAACATTCGGCCACAAGGCGTCCTATAGGGTCTATGACGGCCGAGCCGCCGGCATAGTGGCAGATCTTGTCGTCGCCCGTGCGATTCACAGCCAGTACGTAGCACTGATTCTCGATGGCACGGGCGCGAATCAGCGTCTGCCATGCCAACTGGCGCTTTTCTGGCCAGTTGGCCACGTAGACGATGGCATCGTACTCACCTGCGCGACCATACCGGGAAAAGACCGGAAAGCGCAGGTCGTAGCACGTCTGAAGCAGCAGGCGCCATCCCTGCCAGCTGACAATGATGGCCTCGTTGCCCGCCGTGTAGTGCTTGTCCTCGTGTCCGTGGGTGAACAGGTGGCGCTTATCGTAGAAGACAACGTCTTCGGGGGTCACAAAAAAGTGTCGATTGCGATAGGAGCCGTCTTCTATGCGAACAGCCAGACTGCCGCTGATGGCACAGTTGTGCTGAAGTGCCGTCCGCTTCATCCATGCCAGGGCTGCCGACGTGGCTTCTTCTTCGGCGATACCTTCCGGACGTGTTGCAAATCCTGTGGCCCACATTTCCGGCAGCACATAGAGGTCGGCTCCAGGGGCTTGGACCATCATGTCTTCAGCCCTTCTGATGTTCGCTGAGGGCGTTGCCCAGACGATGTCCGTCTGTAAGAGTGCTATCTTCATAGGTAAAAGTCTTTCATCAGTTTGTCGTGCCAGTCGGAAGTCAGCAATCCCTCTGTGCGTTCGAGGGGACAGGCGTGCTTGGCGAAGGACAGAAGGTGGCGCTTCGGGGCTTTGCGAAGGGTTGTCTTCACGGCACAGTCGCGTCGTTTGAAGAATCCTGCCAGTATAGCCTCGCTCTCCATCTGCGACACGCAGTCAGCTGGCACCACAACCGACAGCTCGCCATCATCGTTGAGCAGACACCATGCACAGTCCATCAGTGTGCGGTAGCTGAGTGTGTCTGTATGGCGTGCCATGGACCGCTGTGCGTCGGGGCAGCGGAGGGCATCGGTGAAGTAGGGCGGGTTGCTCACGATGGCGTCGAATGTCTCGGCGTCTTCTGCTTTGCCGTCGGTTTGTTGCGCCTTCATGTCGGCCAGGCTTTGGAGCCGGATGTCAATGCGGTCAGCGAAAGGCGAGTCAGCCACGTTTTCTTGTGCTTGCCTGACGGCATCTTCGTCAATGTCGATGCCTACGATATGGGCTGTCGGGAAGCGCTGGGCCATCATCAGTGCAATGAGTCCCGTCCCCGTGCCAATATCCAGGATACGCGGTGGGCGTTGAGGAAGGTTCTTGGGTAGCTCAGCCCAGGCCCCCAGCAAGGTTCCGTCGGTGCCCACCTTCATGGCGCACCGCTCCTGGCGGATAGTGAACTGTCGGAAGCTGAAATAGTCGTTGGCCATAGACTGATACGTGAAGTGTAATATAAATAATGTGGGAAGGAGGTGCTGACGAGTTCGCCTTCACTCTTCCCACATGATTGTTTTGCCGTTTTGACGGAGCTTGGCTTAGTAGCTGCGGGCGATGATGACGCGGGCTTTCGAGGGCTTGCCGCTCACCATGTCCGTGCCAGGTGTCTGTTCCACGCCGAAGGGTACGCATCGGATGGTGGCCTGCGTCTCTTCCTTAATCTGTGCCTCGGTCTCGGCCGTTCCGTCCCAGTGGCAGAGGAAGAAGCCGCCGTCCTTCACACGTTCCTTGAACTCCTCGTAGTTGTCGCACTCGTAGATGTGGGCATCGCGGTAGGCCTTGGCTTTCTCGAAGATGTTCTTCTGGATGTCCTCCAGCAGCTGCTCCACGTGGTCTACGATGCCTTCCAGCGGCAGGGTCTCCTTCTCCAGCGTGTCGCGGCGCATCAGTTCGATGGTGCCGTTCTCCAGGTCGCGGGCGCCGAGCACCAGACGCACGGGAACACCCTTCAACTCGTAGTCGGCGAACTTGAAGCCGGGACGCTTGTTGTCGGCATCGTCGAACTTCACCGAGATGCCCTTCTTGCGCAGCCCCTCGATGATAGGTAGCACTTCCTTGTTTACAATCTCCATCTGCTCAGGCTTGGTGGCAATGGGGATGATGACTACCTGGATGGGTGCTAGGCGCGGAGGCAGTACGAGACCGTTATCATCGCTGTGCGTCATGATGAGGGCACCGATGAGACGGGTTGAAACGCCCCACGAGGTTGCCCATACATATTCAGGCTTGTTCTCTTTATTAAGATAGGTGACGTCGAAAGCCTTGGCGAAGTTCTGTCCCAGGAAGTGGCTGGTGCCGCTCTGCAGGGCCTTGCCATCCTGCATCATGGCCTCAATGGTGTAGGTGTCCAGTGCACCGGCGAAGCGCTCGGTCTCGCTCTTCACGCCCTGAATGACGGGTACGGCCATCCATTCTTCGGCAAACTTGGCATATACCTTCAGCATCTTCTGAGCCTCCTGTTCGGCCTCCTCGCGGGTGGCGTGGGCGGTGTGGCCCTCTTGCCAGAGGAACTCTGAGGTGCGCAGGAAGGGGCGGGTGCGCATCTCCCAGCGCATGACGTTGCACCACTGATTGCACATCAGGGGCAGGTCGCGCCACGAGTGGATCCAGTTCTTATAGGTGTTCCAGATGATGGTTTCTGAGGTGGGGCGGATGATTAGCTCCTCTTCTAGCTTGGCGGCGGGGTCTACCACAACGCCTCCGTCCTGAGCCTTCAGGCGGTAGTGGGTCACCACAGCAGCCTCCTTGGCGAAGCCCTCCACATGCTCGGCCTCGCGCGAGAGGAACGACTTCGGAATGAGCAGGGGGAAATAGGCGTTCTGAGCGCCCGTCTCTTTGAACATCCCGTCGAGTATGTGCTGCATCTTCTCCCAGATGGCATAGCCGTAAGGCTTGATGACCATACAGCCGCGTACAGCCGACTGTTCGGCCAGGTCGGCTTTCACCACCAAATCGTTGTACCACTGGCTGTAATTGTCAGCCCGTTTTGTCAGATCTTTTAATTCTTTAGCCATTTTTTATGCAATAATTTGAAAATTTTGGTGCAAAGGTAGAAAAAAAATATGAATTATGAATTATGAATTATGAAATTATTTGTATCTTTGCAGCGCGAAATTATTGTTTAACACATTAATAATTAAATTAGAATGAAAAAAATGAGAACTTTGATCCTGGCTCTTTGCGCAGGAATCGTTGTTTCGGGTTGTAACAACCTGGGTAAGGGAACTGCTATCGGTGCTGGCGGCGGCGCCATTCTGGGCGCTGTGGCCGGTAAGATCATCGGTGGCAAGAACAGCACGGCCATCGGCGCTGCCGTGGGTACGGCTGTGGGTGCCGGCGTGGGTGCTGCCATCGGTCACCACATGGATAAGGTGAAGAAGCAGGCCGAGGCTGTGGCCAATGCTCAGGTGCAGACCGTGCAGGACGCTAATGGATTCGACGCTGTGAAGCTCACCTTCGACTCGGGCATCCTCTTTGCTTCCGGCAAGGCAGACCTCACCGCTTCCTCGAAGTCGGCTCTGAACCAGTGCGCCACGCTGCTGAAGAACAACACCGACTGCGACATCGCTATCTATGGTCACACCGATAACACCGGCTTCAAGGGCAAGACCGCAGAGCAGAGCGCTGATCTGAACATGAACCTGTCGCGTCAGCGTGCACAGAGCGTGCAGAACTATCTGCTGGCTCAGGGTGTGCAGGCTAAGCAGCTGAAGACTGTCGACGGTCAGGGACAGACCAATCCCGTGGCCAGCAACGACACCAAGGCAGGCCAGGCACAGAACCGTCGCGTCGAAATCTACATGTACGCTTCTGAGAACATGATTCAGAATGCCGACGCAGGCAACCTGAACTAATTCTTTCAGCACGGGGAAGCTTCTTCCCCCTCCCAAATCCCTCCCAAAGGCAGCGCGTCCCTTGGGAGGGATTTTTTGTGCCCCGCACAAAAAAATCTCGGCCCCGCACAAAATAGAATAAATTTTGTGGATATATATGTCGTTTGTTTGCAAATATTTTTGTACCTTTGCAGACGAATTCAGAAAACAAATTTGTTATAACATTATAAAACTTTTATGAATTTCACTTTGTTAGTTACCGTCATTGCGACGGGAATTACACTGGTGGCGGCAGCTTACATCATTGCTAAGCTCATTGGTCCGCGCTCGTATGCAAAGGTGAAAGGCGAGCCGTATGAGAGCGGTATTCCGACGCGCGGCTCCAGCTGGATACCTATTCATGTGGGTTACTACCTGTTCGCCATCCTGTTCCTCATGTTCGATGTGGAAACGGTGTTTCTGTATCCATGGGCAGTGGTAGTGAAGCAGTTCGGTGCGGCAGCCTTGCTCAGCATCGGCTTCTTCTTGGTTGTCTTAGTATTTGGCCTGGCCTACGCCTGGCGGAAAGGAGCGTTGGAATGGAAGTAAAGAAGCCTTACATCAAGTCTGTTCCCTACGAAGAGTGGAACGACAACGAGTCGCTTGAGAAGATTGTTGAGGAACTCCATGAGGGAGGCGTCAACGTCATCACTGGCTCCCTGGATCGCCTCATCAACTGGGGCCGTGCCAACTCGCTTTGGTCGCTCACGTTTGCCACTTCTTGCTGTGGCATCGAGTTTATGGCCTGTGGCTGCTCGCGTTACGATTTCGCTCGCTTTGGCTTCGAGGTGACGCGTAACTCTCCCCGTCAGGCCGACCTCATCATGTGTGCCGGTACGATTACCCACAAGATGGCTCCGGCCCTGAAGCGTCTCTACGACCAGATGGCCGAGCCGAAGTATGTCGTCGCCGTGGGCGGTTGCGCCATCAGCGGCGGACCTTTCAAGTCGAGCTACCATGTGGTAAAGGGCATTGAGGAGATTGTGCCTGTCGATGTGTTCATCCCTGGTTGCCCCCCGCGTCCAGAGGCCATCATGTACGGCATGATGCAGCTGCAGCGCAAGGTGAAGATTGAGAAATTCTTCGGTGGTGCCAACCACAAGCAGACCGCCGAGGAGCGCGAGCTGGGCGTCTCGAACGAGGAACTGACGTTCCGTGCGAAGTTGGGCGACCATAGGCGTGAACCTATCGTGGTAACCGATGTCCCCGAGGAGTTCGTTAACGAATTAAAGAAAGAGGAGGAAAAGGCATGAAATTAGAGTTCTTATCATTTGAGTTTGACAAGTTCGCTAAGGAAATGCAGAACTTGAAGGACAAGAAAGGTTTCGACTATCTTGTCACCATCGTGGGCGAGGACTTCGGAGCAGAAGAGGGCCTTGGCTGCGTATATATTCTGGAGAACACGAAGACCCACGAGCGTTGCAGCGTAAAGATGCTGGCCAAGACGCAGGTGTGCGGCGATGGTATGTCGAGCAACGGCACCGGCGAAACCGACGGCCAGCTCATTGCCTACATCCCCACCGTGTCGAACATCTGGCGCGTAGCCGACCTGCTGGAGCGTGAGGTCTACGACTTCTACGGCATTGTCTTCCTGGGCCATCCTGACATGCGCCGTCTCTTCCTGCGCACAGACTTCAAGGGCTATCCCTTCCGCAAGGACTGGAAGTTCAACGACGAGTACACGCTGGAAGACGACAACGAGCCCGACTACGGTCTGGAGTACTTCCTTGACAAGGACGGCAACTTGCAGTCGAAGCAGAACAAACTCTTCACCAGCGACGACTATGTCATCAACATCGGCCCGCAACACCCTGCCACCCACGGCGTGCTGCGCTTGCAGACCGTCCTTGAGGGCGAGGTGGTGAAGAAGATTTATCCGCATTTCGGATACATCCACCGCGGCATCGAGAAGATGTGGGAAGGCATGACATACCCGCAAACCCTTGCTTTAACCGATCGTCTTAACTATCTGGGTGCCATGCAACACCGCCATGCGCTCGTAGGCGTCATCGAGGAGGCTATGGGCGTGGAGCTGACCGACCGTATCAAGTACGTCCGTACCATCATGGACGAGCTGCAACGTCTCGACTCTCACCTGCTTTTCACCTCGTGCGTGGCTCAGGACCTCGGTGCGCTCACCGCATTCCTCTATGGCATGCGCGACCGTGAGCACGTGCTGAACGTGATGGAGGAGACCACAGGCGGACGCCTCATTCAGAACTACTACCGCATCGGCGGCTTGCAGGACGACATCGATCCCAACTTCGTGAAGAACGTGAAGGCTCTGGTGAAGTACCTGCGTCCGATGATTCAGGAGTACATGGATGTCTTTGGCGACAACGTCATCACTCACAACCGTCTGGAGAATTGCGGCCCGATGAACCTCGACGACTGCATCAGCTATGCCGTCACCGGCCCTGCCGGACGTGCTTCGGGCTGGAAGAACGACGTGCGCAAGAACCACCCCTACGACCTCTATGACAAGGTGGAGTGGGAGCAGTGCACGCTGGACACCTGCGACTCCATGGGCCGCTATCTCGTGCACATCAATGAGATGTACCAGAGCCTGAACATCATCGAGCAGCTCATCGACAACATCCCCGAGGGCGACTTCTATGTGAAGCAGAAGCCCATCATCAAGGTGCCCGAGGGACAGTGGTACTTCTCAGTCGAGGGTGTGGCCGGCGAGTTCGGCGTCTATCTGGACTCCCGTGGCGACAAGAGTCCCTACCGCATGAAGATGCGACCCATGGGCCTCTCGCTCGTCGGAGCCTTCGACCCGATGCTGCGCGGCCAGAAGATTGCCGACCTCATTGCTACTTGTGCCGCTATTGACGTTGTAATACCGGATATAGACAGATAATTATTATGTTTGATTTTAGTATAGTAACAAACTGGTTTGACCAACTGCTGCGGGTGACGGTAGGTTGCCCCGACTGGTTGGCGATATTGATAGAGTGCGTGATTGTCGGCGTCGTTGTGCTGACGGCCTACGCGCTGATTGCCTGCTTGATGATTTTCATGGAACGTAAGGTCTGCGCCTACTTCCAGTGCCGCCTGGGCCCGATGCGCGTAGGCTACTGGGGCCTGCTGCAGATTTTTGCTGACGTGCTGAAAATGCTCATCAAGGAGATCTTCTTTGTTGACAAAGCCGACAAACTGCTCTATGCCGTGGCTCCTGTCCTCGTGATTGTGGCTTCGGTGGGTACGTTCTGCTTCCTGCCCTGGAACAACGGCATGGGAATTCTCGACTTCAACGTGGGCCTGTTCCTCATCACCGCCATCTCGTCGATTGGCGTGGTGGGCATCTTCCTGGCTGGTTGGGCTTCCAACAACAAGTACTCGGTGGTTTCGGCCATGCGTGGCGCCGTGCAGATGATTTCTTATGAGATGTCGCTCTGCCTCTGCCTCATCACCGCTGTCGTCCTCACCGGCACCATGCAGGTGAGCGGCATCGTGGAGTATCAGACGGGCCCCTGGAACTGGCTCATCGTGAAGGGTCACATCCCTGCCATCATCGCCTTCGTGACGTTCCTTATCGCCGGTAATGCCGAGGCCAACCGTGGCCCGTTCGACATGGCCGAGGCCGAGAGCGAGCTGACCGCCGGTCACCACACGGAGTACAGCGGCATGGGCTTTGGCTTCTTCTACCTGGCTGAGTTCCTCAACCTGTTCATCATCGCCGGCATTGCCACGATGGTGTTCCTCGGTGGCTGGGCTCCTATTAATATAGGTGTCGACGCCTTCGACACGGTGATGAACTACATCCCCGGCATCGTCTGGTTCTTCGGAAAGACGCTTGGCGTGGTGTGGCTGCTCATGTGGATCAAGTGGACGTTCCCCCGTCTGCGCATCGACCAGATTCTGAAGCTTGAATGGAAGTACCTGATGCCCCTCAGCCTCATCAACCTCGTGCTGATGACCGTCTGCGTGGCGCTGGGATTGTACCTCTAAGCCCATTCGGCCCATCAACCCATTAAACATTAAAAAGAAAATGGAAAAAGAACAATCATATTTCGGAGAAATAGGGCACGGCATCAAGACGCTGGCTACTGGCATGAAGACGACCTGGAAGGAATACTTCAAGGACTTCTTCACCAACAAGTCGACGGAGCAGTACCCTGAGAACCGCAAGACCACGCTGCACGTGGCCCAGCGCCACCGCGGACGCCTGGTCTTCAAGCGCGACGAGAACGGCGCCTACAAGTGCACCGCCTGCACGCTGTGCGAGAAGGCCTGCCCCAACAGCACCATCAAGATTACCGCCCACATGGCTGAAGACCCTGAGACGGGCAAGAAGAAGAAGGTGCTCGACGACTACCAGTACGACCTGGGCGACTGCATGTTCTGTCAGCTCTGCACCAATGCCTGCAACTTCGACGCCATCGAGTTCACCAACGATTTCGAGAACGCCGTCTTCGACCGCAACAAGCTGGTGCTGCACCTTGACAAGGAGGTCTATCAGGGAGGCTCACTGCCCAACCTGATCAATGGTGGAGCTGAGTGGCAGCCCGCAACGTTTAACACTAAAACGAAGTAACTGAGCTATGGGTAATATAGTAATGTTTATCATCTTCGCCGTTGTCATCGTAGGCTCAGCCCTGCTGTGTGTGACGACAACGCGAATCATGCGAGCCGCAACATATATGTTGTTTGTGCTCTTCGGTGTGGCAGGCATCTACTTCCTGCTCGACTACACCTTCCTCGGAGCTGCTCAGATTGCCATCTATGCTGGTGGCGTGACGATGATCTACGTCTTCGCCATCCAGCTGGTGAGCAAGCGCACGCTACAAGGTCTTGTAGAGCACGTGAAAGGCAGCCGCCTCATCGCTGGCGGACTGGCCGCTCTTGCCGGGCTGGTGCTTGTCAGTCTGATTCTGGTGAAGGCCGGCTTCATCGTCAACGAGAGCGTGGCCGACGTGGAAGTGCCCATGAGCGAGATTGGTACCGCCCTCGTGGGAAGTGAGAAGTATCAGTACGTGCTGCCCTTCGAGTTCATCTCGTTGTTCCTGTTGGCATGTATCATTGGTGGACTAGTTGTTGCAAGAAAGGAGGAGGATTAAGCTATGATACCAGTAGAATGTTATTTCGTGCTTAGCGCACTGCTGTTCTTCATTGGCGTCTTCGGCTTTGTCACCCGCCGCAACCTCATCGCCATGCTCATCTCGGTGGAGCTCATCTTGAATGCTGTCGACATCAACTTCGCAGCCATCAACCGCCTGCTCTATCCCAACGGCATGGAGGGCATGTTCATGACGCTCTTTGTCATTGGCGTTGCTGCCGCCGAGTCGGCCGTCGCCATTGCCATCATTATCAATGTTTACCGCAAATTCCGTAGCGACAGCGTAGACAGTATTACTAACCTCAAGAACTAGTAGAAGATTATGCAATACGGATATACTATTTGGATTCTTCTCCTGCCGCTGCTGTCGTTCCTTGTGCTCGGTCTCTGCGGCATGAAGATGAAGCATAAGGTTGCCGGACTTATCGGCACCAGCTCGCTCGGACTCGTCACCATCCTGTCGTATCTCACGGCCTTCCAGTACTTCACGGCTGACCGTGTGAACGGCATCTTCCAGACGTTCGTCCCCTACAACTTCACCTGGCTGCCCCTGGGCAACCTGCATTTCGACATGGGCATCCTGCTCGATCCCATCTCGGTGATGATGCTCATTGTCATCTCCACGGTCAGCCTCATGGTGCACATCTACTCTTTCGGCTATATGCACGGCGAGAAGGGCTTCCAGCGCTACTATGCTTTCCTCTCGCTCTTCACCATGTCGATGCTGGGCCTGGTGCTGGCCACGAACATCTTCCAGATGTACATGTTCTGGGAGCTCGTGGGCGTGAGCAGCTACCTGCTCATCGGATTCTACTATCCGCTGAAGCCCGCCATCGCCGCCTCTAAGAAGGCATTCATCGTGACGCGTTTTGCCGATATGTTCTTCCTCATCGGTATCCTGACCTTCGGCTACTTCACCGATTCGTTCAGCTTCTCGTTTGCTGGCGACATCGTGATGGGGCAGGGCACGACGCCCTTCATCGAGGGTAATGTGGCCAAGGCCATGACGGCCGGCGCCTGCATCATCCCCACGGCCTTGGTGCTGATGTTCATCGGTGGTGCAGGTAAGAGCGCCATGTTCCCCCTGCACATCTGGCTGCCCGATGCCATGGAAGGCCCCACGCCTGTGTCGGCCCTCATCCATGCTGCCACGATGGTGGTCGCCGGTGTGTTCCAGATTGCCCGCATGTTCCCCCTGTGGATTCAGTACGCTCCTGAGGCCATGACGGTGGTCGTCGTGGTGGGTGTCATCACCGCCTTCTATGCCGCTGCCGTGGCTTGCGCCCAGAGCGACATCAAGCGTGTGCTGGCCTTCTCCACCATCTCGCAGATTGCCTTCATGATGGTGGCTCTCGGCGTCAGCCTGCCTGGTCATCATGGTGCCGTCCTCGACAACCACGCCCAGCTGGGCTACATGGCCGGTATGTTCCATCTGTTCACCCACGCCATGTTCAAGGCTTGTCTGTTCCTCGGAGCCGGCTGCATCATCCATGCCGTCCACTCGAACGAGATGGCGCTGATGGGTGGCCTGCGCAAGTACATGCCCATCACCAACATCACGTTCCTCATCTCCTGCTTTGCCATTGCAGGCATCCCGTTCTTCTCGGGCTTCAGCTCGAAGGATGAGATCATCACCGCCTGCTTCGCCTACAGCCCTGTGGTGGGATGGATCATGACCGGCATCGCCGCCATGACCGCCTTCTACATGTTCCGTCTGTACTACGGCATCTTCTGGGGCACGGAGAACGTGGAGGCTCACGAGCACCACACCCCGCACGAGGCTCCGCTGACGATGACCATTCCCCTCATCGTGCTCACCGTGATCACCCTCGGCGTGGGTATCTATTCCACGCTGGCCGGTTTCCTCGGCTGGGGCGGTTCGTTTGGCTCGTTCGTGTCGGCCAGCGGTCAGGACTACACCATCCACTTCGACACGCAGATTGCCCTCACCTCGACCATCATCGCCATCCTGAGCATCTGTCTCGCCACCTATATATATAAAGGTGAGAGCCAGCCCATCGCCGACCGCCTTTACAAGACGTTCCCGAAGCTGCACCGCGCCGCCTATAAGCGATTCTATCAGGATGAGATCTGGCAGTACGTCACCCATCGCATCATCTTCCGTTGTGTCTCCACGCCCATTGCTTGGTTCGACCGCCACGTCGTTGACGGCACGTTCAACTTCCTGGCTTGGGGTGCCAACGAGACGGGCGAGAGCATCCGCAGCTGGCAGAGTGGCGATGTGCGCAAGTACGCCATCTGGTTCATCACGGGAGCAGTAGCTTTAACATTAATCCTCTTATGCATCTAAACGACTATGAATATACTTAGCTTATTTGTGCTTATACCAGCACTTATGTTGCTCGGTCTTTGGCTTGCCAAGAATCTCAATCAGGTGCGTGGCGTGATGGTCACGGGAGCCAGCTGTCTGTTGGCACTCTCCATCTGGCTGACCGTCTACTTCATTCAGGAGCGCGCTGCCGGCAACAACGCCGAGATGCTGCTCACCGCTGCTGTCGACTGGTTCAAGCCGCTCAACATCCAGTATGCTGTGGGCGTCGACGGCATCTCCGTGGTCATGCTGCTCCTGTCGAGCATCATCGTCTTCACGGGCACCTTCGCCTCCTGGCAGCTGAAGCCCCTCACCAAGGAGTACTTCCTCTGGTTCACCCTGCTGTCGACGGGTGTGTTCGGCTTCTTCATCTGCACCGACATGTTCACCATGTTTATGTTCTACGAGGTAGCCCTCATCCCCATGTACCTGCTCATTGGCGTGTGGGGCTCGGGCCGCAAGGAGTATTCGGCCATGAAGCTCACCCTGATGCTGATGGGCGGCTCGGCCCTGCTCATCCTCGGCATCCTCGGCATCTACTATTTCAACGGTGTCTATAGCGGCACGTTCACCATGAACGTCAATGCCATTGCCCAGACGTCGCACGCCATTCCGGTGGCCATCCAGAATGCCTTCTTCCCCTTCATCTTCATCGGCTTCGGTGTGCTGGGAGCCCTGTTCCCGTTCCACACATGGTCGCCCGACGGTCATGCATCGGCCCCGACCGCTGTGTCGATGCTCCATGCTGGTGTGCTGATGAAGCTGGGAGGCTATGGCTGCTTCCGCGTGGCCATGTACCTGCTGCCTGAGGCTGCTCAGGAACTGTCGTGGATCTTCATCATCCTGACCACCATCTCCGTGGTCTACGGCGCGCTGTCGGCTTGCGTGCAGACCGACCTGAAGTACATCAATGCCTACTCGTCGGTGAGCCACTGCGGTCTGGTGCTCTTCGCCATCCTGATGATGAATCAGACGGCCTGCACGGGTGCCATCCTGCAGATGCTCTCTCACGGCTTGATGACGGCCCTCTTCTTCGCCCTCATCGGTATGATCTATGGCCGCACCCACACCCGCGACATCCGCGAGCTGGCCGGCCTGATGAAGATTATGCCGTTCCTGGCCGTGGGCTATGTCATCGCCGGTCTGGCCAACCTCGGTTTGCCGGGCTTCTCGGGTTTCATTGCTGAGATGACCATCTTCGTGGGCTCGTTTGGTGCCGACCCCGTCAGTGGCGACCCCAACACCTCGTTCCGCATGGTGGCCACCATCATCGCCTGTATGTCAATCGTCGTCACCGCAGTCTACATCCTGCGTGTTGTCGGTAAGATTCTCTATGGCGAGGTGGAGAACAAGCACTTCCTGGAGCTGACCGATGCCACTTGGGACGAGCGCGTCGCCGTCATCTGCCTCATCTTCTGTGTGGCAGGCCTGGGCACGTTCCCCTTCTGGGTGTCTAACGTCATCTCGCCCTCTGCAGGCAATATCCTTCAGTCAATTGGTGTCATGTAAAGAAAGGAGGACATAAAATATGAATTACGGACAATTCCTGAATATGATTCCCGAGTTTTATCTCGTGGTCATCCTGATAATAGTCTTTGCGGTAGACTTCTTCATGCACAAGAGCGAGAAGAAGCACGACGTGCTGTTTGCTGTCACGCTGGGTCTGACGGTCGTCCTGCCCGTGCGCATCGCACTCTTGGGCGAGCCGGCTGAAGCCTTTGGCGGCATCTACGTCACCTCGCAAATCGCCAACGTGATGAAGGTCATCCTCACCGTCGGTACGGCCATTGTGCTCATTATGTCGCAGGCATGGCTCAAGACCAACAGCCGCTATGAGGGCGAGTACTACATGCTGTTGCTCTCTACACTGCTCGGCATGTACATGATGCTCAGCAGCGGCTCGTTCCTCATGTTCTTCCTCGGACTGGAGATGGCCTCCGTGCCTATGGCATGCCTCGTGGCCTTCGACAAGAAAAAGAAGGATTCTGCCGAGGCTGCTGCCAAGTATGTGCTCATGGCTACATTCTCCAGCGGCGTCATGCTCTTCGGCATCTCGTTCATCTATGCCGCCACTGGCTCACTCTACTTCGACAACGTGGCCGCCGTCATCAAGGCCAGCCCCATCGCCATCATGGGCATGGTGTTCTTCTTCAGTGGTCTGGGCTTCAAGATTTCGCTGGTGCCCTTCCACTTCTGGACGGCTGACACCTATCAGGGCGCTCCTACGCCCGTCACGGGTTATCTCTCTGTTGTCTCCAAGGGTGCTGCCACGCTCACGCTGGCCATCATCCTGGTGAAGGTCTTCGGCTCGATGATTGCCTGGTGGCAGCCCATGCTCTGGGTGGTCATCATGCTCACCATCACCATCGGCAACCTCATGGCCATCCGCCAGACGGAGCTGAAGCGCTTCATGGCCTTCTCCTCTATCTCTCAGGCCGGATATATCATGCTCGCCGTCATCGGTGCCGACCCCGCCACGTCGCAGACCGCCCTCACGTTCTACGTGCTGGTCTATGTCGTGGCCAACATGTCGGTCTTCTCTGTCATCAGCGCTGTCGAGCACCGCGCCGGTGCAGGCACCAAGATGTCGGCTTACAACGGCCTCTACCAGACCAACCCGAAGCTGGCGTTCATCATGACCATCGCCCTCTTCTCGCTGGCCGGTATTCCCCCGTTCGCAGGTATGTTCTCCAAGTTCTTCGTGTTCATGGCTGGCGTGGCCGGTCAGGATCAGGCTCCTTTCTGGCCCTACTTCGTGGTGTTCATCGCCCTCATCAACACGGTCATCTCCCTGTACTACTACCTGCTCATCGTTAAGGCCATGTACATCACCAAGGAAGAGAACCCGCTGCCCACTTTCCGCCACGGCACCGCCATCAACGCCGCCCTGGCCATCTGCACCGTGGGTATCGTCCTCTTTGGCGTTTGCTCCTGCGTCTACGAGTGGATTGCCAACGCCGCTGGCATGTAGAGCCGCGGTCTGACTCGGTTCTTTCATGGACCGCAAAAAAGCCGGAAGTCTTTGCACTTTCGGCTTTTTTTCTTAGCAGCAAAGGCCCGTCAATGCTTTGGCATACCACCCATGCCGTCCCTGCTGTGCGCCCTGGCGCACGCCCGCTGAGCGCAGGGCGGCGGCAAGCTGCTTCGGCGAGGGCAGATCCTGTGGCCGCATGCCGCCATCATCGCAGAGCAGGTTCATGATGTCGGTGGCGGTCATGAGCGTGTCGGGGCCCACCGGTGCCGGCTGCAGCACGGCATTCACCGCGTCTGCCAGCACCAGCTGGCGGCAGTAGCGGCGGTTGTGCCGTTCCATCGCGGCCTCCTCCTGGCGCGTCAGGAAGAAAGGCTCGCCCTGTGCCAGCAGCTGGAGGGCCTGCGCGAAGAGCTGGTCGTGGTCCAGGGGCGTGGCGGTGTCTATCTGTCCCGAGAGCTCCACGCAGAGGTAGCGGCGTGAGCCGGTGGAGTCGCAGAGCGGGCGGTCGTCGTTCGTCGTGGCGATGAACGAGCAGAGCCGCCGCGTCATGACGTATTGGTCTGAGTGCGGACGGCGCACCTGCACGTCGCGCTCCGTCAGCAGGCGCTTGATCTTCGCCTGCTCGCGCGGCGTCTTCGCGTCGTACTCGTCGATGTTCACCAGCCACATGCGCCCCAGCACGCGCTCCACCTGCTCGGCCGAGTCCATCTTGATGTCGTCCATATAGTACTGTCGCAGCTCCCGCGGCAGCAGCATCTTGCAGAAGGTGGTCTTGCCCGTGCCCTGTGCACCGATGAGCAGGGGCACCAGCGAGTTGCCGTGGTCGGGGCTGAGGCCGCGCGCCTGCGCCACCATGGCCAGCAGCCAGCGACGGAAGAGGTGCGGCCAGGCCTCGTAGCGGGTGGGCACGCGGGCAGCCAGCTCGCCGATGTGGTCGCGGCCGTCCCACCGGGGCAGGCGGCTGAGGTAGTCCTCCACGGGGTTGAAACTCTCCACGCGCGAGGAGTCGACGCAGAGGCGCATGCCGTAGCTCCAGCTCTGTCCGCCCGCCATCAGCTGACCCACGGTCATGCCGTTCAGGTCGCGGTCGGTGACGGGGCGCCAAAGCTCCCCTCCATCTACCCCCCGTAGGGGGAGGGCTGGGGCTGCGCCGACGGTTTGCGCGTCGGAGACTTTGGGCCGGAACTCGGTGGTCTTCTTCATCGTGTTATAGCGCAGCTCGTAGTGGTCGCGCAGGTACTGCTCGTTGAATCGGATGGCATCGGCACGGTAGCTGTCGTGCCCGCCTGGAGTCTCGGCATTTTTAGTGTTGCTTTCTGATGGCATGTCCTTGTCCGCGCCCTCATCGGATGCTTGCGTCCCGACGATCATGTCGAGGGTTTTCAAGGCCACATCGAGGGCTTTCATGGCCAGCATGATGGCTTCGGTGTGCAGGGTGTTGTCGGTCTGTATCATCGTATCACAGTTTTTTGTCTTGCGTGCAAAGGTAGCCACGCCTCGCCATTGCCGCCACGCTTTAACGTCAACATAACGTTTATTGGCCGGATTTAACATTTCCACAGTGTCTTAGACGATACCCCGAAACATGTTGCACTACTTGCACCAGAGGCCAGCTCCTGAGGCGGATTCCTGGAATTGCATAAATATGCAGTTCCATGGGAAGCCCTCCCGGCATCCCTTCAGGCGGGGCCGACTTTTTGAAAAATCTCGTTCAGATTTTGAAAAATCTCGGCCCCATTTTCGGATAGGTCGCCACTCAACGAAGGAACTGC
>JAFUDJ010000006.1 GCA_017459445.1 Prevotella sp. | reverse complement strand
AATCATTCAATGCCAAAATCAAGGCTTTCAGAACGCAGTTCAGAGGTGTAGGGGACATCAAGTTCTTTATGTACAGGTTGGCCACACTTTATTCTTAATTAGCTCAAGCAATTACCAACCGGGTAAATCCGCTGAGCCCAATTTTAGTCTTAAGTTTCGTTTTCCTTGATACACAAAAAAGGCGTAGGTGTCTGTTCTTATGCCCATCCTGGCATCTTGGGCCTTCGCATTGCCTCGCCACACAGGATAGACAACGCAGTTAGCCCACGCCAGCACGGACTATATATTACTAAGGTATATAGAAACATGCCACGTGACGCTTCGGTTGTCATCTGTCTGCTGTGGCTATGAAGTTGCGAAGTTCAAGATGCACAACGACAGACGTTCGAAAACGTCTTTCTCATATATAAGACCGCCCGCCGCCCATTGCTGAGCTAACTGACGATGGTGCAAAAGTACGAAACTTTTTGAAAACTACCAAAAAAAGGCTGAAAAATTTGGCAGAACAGATAAAAATATCTATTTTTGCAAACAAAAAAACGATATGACTTTCAACCAATTAGACTTTGCAACCTACTGTATAGGCAGCTTGTCAGAAAGACTTGGTATGAACCAGTTGGCCGTGTATGAAAAGCTGAAGCGTTCGAACATTCTATCCGAATATATCATACCTGCATACAATGTCTTACATACTTTCAGTGGACAATATATTACAGATGAGTTAATAGACTGCTTAAAAGAGAAGGGCGAACTGCAATGATTGTCTATCATACTTCATACACGACTGTACGCTTTCCAGACGTCAGGTTCTCTCGCGAAGCACTTGATTTTGGAAAGGGTTTCTATGTGACATGTCTGAAACGGCAGGCTATTGACTATGCCGACAAATTCCGATTCCGTGGGAAGCAGGCAGTCTTAAATCAGTATGAGTTGGAAGATGATTGGGTATCAGGCATTAACGTGAAACGTTTTGATGCTTACGATGAAGAGTGGCTTGATTTTGTCGCTGCGAACCGTAAATGTCAGGAGGTGGAACATTTCGATGCTGTTGAGGGAGGCATTGCAAACGACAAGGTATTTCGCACCCTTGACCTATATTTCTCAGGAGACATAGATAAGGCAAGCGCATTAAAAAAGCTGCAATACGAAGTGCCAAATCACCAAATATGCCTCCTTAGCCAAAAACTAATAGACGGCAAACTTAAATTCATATCGTCAGAAATATTGTAGGCTTATGGACGGACGCCAGACTATACTACAAATGAAATATGCCCGCTTGATTGATGGTATTTCCAGACAACAAAATATTTCCCGTGAGGAGGCGATGGACAGATTCTATCATTCCGACACATTCCAGATGATTCAGTCTGGCATAGCAGACCTTCATTGTCGCAGTGACAAATATCTTATTGACGAATTCTGCCTTGAATGGAAGTATAGAGCATTGGACAAGACTATCTGAAATATATTCTGTATTTCCTACACCCCGCACTGCGTATCAGTAGGTTACGCGATTATAATGCAGGAATAATTTGCAGAATCGGGAAAAAGTACATAACTTTGCGCGGCTAACCTAAAAATAGGACAAGGAATGATGAATATCCGACGACTGACTCTTCTGCTGACAGCAGTGCTCTGCATGGCTGCCGCCAACGCCGGCGAGCGACAGCGACTGAACTTCAACGGTGAATGGCGGCTACAGGTGGGCGACACGGCAGACGGCATGCTGACCGACTGCGACGACCGGCTGTGGCAGGGCATCACCCTACCCTACGCTTTCAACGGCCATGAGGCGTTTGCCCGCGACATCGTCGACCTGACGGACACCGTGGCGTGGTATCGCAAGCACTTCACGCTGGACGACGTGAAGGGGAAGCGGGTGTTCATCGAGTTTGAAGGCGTGCGCCAAGGTGGCGAGTTCTGGCTGAACGGCCAACGGCTGGGGTTGTCGACGAACGGCGTAATGGCCTGCGGCTTCGACCTGACACCCTACATCCGCGAAGGGGAGAACGTGATAGCCGTGCGCACGGACAACGACTGGCAATACCGCGACCCCATACACAACAGCCGCTTCCAGTGGAACGACCGCAACTTCAACGCCAACTACGGCGGTATTCCCAAGAATGTGTGGCTGCACATCACGGGAAGCCTCTACCAGACGCTGCCCCTCTTTTCCAACCTCGGCACGACAGGAACCTATATCTATGCCACGGACATCGACGTGAAAGGACGCAGCGCCGTGATACATGCCGAGTCGGAAGTGAAGAACGACGACACGGCGGCACGGTCGTTTATGCTGCGGGCCGTGCTCCGCGATGCCGACGGGCACGAGGTGGGCAGCTTCAACAGCGAGCGCGTCACGCTGCAGCCCGGCGAGAAGCGTACGGTTGCTGCCAGCAAGGCGGCAGAGGGGCTGCATTTCTGGTCGTGGGGCTATGGCTATCTGTACACGGTGACCACGACACTCGTGGACGACGACGGCCATGAGCACGATGCCGTCGTGACACGCACCGGCTTCCGCAAGACACGCTTCGGACAGGGGCACATCTGGCTGAACGACCGCGTGCTGATGGTGCACGGATACGCCCAGCGCACCAGCAACGAATGGCCCGCCGTAGGGCTGAGCGTACCGGCATGGCTGAGCGACTACTCGAACGGTCTGATGGTCGAGTCGGGAGCCAACCTGGTACGATGGATGCACGTCACACCGTGGAAGCAGGACATTGAGTCGTGCGACCGCGTAGGGCTGTTGCAAGCCATGCCCGCCGGCGATGCCGAGAAAGACGTCGAGGGGGCGCGGTGGCTGCAGCGCACGGAGCTGATGCGCGATGCTATTATCTACAATCGCAACAACCCCTCCATCGTCTTCTACGAGTGCGGCAACGAGAGCATCAGCCGTGAGCACATGCTGGAGATGAAGCGCCTGCGCGACGAGTATGACCCGCACGGCGGCCGCGCCATCGGCAGCCGTGAGATGCTGGACATTGACGAGGCGGAGTACGGCGGCGAGATGCTGTACATCAACAAGTCGCAGAAACACCCCATGTGGGCCATGGAGTATTGCCGCGACGAGGGCCTGCGCAAGTACTGGGATGAATACAGCTACCCCTTCCACCGCGAAGGCGACGGTCCGCTGTACCGTGGCAAGCCCGCCCTTGACTACAACCACAACATGGACCAGCTGGCCGTCGAGATGGTGCGCCGCTGGTACGACTACTGGCAAGAGCGCCCCGGCACCGGCTCACGTGTGTCGTCGGGCGGTGTCAAGATTGTCTTCTCGGACACGAACACCCACCACCGGGGCGAGTCGAACTACCGCACCAGCGGCGTCACCGACGCCATGCGCATTCCCAAGGATGCCTACTTTGCCCATCAGGTGATGTGGACGGGATGGGTGGACGACGAAATGCCAAGGACCTACATCGTCGGCCACTGGAACTATCCTGCGGGAACGGTGAAGCCCGTCTACGTAGTATCCAACGAAGACGACGTGGAACTGTTCCTCAACGGGCGCAGCCTGGGCCATGGGCGCCGCGACTATCACTATCTGTTCACTTTCGACAGCGTCCGCTACGAGCCCGGCGTGCTGCGGGCCGTAGCCAGCAGTTCCACCCACCAGGTAGCGACGGCAGGCAAGCCGCATCGCCTGAAGCTGACCACGATAGAAGACCCTGAGGGCATGAAGGCCGACGGTGCCGACATGGCGCTGGTGCAGGTGGAAGTGGTTGACAGCGCCGGGCGCCGCTGTCCGCTTGACGACCGACTGGTGCAATTCAGCCTGAAGGGCGAGGGCAAGTGGCTCGGCGGTATCGGCATACGCGACAACCGGCTCTACCAACAGCCCGACGAGAAGCGCGACAAGACGCTATTGGACGCAGCAGCCACGAAGAACACATCGGACAACTACGTCGGAGCCATGACGCTGCCCGTGACATGCGGCGTGGCACGTGTGCTGATTCGCAGCATGGTCAACAGCGGCACCATCACCGTCTACGCCAGTGCCGACGGCTTGGAAGGCGTACAGACAGCAACTATGCACACCAAGCCCATAGACAAGCAGCACGACCAGCCATGGCTGACGCTGAAGGGAAGCCTGACACGCGGCGAGACGCCGCTGACGCCGTCGTATACCCGGCAGGCCGAAGCCATCGGCATCGTGTCAGCCAAGGCCGGCTACGACAGCGAGCACGCCAGCCGCAGCTATGACGACAACGAGCTGTCGGAGTGGAAGAACGACGGTCGGATAGAGACGGCATGGATAACCTACCGGCTGGAGCGCAAGGCCGTGGTGGACGACATTTGCCTGAAGCTGACGGGATGGCGGCTGCGCAGCTATCCGTTAGAGGTGTATGCCGGGCGCAAGCTCATCTGGAGCGGAGAGACGGAGCGCAGCTTAGGCTACGTACACCTGAAGCCCACTGAAGCCGTGCGCACCGACGAAATCACCATCCGCCTGAAAGGAGCCGGCAAGGACAAAGACGCCTTCGGCGGCATCGTTGAGGTGGCAGAGCCTGCTGCCGGGGAGCTGGACCTGTTCAAGGCGAAGAATGACGGGAAGACGAAGAGCGAGCTGCGCATCGTCGAGGTGGAATTCAACACCACAGAGCTGCGATAGACAAAAAAACGTTGCAAAAAGTTTCTGCAATACAGAAATATTTACTACCTTTGCATTTTAACAAGTAAAAGCAGTCACTTCATTATGGCAAAAACGAACAACCATCTGGTCATCATGGCAGGCGGCGTAGGCAGCCGGTTCTGGCCCATGAGCACTGCAGAGAAGCCCAAGCAGTTCATCGACGTGCTGGGCATCGGCAAGTCCTTGTTACAACTGACCGTCGAGCGGTTCAGCACCATTGTCGCCCCGGAGAATGTGTGGGTAGTAACCAACCGGACCTATGCCGACACGGCAGCAGAACAGTTGCCCGACATGCCACGCGACCACATTCTCTGCGAGCCGTGCCGCCGCAACACGGCACCATGCATCGCCTACGTGTCGTGGCGTATTAAGTCGAAAGACCCGAAAGCCAACATCGTGGTGTCGCCCAGCGACCACGTCGTGCTCGACGTGCAGGAGTTCCGCCGCGTCGTCAGCGACTGTCTGAAGTTCACCTCCGACAGTGATGCCATTGTCACGCTCGGCATGAAGCCGACGCGCCCGGAGACCGGCTACGGATACATCGAGGCTAACCTGTCGGCAAACTCGCTGCGCAACAAAGGCATTTTCCGCGTCGACTCGTTCCGCGAAAAGCCTGATTTGGCCACCGCCAAGCAATACATCTCGAAAAGCAACTACTTCTGGAATGCGGGCATCTTCATCTGGAACGTGTCGACCATCGTCAACGCCTTCCGCATCTACCAGCCAGGCATTGCCAAGATTTTCGAGGGCCTGCTGCCCTACTACGGCACCGCCCAGGAACAGGAGAAGGTTGACGAGCAGTTCCCTGAGTGCGAGAACATCAGCGTCGACTATGCCATCATGGAGAAGGCAGAGGAAATATTCGTCTGTCCAGCTGACTTCGGATGGAGCGACCTCGGCACATGGGGCTCGCTGCTGCAGCAAAGCAAGAAAGACCTCTACGGCAATGCCTGCATCGGACAGGACATCAGCCTCTTCGAGACCCACAACTGCATCATCCACGCCACACAGGAACGGAAGGTGGTCGTACAGGGACTTGACGGGTACATCGTGGCCGAGAACGACGACACCTTATTAATATGCAAACTCTCTGAGGAACAGCGCATCAAGCAGTTCAGCGGACAAGACAAGTGAAAAGGTAAAAGGTGAAAAAGTAAAAAAGCGAAGAATTAGATATGGAACAGAACAAAGTTGCCCTAATTACCGGTATCACCGGACAAGACGGCTCCTATTTGGCCGAGTTTCTCATCGAGAAAGGTTATGAAGTACACGGTCTGCTGCGCCGTTCATCATCGTTCAACACGGGGCGTATTGAGCACCTGTATCTGGACGAGTGGGTGCGCGACATGAAGAAAGCCCGTCTAGTGAACCTGCACTGGGCCGACATGACCGACTCCTCCAGCCTCATCCGTATCATTGGCGAGGTGAAGCCCACGGAAATATACAACCTGGCGGCACAGAGCCACGTGAAAGTGTCGTTCGACGTGCCGGAATACACCGCCGATGTCGACGCATCGGGCGTGCTGCGCCTCTTGGAGGCCGTGCGCATCTGCGGTTTGGAGAAGTCGTGCCGCATCTATCAGGCCTCTACCAGCGAGCTGTTTGGCAAGGTGCAGGAGGTGCCGCAGTCGGAGACGACACCCTTCTACCCGCGTTCACCCTACGCCGTGGCCAAGCTGTACGGATTCTGGATTATGAAGAACTACCGCGAATCGTACGGCATGTATTGCTGCAACGGCATCCTGTTCAACCACGAGTCGGAGCGGCGCGGCGAGAATTTCGTCACCCGCAAGATTACGCTGGCCGCAGCCCGCATAGCACAAGGCTATCAGGACAAGCTCTATTTAGGCAACCTGAACTCGCTGCGCGACTGGGGCTATGCCAAGGACTACGTGGAGTGCATGTGGCTTATCCTGCAACAGCCGGAGCCTGACGACTTCGTCATCGCCACAGGCGAATATCACACTGTGCGCGAATTCACCACACTGGCCTTCCAAGAGGTAGGCATCGAACTGGAGTGGCGCGGCGACGGTGTCGACGAGAAAGGCTATGACAAGGCCACGGGCAAGCCGCTCGTCGAGGTGGACCCGAAATACTTCCGCCCCGCCGAGGTGGACCAGCTCTTAGGCAATCCCGCCAAGGCAAAGGCTACATTAGGGTGGAACCCGCAGAAGACATCATTCCGCGAACTGGTAAAAATCATGGTCGAGCACGACATGAAGTTTGTCAAGAAGCTGTTCCTAAAAGCACAAATAAACAATGCTGAATAAGAATTCTAAGATATACGTGGCAGGCCACCACGGGTTGGTGGGCTCTGCCATTTGGAACAACCTGAAACAGCGGGGTTACGAGAATCTGGTGGGGCGAACCCACAAGGAGCTGGACTTGACAGACCAGTTAGCCGTACGCCGTTTCTTCGACGAAGAACGCCCTGACGCCGTCGTGCTGGCAGCCGCTTTCGTAGGCGGCATCATGGCCAACTCGCTCTACCGCGCCGACTTCATCATGCAGAACATGAAGATGCAGTGCAATGTTATCTCCGAAGCCTACGCCCACGGTGTGCAGAAGCTGCTCTTCCTCGGCTCCACGTGCATCTATCCCAAGAATGCGCCCCAGCCCATGAAGGAGGACTGCCTGCTGACATCGCCGCTGGAATATACCAACGAGGAGTATGCCATCGCCAAGATAGCAGGACTGAAGATGTGCGAATCGTACAACCTGCAATACGGCACCAACTACATAGCCGTCATGCCGACCAACCTCTACGGCCCCAACGACAACTTCCACCTGGAGAACTCGCATGTCATGCCCGCCATGATGCGCAAGGTGTATCTGGCCAAGCTCATCCACGACGGCGACTGGCAGGCTATCCGCCGCGACCTTGACATCCGCCCCGTGGAAGGGTTCACAGGGTCGTCACAATGTGACGACATACTGGACGTGCTGGCGAAGTATGGCATCTATGATAATAAGGTGGTGCTGTGGGGAACGGGTACGCCGCTGCGCGAGTTCCTGTGGTCGGAGGACATGGCAGACGCCTCGGTGCACGTACTGCTTAACGTCGACTTTGCCGACATCATCGGTATCGAGAAATACTCCAGCGTACACTACGGCGCAAGCACCGACGGCAGCGTCGACCGTAACCACTCGGCAGGACGCGGCGGTGCCATACCCTCGCTGGGCGAAATCCGCAACTGCCACATCAACGTCGGCACGGGCAAGGAACTGACCATCCGCCAGCTCAGCGAACTGGTAGTCAAAGCCGTAGGCTTCGAGGGTACGGTGGAGTTCGACGCCACCAAGCCCGACGGCACCATGCGGAAACTGATTGATGTCTCAAAACTGCACTCCTTAGGATGGACACACCGTGTCGAGATTGAGGAGGGCGTAAGGCGGCTCTTCGCATGGTATCAGGAGTCGCTGAATACAAAATGAACAATAAAACCTATTTTATATCACTATGCCTATGAAAACTATCAAGATGTTCCTGGAACTGAAGGAACTGGTAAGGGAGAATGCCAAAACGCTGCGAATAGCCGCTGTGAAGCCCGACGACGACGCCACGCAGGCAGCACTGCAGCAAATTGAGGGCGAAGGACTGGCCGAAGTCGTCACCATTAGCAACGACATTCCTGAAGAAGCTGCCCGCGAAGCCGTGGCACTGGTCAGGAACGGCGAGGCCGATGTGCTGATGAAAGGACTGATAGGTACCGACCAGCTGCTGCGCGCCGTGCTGAACAAGGAGACGGGTGTGCTGCCGCAAGGCCATGTGCTGACCCATATTGCCGCTGCCGAGATACCCGCCTACCAGAAGCTGCTGTTCTTCACGGATGCCGCCGTCATCCCCTACCCCACCCACGAGCAACGCATCGAACAGGTGCGCTACGCCAGCCACGTCTGCCGCAGGCTTGGCATCGACGAGCCAAGGATAGCGCTGATACACTGTGCTGAGCACGGCGGCAAGCAGTTCCCGTTTGTCGACGGCTATGCCGACATCAAGCAAATGGCCGCAAGCGGTGCTTTCGGACAATGTCTGGTCGACGGCCCGATGGATGTCAAGACAGCCTGCTCGCTGAAAGCCCTGCAAGCCAAGCACATGACGTCGCCCCTCAACGGAGAAGCCGACGTGCTCGTCATGCCCGACATTGAGGCAGGCAACGTGTTCTACAAGACACTGACACTCTTTGCCGCATCCAAGACGGCCGGCATGCTCTGCGGTGCCCAGTGCCCCGTCGTGGTGCCTTCGCGCGGCGACTCTGCCGAAGCCAAGTTCAACAGCATCCTGCTGGCACTGGCCAGTATATAACAATGCACGCTAACTAAAAGTCCCACACATACACATCAAGCATGAGAATACTCGTCATCAACCCCGGCTCCACATCAACCAAAATGGCCGTCTATGAGGATGAAAGCCCTGTCCTGCTCCGCAATATCACACACTCGGCAGAGGAACTGGCACCCTTTGGCGACATCACCGAGCAACAGGACTTCCGCCGCCAGCTGGTACTCGACGAACTACAGCAGGCCGGCATTCCGTTGGAGTTCGACGCCGTCATCGGCCGTGGAGGTCTGGTGAAGCCTTTGGCAGGAGGCGTATACGAAATCAACGACGTCATGGTCAACGACACGCTGCACGGCTGCGTGATGCATAACCACGCCTGCAACCTGGGCTGCCTCATCGCCCACGAAATAGCAGCCATGATTAACGCCCAGCAACCGACACCTGACGCCCAACACCCAAGATGCCGCTCTTTCATCGCCGACCCCGGCGTCGTCGATGAGCTGTCGCCGTTGGCACGCATCAGCGGCTCACCGCTCATGCCCCGCATCTGCATCTGGCACGCCCTGAACCAGCGAGCCATCGCCCGCCGCTACGCCCGTGGCATCGGTAAGGAATACGAAGACCTCAACCTCATCATCTGTCATCTGGGCGGCGGCATCTCCGTGGCTGCCCATGAGCACGGCCGTGCCATCGACGCCAACAACGCCCTCGACGGCGAGGGTCCCTTCTCGCCCGAGAGAGCCGGAAGCCTGCCCGCCGCCGACCTTATCCGCCTGTGCTTCAGCGGCAAGTACAACGAGAAGCAACTGCTGAAGCGCATCGCCGGCAAGGCGGGCCTCAACGCCCACCTCGGCACCAATAACATGCGCGACATCCTGGAGCGCATCCGGCAAGGCGACACCCATGCCAAGCTCATCGTCGAAGCCATGCTCTACCATGTTGCCAAGAACATCGCCGCCGAAAGTGCCGTACTCTGCGGCCACATCGACGCCATCCTCCTGACAGGCGGCATGGCACACTCGGAATATATCGTCAACGAGCTGCGCCGCCGCATCGGCTTCCTCGCTCCCGTCTACTGCTTCCCCGGCGAAGACGAGATGCAGGCGCTGGCCCTCAACGCCCTCGCCGTGCTGCAAGGCAAGCGCCAGGCAAAGGTGTACGAATAAAAGTGTCTTTGCGAAGAATGAAAAAGATATTGATGATTATGGCATTGTGCATCTCAATGCTCTCTGACCTTCAGGCTCAGGTTTTCTATCGCTATGATGCCAAGCTCGACGGACGCATACCCGTCACCATCGCGCTGCAAGAGGACAACGGGACGCACGTCGCTGGCTACATCTACTACCCCAAAGCCAAGAACCCCGCACCTATCATGGTTATCGGCAGCGTGATGCACTACCCTGACAACGAGGCCGTTTACTATCTCAACGAGTATCAGAGCGACGGCAACATCACCGGCACCATATCCATACAGCGCGAGAAAGGCGAGCTGCAAGGGACTTGGACGAACCCCAAGACCCTGAAGGAGATGAAGTTGACGGGCATTGCCGTCAGCCGGCAGCGGCCAGAATGGTTCACTGAGTCGCTGCTTATCCCGGAAGACCCTGGCGACATCGGTCATGAGTATTCCTTCCAGCAGTGGTCGCCGCAATATGGTTCCAACATGGGCGGCAACATCACTTTCCGCGCTGCCGGCAAGAACAAGGTACACTTTGAATGCATGAATGCCTGGCACAACATTGCCGAGGGCAATAGCGAGGCGGGGCGTCCCGCCGTGCTTGACGGCAACGTGTTTGAATACCGTGAGGTCAACGAGTGCCACTATGCCTTCCGCGCCACCTTCTTCCGCCGCTTCGTGGTGCTTGAGACCATCAGCGGCGGGGAGTCAACTGGATGCTTCGGCATGGGTGCCGCCTTCGACGGCGTATATATTAAGGTTAAAAAGTAACAGATGAACAATATGAAGAAACTCATTTTTACAATGGCCCTGATGCTGCCGATGGTGGTGCTGGGCGCATCTATTCAGACGATACGCGCAGAATGGGCGACGAGGGTGATTAACCATGTGCCTACAGGAGGGCTGGGCATCATGCTGGAACGCTTCGACCAAACGTGGCCGACGGCTGCCGGCGGCGACATCTGCCAGGTGATGCAACTGGGCGTAGCCAAGAAAGTGCTCGACCCGGACGACGGCTACACCGTGGAGGTGGATGCCAAGAACGGCTACGCGGAGTCCTACAACGGTGGCAGCGACCGCCAGTACATGTCGGCCTGCGTATGGCGCCGCTCCAACGGTCATCGGCTTTTCGCCGTGGTCATCGGCCAACCTGTTGACCCTGAGATAGAAATCATCTGTTTCTACGACTACGACCCGCAGAAGCATACGCTCACCCCCGAGCCAAATGCCATTGGCGACTGGATGGACAGGACTGCGCGTGGCGATTATAGCTTTAAATTGCCCAGAGAAGGCAAGGAGCTGCTCATCTTCGACAGCCGTGACCAGCTGAGTCATCATTTCCGTTGGAACGGCATGCGCCCCGTGTTCGACCGCACAGAACAAACGGCCGATGTGACTCCCGACATGTTCCCCGGCGGGTTGGCCGACGACGGGCGCGGCCCTGAGGAGACGGAACCCGACGGCACCGTCATCCAGTACGACGGCGAACAGTATATCCGCGTACATACTGCCGAGCAGTTCCTGCGCTCCATCATCTCCGGCTGCAATATCCTTGTGGCCAAAGACACGGAAATCAACCTGACGCCGCTGCTCAACAATAAAGCGTGGTGGAACAAGCAGAACTACTACTTCAAATGGTGCAGCGAGGGCGAACCCAGCCTCACCGACATGGGGCAGCGAATCACCAGCGAGGAAGTGTTCGACGGGCGCCAGCTCACCATTCAGAACTACAAGCAGATAGTGATACAGGGCGAGGGCAACTCGCGCATCGTGGTCGAGCCCCGCTATGCTTTCTGCATGAATTTCCTGGGATGCGAACAGATAGAAATCCGCAACCTCACCATCGGCCACACCACGGGCGGCTACTGCCAGGGCGGCGTCATCGGCGTACAGGGCGGCTGGCGCATCAGCATCCAGAGCTGCGACCTCTACGGCTGTGGCACCTACGGCTTGGAGTTGAACGCCACGCGCGACTTCTCGATGTACCGCTCGGTGATTCACGACTGCACCTACGGCATCATGACCCTGCAGGATGTCGAGTTTGCCAAGTTCGAGCAGTGTGACTTCCGTAACAACCGCGAGTTCACGCTGGTTGACAGCCGTGGCTCTAACGTCCAGTTCAACGAGTGCCGCTTTTATGCCAACGCAGGCACTGCGCCGCTCTTCGGCTTCGACCGCGAGTTCTTCATGCAGGGCTGCACCATCTGCCACCCCACCCTGAATCTCGGCACCATCCATTTGGCCGACCAATCTGGTGCCAAGAACTGGTTCGACCCCAACCCCCTGAACCCCGACCTGCCCCAGCGCAGCATCGGTCCTGACCAGAAATAGACACTTATACAACTTTCGCATACTTATTTTAACCACGAATTTCACGAATTAAAGAGTTAAAGAATGTGACCTTCATGACCTACTAATAACAACAGCAGCTACAGTCGTTAGAGATTGCAGCTGCCGTTAGTTGTACAATTAGAATGGTGCTTACTTGGCGTACAGGGCAACGATGGTCTCGTACTTCTCCTGCTTGCCGGAAGTCTGACGAGGCTCGCCAACCTTCTTGCCATACTCGTAGGCCTGCTCGAGGGTCAGTTTGCCATCCTCGAAGTCCTTGCCGATACCGGCATCGAACGAGGCGTAGCGCTCCTTCTTCATCTTGGGCAACTCGCTGTTCTCCAGGATGTCGGCAGCGTTCAGCAGGGCACGAGCCATCGCATCCATACCACTGATGTGGGCGATGAAGAGGTCTTCAAGGTCGGTCGAGTTACGACGAATCTTAGCGTCGAAGTTAGTACCGCCGAGGCCAAGGCCGCCATTACGGATAATCTCCAGCATGGCCTGTGTCAGCTCGTAGTTGTCGATGGGGAACTGGTCGGTATCCCAGCCATTCTGGGCGTCGCCACGGTTGGCGTCAATGCTGCCCAGCATGCCGGCGTCAACGGCGCAAGCCAGCTCGTGCTCGAAGGTGTGACCGGCCAGTGTGGCGTGGTTCACCTCGATGTTCACCTTGAAGTCCTTGTCCAGATTGTGGGCACGCAGGAAGCCGACAACGGTCTCGGTGTCGACATCATACTGGTGCTTCGAGGGCTCCATGGGCTTCGGCTCGATGAGGAAGTTGCCCTTGAAGCCCTTTGAGCGGGCATAATCGCGGGCCATGGTCAGCATGCGAGCCATGTGCTCCTTCTCGCGCTTCTGGTCGGTGTTCAGCAGCGACATGTAACCCTCGCGGCCACCCCAGAACACATAGTTCGAACCGCCCAGCTTGATGGTGGCGTCGATGGCGTTCTTAATCTGCACGATGGCGCGGGCCACCACGTCGAAGTCGGGGTTGGTCGAGGCACCGTTGGCATAGCGCTTGTTGCCGAAGACGTTGGCCGTACCCCACAGCAGCTTGATGTTGGGATACTGCTGCATCTTCACCAGTGCGTAGTCGGTAATCTCCTTCATGCGGCGCTCGTACTCCTCGATGGTCTCACCCTCGTCAACGAGGTCGACATCGTGGAAGCAGAAGTACTCGATGCCCAGCTTGTCCATAATCTCGAAGCCGGCGTCCATTTTGTCCTTGGCACGCTGCACGGCATCCGTGGCCTTGTCCCACTCATACGAGCGTGTCTGACCGCCAAACTGGTCGGCAGAGGCACCGCCCAGCGTGTGCCACCAAGCCATGGCGAAGCGCAGCCAGTCCTTCATCTTCTTACCCATCACCACGCGCTCCGGCTCATAATAGTGGAAAGCCATCACGTTCTTACTGTCACGTCCCTCAAAGGGAATCTTGCCTGTAAAGGCGAAATACTCTTTAGCCATTCTTACAAAAAAATTTTTAGGTGTTACTATAAAGTTTTGTTAAGCATTTCCTTCCAATGGGTATATGCGGCCTGATAAGCAGCATGGTTGTGAGCATCAGGCTCTATCACCTCCAGCTTGTCCAACGTAGCAAAGGCTTCGCCGTGGTCCTTGTAGATGCCGGCGCCGATGCCGGCGCCCTTGGCGGCACCCACCGATCCATCGGTATCGTAAAGCTCAATGGTAGCGCCACTCACCCCGGCCAGCGTGTTGCGGAACAGGGGCGACAGGAACATATTGGCCTTTCCGGCATGTATCTTACGGATGTCCATTCCCATCTGCTGCATAATCTCCATGCCATAGCAGAAGGAGAAGACGATACCCTCTTGCGCCGCACGAACCAGATGGGCCTTGCTGTGCTTATTGAAGTTCAAGCCACTGATGGAGCATCCCGTCTCCTTGTTTTCCAAGACGCGCTCGGCACCATTGCCGAAGGGAATAATGGTCACGCCCTCGCTGCCGATAGGCACCGTGGCAGCCAAGTCATTCATGGCTGCATAGGAGACGTCGGGCGTTATATTGCGGTGCACCCAGGCATTCAGGATGCCCGTACCGTTGATGCACAGCAGGACACCCAGACGCGTCTGGCCGGCCGTATGGTTCACGTGGGCAAAGGTGTTTACCCGGCTCTGCTTGTCATAGTTTACCTCACCTAACACGCCATACACGACGCCCGACGTACCGGCTGTTGCAGCAATCTCGCCAGGATTGAGCACATTCAGCGAAAGGGCATTGTTGGGCTGGTCGCCGCCACGATAGGTGATGGGCGTACCGGCCTTCAGCCCCATCTCGGCTGCTGCTTCTGATGACACCTCGCTCTGAACACTGAACGTAGGCACGATGTCGGCTATCAGCGAGTCGTCGAAACCGTAGTAGCGCATCAGGAAGTCGGCAACCCGGTTATTCTTGAAGTCCCAGAACATGCCCTCACTCAGGCCGCTGACCGTCGTATTGGCCGTTCCGGAGAGGCGCATGGCAATATAATCGCCCGGCAGCATGATTTTATGAATCTTTGCATACGTCTCGGGCTCGTTTTCCTTCACCCACGCCAGCTTGGCTGCCGTGAAGTTACCCGGAGAATTCAGCAGGTGGCTCAGACACTGCTCAGCACCCAGGTCGCGGAAAGCCCGCTCGCCGTAAGGAACGGCACGTGAGTCGCACCAGATAATGGCCGGACGCAGCACGTTCAGCTGTTTGTCGACACAGACAAGGCCGTGCATCTGATAAGAAATGCCAATAGCCTTGACATCGTCTGGTGCAGCACCGGCCTCGGCCATGATTTTACGCACGGCGAGCTTCGCATTGTCCCACCACATCTGCGGGTCTTGCTCTGCCCATCCGGCCTTCACGGCCATGATAGGAGCCTCGCTCTCCGGGAAGAAAGCCGTAGCCACACACTTACCACTATCAACACTTACCAGTGATGCTTTGACAGACGAGCTGCCGACATCAAGACCTAAAAGATACCTGTTTTTCATTTTCATGGATAATTGAAGTTCCGTTCTTATCAGATTTTTACTCTACAAATTTCCTTGTTTTTTTTCAAAGTACCAACATTTTTGCAGATTTTCAATATTTTTTTATCATTATTTGACTACAATTAAAAATATTTTTTTACCTTTGCACGTTAGAACGACTTCATCATCGACAAAAGACACATTTCATATATGAAAAAGAAAATTCTAATACTTGACGACAAAGAGACGATTGCAAAAGTCCTCTCTATCTATTTGATGAGCGACTATGACGTACAATGGCTGCCCGACGGACTTCAAGGCGTAAAGTGGCTGCAGGCCGGCAATACGCCCGACCTCATCATCTCGGACATCCGCATGCCGGGCATGCGCGGTGACGACTTCCTGGAATGGATTAAGCAGAACGAGCTATTCCGCCATATCCCTGTCATCATGCTCTCCAGTGAAGACTCTACCAGCGAGCGCATCCGGCTGCTTGAAATCGGTGCCGTCGACTACATCGTGAAGCCCTTCAACCCCATGGAGTTGAAGATACGTGTAAAAAAGATACTCCCCATTTAACATTTAATATATTATTGAATTAGGTACGTACATTATATTATATATAGTATAGTATGATAGGTGTTGTATACTTAGGAAGTAACCCTAAGACACAAGAACGTCTGAAGTACATCCCGGGGCAACTGGTACGCATGACAACTGCCTACAAAGAGGCTGCCAAGATTTGTACACCTCACGTAGCCAACGAGCACTTCCTGGTGTTCTTTGAGCGTAATGTCCGCAGCGAGGACATTACGGCTATCACCTATCTGCGCAAGAAGTGCCGCAATGTATACATCGTGCTCATTACCAACACCATGACCGGCGAAGAGCGCGACCTTTACATGAAGTGTGGCATCAACGACACCATTCAGCAGGAAGCCTCCGTCACCGAGCTGAACAAGAAAATCCAGTTCATCTCCGACCGCGAAAGCATTCTTTTCGATGACGAAGCGCCCAAGTATGGCATTCTGAAATTCAAGATTCCACTTTGGAAGCGCCTCTTCGACATTGTATTCTCAAGCCTGGCCATCATTTGCCTCTCCCCTGTATTCATCTTGACAGCCATCGCCATACGTCTGGAAAGCCCGGGCCCGATTCTCTTCAAGTCAAAACGCGTCGGCACCAACTACACCATTTTCGACTTCCTGAAGTTCCGCAGCATGTACACCGACGCCGAACAGCGCTTGAAGGAACTGAGCAAGGAGCATAACCAGTATGTGGAAAACCACGAGCAAGAAGACCCGAAGACCACCATTACAGCACCTTTAGGCGACCAGGCCGAAATGGAGATGATGGACATGGGCATGGAATCGGAGATGATGATTAGCGACGAGGAAATCATGTTGGTGGGCGACGATTTCGTTGTGGCCGAAAGCGACTACAACAAGCAGAAGGAAGACGACATCAACAATGCCTTTGTCAAGATAGAGAACGACCCGCGCATCACCAAAGTCGGCAAGTTCATCCGCAAATACAGCATCGACGAGCTGCCGCAGCTGTTTAACATCCTGCGCGGCGACATGTCGATAGTCGGCAACAGGCCTCTCCCGCTCTATGAAGCGGAAAAGCTTACTGCCGATGCTAGCATCGACCGCTTCATGGCTCCTGCAGGACTGACCGGCTTGTGGCAGGTGGAAGAGCGCGGCAAGGGTGGCAACATGTCGGCAGAAGAGCGCAAGCAGTTAGACATCACCTACGGACAAACCTACAGCTTTGCCCTTGACATGAAGATTATATTCCGTACACTGACGGCATTTATCCAGAAAGAGAACGTATAAACAGTACTTATTATCATGAAAGGATTAAGACATCTGGCTATTTGTTTCGCGCTTGCCATGACGACCGTGGCAGGCTATGCTCAATACAACAACAGCGGCATCAGCGCCGGTTTCTTTGACTCCAGCGAACAAAGCACCATCAATTTCTCCAACTTTCACCTTCCCCCACTGGCCGTGCTCTACGAGAACGCCAAACAGAATCCAAAAATTTTGTCACTTGCCAAAGCACAGGAAATTGCCCAAGCGGAAGTGGCCAGGCAAAAGCGCCATATTTTCTCCTATGTCTATGGACATGCCAGCTACAGCTACGGCAAGACGGATATGTGGGGTAACAACCAGTCGACGCAGAGCTATACCACCATATACCAGTTCCAAGGCAGTGAGCAGAGTTATTGGAGCGTTGGCGTAAACGTCAGCGTACCTTTAGAAGACATCCTCGACCTCGGTGCCGCTGTCAGGCGTAAACGGCTGGCCGTCGACCAGGCACGTCTCGCCAAAGACATTGCTTTCGACAACCTGAAACAGCAAATTGCCTCGCTCTATATCAGCATCACCAACAACTTAGTAGCCCTGAAGACCTCCAGCGAAGCAGCCGCCATCTACCAAGGCGCCGGTGCCCTTAATCAGGAAGACTTCCATCAGGGTAACATGAACATTGAGGACTTTGCTTATACGAAAATGCGAGAAATCGGTGTGGTCAGCGGTTATCAGTCACTGCAAACCCAGATTACCACGGACATCATCACACTGGAACTGCTGACACATACCCCCATCCTGACCAACAGCACCACAGACATCACCTTGGATGACAGCTATACCAAGACAGACAAGGAAATCAGGAAAGAAAACCGGGCTATCGAGAAGAGCATCAAGAAAGCTACTGCCGCCGAGGAAAAGAAATACCGGCAGATGGAGCAAGCCGAGAAGATAGCGCAGGAGAAAGCCGCCAAAGCACAACAGAAATAATCATCAAGCTAAAACAATTCAACATACATGGACGCATTCAGATATTTAGTTCGCTTTTTATATAAGATTCGTTGGTACTTGGTTATCCTCCCCTTGGTAGCCTTGATTATTGCCTGGTTCCTGACACGCAACATGGACCGTGTCTACGATGCTAAGACTACCATCTATACGGGTATGATAACCGGCTATAACATTGAGGGTGGAACCGGTACGGCCGGTGGTAACTCACAGACGAACATCACCAACCTCATGCTGATTATCACTACCGACAATACCATTCACGAGGTGGCTCTTCGACTGCTTGCACGCTGTATGATGTATGGCAATCCCAACAAGGACAACAACTATATTTCGGCAGAGCATTTCCGCCAGTTGAATGCTACCGTCCCCCCTGAAGTCAAAGCTTTGATTGTCAGGAACAGTGAGTCACAGACATACGCCAACCTGAAAGCATACGAGAAACCGTCGCAAGGCAACTACCTCTTCGGTCTTCTGAACTATCATCCATATTTTGGTATCAGCAGCATCACCAGCCGTTTAAAAGTTATCCAACTTAGCGGCAGTGACATCATCGACATTGGCTATTCATCCAACGATGCCGGTATCACGTACAACACATTGGACATTCTCAATGACGTCTTTGCCCGCCAATACCAACAGATTCGCTTTGGCGAAACCAATAATGTCATCAAGTTCTTTGAGCGCGAAGTGGCACGCCTGTACCGCATTCTTACCAATGCCGAGGACGACCTCATCCGCTATAACATCTCCAAACGCATCATCAACTATGCAGAACAGACCAAGCAGTTGACGATTCTGGAAGCCCAACAGCAGAACTTCCGCAATGACCAGCTCATGAACTACACCACCGCCAAGGCTTTGCTTGATTACTTGGAGCGCCAATTAGGCAACCGTGCACAGATAATCCGCTCAAACCGAGAATTCACCAATCAGGTACGCGACATTTCACGCATCCAGTCACGTATTTCCAACCTCCGTCTGATGAGCAGTGAGAGCGGTGCCCAGAATAATGAAGCTCAGGAAGAATTAGGAAAGGCCCAACGCGACTTGCAGGCTGCTACTGGCCGTGTAACCGAGCTTACGAGGGACATAGAGGCTGCAAACTACAGCACAGAGACCGGTGTCAAGGCTAACGACATGCTGGGTAGATGGCTGGAACAGCTGCTTCTCTTAGAGAAGACCAAGGCAGAAATGACGGCAACGGACATCATGAAAAACAACCTCGACAAGCAATACCTCTACTATTCGCCTATCGGTGCTACCTTGGAGAGAAAGTCACGTCATATCGGCTTCATCGAAGGAAACTACATGGAAATGCTGAAAGCCTTGAATGCAGCTCGTCTGCGCCAGCGCAACCTCCAGATGACCACGGCAACACTCCGGGTGCTGAACCCGCCTATGTTCCCGCTGAATGCACAGCCGACCAACCGTCTGATGATATTGTTGGCCGCTTTCATGCTGACCTTCATCTTCACGGCCCTCTACTTCTTCATCATCGAGATGCTTGACAGAACGCTCCGCGACCGCATGCGCTCAGAGCGAATCACGAAAGTTCCTGTCATGGGCTGCTTCCCCAAGGAGAGCAACCTGCGCTATCGCCGCTTTAACAAGACGATTGCCGACATGTCCATGAAGCAACTCAGCAAGTCGCTGCTTCCCCACTTCAAGGAAGGCCAGCAGAACGTCCTCAACCTGATATCCACGGATACGGGCAACGGCAAGAGCTTCCTGGCACAGGAGTTAGAGAACTATTGGATTTCCATTGGCCTGCAAGTGCGCCGTCTGACCTACGATGAGGACTTCTTGGCAGAGGACAGCAAGTTTATCATGGCCAGAGACATCAAGGACCTCTGTCCCGATATCCTGCCTGATGAAATTGCCATCATAGAGTACCCGTCACTCAACGACAACTCGATTTCTCCCGCCCTGCTGAACATGGGAACCGTCAACCTGATGGTGACCCGCGCCAACCGCACATGGAAGGATGTCGACCAGAAGGCCTTGAAAGAGGTACAGGCCATGCTGGATGACGAGCATAAGAACTCCCTCTTCATGTATCTCACAGAAGCCAGCCGCTATGCCGTAGAGGAGTTTGTCGGCCAGCTGCCTCCTTACACAAAGTTCAACAACTTTGTCTATCGCATTTCGCAATTAGGACTGACCGCATCTGAGAACGAGCACGCACAATAATGGGTATCAACGCGTTCAAGACATACGCACAGGATAACGGAGGAAGAATCATCGTATTCTTTCTCCTCTTTCTGCTGGCCTTGTTCGAGTTCCACTCCATGGGCATCGTCGGGTATGCCTTGATATGCATGATTCCCGTGATGATATTAGGTTTCATGGTGGCCTATCGGCATCCCATGGCGCTTTTCTGGTTCATTTTCACTGTCAACTATTTTATCATGGGTTTGGCGCGATATGTCAGCATTCCTGTACCTATTACTGTTATAACATTAGGTCCTCAAATGCTTTTAATCATGGTGCTTATTATCAACCCGAAACATACGCCTGACACCCAATATGCCACGCCCATGCTTTTGGCATTATTCCTATGGACTTTCTACCTCTTTACCCAAGCATTCAACGATACCTGCATGCTGCCTTTCAGCCTCTCTGCCTGGCTGATGAACATGAACTTCTTCTCTTTTTACTTTCTCATAGCCTATTTTCTTGTCACGAAACTCATTCGTGAACCAGAACGGATTATGAAGTTCCTAAGGCTTTGGGCATATTTTTCAATCGCAGCAGCGCTATGGGCCTGGAAACAGAAAACTTTCTGGTTTGACGATTGGGAATGGGCGTGGCTGATGTCCGGTGCAAGCCGTACCCACTTGATAGGCGGTGCCATCCGCTACTTTTCCTTCTTTTCCGATGCCGCCAATTTCGGTTGCAGCATCGCCTCCTCTGCCGTAGCGTTCTATGTCTTGGCCATAACAGCAAAACTGAAAAAAGACAAAATCCTGTTTGCCATAGCCGCCGTGCTCAGCACGTATGGCATGTTTACCTCTGGTACTCGTTCCGGTCTGATGTGCTTCCTGGTAGGCATTGCGCTGTATGTCGTATTGTCCAAATCCTTTAAAATTGCCATTCCTGTTGTTATCATGGCCGGTTTGTTCGTATTCTTTCTGGCTTTCACAAAGATTGGCGACGGGAACATTCTGATTCGCCGTATGCGGTCGGCCTTTAATAAGGATGATGCCTCGCTCAACGTCCGTGACATGAACAAGGCCGCCTTGAAGAAATATCTCCAAGATGCACCATTCGGCATGGGCATCAACATTGACGAGGGCACGATTCCTGCTTTCCATAAATTCAAAGTGGTCTACGAGACCTCCAACGACTCCACCTATGTCTTTTTCTGGCAGCGTACAGGAATTGTCGGCGTGTATTTCTTTGCCGGCATGAACATCCTCATTCTGCTTGGAGGCTGTTTTATCACTTTTTTCCGGCTTGAGAACAAGGCATGCCGAGGCATAGGAGGTGCTTTTTGCTGTGCCTTCCTGGCCATCAATGCAGGCGGTTACGCCAACCACATCCTTTTACAATATCCCAACATCATCCTGTACTACGGCGGCATGGCCATTGTCTACCTGCTGCCGGGAATAGAACGGAAGTTCCAGAAGTATGAAGAGGCACAATATGCCCTACAGGAAGAAAAGAAACGTCTGAAGCTGGAAAAGAAACGGGCATCAAGAGTGGGATAATAATAAATAGCAAATAACAAATTAAATATAATTATTATAAACGGCATTGGAAGTTGAGGTATCTATTATCACCATCAATTACAACGGGCTTGACGACACCTGTAAGCTAATTGACTCTTTACCTTTAGACGACAAGTCCTTAGAGGTGATTGTGGTGGATAATGCCTCACAAGCTGACGAAGCCACCATCATTGCCCAACGCTACCCACAGGTTAAAGTTATACGCAGCAAGCAGAACCTCGGTTTTGCCGGCGGCAACAATCTGGGCATCCAAGCTGCCCATGGGCGATACCTCTACTTCATCAACAACGACACCATATTAGGAAGTGAGAAAGGAAAAGTGAGTAGAGAGAAATCCACTTCCGCCTTTCAACCGCTGATTGACCGCTTGGAGCATTCCGACAAGACGGGTGCCGTATGTCCCAAGATTCGCTTTGCCTGGGGCAACAATCCCATCCAGTTTGCCGGCTACACACCCCTTTCAACAGTTACCATGCGCAACCGTGCCATCGGCTTTGGCGAAACGGATAACGGGCAATATGATACACCCCACCCCACCCCGTATGCCCATGGTGCTGCCATGATGGTGAAACGGGAGGCGATAGAACGGGCCGGCATGATGCCAGAATGCTATTTCCTCTATTATGAGGAACTGGATTGGTCAATGATGATTCGCCGCGCCGGCTACGACATCTGGTACGAACCGGCTGCTGTCATCTACCATAAGGAGAGTCAGTCCACAGGACAAAACAGCCCGCTTCGTACCTATTATATCACCCGCAACCGCCTGTTGTTTGTCCGGCGCAACAACCACAGCCTGACTAAATACCTGTCCTACCTGTACCTAATAAGTATAGTATCTCTCCGCGATGTCTTGAAATATTCCGTCCAGCAGCGCCTCGACTTGGCAAGAGCCACGTTAAAGGGCGTCATGCACTTCCTTAGCAAAACAGCATAAAACTATGTCTTGGCAAATATTCTCAACGCTTGACACCATTCTTTTCATCCTGGTATCGCTGACCGTATTATACATGGCCGTCTTTGCCTTCGTATCGGCCTCGGTTTTCAGCAAGCGGCAAAGCATTCCCAAGGCCAAGCGGCAAAACCGCTTCATCATCCTGATACCCGCCTACAAAAACGGAGAAAGTGCGTTGCAAACAGTGCACTTCACCCTTGGCCAAACCTATCCCCAACGGCTTTTCGACGTCACGGTCATCTCCGACCATTGCGACGAGATGAGCAATTTCCGTCTGGCTCAGGAACCTATCACGCTACTGGCTCCCAATTTCAAGAAAAGCCAGAGGGCAAAGTCACTCCAACTGGCTGTCAACAACCTGCCACAGTTCAAAATCTACGACATCGTTATCATTCTCCGTCCGGGTAGCATCGTGGAGCCGGAATTCCTGGAACAGATTAACGATGCCTACGAAGCTGCCGGCACCAAAGCCATTCAGGCACACTGCGTATCGCAGAATCGCGACACCGCTCCGGCACGGCTCAGTGCCATCTTCGAGGAAATCAACAACTCCATCTTCCGCCGTGGGCATATCACCCTCGGCCTCTCAGCGGCCACTGCCGGCTCGGCCCAAGCCTTCGACTTCAACTGGTTCAAGGAGAACATCAAGGACATCAATACCATATGGGATGACAAAGAGTTGGAAATCCGCCTCATCCGCCAGCACATCTATATCGACTATTTCGACCATATCATGGTGTATAACGAGAAGAAGCGGTCGGCCGAAGACTTCAACCGCGAGCGCCGCCGGTGGACCATATCGCAGTTCAGCCTCATCCTCCGCAATATCCACTATCTGCCAAGCGCCATTTTCCACCGCCACTACGACCTGATAGACAAGATACTGCAGTGGATGCTGCTGCCACGCATGATACTCATGGCCGTCATCTTCGTGGCAGGCGTCACGATGCCCTTCATCTATTTCACCTTTGCCCTCAAGTGGTGGCTGCTCTTCGCCATCGTGCTCCTTATTTTTGCACTGGCCACGCCCAACTACCTTGTCGATGACAAGTGGGACCGCACCTTCTTCCTCATACCCCTCATCCTGCTCAGTTCCCTATTGTCCAGGACATTCATCGGAAAGAAAATCAGAGCATACGCTAACCGCAGGCTGTAACCCCATGATTTGGCAGGTAATACATATCATCGAGACATGCCTGTGGCTGCTGTTGGCAGCATCAGGAGCCTATATTCTGTTCTTCTCGCTGGCTTCCCTCCTCCGACGCAAAAGCTCCACACGGCGGACAGCCAGTCTTTCAGGTAAGACGCGCTCCATGCACGACGGCAAGCACTACACCTATTTAATATTATATCCTGCATACAACGAAGACCGCGTCATCATTTCCTCTGTCGAGACTTTCCTCCGTCAGGACTATCCCCGCGATTGTTTTCAGGTAGCCGTCATCTCCGACCACATGCAGCCGGAAACCAACAACAGGCTCAGTCAGCTGCCCATCACCCTCCTCCAACCCGTCTTCGAGAAGAGCAGCAAGGCCAAGGCCATGCAATATGCCACAAGCCAGACGGACAAGGATTTCGACTATGTGGTCATCCTTGATGCCGACAATGTCGTCAATACCGACTTCCTGCAAAAGCTCAATGACTGCTGTGCCAAGGGCTATCAGGCCATCCAGTGCCACCGCTGTGCCAAAAACGCCAACAACGACATTGCCGTCCTTGACGGTGTCAGCGAGGAAATCAACAACACGCTATTCCGCAAAGCCCACAACCGCATTGGCCTCTCCTCGGCACTCATCGGCTCCGGCATGTGCTTCGAATACCGCTGGTTCCGCGAGAACGTCAACCAACTGACTACCGCCGGGGAAGACCGCGAACTGGAAGCCTTGCTGCTGAAGCAAAAAATCTATATCCACTACGAGGAAGACATACCTGTCTTCGACGAGAAAGTCAGCAATCAGGAAAACTTTCAGAAACAGCGCCTGCGCTGGATGACCGCCCAAATACAGAGCCTGCTCAGCCTGCTGCCCTATATTCCTCAGGCCGTCGCCACGGCCAACGTCGACTTCATTGACAAGACCGTCCAACAGGCTCTCATCCCCCGCTCCATGCTTCTGGTCCTCACCACCCTGTTCACACTTGCCACCACCGTTCTCTCACTCTTCACTCTTCACTATTCACTCTTCGCTTTAAAGTGGTGGCTACTGCTCCTCGTCGTATGTCTGGCCCTCTACATCGCCATTCCCAAACGGCTGCGCAGCCACAGCGTCTTCGGCAAAATCACCGCCCTCCTCATACTCGTCTGGCGCATGATGCTCAACCTCGTGAAGATAGACCATAAGAATACAGACTTCATCCATACCCGCCACGACAAGTAAGGAGCATTATTAGAGACATTGTAATATACACAGAGGCGGTTTTAAAAAGTTTCCTTCACCGTCACACAAGAACGGGAAACGCCTGTATATAGAGAGGTTCGCGGGGGCGTCTGCGTCGCGCGGAGGCTCGTGGACGTTCACGGAACCTTCACAGCAACGTTAAAGCGGGTAAGCGTATCCGCTTACGGAACGTCTTCCATTTCTGCACTCATTGCCGCCTAACGGATGCCTGTTTGCAGAAAAACGGTCACCGTTTTTTAGAAAGCGCTCACCGTTTGCGGAAAAACGCTCACCGCTTTCCCACGAATGAGCCTCCGCCGAGCATCGTTCAAGCTTCCGTCAACCATCATTAGAGCCTCCGCCAACCACCATCGCGCCTCCATCGCCTACATCGGCGCACACCCGCTCACACCCGCTCACATCCGCCCACCCGTGTGAAGGTTTGTGACGGTTCCAAGAGCCCCCTTCACGCGCAGGACGCCGCGAACCTCTTTATTTATAGGGGTTTCAGGAAAACCGTGAAGGTGAAGGAAACTTTTTATTTCTGGTCAAGGATTAAATAAGGATTAAATAGGTGGACATTGGTGCTCAACTTTCTTCTGAAAAGTTTGGCCGTCTCGCTTCTTTTTCGTAATTTTGCGGAATAATAGCAAATGGTAAGGTTGTGGGATGCACTCTACAACATAATTGTTCTTAGAAGCGTATGGAACCACAGAAATACATCAAATATCCAATAGGGATTCAGAGCTTTGAAAGTCTCCGTCGTGAAGGCTATGTATATATTGACAAGACCGCTCTGATATGGGAACTGGCCAATCAAGGCCGCTACTATTTCCTGGGACGTCCCCGTCGTTTTGGCAAGTCGCTGCTGATTTCCACGCTCGAAGCCTATTTCGAGGGGAAGCGCGAGCTGTTCGAGGGCCTTGCCATTGAGCGGATGGAGACGGAGTGGAAGCAATATCCCATTCTACACATGGACCTCAACGCCAAGCAGTATAACTGTCGCGAGGCCTTGCTGGAAATACTGAATATGCACTTGGAGCGATGGGAGGCACTGTATGGCGACAGATACAAAGACCGCTCACCAGAGGAGCGGTTCATCCATGTCATCGAGGCAGCCTACCAGAAGACGGGGATGCCGGTGGTCATCCTTGTCGACGAATACGATAAGCCACTGGCACTGAATCTGGGCAATGAGGAACTGCAGGACGAGTTGCGGGGCATACTGAAAGCCTTCTATGGCGTAATGAAAAGTTGCGACCGCTATATCAAGATGGGGTTCCTCACCGGCGTCACCAAATTCTCGAAGGTCAGCGTGTTCAGCGACCTGAATAACATCCGTGATATTTCAATGCTGCCACAGTACAGCACCATCTGTGGGATGACGGAGCTGGAGATTCGTGATAACTTTGACTCCGAGGTAGAGCAGTTGGCCACAGTCTGTCGGATGACCAAGGATGAATGTTATGCTGCGCTGCGTCGCGAGTACGACGGCTACCATTTCTGCGAGGACAGTGTGGGGGTGTACAATCCTTTCAGTCTGCTCAACACGCTGGCCAGCCAGAAATTCGGCGACTACTGGTTTGAGACGGGTACGCCCACGCTGCTTGTCAATCTGCTGAAACAGACCAGTTTCAATCTCTATGACATTGAGGAAGAAGCAGTCTCAGCCGACCTTCTGGGCAGTGTCGACTCCATGAAGGTCAATCCCATTCCTGTCATCTACCAAAGCGGGTATCTGACGGTGAAAGAATATGACAGTCGTTTTAAGGAGTATCACCTTGGTTTCCCCAATGAAGAGGTGAGAACCGGTTTCTTCAATTTCCTGCTTCCCATCTACACCAATGCGAGTCAGAACACTTCACAATTCAATATT
>JAFUDJ010000044.1 GCA_017459445.1 Prevotella sp. | reverse complement strand
TCGGAGGCATTATGACCGTCGCGAAGTAGTTGCATAGCCTTGGTCAAACGGTGCTTGCGGACATACTCATTTGCGGTGATGCCAGTAAGTGACTTGATGCGACGATGGAGGGTCGAGTAGCTGACACACATTTCCTGGGCGATAAAATTCACATCGAGGTCAGTCTGCAGGAGGTTTTGCAGTATCAGGTGGTCTAGTCTATCAAGGAAGTCCCTGTTTCGTTGATTTGCAGCCTTCTGCTGTGCCGTCTCTTTTGGCTTGTTCTCTTTTGGCTTGTTCTCTTCTGGCTCATTCTTTTCCGTCATGACATCTCCCGACGCACTATCTTCTTTAATAGCATGTTCTTGTTGCGCTTCTACAGCATAGAGGGCTGTGAGTCGCTGGTCGAGCTGCCGCTGCAAAGAGAGGCGTTGCTGATACTGATGCCACTCGTACCAGATAAACAAGACAATGATGAGCAGATAGAACAGGCGTGCCCACCACGTCCAGTACCAAGGCTGGGCAATGGTGATATCACAGATAGTCTCCTCGCTCGACGACCCTCCTGGAAAACTGTAACGCACATGGAATCGGTATTGATCTGGGCGCAAATTCGTATAGAGGGCAAAACTCTCTTTGGTTGACGGCCGCCAGTCATCGTCTATGCCCTCCAGCCAATAGCTGTATATGACTGACGCTAAGTCTTTATAGGCAAATGAAGAAAAGTTGAAGCGCAGATTGTTCTGATTGTGGGGAAGGTGCAATACTTTGAATGTTCCGTCGTAGTGGGGTGCGTCATTAACATATATACTGGATATGCATGGAGCGAAATATCCAGTATTATTTGATGTGGCTGCCGTCTTTCCCAATTCCACGAGTCCTCGCTGGCTACCGAGAAAGATACGCCCGTCAGTAGTCCGCAGGATTGCATCCTCGTTATAAGTATCAGCCATCAGTCCCAAGGAAGAATAGACATTGCGAACGGTGCCATCGTGACGACTGATGATGGATATGCCTTGGTCGGTGGCAGCGATAGTATTGCCTTCCCCATCTATGGCAATGGCTTCCACACAATTATTGGCAAGGCCATCGGAGGTGGTGAAGTGCTTCACCTGGGTCTTGGTGATGATCAATAATCCATAACCGTTGCTGCCAGCATAGATGGTGTCGGCAGGGCCTTGAGTAATACACACCACCTTACCTTTATTATATATAGGATGGAATTCCGCGCCATCCTTGCGGAAGATGCCATTCTCTGTGGCAACCCAAAGGCAACCCTTTCGGTCGATGAGTATCTGATGTATCTTTTCGTCGGGCAGATAGGTATTGTAAGAGAAAGTACCATCGGACTGTTCTTTTGCTTCAATGAGTCCTCCGTCGAAAGTGCCAATCCATGCAGTACCGTCCTCAGCAAGACATATATCGAAGACCTGACGAGCTGAAAATCCGTCAGTAGCATTCAGGTGACGGTCATCCACCCATACGCCACCACCACGGGTTCCTACCCAGAAGCGGCCATGAAAATCGGTACGCATGGCATAGGCTCGATGACCTTTTTGGAAGATTAGTCTGCTCTTTCCTGTTTGCGTATCATAGTGAAAGATGTTGCCCTCCATGTCGCCCACGGCTATGGCTCTGTCAGACAATTGAGAGAAGGAACGGATATTTCCCGAGCTACCGTCAAGAGCATGGTAACGCAGCAGCCCTTCGTCCAAATTCAATTGATAGATGCCCGCAAAGGTGGTGGCGAGCCAGATGCTGCCCGAATGGTCGAGAAAGGCATCATTGATGTAGTCGGACTCTATGACAGGATTATCGTCTGAGCTACAGAAATGATGCAGCTTAGCAGCTGTAGGGTCATAGATGTAGAAGCCATTGTCTATCGTCGTGAATATTTCCCGTCCGTCAGCCAAACGCACATAGTGCAAGTCGTGGCGGCGGTTGGTGATGTTGCCGCGCTGAATGCCCAGTTCTTTCGCTTTTGCGATGAAGGCGGCCTCGTCAGCATCATTGTCAGTTTTTGGAAATGACATGCCCTCAGCATTGACGAAGCGCATCCGTACGAGGTCAAAACACAACAACCGATAGTCCTTGCCACTCATTAGGAGTACGTTGCGCGTCGTGTCTTCCACGATGTGTGTAATGCCTTCTATCTGTTGTTCTCCATTATCTTCCACATAAAAGTTCACAAACTGATGGCCATCGAAGCGTGTCAGGCCATGGTTAGTGCCCAGCCAGAGGTAGCCCCGGCGGTCTTGGATAATCGTGTTCACCACATTGCTGCTGAGCCCCTCGCGAGTGGTGAAGTTGCGCGAACGGATAAAGGGTTGCTGAGCCGCAAAAGTTGTCGTTGCGCCCAACAAAAGGAGTAGTATGAGGTATAACTTTTTTGTCATTAGCTTGGCAAAGATAGTATTTTTCTGGCAGAAATCATCGTTTTGGCAGAAAAATGAAAGCGATTGGCAGTTTTTTGAAAGGAAAAGGGACTTTAACGCCCTACTTTTGCACTCGTCAAACGAAAAATCGACCCAATAAACTCACAATTTCATTATGGTACAATCTCAACGTTATTGTCACGCAGCATCGATCATCGTCCTCGCAGGATGGTTACTGCTTTTGTCGCCGCATGTTCATGCTCAGGTGTGGACGAAGCCGCAGCTGCAAACTATGAGCTTCGCCGCAGGGCAGGAGTGCTATCTTTTCAACGTCGGAGCCGAACGGTTCTACACCGAAGGTAATGCCTACGGCACACAAGCCAGCATGGGCAAGGAGGGGCTGAAATGTAAATTCGTCAAAAATGGCGAGGTCTATAAACTGACCAACTTCTCCATCGCCAAGAACGCCTGGCGCACGACTTTCATCACGACCAACGGCGCGATGTTCGTCGATGGTGAAAGTGTCACGGAGTGCTGGTGGAAGGTGATTCCAACAGATCATGAACCCATGAAAACGGATAATAGCTTCAGGCTGATGATGGCCTCGCCCAACAAGACCTACAATCAGGAGAACTACCCGGGTGCGATGATGGGCCTCGACCTGTTCGAGGACGAACATCGTACGGCGCTGGCCGCCCTGCTGTTCGATGCCGAGGAGCCGGGCGAGGACATCTACATGACCGAATGGGCTGTGGCCACACCTGCTGCTTACAACCAATACCTAATGGACATCACCACCTACAAGGCAGCCATGCAACTGCAGGAGCTGCTTGACGAGGCACGTGCAGGAGGCATGGACGTGAGCGACGAGGAGGCTATATATAATAATGTGGAGAGCACGTTGGAAGAGCTGCAGGCCGCCATCGGCACTGTGACGGCCAAGATCCTTGAGGACGAGCTGGCCAACGCGTCGCCGGAGAATCCCATCGACGTGACCGCCAAGTTCATCACCAACCCCGACTATGCCAACAACGACAACGCGGGCTGGAAGGGCAGCGTGCAGCCCGGCATCGACGCGAACAACAACCTGCAGAATGCTGAGTTCTTCAACACCAACTTCAACACCTATCAAGACCTCATCAACCTGCCTGAAGGCAACTACCGTGTGAGCCTGCAGGGTTTCTACCGTGCTGGTCTGGAAGGTCCGGCATTGGAAGCCAGGCAAAACGGCACAGAGGCCAGCGTGATGAACGCCGAACTCTACGTGACAACGAGCAACCGAACCACGACCGCGAAAATGCAGAGTATCTTCACCGGCGCACCGACCGCAAGGCTCGGCGTGGATGGCGAGATCAACATGGGCAGCTGGTGGATTCCCAACAATATGTCATCGGCTGCGGCTTTCTTCGCCCAAGGCTACTACCTTGGCAACAGCATCGAAGTCAATGTCACCACGGGCAAGCTGCGCATTGGCATCCGCAAGACGACGACCATTCGCCGCGACTGGGTGATGATAGACAACTGGAAGCTGGAATACCTGGGAAAGAATTAATGAATAATGGATAATGGATATCTGATAATTATGAGACGTTCTAAATTATATTTTTGTGCCTTGGCACTCTTGACAGCAGCACAGACTGCTGTTGCACAGGAAAAATTACAGCGTCATGTCATGGCCGTTCCGCAAGCTGCCTCCGGCACCAGCTACCTCGTCACATGGCGTATGTTGGACACCGACGATGACTACACGACGTTCGATGTTATCCGCAACGACCAAGTGATCGCCAAGGACATCAACAGCTGCACCAACTACCGCGACACGCGCGGATCCAAGACTGCGCAGTACCGCATTGTCACCAGGCGACACGGCGTGGCTGTAGATACCACCGACGCCGTGGCTCCTTGGCAAGACGTATATATGCAGATGCAGCTCGACCGTCCCGAGGGCGGCACATTCCACGATGCTACCTATGATTATTCCCCCAACGACTGCTCGGTGGCCGATGTCGATGGCGACGGTCGCTACGAGATACTTGTCAAATGGGAGCCCTCCAACCCTGCCGACAACTCGCAGGGCGGCTTCACGGGTCCGACCATCTTCGACTGCTATCGCTTTGACGAACCCATAGCCAACAGCAGATTCCTGAAGTGCGAGAGACTTTGGAGGGTCGAGATGGGACATAACATCCGCTCAGGTCCACACTATGTGCCCTTCCTGTTTTATGATTTCAATGGCGACGGCAAGGCTGAGATGATCGTCAAGACCGGACCTGGAACCAAAGACGGAAAGGGACGCTACGTGACGGAAGTAGCCGATGAGGAAGTCATCCGCGCTACCGATAACGAGAAAGAATATTTGAATGGCGGAGGACAGGTGATGTACGGTCCTGAGTTCCTCACCGTGTTCGACGGACGGGACGGTCACGCCATCCATACCGTCTATTACAACCCCAACCGTGGTTGTTTCGTGGGCGGTGCGCCTGAGTGCCGTAGCGACATCTGGGGCGATGACTACGGGAACCGTTCGGAGCGCTACCTCGCCACGGTGGCTCATCTTGATGCGCAGCATCCCACGCACGCCTCCGCCGTCATGTGCCGCGGCTACTACACGCGCTCCTATCTTTGGGCTGTAGATTTCGACGGACAGAAGCTCTCCACCCGTTGGCGCCACGCCAGTCTCTCGAAGAACACCGTTATGCAAACCGAAGGAGGCACGAAGCACGTCTATGTCCCCGACGCTCCCACCTACGACGACTCCCCCTTCCGCACCGCCTACGGACAGGGCAACCATAACATCAGCTGTGGCGATGTGGATGGCGACGGAATGGACGAGATCATCTACGGCTCGGCAGCCATCGACGATGACGGCACCCTGTTGTGGAGCACGGGTCTCTGCCACGGCGATGCGATACACATGGGCGACCTCATGCCCGACCATCCGGGCCTCGAAGTATTCCAGATTCACGAAGACCCGCCCTATGGTATGCACATCTGCGATGCAGCCACGGGGGAACTGCTCATCCACAAGACGGGCGAGGGCGACACAGGCCGCGGCATGGCTGCCGACGTGATGAACCAGCGCGGTTATGAGTTCTGGTACTGGGGCGATGCAGCTATGTACAACGCCAGCACCGACAAGAAAGTCGGCGATGCCATGAGCACCATCTTCCGTATCTATTGGGACGGCGACGTGTATGACGAGCTGCTGTCCGACGTGTCCCGCCACAACCAGCCCTATCTGGAAAAATATGGTGTGGGTCGCCTCACCATTGACAACAAACAAGTCTATCAGTACGGCTACAATGTCACATGCAATGGCACGAAGGGTACGCCCTGCCTCACCGCCGATATCCTTGGCGACTGGCGCGAGGAGATGATCTTCTTCAACAACGAGGATAAGCGCATGCTCAATATCTTTTCCACCTCCACCGTTACGACAGCCCGCGTGCCATGCCTGATGTACGACCACACCTATCGCCTGGGCGTAGCCTGGGAGAACGTAGGCTACAACCAGCCGCCACACCTTGGCTATTACTTGCCCGATGCCACCGCAGCACGCTTCACCGTAGAAGAATCCGGCATGAACGAAGCCGGCGACAGCCTCTTCATCACCATTCACTATGTCAACTGCACCACGGCCGCCGTCAGCAAGGTCACCCGTCCCGACGGCACTACGGCCACGTTAACTTCCGCAGGCTTCAAACTCACTAAAGACGCTACCCTCTGCACACTCACCATCGCTGGCAAGCCAACCGACAACGGCACGTGGCAGTTTGACCTCAAAGCCGCCACTCCCGCCAACGGTATCGCCACGACAGAAACCATCAGCGTGGAGGTGAGCGGAGCGGATGGAATCATGGAAATGAAAAATGAAAAAGTGAAAAATGAAAAATGCGATGATGCTATTTACGACCTGCAAGGACGTAAGGTTAATTCCATAAATATGCGGGGTATCTATGTAAAGAACGGTAAAAAGATAGTCATCAAGTAAATATAAAAAATGTACAAAAAGTTATTCTTTCCCCTCATTGCGGTCACCCTGACGCTGAACACGCAGGCACAGACCACTGCGGTGAGCTTCCACTCTACCAATGACAACTACTGGCAGATGAAGACCGAGACTGTCACCGACAATGTCGGCACAGCCAATGTCATTATCCGGACCAGTCAGCCCCGTCAGACTTTCAAGGGTTGGGGTACTTGTTTCAACGAACTCGACTATGACGCATGGAGCCTGCTCAGCACCACAGACCGCGAGCTGTTTGTGAAGCGTGCTTTCAATCCCAACGGCTCTTCCCATTCTCTTCAGTTTTCCAACACGAACGCCAGCCAAGAGGAAGAAGCAAGAGCGAAAGGGAGCATGTATTCCGTCTGGGACGATGACTGGTCTGAATAATTTTCATTTGTTAAGTTAAATAGTTAATTTCAAGCCCGCTGTTTGGGAAAGATTGTGTATCTTTGTGCCGTCAAACCCGAACGGCGGGCAGTTTTTCAAAAGAACTTATTACAATGAAGAAGATCCTCACAGAAGCGCTTATCCTAACACTTGCCGTGAACATCCATGCACAGACGTTCACGCAGTACACCACAACGGAACAAGCATCGTGGCAGACGAAAGGCAAGGTGAAAGTAGCCACCCATAGTGCCCCCAAGGGCATTTCGATAGTCGTGCAGTCAGCGAACAATGCCATAGCGTCCTCTTCGGGGGACAAGGGGCGGCCTACCACCTTCCGCGCCTGGGGCACCTGCTTCAACGAGCTTGACCTCGATGCCATCCGACTGCTGAAACCGGAGGAGCAGGAGCGGATCATGCACGACATCTTCGCACCCGATGGCGACCTGCGATTCACACGCGGACGGCTCTCGATGAACGCCAACGACTACAGTCGTGCGTGGTACTCATGCGACACCGTGGCAGGCGACTTCGCGCTGAAGTACTTCAACATCGAGCATGACAAGGAGAACGTCATCCAGCTCATCAAGATGGCGCAGCGATGGCAACCCGCCATGACTTTCTGGGTGTCACCATGGTCTCCCCCCGCATGGATGAAGATCAACCAAGACTACCCCGTGGCCAGCAGCCCGTTCAACACACAGCCCAAGGAGAAGGACTACCTGCTCTTTGACGACGGCGGGCAGCCCGATCCCAACGAGATGCAGTTCCTGGGCGAGCGCAAGGGACTGTTCCCTCGCAAACTGGCATCGCAGAACTATTTCATTCAGGACCCGCGCTACTTGCAGGCTTACGCCAATATGTTCTGTCGCTTCATCGACCTTTATGCCGGGGAAAACATACCTATCGACATGGTGATGTACCAGAACGAGGCGTACAGCTATACGCCCTACCCTGGCTGCGCATGGACGGCTGAAGGTACGATACGTTTCAACAAGGAATATCTGGCGCCCACATTACGCGCAAAACATCCCGAGGTGAAGCTTTATGTGGGCACGTTCAACACCAACCGGCAGGACTACGTGCAACGCATCGTCAACGGACTGCAAGGCTGTGTGGAGGGTCTCGGCTTTCAGTGGGAAGGTCGTGAGAACCTTGACTATATGCGCGAACACCACCCCGACCTTCACATGGTGAGCAGCGAGAGCGAGTGCGGCAACGGCCAGATGGACTGGCGCGCTGGCGAGCACACCTTCTACCTGCTACACGAGTACATCGGTCGCGGCTGCGATGAGTACTACAACTGGAACTTCATCCTTTGCAACCAGGGCCGCAGTGCCTGGGGCTGGAAGCAGAACGCTCTCGTGCAGGTAATCACCTCCCCTACAGGGGGAGGTCGGGAGGGGGCTACCTATCGCTACACCCCTGAGTATTACGCCTACAAGCACTTCTCCCACTTCGTTGAGCCGGGCAGCACCCTCCTCGCTTTCTATCCGATAAAAGACGGTCTGCAGGCCATTGTTTTCCAGCGGCCAGACGGCAAGCGTGTCGTCATCTGCGGCAACACCAACAACGAGGCTCGTGAACTTAGTATTCCCGTGGGCAAGCGTTACCTCACCGCAACTCTTGCCGCCCATTCATTCAACACGTTTGTAGAAAAATAGAACGAAAATGAAAAGACTATTTTTATTAATGCTATTAGGGCTGACACTTACAGTGCAGGCCCAAAACAAACAAAAGTTCGCCGGCTACCT
>JAFUDJ010000043.1 GCA_017459445.1 Prevotella sp. | reverse complement strand
TCGCTGAAGTTCGTGCCGTCCAATGAATAGACCACGGTGCCAAACGATGCCACACCGGCGGTGATGAGCGTCTGTGCCTCGCCCGAATAGACTAGACCGCTGACGGCTGCGGGAGCCGTGGTCATGGTGATGTCGGCCTTCGCGATGTTGAACGTCTTCGAGGCCGTTCCGCTGTAGTCAGAGCCAGCGACGGCAGTAATGGTCACGGTAGCCGTTCCGGCATTCGTGTTGTTCGAGTAGGTCACGGTGTAGTCGGTGTTCAAAACGAGTGTAGTCTCGCCGTCCTTCACGGTGACGGCAGGCTCGATGGCCTCGCCCGTGTAGGTCTGCTCGGCGATGGCCTCGATCCATGCGTCCTGCAGGTTCTTCGAATAAGTCACCACTACCCACACGTTGGGCTCAGGCATGGTGAACTGCCATGTGCCGTTCTCTTCATTCTTCGTCACGGTGATGTCGCTCACCAGTCCGGGGGCAGAGCGGCGGCGTGCACCGGCAGCCTCCCATGAGGTGTAGGCGCGTACGGTCACGTCCTTCGCCGAGTAGCCCTCGTTGGGAGTCACGCTCACGGTCACCACGTCGTCCTTCTTGGCCCGCGTGGCGGCATTGCCGCCCACGGTGAAGGCCACCGTGCCGTGGTCCTCGCTGCCGTCGGCAAGCGTCAGGTCGTGGGAGATTGTATAGACAGTAACGTCATCAATAAACACTAAATAATTGTCATAGTCTTTATGCCGGAAGGCAATGTAGCAGGTTTTCCCGGCGAAGGCACTCAGGTCCACTGTCACCTCATTGAATTGGCGTTTGTCTGTTCGATCGAAACTTGTCGGTGCTAACACCTCAGTCATTTCATTGACATTAGCAGTCTCGCCCACATAGACACCTACCTGATCAGGGTAGGTAGGATTACCATAAGCAAGTTGAAAACTCAGTATACTTGACTCATATATCTCTATGGCAGGCGTGATAGCCCAGTTGTCTGCGTCAAATAACGAATACCCATCATCAGTAAATGACTGTGAATACAGAGAGTTGGGGACTGATGTACAAGTTTCTGATGGAAAATCATGAATGTCATAGTCATATTTGCCGTTGATTGACATCGTCCAATTGCGTCCGTCACCGTCGTTGTCTACGAATGTCCATCCAAGTTCATTGATGTCATTTGTGCCGTCAAAGTTCTGCTGGTACAGTATCGTAGCATTGGTGGGTATGGCTGATGCACGGCGTGGTGCCTTAGCCATGATACGTGCCTTGGCGACGGATGCATCGTCATTTATGCCACCTCTTTTCTGTGCCCACGCGCCCGTCGCTGCCACGAGCAGCAGGGCGAGAATTGAAAATACTTTTTGCTTCATAAGCGTTTAGTTTTTTTAATTGTTAAACTTGAAGTGAATTAAAAAAAGATATTTGTTGCATTTCATGCGACCATTTTCACGCTCGGCAAAGCAAGCAAGCTTGTTTTGCTCTCGCTTAATCAAATGGTTGTTTCTTAAGTGTCTGTCGTATATTGTGTGCAAAGATACGATATGCCACGGAGTGCGGAAACATTTCAGCACCGGCTCTCCGTGGCTCCTCATGTGTCGGTCTTATTTCACGATGACCTTCTTGCCATTCTTCACATAGATACCCTTAGCAGGCTGGGCGACGCGGCGTCCGCTCAGGTCGTACCACTCGCCTTCCTTAGTGTCGGCAGCTGTCTTGACGGTGCTGATGCCTGTGGTCTCGCCCTCATGGACGATGCTCAGACGACGGGCACGGGCATGGGCGGCCGATGTCGGAATGAGTTCAATCCAGCACTTGCCAGCGGACAGCGTGCCGGCATCCTTCACCCATACGAAGCTGCTGCCGCCATTGAGCACGTAGTGGTCGTACTCCTCCATGTCCTCGTCGGTGAACGTCTTGTCCACGAGCGTACCCTTGAAGTGCTCGCTGTCATACTGCACGTTGTCAGCGTCCTCGCTGCTCACGATGATGCTCACCTCAACCTCCGTGTCGTTGTCGTTGTAGATGAAGTAAGGCATCTTGGCGGCTATCACGCTCAGTTCGGCGGTCAGTTCCACCTCCGTGTTGCTCACGTTATTCACAGAGAAGAGTTTTACGCCTGCAACGGCATTCTCTATCTGGCGCTTGTCGGCATCGATGCGGGCCATGTAGCTCTTGGCGGGGATGGTCAGCGTGATGCGCTTCAGAGCCACGTCGGCCTTGGCAGCGTTCAGGGCATCGTTCAGCGTCTGTGCGGCGGTCTCAATCTCCGACTGTGTAGCGTCGGCATTGTCCTTCACGGCCTTGGCAGCGTTGATAGCCTCCAAGAGCACGGCGGCAGCGTTGGGGTTGCTCTCGCTGATGCTGTTGTAGTAGGTCTCGGCCTCGGTGATGGCGGTGTTCAGCGCGCTCTTGTCGGCCACGATAGTAAAGTTGGCGGTAGCTGTGCCACTGTAGTTGCCCGTACCTGTGACGGTCACGGTGGCGGCGCCTGTCTCCACGTTGTTAGAGTAGGCCACGGTGTAGTCGGTATTCAAAACGAGCGTGGTTTCGCCGTCCTTCACCTCGATGGTCGGCTCAATGGCACTGCCCGTCCAAGTCTGGTCGGCGATGGCCTGAATCCAAGCGTCCTGCAGGTTCTTCGTATAAGTCACCGTGACCGTTACGTTGGCCTCAGGCATGGTGAACGTCCATCCGTTTTCGCCGTTAGACATAGAAACGGCCTCTTCCGACGAGGTTTTTGCCGTCACGTCCTTCGCCGAGTACCCCTCGTTGGGTGTCACGCTCACGGTCACCACGTCGTCCTTCTTGGCCTGGGTGACCGTTTCGCCGCCCACGGTGAAGGCCACCGTGCCGTGGTCATCGCTGCCGTCGGCCAGCGTCAGGTCATACGTGGCGGTTGTATAGACAGTAACGTCATCAATAAGCACTAACCATTTGTCATAGTCTTGATGCCGGAAGGCAATGTAGCAGGTTTTCCCGGCGAAGGCACTCAGGTCCACTGTCTCCTCATTGAATTGGAGATTTTCTGTTCGAGAGAAACTTGTCAGTGGTAACACCTCAGTCATTTCATTGACATTAGCAGTCTCGCCCACATAGACACCTACCTGATCAGGGTAGGCATCATCACCATAAGCAAGTTGAAAACTCAGTATAGTTGATTCATATATCTTTATGGCAGGCGTGATAGCCCAGTTGTCTGCGTTAATTGCCGACTCCCCATTACTAGTAGTCTGTAAAGCCTAAAAGTTGACTAAAGACGTCTGTTTTATACACGAAATCCACTTCGACTTGTCTAGCAAGGAAATATTGTCGCAACACACTGATTATCAGGTAAACAACTTGCGTATGTCAAATATTTTT